>CAZKFT010000037.1:0-11784 GCA_964552205.1 uncultured Gammaproteobacteria bacterium
AGTCTGGGCCGTGTCTCAGTCCCAGTGTGGCTGATCGTCCTCTCAGACCAGCTACGGATCGTCGCCTTGGTGAGCCGTTACCTCACCAACAAGCTAATCCGACATAGGCTCATCCAATAGTGAGAGGCCCGAAGGTCCCCCTCTTTCCCCCGTAGGGCGTATGCGGTATTAGCCCGGATTTCTCCGGGTTGTCCCCCGCTACTGGGCAGATTCCTATGCATTACTCACCCGTCCGCCACTCGCCACCCAGAGAGCAAGCTCTCCTGTGCTGCCGTTCGACTTGCATGTGTTAAGCATGCCGCCAGCGTTCAATCTGAGCCAGGATCAAACTCTTCAGTTTGAACAATTCGACTGCTTTTTGGGCAATCAATCCATTCGAAGTTGAAGACATCCTGAAAATCAGAATTAACTGACTTACAAAAATGGTCACTCACTTCACAACAGTTTGCGTACAAACCGTCGACGCGAGCGCCCACACAAGTTGTCCAGTCCAAGTTGTTAAAGAGCGATGGGCAAAAGCCCGATGCAGACCGGCCATTATACATGGCACAAGGGGTCCGTCAACAGCGTTTAGGCTGTTTTTTTGGCGCCGTGCCGCCCCTAAATCGGGTCCGCTTCCCTAGCGAGAGGCGCGCATTTTAGACAGTTTCATGACGAGGTCAAGAACTAATTTTGACTCTGGCAATTCTGCGCTTTCCGACCTGTACGAGCACGACTTCCCCAGCGGCAAATTCCTGGTCAGCGGACGCTACTCGCTCGCCGTCCACCCGGACCGCACCCTGGCCTATGAGACGCAGCGCTTCGGAGGTACTTTGGGCCAAGCCAGCGTCCTTGATCAGGTTGGCGATTTTCAACGGTGCCCCGGAAACGGAGACCTCCGGTATCTCATCTGGCAGCTGACCCTGGCTGAATCGACGGGTGAAGGCCTCGCGGGCAGCTGGGCCTGCAGCCGGCCCATGGAAACGAGCAACGATCTCCTCGGCCAGTTCGAATTTGATGTCACGGGGGTTGGCGCCCTCGGCCACACGCGCTTTCAATCGGGCCAAGTCGGTCAGCGGGCGGAAACTCAACAGCTCAAACCAGCGCCACATCAGGTCATCTGAAATGGACATCACCTTGCCGAACATGTCATCCGCCGGCTCATCGATGCCGATGTAGTTGTTCAGCGACTTGGACATCTTCTGCACGCCGTCCAGGCCTTCCAGAATGGGCATCATCAGAACAACCTGCGGCGCCTGTCCATAAGCCTCCTGGAGTTGACGCCCCATCAGCAGGTTGAACTTCTGGTCGGTGCCGCCGAGTTCGACATCCGCCTCCAATGCGACCGAGTCATACCCCTGCACGATGGGGTAAAGCAGTTCATGAATGGAAATGGGTTGCTGTGACGCCTGGCGCTTGCTGAAATCGTCCCGCTCCATCAGACGCGCGAGCGTATGCCTGGACGCCAGCCTGACGAGATCCGCCGCAGTCATCGGCCCCATCCACCGTGAATTGAACTCGATGCGCGTACGGTCGCGGTCCAGCACTTTGAATATTTGCGTCTTGTAGGTCTCGGCATTCGCCGCTATGTCGTCCGGTGACAATGGTGGGCGTGTTGCATTGCGACCGCTCGGGTCGCCGATCATGCCGGTGAAGTCACCAATCAGGAATATCACTTCGTGGCCCTGTTCCTGAAACTGCCTCATCTTGTTCAGCAGCACTGTGTGCCCGAGATGCAGGTCAGGCGCGGTCGGGTCGAACCCAGCTTTGATGCGCAGCGGTCGGCCGAGGGCCAGCTTTTTTTTCAAGTCCGCCTCTATGAGAAGCTCGGCAGCTCCCCGCTTGAGTTCGGCCAATTGTTCTGACACCGCTTTGTCGTTCATGTTATTTCCATTGACCGCTAGGGGAGCGCGGGCTATGTTCTGCCCCATGGGGGACCGCCTGACAACTCGCGGTGATTATAAGCCACGCAGCCCGGTCGGTCGCGGGGCGCGCGCGCCTACCTTCCTTGTTGGGTCCAGCATCATCATCCTCGGCATCCTTTTTGTCTCCGTGTTCGGTTTGGAAGGGTCCAGCGCAGACCAGCAACATAGAGACATCCCGCTTACCTTACCGATGGTTGCAAGCTCCGGGGCGAGCTTGTCAGCGGTTCCGGGTGAGCCCGTCGAGAGTGCGGATGGCCCTTCGACGGTCGAAGTACGTGTCACCAGCGGCGACAGCTTGGCACGCATCTTTGCTCGTGTCGGGCTCACTGCTGCTGACGTGCACGCAGTCGTTCAGGCGTCGCCGCAAGCCCGCCGTCTGGCGTCACTGCAACCGGGTGAGTTGGTCAGCCTGACACGTGACCCTGACGGACAGCTCGTCAAGGTGAACTACAGCCTGGATGAAGCCCGCACACTCGAGGTGTACCGGGACAATCAAGTGTTCGCCAGCCGGATAGTGGACCACCCGATTGAGCGCCGCATTTCGTTCGCAGAAGGCACCATCACCTCCAACCTGTTCAACGCCGCACGGGATGCGGGGCTGTCTGACGGCTTCACAATGACGCTGGCGGAGCGGATTTTCGGTTGGGACATCGATTTCGCCCTCGAGATTCGCCGCGGCGACAGCTTCCGGGTTCTTTACGATGAGGTATTCCGGGACGGCGAGCGCATACGCGATGGCGCCATCCTGGCGGCCGAGTTCGTCAACCAGGGCCGGACCTACCGTGCTGTGTACTTCGTGGATGATGAGGAGCGCGCCGGGTACTACTCCCCGGACGGTCGCGCCATGCGCAAAGCGTTTTTGCGAGCCCCGCTGGAGTTCACGCGGATCAGCTCGCATTTCAACCCGAATCGGCGGCATCCGGTCCTCAACACCATCCGTGCGCACCGTGGGATCGACTACGCCGCGCCGACCGGCACGGAAGTGCGTGCCGCGGGTGACGGAAGGGTGATCTTCCGAGGTGTACGTGGTGGCTATGGCAATGTAGTCGAGATTCAGCATGGCGGCGGCATCACCACCTTGTACGCGCATCTCTCCCGGTTTGAACGTGGCGTCACGGTTGGAACACGGGTTCGTCAGGGTCAGCGCATTGGCAGAGTGGGAATGACAGGTCTTGCTACAGGCCCGCACCTGCACTACGAGTTCCGCTTGGACGGCGCACATCGCAACCCGCTTACCGTGCGACTGCCTGATGCAGCGCCACTTCCGGAACGCTACCGCGAACAGTTTCGTGCGCATGCCATTCCGCTCCTCACGCACCTCGAGGCGCTGTCCATCAGCGCGCCGCAGAACATCGCCTCAGCGGACGACCGCTGAGGCCAGACACGGCCCACAGTGAGTACGCTCTTTTTAGGCCTAATTTCCGGCACCAGCGCAGATGGCATAGACGCCGCCCTTGTGCGGTTTGACGATACGGCACTCCCGACAGTCGTACATGCTCTGACAGAGCCTTATGAGGATTCCCTGAAGGCGCGTGTCGAGCACATGATTGCCGGTGGCACAGGCTCATTGCAGGAGCTGGCCGAACTTGATGTTGAGGTCGGCGATGCGTTTGCCAATGTGGCGTCGACCTTGCTCAAACAAGCCGGTATCGATGCATCCGCCGTCTCGGCAGTCGGAAGTCACGGCCAGACCGTGTTTCACCACCCGGGGTACTCGACGCTTCAAGTCGGCGACCCGAACCGTATTGCATGTCGGCTTGGTATCCCGGTGGTTGCCGACTTCCGGCGTGCGGATATGGCCTGTGGCGGACAGGGCGCACCCCTTGCGCCGCTGTTTCATGCCGCCATGTTCGCCGAACAGGCCGAGGCAGGGGTTGTGGTCAATCTTGGGGGAATTGCGAATGTCACCATTCTCCACGGCCAAAGCAAGGTCACCGGTTTCGACACGGGGCCAGCCAACACCCTGATGGACGGATGGGCACAGCGATGCGGCGTCGGTCGCTATGACCGGGGCGGCGCAATGGCGGCACAGGGCAAAGTGATCCCGGGCCTTTTGAACAGCTTTCTGATGGATCCGTACTTCGCACTGGCGCCACCCAAGAGCACGGGGCGCGAGGTGTTCAATAGGGAGTGGCTTGACCGCCATCTGGAGGGTGTAACGGCGGACGCTGCGGATGTCCAAGCCACCCTGTGCGAACTGACAGTGTTGACTGTCGCCCGTGCCGTGGAAGCGCACGCACCTGACGGCGCACCTGTGTATGTGTGCGGGGGCGGCGTGCATAACACGACTTTGATGGCGCGACTGGGGGACATGCTATCGGGCGCTCGGGTGCAATCGACCGACGCGGTGGGAATCAATCCGGACTTTGTCGAAGCCGCGATGTTCGCGTGGTTGGCGCGCGAACGCATACACGCGCAGTCACCGGAGGGCTTGATGGAAGTTACGGGTGCAACAAGACCGGCAACGCTCGGGGCAGTCTGGTTACCGCCCAGGGGTTAAACCGAGAAAGACGACCCGCAACCGCAGGTGGTGCTGGCGTTGGGGTTGCGAATGATGAACTGCGCCCCCTCAAGTCCCTCCGAGTAGTCGATTTCGCCGCCCGCAAGGTACTGGAAACTCATCGGGTCAACCAACAGCGTGACGCCACAGTTCTCCACCTGGACATCGCCATCGGTGATTTCCTCGTCGAACGTGAAACCATACTGGAAGCCCGAGCACCCGCCACCGGAGATGAAAACGCGGAGCTTGAGCTCCGGGTTGTCCTCTTCGTCGATGAGCTGCTTCACCTTCAACGCTGCAGCGTTGGTGAAGATGACCGACGGTGGTGATATCTGTTGTGCTTGCGACATATGACCTCTAGTGTTCTTCGTGAGTAGTCTGAGACTCTGCCGGGACATGAAGTTCCAAGAGTTTCGGTCCACCCGGCTGGTGTATCAGTTTACCATTGACTTCCGCACCCGCCGCCATTTCCAGCAGATTGTAGAAAACATTGCCGCTGACGCGGGCATGAGGCGCCAATTCCAGACGTTCGGAGGCATACACATCTCCCTCGACCTTGCCATCTACCACGACGAACGGAACGCGTACCTCGCCCGAAATTTCGCCGTTTTCGCTAATACTCACCACAGCCTTCGGGTCGGTGGTGGCGACCACATTGCCACAGACGGACCCATCCACATGCAATCCACCGCTGAATGACAGGTCACCCACAATCTGGGTGTTCCGCCCGACCAGCGTGTCAATTTTGGCATTCGTGCTTTTTGCCTTGCTACCACCGAACATATTTGCCTCCGGTCTTCATTGGGCCAACGGCCAGTCGAACACTTGCTCAACCCGCCCGTCGCGGCTACTCCGTGGCACCAGCTCCACCTCTACGCGATTGGGGACGAATCCCTCGGGGAGCAGGATATCACCGTCAAACTCCTGGAAGTATCGGAAGTCGAATGCGATACCGCCCTCCGGAACGCTTCCTACATCCGACAATGCAATCCTTTGTGGCGAACCAACACCGGTACCGACGATGGTCAGATGTGCGGTTCCTTGAGCCTGGCGGTCATGCTGCATGGCCTGGATCAGCACCAACCTGAACCGCCACGCTTGAGCACCATCCATGGGCTCCAGTCGCAGGTCATGGACTCGCAAGCCACGTCTGGTGTCAGCGGGCGAGACGATGCCCCGGTAGAACTCCAACTCCTCCCGCAAGGCCAGAATCTCCGCATTGAGATCAGCCAGCATTGTCCGCAGGTCCTCATGAGCGACGCTGTCCACCTGGGAGGAGCGCTCCACGATGGCCATGCGCGCCCTCAGGTCCGCATTTTCTCGCTCGGCCCGCTGGAGATCATTCATCAGCTGTCGACGCTCCTCACGCGCCGCACTGAAATCATGCCCTGAAACCGATCTACCGGACTCGTAGGCACTCCAGACCAGCGCCACCGCCGCCGCCACGACCAGGAGGATGCGCACCATTATTCGGCGCGGGTTGTGGGGGCGGACTACCAGCTTGGGTGAGAGCATGCGGGTATGATAGTCGCATGGCGTGGCTGAAGGCACTTCATGTGATTTTCATGGTCACCTGGTTTGCGGGGTTGTTTTACCTGCCCAGGCTGTTCGTCTACCACGCAGGCTGTACCGACATGCCCGGGCACCAGCGCTTCTGCATGATGGAGCGACGCCTGTTCGGCATCATGACCCTCGGCGCCGTAGTGACGGCAGTGTTTGGGTTCTGGCTACTGTATGTCTACTTGGCTTCCGGCTGGACCATGCCGCTTTGGATGCACATCAAGCTCGGCCTGGTAGTGCTGCTTATCGGATACCACGCCTGGTGTTATCGCCTGATGAAGCATCTCGCCGACGGTACCAACACCCACACCGAGCGTTGGTACCGCTGGTTCAATGAAGCGCCCGCGTTGCTTCTGGTCGCCATCGTACTGCTCGCAGTGGTGAAGCCATTCTGAATCAGAAGTCCAATCGCACACCAAGTTGCAGTGCGCGCGGCATTCCTGGACGCGCGCCAGCAGGACGCCAAGCCACGATGTAATCGTTGTCCAGCAGGTTGTCGACTTTGCCGAACAGTTCCACGCCTGGCCACAATTGATAGCTGCCGGCAAGGTCCACAACTAGGAAACTGTCAGTGCGATCCGTACGCCCCGGACGGCCAGTCCCTGCGGTAGTGCGCATTTCGTCCACCCACGACGCACCAATGTTCAGGCCCCAGCGTTCTGCCTCAAGACCAACCCGGAGCTGCCACTGGTGTTGCGGGAGGTAGGGAAGTTCATCGCCGACCTGCACATTGCCAAACTCGGAAAAGCTGCTGTTGAACGCCGTGCGGAACTCGGCCTGGGTGTAGGTGTAGGCGAATGTGACCGGTAGGCGGACGGCAGCATCAGCACTTCGGAAGGTGTAGCGTGCCAGCGCCTCTGCGCCCACCATCTTGACTGCACCACCGGAGAACTGGTCGCCGATGTTGCACCCCCCGCCCGTCGAAGCGGTACAGGTTCCAACCAAGTTCGAGTAATCGTTATAGAAACCGACCAACTCGCCGGAGAAGGCGCCCACGCTGCGGCGTAGCCCGAACTCGTAATTGGTGCTTTCTTCCGCGTCTGCGGTACTGCCAGGCGCCGGCGGAGTGAATCCCCTATGGACGCTACCGAACATCACAGTACCCTGCCCCAGACGGCGACTGGCACCAATCCCCGGAATGAATACGGAGTGACTCGCCGTCACAAGCTGCGTTGGCCCGGCCGCGCGTGTGGGGTCCGTGAGCGCAAAACTACGACGTTCAGTCTCGATATGTTCATAGCGCGCACCGGGTGTGACTATCCAGTCCCCGGCGCGAATCTCGTCTTGCAGAAAGACCGAGGATGCCCGCGCGCTTCCAACCCGGTTGTCTTGACTTCCAGGCGCTCCAGCAGTGGTCAATATCAAACGACCAGCCGTCATCCGATATCGATCATCGTTCTGGAAGCGGTCTTCCTCGTCACGGTGCAGCCGCAATCCCAACTCGATGTCGTGCTGCGTCTCCCCGGCAACCAAGTTCCAGGCCATGATGTGCTGGATGCCTGTGGAGTAGTACTCACGGTTGTTGTTCCGGATGACGATGGCATCATCCGGGCTGTCGGTCTCACCCCGCACCCACCCCATTTGGAGCGGGTTCGCGTCGGGGTTCCGCAACAAGGCAGACTGGCTCATTCCGCCGATGGTCTGCAGTTTGTACCATGCTCGCGCGAAGTCATTACGGTAGGCGACAGTGGTGAAGTCCATCATCCCGGCGCGCAGTACATGGCGGACTTGATACTGCCGATGCTCCGTTTCGATACGGTCCAGTTGCGAGATGCTGTATCGACGATAGGGTGTTGCATCGAAATCGGCGGCTGTCAGACCGAGATAGGTTTCGTCACTTTCCTGATCGACTGCACCGATTTTGAACTGGAATTCCTGATCGAGAGACCCCCCGGGTCGCCAGGACAGCCGTGCCAGATAATCCTGCAACTGGAATCCCGTATCCCCCCCACCATCGAGGTCCTTGAACCCGTTGGTGTGTTGTTGCACGGTCTCGAGCAAAACGCCAACGGACTCCCCGGTTCCGCCAACCGATCCGTAGAAGTTTCTGGTCCCAAAACTGCCGGCAGTCAGACGCGCGCGAAGGCTTGTCTGTTCCGGGATTGGGGTGGACAGGAAGTTCACCGCCCCGCCGGTCGTGTACGGGCCATGCTTGATGGATACCGAGCCTTTGCGGACTTCAACTGCATTCATTCGTGCCATGGTCGGAAAGTAGTACGCAGCAGGGGCTGCATACGGGGCAGGCGCCATCAGCACGCCGTCTTCCAGAATCGTTACGCGTGAACTGCGGTCTGTGCCCGAGCCACGCATCCCGATGTTCGGGCGCAAACCAAAGCCTTCTTCGTCGATGAGATACAGACCGGGCACCTGACGCAGCACACGATTGACATCGGTATGGTCGAACGCCGACAAATCGTCTGAACCGACAAAGTGGGCGGACCCCGGCAGGGTCTGAGCGCGCTCGGCGTTACCCACGACCTGCAGGCGGCCGAAGTCGGTTGGTGCGGCGTCCTGCGCTTGGAGATCGAGAGAAAGGGTCAGAAAGAGCAGCACAATCAGTGCTGTAGCGGGGCGGGTTGCCGGAAACATCTATTCTTTTCTCCATAGCGGGGTGAGCGACGGAGAAAATCTTAATCGAAATGATAATGATTCTCAATACCTATTAGACACTATCCTTTGAAAATCAGCGGAGCCAGTTCTTTCAACGCCCTTTCATAGACTTTGCGCTTGAAGAAAATGACCTCTTCCGGGGGTTGCCAGTAGTCCACCCAACGCCAATCCTCGAACTCTGGCCGGTCGGTCGCAGCCAGATTCACGGCCGCCTCCTCTGCAGTTAAGCGCAACAGGAACCAGATCTGCTTCTGGCCGATGCACATGGGATGCCTGGCCACCTGGCGATATTTGGCCGGCAGGCGGTACCGCAACCAGCGTCGTGTTCTTCCAACCTCCTCCACATCATCCCTTGCGAGGCCAATCTCCTCCCCCAATTCACGGTACATGGCATCACGGGGCGACTCGCCCGTCGCGATGCCACCTTGCGGAAACTGCCAGCCTCCGCGGCCAACGCGACGGCCCCAGAACACCTGATCCGCCCCATTGACGAGGACGATGCCGACGTTACTGCGGAATCCGTGGCGGTCAATCATGCGAGTTATTGTATCCTCCCACGCCTGATGCCGCGTGTCGCCGCCCTGCCCTTTTACGTCGTCCTGATCGCTCTTCTGGTAGCGGCGGCGGTTTTTGCGCTTGGGTGGGGAAGCGTATCCTTGCCACCGCGCGTCGTGCTGGCAACCTTGTTCGGCGGTGGGGACGATCTGGCCCGTACTGTCATTCTCGAATTGCGATTGCCACGAGCGGTCGCAGCGTTTGTCACTGGTGGGCTTCTGGCGCTTGCAGGCGCGTTGATGCAGGTGCTTTTGCGCAACCCGCTTGCCGACCCCTACATCCTGGGAGTTTCTGGAGGCGCCGCTGTGTTTGCCTTGGGAGCCATCATGCTCGGGCTTGGTAGCTTCTGGATTGGCGGCGGTGCTTTTGCTGGCGCATTGCTCTCCACGTTCCTGGTGTTTGTTCTGGCTCACGGCCGTGGTGGTTGGACACCGACACGACTACTGCTCACCGGCGTCGTCATTGCTGCAGGATGGGGTGCAGTCATCAGTCTGATGCTGGCATTGGGGCCAGATGGAAGCTTGCGCGGGATGCTTTTCTGGTTGATGGGCGACCTTTCTCACACGGAGATGCCATGGAACGGACTGGTGGTTCTGATAATGGGAGCCGCCATGGCCATACCGTTTGCACGACCACTCAACATCTTGGCGCGGGGCGAACTGCAAGCAGGCGCGCTGGGAGTGGCAGTGCGGCCGCTCAGCATCGGAATCTATGTGTTGGCATCATTGTTGACGGCAACGGCGGTGACCATGGCGGGAGCTATTGGATTCGTTGGACTGGTCGTGCCGCACATGCTGCGCCTGATAGCGGGTACAGACCACCGCAGGCTCCTGCCCGGCTGTGTGCTTCTGGGTGGCACCCTACTTCTGGTCGCAGACACGGTGGCGAGAACAGCTTTGGCCCCGCAACAGCTGCCAGTCGGCGTTGTCACAGCTTTGGTGGGCGTACCATTGTTTCTCTATCTTCTGCACCGGGCACGCCAATGACCGTGCTGGAACCTAATCCACTGCTGGAGCTCCGCGGGCTCAATGTCAGCATCGGCGGCAAGCAAGTGTGCACCCATCTCGACCTGCAGCTCCGTGCTGGGCAATGCATCGGCGTGCTGGGCCAGAATGGCGTTGGCAAGACCACCCTTTTGCATACGCTTGTCGGATTGCGCAGCGCTGACGCAGGCGCCGTCATGGTCAGGGGGGCTCCGCTCGAACAGCTATCCCGCCGACGCATCGCGCAGCAGGTCGGACTGTTGATGCAGGAACACGAGGACCCTTTTCCTGCGACTGTTCTGGAAACTGCACTCATCGGGCGCCACCCGCACATCGATTTCTGGCAATGGGAAAGCGCCAGCGATATCCGTCTGGCCCGCAGCGCACTGGCTGCGGTGGACCTGTCGGACCTCGAGGGTCGTGCCGTCAACACGCTTTCCGGCGGCGAGCGCCAACGCCTGGCCTTAGCCACCGTCATCACCCAGGATCCCGATGTATTCCTTCTGGATGAGCCAAGCAACCATCTTGACCTTCACCACGAGATCGACATTCTTCGTATGCTCTCGCGCTACGCGCGCGAAGGTGGCAAGGCAGTGGTGATGACATTGCACGACATTAATCTCGCGTCACGCTTCTGTGACCAGCTTCTGCTGATGTTCGGCGAGGGAAAGACGCAGTTGGGGCCGACTGCTGAAGTGCTCAATGCTGACAATCTTCAGCGCCTGTTCGGTATCCCAGTCACCGCAATTCCTTGGGAAGGCGGCACCCTCTTCCAGCCCCGCTAGGGCTCAGGGGATGCGGATGACCCCGGACATAAACTCCACAGCATGTCCGGCAATCCGCACGCGATCACCATCCACCTCGCACCACAGCTCGCCACCCCGTGCAGACACTTGCCGTGCATGCATTGAACGCTTGTTCAGGCGGTCCTTCCAATAGGGCGCCAGCGTGCAGTGCGCAGAACCAGTGACCGGATCTTCCGGTACTCCCAGGCGCGGCGCGAAGAAGCGTGATACGAAGTCGCAGTCCTTGCCGGGTGCCGTCACAATCAGGCCGGTCGCATCCAGCTGCGCCACCCGTTTCATGTCCGGAACCAATGCGCGCACTTCTGCTTCGCTCTCGAACACTGCCATGTAGTACTTGGCATGCCAGAATTCCTGCGGCACCACACCCAACGTCTGTGCGATTCCCGGCGTGACTTCTACTTGCTTCGGCGGCCACGCAGGGAAATCCAACTCCAATCGCCCGTCCGGCAGGCGCTTGACAGTCAACGCGCCACTGCGGGATTCGAAGATGATTAGATCGCCCTCTACGGCTTCCTTCGAGAAGAGGACATGCGCAGCGGCCAGGGTCGCGTGCCCGCACAGGTCGACTTCCGCAGCGGGAGTGAACCAGCGAATCTGCATGCCCTCCGCCCCGGGACCGACGAAGGCAGTCTCGGAGAGGTTGTTCTCGGCGGCGATGGCTTGGAGAACGACATCCGATGGCCATTCTTCCACCGGACACACGGCGGCTGGATTGCCGGCAAACGGCCGCGCAGAGAAGGAATCCACCTGATAAATCATCAATTCCACAAAGCCCCCAATACGGCCTCATGCAGCCGCCCGTTACTTGCAAGAATGGTCGTCGATTTCGCTGTCAGAGGTCCACCCTCTAGGTCCGTGACACATCC
>CAZKFT010000037.1:11884-18022 GCA_964552205.1 uncultured Gammaproteobacteria bacterium
TGCAGCAACGCGAGCTGCGTCGAGAAAAAAGGCTGCCTGCGTATGAAGCTCTTGGTGCCATCCAACGGATCGATCAGCCAGACAAACTCGGCGTCTGCGCGAGTGTGCCCAGCCTCCTCGCCGTAGAAGCCGTGCGTCGGGAACTCCGCTGAAATGACCTCGCGTATGACGGATTCCGCTTCCTCGTCTGCCACCGTCACCGGACTCGCATCCGCCTTCAATCGCGCCTGCACGCCCTGGTCCCAATAGTGGTTGAGCACGCGCTCGGCGGCATCCACTGCAGCGTGGGCGGTTTTAAGAAAGCGGGAATCCATGGCTTCAAGCATACACATTCCCGCCGGAACCTTGACACCCCCGCTGGCCTGCCCGTACAGTCCGACTGCCTCAAGGCGTTCCGCTGTCCGCGGAACATTGGGAAGCCGGTGAAAGTCCGGCGCTGCCCCCGCAACGGTAAGCGAGCCGTTGTGCATCAGGAAGCCACTATGCGTGTTGCATGGGAAGGCGATGCACAGGACAGGACACTGTCCACTCGTAAGCCCGGAGACCGGCCTTAGGCGTTGTCCCGACACCTAATCAACCGCATGCGGGCGAGCATGCAAGGGGAAAAGCAATGAAGCATCACGCCGTTCTGGCGCTCGTAGCGTCTATCACTTTCTACAGCCCTGTCTACGCCGAAACCACCACCGATGGCACGATAGTCGTCACCGCCAGTCGTACACCACAAGCGCTGTCAGATACGCTCGCGCCCGTCATTGTGATCTCAGGCGATGAACTGCGCCGTTCAGCCACATTTGATCTCGCCGAAGCCCTGCGATTTCAGGCAGGCCTGGAAATCGGACGCAACGGCGGCCCGGGCCAGGCAAGTTCCCTGTTCTTGCGCGGCACCAACAGCAACCACACGCAGGTCCTCATCGATGGGGTACGGGTAAACCCGGGAACCCTCGGTGGCGCGGCCCTGCACAACATCCGACCCGAAGACATAGAGCGCGTGGAGATTGTGAAGGGCCCGCGCTCAAGTTTGTACGGTACGGAAGCGATCGGCGGCGTCATCAACATCATTACCCGTCGTCCCGAGGGGAGATTCGGCGCGGACGCCTCAGCGGGCTTCGGTTCCTTTGCAACCCGATCACTGTCTGGCGCAATCAGGGGGCGCGGCGATGGCTGGCATGCGGGACTTCACGCCAGCCGCCTCGAGACGGATGGATTTCCTCCCCAGCGCGCGAGCACTGTTGCTCGCGGCCACGACAACCGGACGGTCGGCGCCAGTGTCGGTGGCACCATCGCCGGATTCGAGATTGAAGGACGCCACTGGGAAGCACAGGGCAACACCGAGTATCTCGACTTCTTCCTGATACCCTTGGATCAGGACTTCAAAAACCGCGTGACTGCAATAGACCTTGCCTACACATGGACGAGCAATGTCCGCTCCCGCGTGCAGTGGTCACAGGCAGTCGATGATATCCGCCAGAACCAATCCCCGGACTATGCGTCAACGCGCCGGGATACCGTGGACTTGCAACTGGATGTCGCACTGACCAACGGGCACCAGATCAATACCGGTGCAGTGGTCACCCGCGAGCATACTGAGGCCCAAGTATTTGGTATGGCCTTCGACGAGCGCCCGGACACCAAAGCGCTCTATGCGCAATATCAGGCAGATGATGGTGATCGGCGATGGGTGGTGGCCGCAAGACACAGCAGTCACGACGCGTTCAGTTCCCGATTGACATGGAATGCGGAGTTCGGTCAACGGCTATCTGACACTTGGCGAATCACCGCTGGCGCTGGTAGCGCCTTCCGCGCACCCGACAGCACCCAGCGCTTCGGTTTCGGTGGCAACCCTGCCTTGCAACCGGAACGTTCCCTCAACATCGAGTTTGGTATACGCGGGCGCCTTAGTGCGTCCAGCAGCCTCCAGTGGCAGGTATATCAGAACCGCATTGAAGACCTCGTTACCTACGACATGGCAACGTTCTCTCTCGCGAACATCGACCGTGCACGCATTCGCGGGACAGAGCTCACCCATCTGCTGGATCTTGGCCAGTGGACCTGGCGGCAGTCGGTAGTGCTGCAGGACACCCTGGATGTACTGACCGGCGAGCCGCTCCCACGCCGAGCGCGGCGTAGTGCCACCTCTGCACTGGCGTTCACTCCGAATCCGGAAGTCACACTGGGTGCCGACATATTGCTGACATCGCGGAGAAAAGATTCCGGCTTCAGCACCGACTACATCGGCGGGTACATGCTGCTCAACCTCCACGCCCAATGGCGCCCCAACCCGAACTGGAGCGTGGACCTTCGCATCGAGAATGCCCTGGATCGTGACTACGAAACGGCCTTGGGGTTCCCGCAGGCGGGGCAGTCAGCGTTCCTGCGTGTTCGCTATATGGCACACTGACAGCATGGGCAATCGACTCAGCAAGATTTATACGCGAACCGGCGATGACGGTAGCACGGGCTTGGGCGATGGCTCACGCACCAGCAAGGACCATGGTCGGGTCGAGGCCTATGGCACGGTGGATGAATTGAATTGCATCGTCGGCATGATCCTGGCGTGCCAGACGTTACCTGACGAGTTGCGCGAGCCCTTGGTGGCGATTCAGCATGACTTGTTCGATGTCGGCGGAGAACTGTGCGTGCCAGGCATGACCATGGTGGATGCTGAACGGGTAACCCGTCTGGAAAACACACTGGATGCCTTGAACGAAAACCTCCCTCCTCTGAAGGAGTTCATCCTTCCCGGCGGCGGTCAGGCGGCGGCGACTTGTCATCTGGCGCGAGCTGTATGCCGCCGCGCTGAGCGACGAATTATTACCCTCGCACGCGAGGAAACCGTCGGCGTCAGCTTGGTTCACTACATGAACCGCTTGTCGGATCTGTTGTTCGTCATGGCTCGCGTCATGGCGCGTTCGGAATCCGGAAGCGAGGTGATGTGGCGCGGCGGTCAGCGCTGACGCGCTCGGTTGATTCTTTCGCAAAGCATGTCCACACCGTCCAAGATGCGGGGCGTCGGCCGGCCCATGGTGCTGGCATCCAGCTGATAGAGGTGGTTGTCGCGGACCGCGTCTATGCGGGACCAACGACGCCATGTTGACAACGCGCCAGGATCATCGGCAGGGAATGGAAACACCCCACCAGTGATGACCTGTGGGTTGGCCCCCAAAACAGCTTCTGTCGTCACCACTGGCGCCAATGCATCCAGATCGTCGAAGACGTTGCGCCCACCACAAATCTCGATGGCGTCGTTGAGCGAGTGACGACCTCCGATGGTGTAAAGCGGCCTCGCTGATATCTGGTAGAACACCCGGACTTCTACGAGCTGCTCGTGGCGGGCCCTGATGTTCGCCAGCCGAGTCTCGAATTGCTTGGCAACAAGTTCAGCGACTTCGCGTTCTCCACCAAGGGCGCCGATAAGGCGGATGTGACGGGCAATGTCGGCAAGGGAGCTGGTACTCAGCGCCACCACCGGGATGCCAAGGCGCTCGATTTCCTCGATGACGGTCATGGGGTTGCCCCCCATCCAGGCAATCACGACATCCGGGTTGAGCGAAACCAACCGTTCGAGGTCAACTCGGAATGCATCCCCAACCTGGGGGAGGTCCATCACCGCCGCGGGATAGTCACTATAAGCCACCGTGCCGACGAGCTTCGATCCTGCACCGGACTGATGCACCAGCTCTGCAAGGTGGGGCGACAGTGTGACGATACGTGAAGTGGCGGCGTCCGGAAGCGGTTGGCCGCGGTCGTCGTACAGGGGTGAACCGGTGGCCGGTGGAGCGGCCAGGCACAAGGCAATCAGCAGCACGCGCATCAGGTCAGAATGCAAACCCGGCGATGGTAACCAATCCGTATAGAACCACCCATACGATGAGTGTGCGCAGCACCAGAGCCAATGCCGAACGGACTCGGGCCGGGCCTTGGGTATCGTCGGCGTCCCCAATTTCCCCGAATCGCAGTGCGCCCCGCCCTGTGGCAACGATGATGTCGGCGTTCATCTGCCAGAAATGCTCGGCCTTGCGTTCGTAGTAGGCCTTCCAGTCAGTGACGGCATCCTCGAAACTGCCCGCCAGCGCGAAACCCAAGGCGATCAATCTGGAGGGCACCCAGTCGAGGATCCCCTGCAAGCGCACCGCGGCGCTTGCGAACTCGCCTTCGTCCTCCACGGACCCGTGTTGCCGCGCCAAACTCGTCACGCGGTATAGGATGGCACCCATCGGACCCAACACCACGAACCAGAGGAGGACCGCGAAGATGCGTTCGTTGAACTGGACGAGAACTGCCTCTGCCACCTGCCGATCCCTGCGCCCGGCCTGGGCGAGCATGGGCTCGCCAGCAATGGTTTTCGCGATACCCGCGGCGCGTTCCTCATCTCCAGCTTCCACCGCTTCGATATAAGACGTCGCTTCCGCATCCAGGTCGCTTGGGCCGAGCGAGAACAGCAATACGGCAATGCTGAACAGCAGCGCGAACAGACTGAGTAGTGCGCCTCCCAGCAAGTGATAAACAATACCGACCGCTGCCGTAGGAAGCCCCACCAACAAGAGAAGTCCAACAGGCCCGTTCCAGGACGATTGATGTCCGATGACACCCCTCAGCCACGCGCTATACCCGTGAAACCACTTCGGGTCACGCAAGTGAGTGTGCTCGCCGAGCAGGCGCTCGAGCAACAAGCTGATGACCAAGGCAATGAAGTTCATGGGGCCAAGTAAAAGGCTTATACGGGGAAGTTGCAAGTCATGCGTGAGCGGTCGAAGGCCGGGCCTGGGTCCGTCTTGCGCCCCGGGGCGATATCACTATGTCCCACCACGGATTCTTGTCCGATTCCCGGGTACGCCTGCATGAGGGCGGCGATCGCACGATTCAGGGCATCGTACTGTGGAGTAGCATAGGGAACCGTATCGCAACCTTCCAATTCGATACCGACAGAAAAGTCATTGCAACCTGCCCGGCCATTCCAGCTGGACGCCCCCGCGTGCCATGCGCGCGCGTCGAATGGCACGAACTGCATGATGGTGCCGTCACGACGGATGAAAAGATGCGAAGACACCCGAACCGACTGAAGGTGGGCGAAATAGGGATGTGCATCGGGTGGCAAGGAGTTGGTAAAGAGCGCCTCAACCCAGGGGCCACCGAATTCACCGGGTGGCAGACTGATTCCGTGCACCACAATCAGGGTGACATCAACGCCCGGCAGCCGAGCATCCTGGTTCGGCGACGGCTTGCGCATCGCTTCTTCCAACCAACCCTCGACGATGGTCATTGCACCTCCAAACTTGCAGCCTCGTAAACCCCGGTCCAGAATCCACGCCATGTCACGACATTCCCTGCCTTCCCTCGAGCATATGCTCGACCAACTTCTGGCGGCACCGTCCGTCAGCAGCATGATACCTGCTCATGACAGCAGCAACCTCCCGGTCATTGAGCTGCTGGCGGAATGGACCGCGGCACTCGGCTTTGACACCAGCGTGGACGCCATCGAGGGTGCGCCCGGGAAGTACAACTTGGTCGCAACCCTTGGCACTGGGCACGGTGGCTTGCTCCTTGCCGGACATACCGACACCGTCCCGTGGGATGACGGACTGTGGAACCACGACCCGTTCCGCGCCACCTTCGCAGACGACCGTGTTTATGGCCTAGGTGCGGCGGATATGAAGTCGTTCTTTGCCCTGGTGCTGGACACTTTGCGATTGCTGGAAGCGAAGTCACTGGCTGCACCACTGATTCTCGTCGCCACCGCAGACGAGGAGTCCACCATGAGCGGGGCGCGGGCGTTGACGACGGCCGGCACCTCCAGTCCTCGACACGCGCTCATCGGCGAGCCCACAGGCTTGCGCCCGGTGCGTGCCCACAAGGGCATCATGATGGAAGCAATTCGGGTCATCGGCCACTCAGGGCATTCCAGCAACCCGGCCTTGGGTCTGAATGCCATAGAAGGAATGCAGTTGGTGATGGATGCGCTGACTGCGTGGCGAACAGAGCTCCAAGCGAAGCACAGCGACGCGCAGTTCATGGTGCCTGTGCCGACGATGAACTTCGGGCATATCCATGGCGGCGACAACCCGAACCGAATCTGCCCCAGCTGCGAGCTGCAGCTGGATCTGCGACCGTTGCCCGGGATGGATATCGAATCGCTCCGCA
>CAZKFT010000038.1:0-17762 GCA_964552205.1 uncultured Gammaproteobacteria bacterium
TCTCCAAGATGTTCAATGATTTCTGGATGATTGACCGCGGATTCCTGCAGAAGAAGTTGCACGGTGATCTGCGTGACTTCGTGGCGCGCCCGCATGCGGAAAAGGGCACAACTGTCATCGGCAAGCAGGAGCCGATGACCTCCGCGCAGTTGCGTATGCGTGACAACGGTCTGTCGCAGTTGCCGGTCATGGACGAAGGCCGCTACATCGGCTTGGTGGATGAGCGCTCCATGATGCAGGCGCTGAAGGAAGGCGCTGGCCTGACAGACCCTGTCGGGAAAGCGATGCGGGTGGATTGTCCAACGCTGGACTCCAGCGCGACGCAGGCGGAACTTGAAGCCGCCCTGGAGAAAGAGCCCACCGTCGTTGTCATGCATGACGGTGGATTTGCAGGTCTGGTGACCCGCAGTGACTGGTTGGTATGGCGGAGGCAACAAGGCTGATGAGCGACAAGACGAAACACAGCGGCTTTGCAACGCGGGCCATCCACGCAGGTCAGTCTCCGGACCCTTCGACTGGCGCCATCATGCCGCCGATTTACGCGACCTCCACGTATGTCCAATCCAGCCCGGGTGAGCACAAGGGTTACGAGTATTCGCGGACACAGAACCCGACCCGCATGGCCTTCGAGCGTTGCATCGCCGATCTGGAAGGTGGCAAACACGGACTGGCTTTCGCCTCCGGGCTGGCAGCCACGGCGACGCTCTTGGACCTGCTGGATACCGGTGACCATGTGGTCGCCATGGATGATCTCTACGGCGGCACGCGCCGTCTGTTCACGCGGGTGCGGGAGCGCTCTGCCGGTCTGAAATTCAGTTATGTGGACATGAGCGATGCCAGTCGCGTGGAAGCCGCCATCACCGACCGTACGCGCATGATCTGGGTGGAGACCCCGACCAATCCCATGCTGAAACTGGCGGACTTGTCCGCCATCGCGGCCATCGCCAAAGAGCACGGCATCCTGGCGGTGTGCGACAACACTTTCGCCACGCCTGCGGTGCACAGACCGCTGGACCATGGCTTCAACATCGTCATGCATTCGGCCACCAAGTACCTGAACGGGCACTCCGACATGGTCGGTGGTGTCCTGGTCACGGGTGATGATGCGCTCGCAGAGAAGTTGTATTTCCTGCAGAACTCGGTGGGCGCAGTCATGGGGCCATTCGACGCCTTCCTGGCGCTGCGTGGTTTGAAAACGCTGCCACTGCGCATGACGCGTCACTGCGAGACGGCGCTGGAAGTCGCACGGTGGTTGGAGAAGCACCCCAAGGTCAGTCGGGTGATCTACCCCGGTCTTGAGTCACACCCGCAGTTCGCACTGGCGAAGAAGCAGATGTGCGGCTTCGGTGGCATCGTGAGTTTCGATATCAAGGGCGGCTTGCCGGAAGCACGGCGCGCATTGGAGCGCTTCGAGGTGTTCGCGCTGGCCGAGAGTCTGGGTGGTGTCGAGTCGCTGGTGAATCATCCAGCCATCATGACGCACGCCTCCGTTCCGGCGGAGGTGCGTGCCGAGCTTGGCATCTCCGACACCCTGATCCGACTGTCGGTCGGCATCGAAGACCTCGCTGACATCATCGCCGATCTAGAACAGGCCCTCGCGTAACCAATCCCGTGGGAGCGGCCCAACCCGTGGGAGCGGCCCTCTGGCCGCGAATGTAGGAGCGGTGCTTTGCACCGCGACTATGATGAGCTTGGAGCCATTCGCGGTGCAAAGCACCGCTCCTACATCCAAGATCCAAGCCTCCGTGCCAAAGCGGATAATTCGCGGCCAGAGGGCCGCTCCCACGGGGGGAAACGCCACGGCGGCGCGCTTGAGGAACAATGAGCGTACGCGACACGGGACTAGGTCGCAGAGCTACCTGAGACATCGTCGCGTACGCGTCGTGACTAAAGCGCAGCCGGCGTGGCTAAAGCTGGTTGCTGACACCAAGCTTTCGCGGCCAGAGGGCCGCTCCCACGTGAAGGTCAAGCCGGCGTGGGAGCGGCCCACGGGCCGCGATGACAATGGTTAATCCGCGAGCGAGGCGAGGAGGTCGGCCTGGTGTTCGGCGAGCAACGGCCCGATGACGGGGTCCAGGTTGCCGCCGACGATGTCGTCAATCTGGTACAGCGTCAGGTTGACGCGGTGGTCGGTGACGCGGCCCTGCGGGAAATTATAGGTACGGATGCGTTCAGAACGGTCCCCCGTGCCCACCTGCAGACGCCGTTCCTGCTGCTGCGCCTTCTCCGCTTTTTCCCGCTCACCTGCCAGCAGCTTCGCCGACAACAGTGACATGGCCCGTGCGCGGTTCTTGTGCTGTGAACGTTCGTCCTGGCACTCGACCACGATGCCGCTAGGCAAATGGGTGATGCGAATGGCCGAATCGGTCTTGTTCACATGCTGCCCGCCCGCGCCGGAGGAGCGGAAGGTATCAATGCGCAAATCCGCGGGGTTGATATCAACCGACTCCACTTCCTCCACTTCGGGCAGGACCGCCACCGTACAGGTTGAAGTATGGATGCGCCCTTGCGCCTCGGTGGCGGGTACGCGCTGCACGCGATGGGTGCCCGACTCGAACTTCAGTTTGGAATAGGCGCCGTGTCCGATGATGCGGGCGATGACCTCGCGGTACCCGCCATGTTCACCTTCGTGCTCGGAGAGAATCTCGATGTTCCAACCCTGGGCCTCGGCATACCGCGTGTACATCCGGAACAATACGCCTGCAAACAATCCCGCCTCATCACCACCGGCTCCTGCCCGAATTTCCAGGAAGATGTTGGAGTCATCATGAGGATCACGCGGAAGCAGCAGCAGTTGCAGCTCAGCGCCGAGTTTCTCGAGGTCCGCCTTGCTGTCGCGGATCTCGTCTTCTGCCATCTTCCGCACCGATGGGTCAGCATCACGCTGCATGTCCTGCGCGGCAGACAGATTGTCATTGGCGGCGTTCCATCGTGCGAACACATCCATGACCGGTTCAAGGCGCGAGTATTCCTGCGAATAGGCTCGGAACTTGTTCTGGTCGGCAATGGTGCCCGCATCCCCGAGCAATGCGGACAGTTCCTCGAAGCGGGAGACCAGTTGCTCGAGTTTGGCGCGTATGGAGTCCTTCATTGCTCGTCCGCAATCCCAAGAAGCCGACGCGCAGCAGATAGGGTCTCGCGGTCACCCTGGAAACTGGCATCACGGAGGTGGACAGTGGGCTGGTGCATCAGCTTGTTGGTGAGCGTGTGGGCCAGCCAGTGCAGCACCTGTTCCGGCGCATCACCGCGTGCCAGCATCCGCGTCGCCTCATCCAATGCTTCGTCTCGCGCACCACTCGCACGGTCGCGCAGTGTGCGAATGGTGTCCACGGCATCCAGTGTGCGCAACACGCCGGTGAAGTGCGCGACACCCAGGTCGATGATGCGCTCTGCCTCCTCAGCGGCTTCTCGTCGCGATCGCATCCCATCTTCGATAACACCTTTGAGGTCGTCGACTGAATACAGATACACATCCTCCAGGTCACCGACTGCGGCCTCGACATCGCGTGGTACTGCGACGTCCACAATGAATACCGGCCGGTGTTTGCGTTTGGAGAGCGCGGCCTTCATGTGGGCAACGGTCAGCACCGGTGTTGGGCTCGCCGTCGCCGAAATGATGATGTCCGCATCAGCGAGATGTGCATTGAGCGCGTCCAACGGTGCCGCCAGAGCGTTGAACTGCGTTGCGATGTCCTGGGCGCGTTCCACGCTACGGTTGACGATGAGCATACGACCGATACCGTTCGCACGCAGATGGCGGGCTGTGAGTTCGATGGTGTCGCCGGCACCGATCAGCAACGCGGAATGGCTATTGAAGTTGGCGAAGATCTGCCGCGCCAGGCTGACTGCTGCATAAGCGACCGACACCGGGCTCGCGCCGATACCGGTGTCGGTACGGACCTGTTTGGCGATGGTGAAGGCGTGCTGGAAGGCGCGCGACAGCACGGCGCCTGCCGCGTGCTCTTCGACGGCGCATCGGTAGGCCTGTTTGAGCTGGCCCAGAATCTGCGGTTCGCCCAGCACCAGCGAGTCCAGGCCACAGGCCACCCGGAACAGGTGTCGGACAGCTTCCGGCCCCTCCACCCCATACACACACTCCCGGAGGCGCGCATCGTCAATGGCGCGGTAACGCCCGAACCATGACCGCAGTACCGATGTGTCGGGCGCAGACATAACGCTCCACACCTCGGTGCGGTTGCAGGTTGATACGACCACGGCCTCGTCGATGCCCGGAAGCTCACGCAGTTCGCCCAGTGCCAGCGGAAGCTGGTCCGGGCTGAAAGTCATCTGCTCGCGGATCTCGACGGGCGCGGTCTTGTGGTTGATTCCTAGTACGAAAATCGACATGAATGCGACCGCGGCAAATGTATGCGCTATTATCGGCACTCCTGTCCGCAACTGCCAGAGTCATGACACTTCGCCTTGCCATTCTTCCGCTTTTTCTGCTCTTGGCCGCCTGCGCCAGTACGCCCGTCATAGAGGGACAAACTGAGGCGTTGGAGGGTTTCAGCAGCCCCGAGTCCGCCATCAACTACCACTTGACCATCGGTGATATCGCGCTCAACCAGCGCGACTACCCGGCTGCCACTGATGCCTATATGGCGGCCATGACCCTGTCCGAGGACCCTGCGGTGGCGGAGCAGGCGACCCGACTTGCCATACACACCGAACGCTATCTCGAAGCCATGCGTGCCGCTCGACGATGGGCGTCCTTGGTCGAGGATGACACCCGACCACACGAGGGAGAGTTGGTCGCAGCCTTGCGAAGCGGTGATCTTGCGAGCGCACACCGACTGACAGCCGCGTTGCTGCAGATGTGGGGGGCACCCGAGGACTCCGCGTTCCGGTCACTCGGTCGATTATTGCTGGACGAGGAAGATCGTGAAGCCGTTGTCGAGCTGATGCTGCGCGTGGTGCGTCGCCACGATGTTGCTACCGCTTGGGAGGTCACCGCACTGGCAGCCTTGCGTGCGGAAGACCAGGAAGTCGCCAGGCGCGCGGTCGCACGCGCACGCATACTCGACCCGGACTCGTCGCAGGCGGCGATGCTGGAGGCGCGCATCCTGACACTGTCGGGCGACGAGGAACGCGGGCTTGCGCTGATGCACGCAGTCGTTGAGGAGAACCCGGACGACCCGTCACTGCGATTCACGCTGGCCGGCCTGTACCTGAATTTGGGGCGCTTTGACGAAGCCCGTGCGAATCTTGAGGAAGTTGTCGAGCAGGCCCCGGCCTATCTCGATGCGCGCTGGACGCTGGCGTTGTTGCTATTGCAGCAACGCGATGTGGATGCTGCAGAGCCGCATTTCCGGGCACTCCTCGCGGACCCTGTCCGCCGCCACGATGTGCCCTTCTACCTTGGCGGTGTGTATGAACTTCGCGAGGATTGGCAGTCGGCATTCGAGTGGTTCGATGGCGTGGAGTTCGGGGACAACCGGCACACCGCGCGGGTCAAGGCCGCACAAATGCTGTTCCGTCTGGGACAGTACGACGAGGGACGCGAACGCCTCGCACTGCTACGCGCGGACCAACCGGCGGAGCGCCTACGTTTGTATCGCATCGAAGCCGAGCTCCTCATGCGAGCAGGGCAGGATGAGGACGCCATGGCGGTGTTCGACGAGACTATCCAACACTTTCCGGAAGACCCGGGCCTAATTTACACCCGCGCCCTCGCACGCGAACGCCTGGGGCAGATTGCAGGTGCCATTGAAGACCTGCGCAGGGTGAACGAACTGTTGCCGGACAATGCCGAGGCGCAGAACGCACTTGGGTATGTTCTCGCGGACCGCGGTGATGCCTCGCAGTGGGATGAGGCCCGAGCGCTCATCGAACGTGCCGTGGAGCAGGAGCCCGACAACGCGGCGTTCATCGATAGTAAGGGTTGGGTGTTGTATCGTCTGGGCGAACTTGAGCAAGCCCGCATTTGGCTCGCGCGTTCCTGGGAGCTAATGAAGAATCCTGAAGTGGGCGCACACCTTGGCGAAGTCCTCTGGAAGCTTGGGGATCGCGACGCTGCGGAGGCAGTCTGGGAAGAGGCCGCGGCTGTCGATGCCGATCATTCGGTGTTGGTCGAAACCTTGCAGCGGCTCAAGGGTGATGAGTAGTCGAATCGTATTGCTGTTCGCGGTTCTCGTGCTCGCCGGGTGTCAGACCTTGCCGCGCGCAGTACCGCCGGTCGGTGATGGCAGTGCTCCGGAGGTGGCTTTCGCCGAGCGACAGGCACTGTTTGCCAACATTGACGCTTGGACATTGCGTGGTCGAAGCGCCCTTTCAAACGATGGACGCGGTTGGAACGGTACGGTCAGTTGGGAACAGCGCGGTACAACCATGGATTTGCGCTTTCTCGCGCCTTTGGGCGCTGGCACCCTGTTGATTCAGGGCGATGCTGACTCCGTGCGTGTACAGGCCTCTGACGGCACGGACTTCCTGACCACAGACCCGGACATCGAGCTTGCGCACTTTCTTGGCGTGGAGGTGCCAGTGACGGCAATGCGCTGGTGGGTATTGGGCGTGCCGGTGCCAGACGTGAAAACCCACGCATTGGAACTGGACGAAGCGGGGCGTATGGTGCGCATGGTCCAATCCGGTTGGTCGGTGAGCTACCCACGCTATTCGGAGCGCGGTGGGCAGATTGTGCCCGGCATCGTGGTTGCTGAGCGGGATGGCACCCGGGTACGGCTGATCATCGACCGTTGGGAACACCATGATTGAAGTCTTCGCACCCGCCAAGCTGAACCTTTTCCTGCACATCGTCGGTAGGCGCGATGATGGCTACCACGAGCTGCAGACGGTGTTTCAGTTCATCGATTTCTGTGACCGCATCCAGATTTCTCCCAGGGACGACGACGAGATTGTCCGCACGGGTGGCCTTGAAGGCTTGGCTCCCGAGGACGACCTGACGGTGCGCGCTGCCCTTGCCCTGCGGGAAGCGAGCGGCGTCAGCCACGGCGTGACCCTGGATGTGGACAAGCGCATTCCGGCAGGCGGTGGCCTTGGCGGTGGCAGTTCGGACGCCGCCGCCGTGCTGGTCGCGCTGGACCGCTTGTGGCGACTGGGGTGGGAGCGTAGCCGCCTTGCGGCGCTTGGGCTGACTTTGGGCGCAGATGTGCCGGTTTTCGTGCTCGGCCACGCTGCCTGGGCCGAGGGCGTAGGGGACCGGCTCACCCCCATCGACCTCCCGGAACCGTGGTATCTGGTGGTTCACCCGGGCGTGAATATCCCCACCGGCGAATTGTTCCAGAGGCCTGAATTGACAAGGGATTCCCCGCGAATGACAATACGCGACTTTGTTTCGGGCGGTGGACGCAACGATTTCGAGCCGGTGGTCCGCGCGCACTACCCTGAGGTGGCGGCGGCGCTGGACTGGCTGGACGATGTCGGCAAGGGCCGACTGACCGGAACGGGGTCGTGTGTGTACGCGGAATTTGCTTCACGGGAACAGGCAGAGACGGTACTCGCTTCGATGCCGGGGGATTGGGCCGGGTTCGTAGCGAGAGGTTTGAACCGGTCACCACTATTTGGGGCGTAGCCAAGTGGTAAGGCAACGGGTTTTGATCCCGTCATTCCCAGGTTCGAATCCTGGCGCCCCAGCCAAACAGGAGCCGATATGCGTGACAGCAGCATGGTGGTGTTCGCGGGCAACGCGAGCATGCAACTGGCACAGGAAATCGCGACGCACCTGAAGTTGTCGCTGGGCAAGGCGCACATCGGGCAGTTCAGCGATGGCGAGATCATGGTCGAGGTGTTGGAAAACGTCCGCGGCCGAGATGTCTTTCTGGTGCAGTCCACATGTGCGCCAACCAACGACAACCTTGTGGAGTTGTTGGTGATGGCTGATGCGATGCGCCGTTCGTCGGCTGCGCGTATCACCGCGGTGGTGCCGTATTTCGGCTATGCACGGCAGGACCGACGCCCACGTGCGGCGCGGGTGCCGATCACGGCCAAGCTGGTCGCGAACATGCTGGTGGGGTCGGGTATCGACCGCTTGCTGACGGTGGATTTGCACGCTGACCAGATTCAGGGATTCTTTGATATCCCAGTGGACAATGTGTACGCATCGCCGGTCTTGTTGGGCGATATCTGGAAGCAGAAGTACGACGACCTCGTGGTCGTGTCGCCGGATATCGGTGGCGTGGCGCGCGCAAGAGCACTGGCGAAGCAGCTGGATGACGCGGATCTCGCGATCATCGACAAGCGCCGCCCGCGCCCCAACGAGGCCAAGGTGATGAACATCATCGGCAATGTCGAAGGCCGCACCTGCGTCATGATTGACGACATGGTGGATACCGCGGGCACGATGTGTCTCGCGGCGAAAGCATTGAAAGATGACGGTGCGACCAAGGTCGTCGCCTACATCACGCACCCGGTGTTGTCCGGGCCTGCAATAAAGAACATCGAGGCATCGGTGCTCGACGAGTTGGTGGTGACCGACACCATTCCGCTCCGTCCCGAAGCCGCGGCATGCGGTCGTATCCGCCAGCTCGGCATTGCCGGCATCTTGGCAGAGACGATGCGACGCATCGCCGATGAGGAATCGGTCAGCTCCTTGTACATGGACTGACCGCGAATGGTACCGGTGCTGGTCGCGGCGCCGGTTTATGCTGTCAAAACTTGGAGAAATGAAATGGCTATTGATTTCGTATTGAACGCCGAAAAGCGTGACGATCAGGGCAAGGGTGCGAGCCGCCGCCTGCGTCGCGCCGGCCGCGTGCCCGGCATTATCTATGGTGGTGACAAGACCCCCGAGGCTATCACCCTGGACCACAACGAGATGCTGCGGAGCCTCGAACATGAGGCTTTCTATTCGCACATCCTGACCGTGAAGCTCGGCGGCAAGGACGAGCAGGCCCTGCTCAAGGACCTTCAACGTCACCCCATCAAGCCGGTCATCATGCATGTCGACCTGTTGCGCGTGATGGCGGATCGTGAGGTTCGTGTCCACGTCCCGCTGCACTTCCTGAACGAGAAGACCTCGCCGGGCGTGAAGACCGATGGCGGCGTGATCTCGCATCACCTCATCGAAGTCGAGGTTGAGTGTCTGCCCAAGCACCTGCCTGAGTACATCGAAGTGGATTGCGGCGATATGAAGGTGGGCGATGCCTACCATCTGACCGACCTCAAGCTGCCAGAAGGTGTGGTCTTGGTGGCCTTGATGCACGGCGATGTGCATGACCATGACCAGCCGGTCGTGTCATTGCACCATGCCCGCGTCACGTCTGAAGAAGACCTCTCGACAGACGCTCCGGAAGCGCCGGCAGCACCGGAAGTCCTGGGTGAGACCGACGACGAGGACGAGGGCGAGGAGAAGTAAACATCTCCGCGCTGGCCGTCATTGTAGGGCTCGGCAACCCCGGGCCCGAATACACCGGAACCCGGCACAACGCCGGGTTCTGGTTTGTTGACGCCCTAGTTCGCGAGTTCGGAGGTAGCTTCAGCCCCGAGAGCAAATTCCACGGCGAGACCGCGTTGATCAAAGTGGCGGGGGAGTCGGTGAGAGTTCTGAAACCGATGACTTTCATGAACCGCAGCGGTCAGGCGGTTCAGGCGTTGACCAATTTCTACAAGGTCGAGCCGGGTCAGGTATTGGTCGCGCATGACGACCTGGATCTTGAGCCGGGAACCGTGCGGCTGAAGGTTGGTGGCGGTCATGGCGGTCACAACGGCTTGCGCGATATCAGCAGCCACATCAGCGCGGAGTTTCTGCGCCTGCGCGTAGGCATAGGTCATCCGCGAAATGCGCGCGGTGACTCTGAAGTGCTGGATTGGGTACTGAAGCGTCCCTCCTCGGATGATGAGGAGGCCATCAAGGGCGCCATCAACGCAGCACTGGAACAGATACCCAAGCTGTTCGACGAGCGCGGCACGGAGCGCGTCATGGAAGTTCTGAACCGTCGTGCATAACACCGTGGGAGCGGCCCTCTGGCCGCGA
This sequence comes from uncultured Gammaproteobacteria bacterium, assembly GCA_964552205.1. Taxonomy (GTDB): domain Bacteria; phylum Pseudomonadota; class Gammaproteobacteria; order Natronospirales; family JAIVGZ01; genus JAIVGZ01. The sequence continues at coordinate 9,929 of CAZKFT010000038.1, forward strand.
ATGATCAGGAGCATTTAATGCCCATCCAAACCGGGATTGTCGGCCTGCCGAATGTCGGCAAGTCCACACTCTTCAACGCACTGACCAAAGCGGCCATCGCTGCTGAGAACTATCCGTTCTGTACCATCGAGCCGAATGTCGGCGTGGTCGGTGTTCCCGACCCGCGTCTGCAGGCGCTGGCCGAGATCGCGAAACCCGAGCGCATCCTGCCCACAGCCATCGAGTTCGTGGACATCGCGGGGTTGGTCGCCGGCGCCTCCCAGGGCGAGGGGCTGGGCAACAAGTTCCTCGCGCACATCCGTGAAGTGGATGCCATTGCGCATGTGGTGCGGTGTTTCGAGGATGACGATGTCATCCATGTCGCCGGCCGCGTGGACCCGATTTCCGACATCGAGGTCATCGACACCGAACTCGCACTGGCGGACATGGACACGGTGGAACGCGCCCTGCAACGGGTATCCCGTCAGGCGAAATCCGGCGACAAGGAATTGCTTGCACGGGTGGCGGTGTACGAGAAGGTCAAAGCCGTTCTCGATGCAGGTAAGCCGGTGCGAGCGGCCGGGCTCACGCCCGAAGAGCGCGTGCTGCTTCGTGAGTTGCACCTGCTTACCGCGAAACCGGCGCTCTATATCGCGAATGTTGAAGATGGTGGCTTCGAGAACAATCCCCTGCTGGACCGAGTGAAAGCACATGCGGTAGCGGAGGGCGCGCAGGTCGTGCCGGTTTGCGCGGCCATCGAAGCGGAGATTGCCCAACTTGAAGAAGCGGACAAAGCCGAGTTCCTGAAGGATCTCGGACTGGAAGAATCCGGACTGGACCGTGTGATTCGCGCCGCGTACACGCTACTGGGGTTACAGACTTTCTTCACGGCCGGCGAGAAGGAAGTCCGCGCCTGGACAGTCAAGCAGGGTGCTACGGCACCCCAGGCCGCCGGGGTGATTCACACGGATTTCGAGAAGGGCTTCATTCGCGCTGAGGTCATTGCTTACGAAGACTACATCCGTTATCGCGGGGAGGCCGGGGCCAAGGAAGCCGGCAAGTGGCGCCTCGAAGGTAAGGAATACCCGATGGTGGAAGGGGATGTGGTCCACTTCCGCTTCAACGTCTGATAGAATTCGCTCCCTTCCTGATTTGGCTATGTAGCTCAGCTGGTTAGAGCGCGGCACTCATAATGCTGAGGTCGGTGGTTCGAGTCCACCCATAGCCACCATTCACGAGAGCCTTTCCAGCACCGACCGGTACCCGGCGGCAACGTGCCGACCAAATAGTGGGTCCTCGCGCCACTTTGCCTCACGTTGAACCGCTAGATAGTCGGCATCGGTCAATACCGTTTTGATGACGGGAAAGATTTCGGCTTCCTCGCGTTCCTTGTGGCGGTGGAAGCGATCGGCATAGGCACGGGCACGAGCTGACAGCGTCTCCCACTGTGGGGTCACGCAGTCGCGACCAGCGGCGAATGCCACCAACAGCTCCCGCCCAAGCGCCGGCAGGGTATGGTGCTCCATCTCCACCTTTTCAATGATTGCTGCGATGGCCAGATCGTGCTTGGTCACCCGTGCGAATACCAAGTCTTCGAGTGGATGGTGGAAGTAATCTGCGTAATTGACCAAGTAGTGCATGGCATCCCGCAGCACAATGAGCGACGGCTCACTTGCGTCCAGTTCGCGCTCCATCAGGTCCAACAGTCGTCGGAAATTGCCGTGGTCCTCATGCAACTTTTGCATTACCAAGTGCGCCATGTTGGCAGTGTCGCCAAGCCCTGCGGGGCCGACTATGACACCGGTCAGGTCTGACTGAGGTTTTATAGGGTGCTTGACATAAGGTAAAGGATGCTTTACATTCTGTCGCTAATATTTGACTTGGAGCATGCGAATGACCTCAAAGAAGAAGCGAACCCTGACCGTTTTCCTGTCAGCGATGTTCTACATGTTGACTGTCTGGGTGGGTGTCATCCTTCTAAAACTGGTGCCTGAGGACGGTGTATGGCGTTGGTTGGTCGCAGTCGTTCCCCTCTCTGGAGTAGCAGTCCTGTTTGCTGCGGCCATCTGGAACGCCCTCAAGGGAGACGAGTTGGAGCAACGCTCTGCGGCCATTTCGGGCGTCGCCGCGTTGGTGCTGTTCGCTGGCATCACCATCGGTTGGGGCATTCTCGAGGCCTTTGTCGGTGTGCCCGCGATCAATCCCATCTGGTGGGGCGCGCTGTCCATGGGGGCTTGGAGCGGCATCCATGTGCTGGTGTGGAAGCACTATCAGTGAAGAATTCGCTCAAGGTGCTGCGCGCAGGCCGCGATTGGACACAGCAGGACATCGCTGACCGTCTCGGCGTCTCCCGCCAGACCATTAACGCCATCGAAAAAGGGAAATATGACCCGGCTCTGCCGACGGCCTTCCGCCTGGCGAAGCTATTCGATTGCAGAATCGAGGACATCTTCGAGTTTGTAGATGAGTGATTCGGGCATCAGTCCGATATATTTCGACCATTCACCCAGGGGGATCCACCAATGACAACCGAAAACTACTCCGTCACCAATGCCATGGTCGACATCATTGCCGCGCCGGGCAAAGCCATGGAAGAGGTCAAAAAGCATCCACGCTGGTTCTGGACACCGTTGGCCATCATCATCCTGCTACCCATCGCCTGCTTCCTTTTCTATTTCAACTGGGTGGACTTTGAGTGGTTGATTGACGATACCATCCGCGTCGCCACGCAGGACGCACCTGACGCCGATACTGCGGCAGCCATGGGCGACGCCATTCGCGGCTTCATGTCGCCGGTCAAGAGCAGTTTGTTCGGGGCTATAGCAGTTGTGGTGTTCACCTTCCTGATCTTCGCCATCCAGTCGGGATACCTCAACCTGGTCAACAAGGTCGCTGGTGACCCATCCATCGGCTATGGGCAGTGGTTCTCGTTCTCCACATGGACGGCATTCGTCGGCATCTTCGCGTCTATAGGTATGGTAATTGTCATCCTCATGGCGGATTCCAACCAGCTCGCACAGGACCAGCTCAATGCGCTGTCCTTCCAGAACCTGTTTATCCATGCAGAAACGGGTAGCGCATGGTTCAACTGGGGCAACGCGCTGAGCCTGACCAATATCTGGATGCTGGTCCTGATGACCATTGGCTTCAATCGCTGGACCGGAAGTTCCATGGTCAAGTCGGCTGTCATCGTTTCCGCTCCGTGGGTGCTGGTCTTCGGTATCTGGGCGTTGATGATCTCCTGATGAATCGCAAGGCCATCATCTTTATCGTATTGGGCGTTGTGCTGGTCGCACTGCCGTTAGCGTCGAAGCTGTTCCGCAGCGACTCGGCCAAGGTTGTCGAAGTGGCGACCGTGGAGGCGCAGGTCATCCGCAGTTCCATTCTCGCATCCGGCCAGTTGGCGTACCGTGACGAGGTACAGCTGGGTTCCGAGGTCATCGGCAAGGTGCTGTCAGTGCCGGTGAAGGAGGGTGACCGCGTCGCCGCGGGTGACCTTATCGTCTCACTCGACCCTGAGCAATATCGGGCACAGGTGGACCAGCAGGAAGCCAACGTCCGCTTGCAGCAGATTGCCATCGAGCGCCAGGAGTTGCTGCTGGAGAACCTCGAGCGGCGAGTGCAGCGGCAGCGTGACATGTTCGAGCGCGGCCTCATCGACCCGAACTCCTTCGAGGCGGCGGAGAACGAGCTGAATCTCGCCAAGGTGGATCTCCGTTCCCGCTTGGAGGCACTCTCGCAGGCACGGGCGTCGCTGGATCAGGCACGGGACAACCTGGCCAAGACGCGCATCCTCTCCCCCATCGACGGCATCATCATCAAACTCGATGTGAAGCCGGGTGAGGCGGTCATCGCCGGGACGACCAACATTCCGGGCTCCACGCTGGCTGTCATCGCGGATACCTCCGTGATGCTCACCGAGGTACAGGTGGATGAGGCGGATATTGCTTCTGTGCGGTTGAACCAGACGGCGTCCATTTTCGCGGCGGCTTTCCCCGATACCGCTTTGAATGGCGTTGTGGAAACCATCGCCACCTCAGCTCAGCGGGCAGCCGGACAACAAAACCTGAGTTTTGAAGTCCGTATCCGACTCACCGCTCCCGAAGCGGTCGCCGTGCGACCGGGAATGAGTTGCCGCGCCGAGATTTACACGGAGTCCAGCGAGGATGCTTTGGCAGTCCCGGTGCAGGCTGTTCTCTACGACGACGAGGGCGCGAGCGCTACCGGCAAGACCTATGTGTATGTGGTGGACGATGGCAAGGTGGAGCGGCGTGATGTGGAGACGGGGCTTTCCTCGGATACCCACATCGAGATCACTTCAGGTTTGGAGGTTGGCGAGACTGTCGTCTCCGGCCCGTTCCGTGTGCTGCGTCACCTCAAGAATGGCGAGTCGGTGACGGTCGAATAGATGTCGGTCATCGAGCTTCGTGAAGTCCGCCGCGAGTACCACATGGGCGATCAGACCGTGCACGCATTGGCCGGGGTGGACTTGGATATCGAGCGAAACGAGTATGTCGCCATCATCGGGCCGTCGGGGTCCGGCAAGTCGTCCATGATGAATATCATCGGTTGCCTAGACCGTCCAAGCACAGGCACCTACATGCTGAATGGCCGTGCGGTTGCGGACATGAACGACACCGAGCTGGCGACTGTCCGCAATCAGGACATTGGTTTCATCTTCCAGAGCTTCAATCTGTTACCGCGGGCCAACGCCTTGCAGAACGTGATGCAGCCCTTGGTGTACCGGAGGATGAGTATCGCCGAGCGCCGCCGTCAGGCGACGGACGCACTCAAACATGTCGGCCTCGCCGATCGCATGGACCATTTGCCAAACCAACTGTCAGGTGGGCAACGCCAGCGTGTCGCTGTTGCCCGTGCATTGGTCGGAAAGCCCGCAATTCTGTTGGCGGATGAGCCGACCGGTAACCTTGATTCGGCGACCACGGCGGAAATGATGGCGTTGTTCGATGAACTGCACAGCCAGGGTCAGACCATCATCATCGTGACCCATGAACCTGACATTGCAGCCCACTGCCTCAGGGTGGTACGCCTCTCGGATGGAAAGATTGCATCCGATCAGCGTCAGGAGCGTGCCTGATGTACCTGTTCCTGGAAAGCCTGCGCTCCGCATTCATCGCCATCCGCGCACATGGACTGCGTTCCATGCTGACGGCACTCGGAATCATCATCGGTGTCGCATCCGTCGTGGCGGTGGTGTCGATTGTGCAGGGCTTGTCGCATACGGTGAACGCCCAGTTCCAGGGTCTTGGTTCCAACTCCGTGACCATTCGCTCCTTCACGCCATTCCAGCAACAAATGCGCGGCCGCTTTGCACGGCTTACGGAAGACGATCTACGCGCTATCCGCCACCGAGTGGAGGGCATATCCCTGATTACTCCGATGTTGTATGACCCGACAGGTCGCAACAGCCAGGTGGGCTACCGCGCACAGAGCGCCTTCGTGGGGCAGGTGGTCGGTATCGGAGCGTCGTGGATGGAGGTCAATCAACTCTATCCGCAGCAGGGGCGCTTCTTTTCCCCCAGCGATGAGGAGCGGCGACGATTGGTCTGTCTGGTCGGTGTGGATGTCATCGAGAACCTGGAGATTCCCGGATCCGGTGTGGGTGAGTTCATCCGCATAGGGGATGAGTGGTGCCGCATCATTGGCGTGATGGAAGCGCGTGGCGAGCTCTTGGGCTTCTCGCAGGACGATTACATCCTGTTGCCGTACTCGACCATGCAGAGACTTCTTGGTACGACTCGGCGATTCGACATCCAGATCCAGCTCGTTGTTGATGACCTGAACCGGATGGATGAGGTGACAAGCCGCATTCGCAGGGTGCTGCGGCAACAACACAACCTGAAGGCCGGGGAGGCGGATGATTTCCGCGTACAGACCTCAGAACAGCTCACCGAGTCGTTCAACGCCATCATCAATACCGTGACAGCAGTGGCCGGCGGTATCGTCGGGATATCCCTGCTCGTCGGGGGCATCGGCATCATGAACATCATGTTGGTGTCCGTGACCGAGCGCACGCGCGAGATTGGAATACTCAAGGCCTTGGGCGCCCGCAGGGCGGACATCTTGCTCCAGTTCCTGATTGAGGCCGTCCTGCTGTGTCTGCTGGGAGGTCTGATAGGGATCGCACTGGGCTACGGAATCGGCGCCCTGGTGGCAGTGATGTTGCCTGGATTCCCTCCCGCTCACGTACCGTTATGGGCTATCCTCTTGTCAGTTGGCTTTTCTGCAGCGGTCGGTATCGTGTTCGGTATCCTGCCTGCTGCCAAAGCCTCTCAGCTCGACCCCATCGAGTCCCTTCGTTACGAGTAAGAGGTACACAACTTGCGATACGCGATGATGATTGCTGGCTTTCTCGCCAGCTTTTCCCTATTTGCGGCCCCGCCTGTCACCCAGGCTATTCCTGTCACCAACAACTACCACGGTACGGAAATCGTGGACAACTACCGTTGGCTGGAGGGAAGCGCAGCCCCCGAGGTGGATGGCGACCCGGATCTCGACCGCCGGGTACGGGACTGGTCCATGGAACAGAACGCTTACACGCGAAGTGTCCTTGACGCTGCCAGTGACCGCGCCGCACTCGTAGCGCGCATGACGCCGCTGATGGAAATCGGCGTTGTCGGACTGCCGGCGGTGCGCGGGCGACTGCACTTCAACACCGAGCGCAAGGGTAATGAGGCACAGCCCGTACTGTATGTACGCGATGGTGCCGATGGTGAGCCGCGCGAACTTCTGAACGTCAACACCCTCGATGAGTCCGGTCTGACCGCACTCTCCTGGTATTCACCGAGTCGCGACGGGCAGTTGGTGGCTTTCGGGACGTATCAGGCAGGTGACGAGAACACGACCCTATATGTACTCAGAACCAGCGATGGCCGGTGGTTGTCGGATGAGATTCCCGGCAAGGTGGGTGGTGTGAACTGGCTGCCGGATGGCTCCGGCTTCCTGTATCGCCGCCTTCGGTCCCTGGATGACCCTTATTCCGGGCAAGTCAAACTGCATCGCCTAGGCGAACACCACACGCAGGATCCGCTGTTGTTTGAGCAGTACCGAGAAGGTCCGCTGGCGACCACCTGGGGTCCTTTCGCCTCACTGGACCGCGATGCGCGCTGGATGCAACTCGGGTACTACACCTCGACCAGTTCGAACGACCTCTGGTTCTACGACTTCAGGCATTGGCAGCGGACCGGCGAGCTGGTCCGACAGGATTTGTATGTTGGAGAGGAGGGCACTGCATCGGGTGTCATCATCGGCGATACCTTCTTTATGCAGTCCACCGTCGATGCTCCGAACGGCCAGCTCATCTCGGTGGACCTGCGTCGGCCGGAGCGCAGCAACTGGCGCGTTGTCGTCGCCGAGCGCGAGGATGCCGTGTTGAGCGGTGTCTCGCATACGCGCGACCGGATCGTGGTGACCTGGGAGCGCAACGCCCACAATCAGGTGGAGGTCTTCGATAGGCAGGGTCGTTCGCATGGCAATCTCGACTTGCCGGGCATTGGCTCCGTCGGGGTCAGGAGCGAGCTGGATCGCACCGAGATTTTCTATTCCTACACCAGTTTCAACGAACCCTCGTCAATCTATCGCACCGATTTGCGGCGCGGGAACCGCATCCTGTGGGCACGCCCGGATGTCCCGGTGGACCCTTCCCTGATCGAGGTCAAGCAGGTCTGGTACACCTCGAAGGATGGGACCCGGGTGCCGATGTTCATCGTGCACCGGAAAGGGCTGGAACTCGACGGTGACCGGCCGACCATCCTGTACGGATACGGTGGCTTCAATATTTCGATGCGCCCAGGATTCGGGGCGACCCTGTTCCCGTGGCTGGAGGCAGGTGGTG
>CAZKFT010000039.1:0-16899 GCA_964552205.1 uncultured Gammaproteobacteria bacterium
TCCTTGGGAGCAAAAGGATCGTTGCGTGACACTCGAGTTGGATTTTGGAGTTGAGGAGTCAACATCTGAGTTGTTTTCACAGGAGAGGGGGTCGAAGTGGAGGCAGGAGTGGAACTCGAACGTGGATTCGCAACGCTTTGTGGTTTCCATTTCCCGTTCTTGAGGAAATATTCGACATCAAAGTGAATATTGAGGATTCCCTGGCTTTCTGGATGGTTGGGATTATTTCGGACAAACGATTTACACAATCGACTCAAATAGGCGAAAGCTTCATTGGCTTGAAGTAGAGTCGTGTTGTTGACTAAAATAGCTGGAACATACTCGATTTCTTCAAATCCACCACCCGTATTATTGCTCAAATTATAGACTTGTGTGATCCGTTTCAACTCGGGAAACAAAGAAACGCACCGGACAAAGTGACGGCACCATTCTTCCGGATCCTCGTTAGGATTGACAATAAAAAGACAAAATTTCTCAGGAAATGCAGTCATTCTGTTCTCTTGTATTTACAACCCCGCTATTTTTTCTATGAAATTCAACGCTACTTTATTCATCATCCGAAGGCATTTTACTTGCGATAGAATCGACAATATCGGGTCTTTCTTTCATGATGGAATTGATTTGTTGCATATATTTCTTTTTCTGTTCAGGGTCGCTCATTGCCTGGCGGAATTTAGGATCGCTGGCCATTTGTTTGATCATGTATGGATTGTTCTGGAACATCGCTTCAATATTTTCGATGTCGGGCTGTCCACCAGACTTGAGTCCTTTAAAACCTGTTCGCTGGTCATGTTTGTATTTGATCTTGTTGCGTAGCATTGATTTTAGTTTTTGGCGGCGGAACTGTTCACTTGCACGCGTTTCTTTTTCTTCGTCAGTTTGAAGTTGATTCATAACATCCCGAAGGCTGATATTGCGGGATGGATCGTCGGTGGTTGGTTGCTGTTTGGCTTCTTCCTTTTCTTCTTGGGTGCCAAGTTGTTTCATAACATCGCGGAGGCGGATGTTCTGGGCTGGATTGGGTTGTGTTTCTGTTGTTTGTTCAAGATCGTGGTTCTCCATCTCTGATGAAGCAATCACATAATTTTTCAAATGCCATCAACGACGAAATTTTCTTTTCGCGTTAAGAAAAGTAGGCATTTTAGTTTTAATCTTTTTTTACGATGGCCACTCAATCGCGATTTTTTAAAATTATGCAGGAGCATCAAGAAGCAGATGTCAACCGCTACACTTCTGGTGGATATCGTCCCAAAAGCAATGAAAGACGGCTAGAAAACGTTTACGACCGAATGGTGGGCGAAGAGATCCCTTCGAATGTGATTATGCAAGAGCGAATTATGGAGCACCCGGACTATGGATTGCAACGGGTTGAACTTCCAGCTCCTGAACCAAAGAAATCTCGCCGTGAAATGAGAATTCAAGATCAAGGTGGTGAGAAACCGTTCATCCGCAGAAAAATTGCTGAGCACAATTTCGAGGAGAATGAGAGAGCCAATGTTGCTCCCCTGACTGAAAAGGACGTGGTTGATCCTACGTTGCGTGAACGAGGTGAACGAAAACGAGGTTTTCGAGCAGGTGCCCTGACTCAAGATGAAAATTTGCCTCCCCTCCAAAAATCATCAGGAAAACTCATGTCTCAACAAACAGGAACGAGCTCTCGTCTCCAACGATTTGTGTCGGAACGATTTGACGACCCTGGTGTTGAATTCGATGTGCAAATGAACCAATCTTTATACAATGACTTTTATCAAGCGAACCCTCGTATTGAAAACCGAAAAAAGCTTCAACAAGAGTTTCGTGAAAACTATCAAGAACGCAAACGTCAACAAAAGGTGTAAATACAGATTTTATTGTGATATCTCTCCGAATGATTGAATAATAAAAGAGTTTGAGATAGGACCAAGGCTTGGAATAATACGACCCACATTTGAGTCGGGAGCGGATTTAAAATCATAATCGAACAAAAGATTTGGTTCTGATTCTAATTGGTTCCAGATTTTCAAATTCAAAAATCGAGCCGTGATGAAATCGCCAATCACTGAAGAAGTAATGTAGTTGGCTCCCAATATCATAGGTCTGGGTGTGGGTGCTTGCAGACTTTCGTTGATTTGTTGGGTACTGCCTTGGATATCCTTTGTTACAAAGACTGAGAGTACATCGTTTTGATACTTGACTTCTATTGTGATGTCAGTGTTAAAAGGAATAGGTGGCAATCGGACAGTCGATTTTTTTCCTCTGCGTACTTCTAATGATCCATTTTGATTCACCTTGATCAAGATAAGATAGAATTCTTGATTAGCGATGGAACTTCTATAGTACATAGACAAGAGCGTTCCGTGCTGTACAATTCTTGTTCCAAGTTCAATCTTGTACGATTTCTTCAGATCGTAATAATTTCCAAATTCAGAGGATTGCGACATATACAGAGGTGGGCTTAAAACGACATTCTCAGTTGGGAGAAGAGGAGGATCTTCCGTTTTTTCTTCCTCTTTCTTTTTGGCGGTCAATACGATAATGAGGATGATGGCTCCAATCACGACCACTGCCAAAAACGAGAATAAAAATACTCTTCTCTTATTGATAGGTTGTTTTTCACCAGGCATTATTACTACTACTCTCCTCAACGTGGAAAAAAAGACAGGATATTATGGAACACCAATTTATTGGCCAGAACCGAGCAGTGCGAAATCGGCAACACACTACAGAAAAGGAAGAGAAAATTACATTTACTCGCCCCAGATCTTACCACCAGTACCCTTGTGGGTAAACCAGCCGTTGTAGTTGGAGTAGAAGACAGACCAGCGGAGGACCTCAGAGTGGGGATGGAAGACAGCCTCCATACGCTTCTTCTCAATATTGGTCATCGTCTGATGGCCGTTGTGGTAGCGGAGTTTGTGGTTGATTTGGAAGCTGAAAACATAGATGTGGTGGTTGACCTTGGTGCGGAAAGAGTCGACAACCTTGGCAGTTCGGGAGAAGACAACAGGGAGACCATCTTCACGAGGAGTGGAAGAGGTGATAAGCATGAATTCCTTGATATAATCTTCACCACGGTCGCTGCAGAACTTGGTCCATTTACCGCTCTGAAGATCGCTTTCGGATTGAATGACCATCACTAAGAAGGTGGTGGGGCCCTTCATGTCGAGGTCGAGCTTGACGAGCTCTTCACGGTCGTTGGCGGGGACGGTGCGTTCACCAGCCAAAAGGAACTCTTGGAAGAGAGTTTCATTGAAACCGTGGACCAAAGGATGGCGTTCAGCCTTGCTGACCCAGGCCATGCGAGCAGCAATACCAAAGTCAAAGTCATTGTTACCATTCAACAGATTGCGGGTGTTGATGTTGATGGGCAAGACAAAGTTTCCAGCTTCTCCGTCCCAGTTGATGACAATTTCGGAAAGAGTGCGAGAGTTGACAATGGCTTCAATGGGGTGGAAGGTAATAGAACCGGGATTGAAGGCAGTGTCGGGCTCTTCGTGGAAGGGAAGACCGCAGAAGGGAGCAGCCAAAATACGATTGCGTTGAGAATCACGAATAAGTTGAGTCTTGGTCAAGTTGTAACCAATCAACTCGGCAAGATCATCGAGGAGACCATGCAGGGCACAGATCAAAAGCATCATCACACCAGAAATTTCAAAGAGATTGTGGTTGGCAATCTTGATCAAGAGTTGCTTGATGACATAGAAAGAGACAGCATTCACATATGAAGTGGTACTCACTTGCTTGTCAGTGTTGGGTTGAAGACCAGGATAAAAGCCAAACCAGTAGGTTTTCCACAAAAAGTCAGCAGATTTGAGGAGCTGGGTGGTCATGCGATTACCGACACCAACGTTGGTCATGGGGTGGTAGATCGTGGCCATCTGGAAGGGGGAATACTGGTCAGTGATCTGTCTCCAGTGAGTGAATTCAGGAGCCTCGTAGAAGAGATCGTCTTCCTGACCGAGAGTCATCCAGGCATAACCGACACCTCCGGCACCGGGATTCCATTTTGATTCAATTCGCGACATTTTGTTTATAATTCAATTCTATTACTTTTGCAGACAAATATTTGCGAAAATTGGCAAACTATCTTTCATAAGCACCCAAAAAAAATTTTCCACTGCGAAAAAACATCACTCCATTCCCCCATAAAAAAAATCGAAAATCCATGTACTTTATTATCAATTCATTCAGCCTTATCCAGGATGTGGGCGTGGGCGAATTTGTCCAGCTTCTTCATCAAACTCGTCTTCGTCTCTGTAAAACAGATCGTCTTCCCAACCAAGAGTAAAATCAATAACAATAATCCCAATCGATCCCCATCTTGAGTCAGGCTTTGTTGATTCGTGGACAAACTCAGATTGATTTTCAGACATTTTCTATAGCACAAGAATCGAAATTTTGTTGAAATGGAAAAACCAGCCAACTTTTTTTATGCAGTCCGTCGAGGCCGATGTCCTGGTGTCTACAACACGTATTCAGAATGCAAACAACAAATCGAAGGCTACAGCAATGCTATTTTTCGCAAGTTTCCCACATTGGAAGAAGCAGAAGCCTTTGTTAAGAATCAACCCCTCATTCGACCTACCTCGACCGTTTCACAACCGGATGACAAATATGTTCATGTCTGGCTTATTGGCGACCCTCATAAACTCCTTTACGCTCCCTATTTTGGTGTCCAACATCCGTGGAACAAAACATATCCTTCTCCTTCTGCAAGCACAACGGCAACTCATCTCGGACTTTACGCTGCTCTTCAAGCTCTTCGAATTGTCGCTCAGAATACTCGATCGCCCAAAGTCCTGGTCTTTCATTGTCGAACCCGCTACCTTCAAGAAGCACTCGGCAACCAGTTTATTCTGTGGTCTCAACTACCTCGTTACGAAAAGACCAACGAGAAACACCATGATATCTATCTAGCAATTGATCTCCAAGTCAAAAACGCCAGTGTCACGTTTACATCGCTCATCGACCCCAACAACCAAGCCTGGGACGAAATCGATGCTCTTTTTAAATAAACATTTATTCTTTGCGCATGTCCTTTCATTTATGAGACAATTCAAACAAAATTAAAATGCAACAATCAAAACCATCCGATTATTTTATTTTTGTTGAACATGATTGTATTCAATTATTGAATGCAGAAACTGGACAATTGGAACATCGCATTCCCACTCCATCTCATCTAGCTGGCATGTGTGTTTCGGCTGATCGTAAATACCTCGCTGTTTCGTTTGACAATGATGAACGTGTCACTAGAGTTTATGAATTACCCAGTGGAAAATTGGTCCAAACGTTGAAAAATCCTTCTTATTTACGATTCACCTCGACTTTATCATTTTCTCCTTATGACTCTATTGGAACTTTATATGTGTATTCTACACTTCCAAGAGTTGTGTGGGATTTTAATAGTGGAACTTTGACTGATCATTCTCCCCTTGGATCTGGCGATTCGTGCTTTTCGCCTGATGGAAAACGTTATGCTTACATTGTGGAATCGGGCAGACTTTGTGTGCACAACATTGAAAAAAATTGGCTTTTAGAAATTCCAATGCAAAGAATGCCCGAGGGATATTGGGCTTTGTGCTTTTCTCCCGATGGACGTTTTCTTGTTGCTGGTGGTCCTAGTAGTCAAAGCATTCGTGTGTACGACGTTGAACAACTTCACCGAGAACCAGTCTTTTTACCATTACCAGAAAAAAGTATCAGTTCTTTGTGCTTTTCACCAAATGGTCGTTATTTATTTACTGGTCTTGAAGACGCAAGAATTTCCATGTGGGATTTTCAAGCTCAAAAATTAGTACACACTTTTGAACAAAAACACATCAATGGTTCTGTTACTCATATGCGTTTTTGTGACGACGAGAATCTTTTATTTTCGTTTGGTGGCGATCACGCTGTTCACGTTTGGAATATTACTGAAAAGAAACATGAAAAATCAATCACGAACGAATACCATGGGTTAGGTGATCGTAGAAATGGTGAAATTCCTCTCTTTGGTTTTGATTATCCAATTCACACTACATTACAAACTATCTTTCAAAAGCAATAAAGATGGGACTGCCACCGACTTTTAAATAAACATCAAAATTCTCAGTGGCGCATAATGCTTTTTTGTAGAGTGTCCGATCAAAAACATCAGATGGATCCGAAAGCTTGCAATTGTAGTGGTTGTCAATCAACCATTACAAGAGGTGGGATTCGTATTATTTTTGATCCAAATCGTAATATTGTTGGATGCGGTGGGTGTGGTCAGCCTTGGCAGTGTGAAGATGCAATCTACTGCTCTAAAAAATGTGCCGAAAAACATTCGTATTGGTTATTTATGTGGAGTGATAAATCTGTTATGGTCGAAGACGAATGTAATGGTTGTGGTTCTCCTATTATGTTTGACGCAGATATTGCTGTACAACCAATATTTAAATAAACCAAAATTGCGCACGTTGTTCTTGTAGATAGTCACTATCAAGAATATCCAAATGGATTTGAAAATTATCTCACGCAGCAAAGAGCATCTCGTTCTTGAAATTCGAAATGTCCACTACACCATCCTAAATTCTCTTGTTCGTCTTATGATTGAAGAAGTACCTACGTTTGCCATAGAAAATGTGTTTTTCGAACACAACGAATCGCTTTTGCACGAAGAAATGATTGCCCATCGCCTTGGTCTACTACCAATCGGTTGTGACAACATTGATGACTACCCGTTCTGTCAGGATTGTCCGTGTGAGAACGATTATGGGTGTGAGAAATGCACAGCACGTTTCACACTTGATGTTCAATGTGAGCCAAACTCTCGAAAACGAACTGTTGTCAGCCAAGATCTTGTCTCCCAATCACCAGGTTTCCGAGTGGATGTCCCTAATATTTCAATCACAGTGCTCGGTCCAAATCAAAGAATCAAATGTCACTGTATTGCAAAAAAGGGCACAGGGAAAGAACACGCCAAATGGTCTCCTGTCACAGTTGCCTTTTACGAACATATCAATTATCCCGATGACGCCTTTCGATTCGAAATCGAGGCTGTCGATGGTCTGGACGCAGCGTGGGTGTTTCAAAGGGCATTGGACATTTTCAAATCCAAGTGTGCTCAACAGGCCATGGAAGAATAAATCATCAAATTATTACTTTTGTTGTTAGTAACAGTAGAGCGAAGTGAAATGAAGAAAAAGAAACCCGTTGCAACATTAAACCCTGCCGATCTGCAAAAAAAACTTGAGGAACTACGCAAACATAAAAACGAGATCGAGTCCAAAAAGCAGTTGCTCAAGGAAAAATATGAGGGACTGCAGAAAAAGACCAACCTTCCTCTGGCACCTGACATTGCCGAGGCTACGAAATACATGGAGATCCCCAAACACAACATCCGAATTCCTTTTTACGACCTCAATCGCCTCAACACCAGAAAAGAAGGACTGCGAGTCGCTATCTTTGGCAACACGGGTAGTGGGAAAAGCTACCTTGCTCGTATGATCATGAAGCACAACCAGGACATCCCTTATTGGGTCATCTTTTCAGGTTCTGAGAGTCGAAACAAGCAGTATAGCCGACATCTGGTAAACGACTTGACTGTATATTACAACCTAGATATCGACGCTCTCGAAAAAATTCATGCCCGACAACTCAAGGTTGTCAAAGAGTGGAGAATCGAAGACGAGAACAAGGAATTGATTGGCTATGAACACGACCCATCAATCGGTATTATTTTAGACGATGTGGTCGAAGATGAAGCGACCCTGAAGAAAAACCCGATTTTCAGCTATTTCCACTGCGTATCAAGACACGACAAGGTACTTTTTATTGAACTCTTTCAATACTACACGATGCTCATTTCAAAATATCGACGCCAATGCTCCCATGTGTTTATCATGAGACCTACTTCGGAATCAGAGTACAAGTCGATGCACAGGGAATTCTTTAGCATGTATTCATATTCAATCTTTAAAGAAATTGTAGACAAATGCACCGAGAATCATGGAGCACTCGTTGTAGAAGTAAATAACCAAAGTGCAGACCGAGTCTTTTATTATCGTGCTCCTGAAAAAATCCCCAACTTTGTTTGTGGCACCAAGAAATCGAAAAAGTTGCAAAAGTTTTTCTACAACCCGGAATGGGAAAACGATACCATCCACATGGCTCAAATGACAGAGGAAACAAAAAAGGAAGCCGAAGAACTCGAAAAACAAATCGCTGAGGAAGAAGCAATGCTCAAGCAACAGGAAAAGTTCCTTCAACAGTTGCAAGTACAGACTGAGAAAAAGAACAATGTACAAGTCGTGTTGGAATAAAATATCTATAATAGTTGTGCTGTAGGAGCAGACTTTTTGCAAAATGTAATCCAAGATTCCATGAAAATGATTGTCCTTTTATGAGTACAAAGCGAAAGAAAAAGTTTGACTCCTTATTAATTTGAATTGTTTTATTCCGACTCTTCTTCAGCTTCTTGTAGCCAGGTGAGAAATGGCTTGATTGTTTCCCGATAGACAAGACTGGCCGAAGAAGAAGGTTTCTTCGCCCAGGCAAGGATCGTGTCTTCCTCCAGAATATTTGCATCATACAGCGCTTTTAAAAGTAGAGGTGCTTTGGAGAGTTGGTCCATGTTTTCTTTCCCGCAATATTGTTCTATCTGGCGAAGAAGACAAGTCTGGGCTTCCAGAGAGGTAAAGGGCTTTAGTAGTTCTTCGTAGCCACAAAGATCTGTCAGGTCACTAACCATTTGTGTGATGATCGAAAAAATGACTTGGACGATCTCGGCATCTGACGTGTGGTGTTTTCTCTGAAGTTCCTTTAATTGGATTGTGTCTGGTGAAATCATCGTTTTCAGTTCTTCTGTCATTTGTTTCTTTTTGGCAAGTTCGGGGATCATTTCTTCGGCTCTTTTCTTTGCAGCTTCTGTCGAGGTATCGGAATACCACACGATCTCATCGTCATCGGGGATTTCATCCTGCACAAGTGTGTAGTTCTCTTCCTTTTTCTTTTTCTTTGTTGTAACCGCTGTTTTGTGATGATTGATGATATACTTTTTAAACTTGGAATAGATTGGATTGGGATCGGTGAACAGGGTCGATTCTGTGCCACATGAACGACAGCGTCCACGAACATCGTCTTTCGCAATGATGTAATTGATCTCTGGCAGAATGCATTGGGGACATAAAAGGACATGTTGAATAAAAAGAGTGACAAACTTGGATAATTTATTGGGTTCGTGAGATCCGGAAATATGAGCTTGATCACGTTCAGGTTTCTTTGGGTCATAGGCAGATTTTGCTCCAACACAATACCCAAGAAACGTGATGAGGTACTCGGGAGGTACAAGCATGTCTTTGGAGACGTCGATGATGTTGGAAAGAACAGTTCTCATCATTTTGTTTTTCCCAACGACTTGAATTTGGAGTTGCCGTGTTTTATAGCGGGATCCTGGCTCCTGAGATTGTGAGAAAAGAAGAGGTAGCGGTACCGAAGGAAGGAGGGTTATATGTTTGGGTTTGGTGGCACCCAAAGAAATTACATAAGGAATAACATGGGAATCCATCAATAATGATAACTATACTATTATACAACATTTTTATGATTCAACACGACCATACATATATTACATGTGTTCTCACAACTTTTCAATTCAATAGTACAAATGTTGTGCAATCTTTTATTTTGAACATCTTTTAATCAAATCATAATCTTGTTCTTCTGAATATAGTTCCTCGTGCTTTCTTTTCTTGTAGAGATATTTTGCTTCACAGTCATAACAATAATTGCCTTGGCGACCTAGTAATACACAACGCCTGTTGTCACAGATTACTTTGCCACAGCCAATTTTCTTTCCCAACAGCCAAAAATCACACTCGACAAGATTTTCTTGAGAACCACAGAAATGACATTCTTTTTCTTGAAATTCTTGTTGTTTTGAGATATCACGACCCATTGTTAAAACAAAAGGGATTGTTCAATTCCAACAATGAAAAAAATCTGATTTTGTGTTTTGTTATTTTTCTTGACCCAATCACAACCGGGCCATGAGTTCGATTTTCAAATCAGTATTTTCATTTTTTTTTTGATCAACTATGGACCACCCTTGGATCGTGCTACCTGGCGTTTTCTTTGACATTCCTTTCGAATCTTTTGCAAATATTCCATTTCAACAAGGAGCCAATCGTTTTGGCAAAGAACCACGCTCAACTCACTTTTCCATGGATGGCGACGACCTCGAAAATAAATCCTATTGGTACTCTGGAAAACGCAATCGCCCTCAACCCATGGACGAAATCACCCAACACATCCGAGATCGAGTTGTTGCTCTCGCCAAGGAACACCTCCCAAAACAATATTCAGATATGATCGATTCATACCCCTTTAAAACAGCTCTTTTTAATCTCTACCGCGGTGGCAATGATTCCATTGGTGCTCACTCGGATGACGAAAAGGAAATTGTGCCTGGATCACCCATTGCTTCTCTGTCCTTTGGAGCTTCTCGAGATTTTCGTTTCATCCCCAAAGATAAACACTGTAAACCCATCACACTTGAACTCAAGCATGGCGACTTGTTGTTTATGTTTGGCTCATGCCAAGACGAGTGGAAACATGAAATTCCCAAGAGAAAAAACATAACTCAACCTCGCGTCAACATAACCTTTCGGTCCTTCGATCCCTCTCGTGTCAAAGCAAAAGAAGAGCGCGAAAAGAAGAAACGCAAGTTAGAGCCATAATGTGGTCATTTTTAATAAAGATGAAAAAACGTTGTTCAATTGTGGTAGCTTGCACGCATGACGGAGGAATTGGAAGCCAAGGCAGAGTTCCTTGGCACCTTCCCTCAGACTTGCACTTTTTTCGACAACTAACAACCAACACTGCAGACCCAGAAAAACAAAATGCCTGTATTATGGGCAAAGCGACTTTTCTGTCTCTGGAGAAACCTCTTTCCAGACGACTCAACATTGTTATCACAAACCATCCAAACGATTTACCACCTAATGTCCTTGGTGTTTCCAGTCTCACTCAAGCGATCCATGTCGCAATAAACAGAGTGGATGTCGAGTCACTATTCATCATTGGAGGTGAATCAGTGTACCGAGAAGCACTGGAACATTCCTTGTGTGACCAAATCTATATGACAAGAATTGTTGGATTAAACGCTCAACATTTTCAATGCGATCGCTTTTTCCCGCTACACTATGGGGCTTACTTTCAACCTGCGACACATCCAACCAATATTCCTATTCACTTTGAAAATGGTTTGCATTATCAGATTATTGTTTATTCACGAACACATTAAATACGAGGCCAGTCGGTTGGACAAAAAATCAACTTCAAGTTTATCGTCTTCCGCCGCAATGTAAATAAAAAATAGTCCGCTGATGCTTTCTTGAGACTCTGAATAGACAACAATTTCTTCAATAGTTTCTTTCATTTGAGAAAGAGTTTTGAGAGAACACTGAGGATTCGAGAGACGAAATGGTTTGGATTCTTGTGGAGGCAAAAGAGGGCATAATTCAAGCCAATATTCTTCGGTGCTTGTTCGAAAAAAGTAATACATGTCTGGCTCACAACCATATTGAACAATGTTAGAGGTTGGACGTGCTACAACAAGACCGTGGTTGATGACTGGATCTTGGCGGTAGGTAATGCCTTTGGATGTGTTTCTGAGATCTTCAAGTGTGGTGTAGACAACACAGGCCATGAGATGGTGAAATCGAGAAACCATGGCGAATCTCCACGTATAAAATTCGTCATTATTATTACAAGTCTTTGCGAACTCGGCAAGATCTGTGGTTCGTTTGCGAATGGAACCAGAGTTGTCCTTGGTTGGGTAGAATGTGTCATTTTTTCCATTGTCAAGGCGATCTGAAATGACCTTCCAAAGGGAATTGAGAATGTCGCTCCAGTCGTAGGATTTGGAAGTAAGAGAAACTGTTTTTTCAGAGTAGGATGTGCACTCATATTTGGTGTGAGACTTTTTGTCCTGGTTTAAGCAAGATTCGCTGCAGTAGACCATAACTTTGCAGTTCTCACAGATGACAGGAGTTTTGTATATTTTGTAACATCCTGCACAGCGGTCATCCATGTCTTTGGTGTCTATACAATGATGGTTGAAATTTAAATGGTTTCATTCACCACTCCTCATTTTCATGAAAGTTCTTATTTTTTGTTTTGGGTTTTGTTTTTTAAGAAATTCTGCAATTTTTAATAATGTAGATCCAAAAAATCAGAAAAAACAAAAAAAAATCACTTATTTGATCAGAATTGCTAAAAATCAATAATTAAAGATGGAATCCAAGTTTGTTTATGCTAACGAAATGGGTGTGATCCGCAAGGAAGTCGTCGCCAGCGATATCGATTACTTGACCCAAAAGAGTTTCGATGTTTCTGCTGACATTTGCCAATCTGAAACCTTCCGCTTGCCCCAAAACCTCGGCACTGCTCAACACGGCACTGTCTATGCTTTGGTGTCCCTCAAGTCCTCTGGATACAAGGTCATCCCCTCTGGCTCTGTTATCCACAAGGTGATTGTCTCTCGTGCCGGTACTCGCGTTTTGGATGACTTTACCTGCTCTCTCGGTTATATCTGCCACGACGTTCTCAGCGACGATGACAAGGTTGCTCTCTCCAAGCGTATTGTTGGTGATGGCACCAATCTTGACGGTCCCATTCGCCTCCACTCTGCTCTCCTCCGTTCTCACAAGCAAATTGTCTTCCCCGAACACCTCGTCGCTGCCGAAAATGAAATTATGGAGCCTATTGCCAATGCTGCTCTCGACGAAGACGGTCCTGCTGCTGAACACCTTACCGTCTTGTCTGGCCAAGTCCATGTTGGTGAACGTCTCCCTCTCATCCCTGCCTTTACTCTCCACTCTGGCAGTGTTCAACGCGGTGACCTTTTGGTGACCGTTGTCTACTCTACCCCTTCCTGCTAAATCAATAAAACCCCTCCTTTAAAAATCTACATCGTGTTTAATCAGTGATCAGCATGAGGGACATTTTCAGGCGAGTCAGCGTGTGTTGATAATCTCGAAAACAAGGATTGTTCTTGTTCATTGGCGGAACACTAAAAGAAACCCAACCATGACCAATTAAATTGCCAATGTACAGTCGATATCGGTTTCCACCTTGATCCGAAAAGGTTCCACAATATCGGACGTGTTCATACAAATAATCCATCATGAATAATTTCCCAGTTACCATCATGCACAAATGATGCGCCTAGTAGAGGTACCATGTTTATTCTTTGATAATCGATATTTTGAGAATGCAAGATAAATGGCAAGATAAAACGGTTGAAGAACTCTTTGAGCATCCTTCTCTCAAACGAGAAATTCAGAATGGAACCAATTTCATCGAGATGAGTATGCAAGGACAAAAATCGAACGCCCATTTTCAACGAGCAGAAAAGGACAAGAAAATCCAAAAGGGCATGCACATCGCCTATAAAAATGCTCTCGATTATACAGGAATTCAAATACACAGTCTTAATGACCCTGATGACGATTGGGATGATTTTTCCCCTCATCAAATTCCTTATCCAACTCGCTGTAGCCAAAAATGTAACTATTGTCATTGCCCGATCAATTTCGTCCCTATTTTTTTGCCTCACTCGATATCCTCCAAAGGACATATTATTCTTTATTTGTTCAACCCGTTTTGCTCATTCCGATGTGCTCGTAATCATGTGTTTTTCATTCAGCCCGATTTTCAGACACGCCAGTTTGTCCTTTCTCTCTTGCATTTTATGGCACGCAAATATTTTGGTCTCAAAAGCGTGTTTCATTTTGTCGTCGAGATCAAACCCAACACCGCACAAGATCTGATTCACCACGAAAAATCTCATATCCGACTCTTTAACAGATACGCCAATCATTATAACTCTTGGGATGATTACCACAAGCACACTCACTTTTGCACCGAACCACCGATTCCCTTTATTTTTGTTCCTGCCAAAGTTGGTTTTGAAACGCAATACAAAGTGCACCAAATCAAAATGTTGGACGAACGAGCTGCAATGATTCAAGAGATTCTAGACCTTGAAAAAGCACCGATTGATGATTGCAATGGGTCCATGCCTCTGGTTCCCGAGTTTGATCCGAAACTTGTTCAACTTCCGGAATCCTATCCAACAGATGTAACTGGAATGTTGTGCAATTATTGCCACGAAACTATCTGTGGTATTCCGATTTACAAAGTGGAATATTTCAACACCAAACGATCGAAATGGTACCTCGATTATGCTTATCCTTTTTGTTCGTTTCGCTGCCTCATCACACTGCTTTATGAGATGATTGCTCTTCCAAAATACCGCTGGAATGCAATCGAGAACTGTCTGCAATTTGCACGCTATTTCTTCCAAGTCAACCGTCGAAATGTGCACGTCAAGACAAAATTCATTCTTTCGGATTTCAATGTTCGTGGGCGTTACTCGAGCTGGTGTGAATACGAAAACCGGACTAAACATATGGAGTGCACAATGAAAAGCTTGCCACATCAAGTGCAAATGGAACCACTCCAGCCCCATGTGGATGATACTGAATTTATGACGCCCTACCAGAAGGAACGATCAGAACGCATCATCAAGGCAATTACACCGACTGCAGAGCAACAGAAAAAGTATATGGAAGAAATGATGCGGGCTGTAGAGCTCAAACGACATTCAATGATGCAATCACACTCGCAAAAAGAAAAAGTGTCTCGCAAAGAACGAAAGCAACAAGCCCAGGGACAAAAAGTCTCTTTCGATTCGTTTGAACCTTAATACACATTTTATTCAATGGTCATTGATTTGCGGCGAGAAGAGCTCTTTCTTCCGCTTCTCGGGGCGGGCTTGACAAACTCTTCTTCTTCGGGTTTGGATTCATCCTTGACCACAGGCAAGACATCCTCTTGAACTTCGGAAATCACAAGTTCAGGAACTTTTGTTTCTTCTTCCACAGGAGCGGGGACAACTATTTCTGGAACGACAACAAGAACTTCTTCTTTTTTCACTTTATCCTTGAGTTGCTCTGGTTTTTCTTTTACCTCGTGTACGGGTTTAGACTCTTCTTTTTTAGCAGGTGGCTGTTCTTGCTTTTTGGTGGGAGGTTGAGAGAGTTGCTCGATCATCTTTTCAGCTTCTGCTTTGCGGGATTCAGAAAGAGTAGGTTCTTGGTGACTCTCTGTGGGTTGTTGATGAACCCATCTTGGGCGGTATGACTCCAATGTCTTCTTTGAGAAAACGAGTTTCATCCTATAAAAATTAATTGTCTATATTCAAACGGGAAAAAAAATTCTTCTACCACCAACTCAATAAAAGTGCCCAAAATTTTTTTATATATAAAATTTCCCCGACCCGGTCATGATCGGGTCATGACCGGTCATGATTTGGTCACCAAGCATATTTCATTTTTCAAAAATTCATCATGGAGCAGGTCGACCTTAGTGGCAACTCCGAAGTTATCAATCTTGAACATTTCTTCTTGGAAGGATTTAGTCAGTCATTTCTCTCTCCTGCACCTCCTTTCTCGCCAAGCAACGGCTTTCGACCTATTCCTCCTTCAACTATCAAGATGTGCATCGTGCAGAGTCTCAACAATAAGCGTAGCGATTGGAAAATGGATCCTAAATTTCACCGTCTCGAACGCTTGGACACCCCTCAATCCAGCCGTTTGCTCCTTCGCACGAATGCCCTTAATTACTATTTTCGTGTGGAGGAAATTGGGAATAACCAAAGTGTGGAAACCGTTGAGATTCTCTTTTTCAAGGCGAAGAAAGGAAAACTTGGTGATTTAATTCCTGTTGAAAGAAACAGACAAGAATACGACGCTAGCAAACCAACCGACTTTTATCACTTGCAAATTAACAACACTGAATCAACTGAAGGCGTCTTGTGTGTGCGTTGTCTTGACTCTCTCGGAATGCAAATAATGCATGAAAAACCATTCATCTACCCCTTTTATATCCGATTGAAAGGAAACAACGGAGACTTTATTCAAAGAGGAAAACCTGCCTTTGATTATTTGCCGCAAGTCCAATATGAGCTCGAAAAAATGAACAACCCCTTTGACTATCCCATCCAAGTGAAACAAGAACTTCAAGAAGCCGCTTTTTCAAAAGAAGAGGAGGAGGATGGTGAAGGGGACGAAGAAGAGGAAGATCTCGAGGACAAAACTCACAAATTGGTGTGCTTTCTACTCAAAAACCAACACCCTTTTGAGTTCAACGGGCAAAGCATCAATATCAAAATTCGCAACCGAGAGAATAGCGGCTCTGAAAGTAACAAAAAATCAAGAATCTAAGTTTATATAAAGTGTTGTTGTTAGTTCAATTTGATTGCCTCGACACGAATAGTTCCAGAGAATTCGACCTTGTTATCCCAAACATCAGGGTAGGTTTGTCGGATCAAAATGTGATTGGGAAAGTTAAAGGGGACATCTTCACTTAAAACAGTGTACAAGGTACTGTCGGAAACGGTAAACGAGAGATTGGATTGCCAAGCCACTTCGGAATCATCTTCATTCCCAGTAGCACGGATGGTCCACATTCGGAAAGCAATAGGCTCATTCGGGAGCTGGCGATGCTCATTTCCTACTTCGGGTTTTTTGGGTTTGATCTGTACTTGAATGCGGATACGCATCTTTTTGATTGAAAGTCGCTTCGGATCGTAGTGAAAAGAAGCAGAAGAGGACAAGCTCTGCTCAAACATTTGTTTGTTGACTTCAATACAACTAATATGTCTGCCAATCCCGAATGGCAAAGTACCAATATCAATGCCATAGGGAAGATAAATCCACTTGTTGGAGGGAGCAACCGGCTTGAGCTTTTCTTCCTCGCATTTGTAACCCTTTCGTGAGAACTCCATCATAATCTAACGACTTTGTAATATGGTTGGAGTTTTTTTATTGTTTGAATTCTTGGCGCACCTTGTCCTTGAGAGTTTCGGCAAGTGCATCAATGAGCGTGAGA
>CAZKFT010000040.1:0-16390 GCA_964552205.1 uncultured Gammaproteobacteria bacterium
TGAAATGACGGCGGTCAGGTCGGTTGAATCGCGACCGGGTTCGGTCGCTCCCACAATGAATTAAAAATGTGGGAGCGGTGCAATGCACCGCGATTGAAGGTTGTGCCAATAGTGGTATTCGCGGCCAGAGGGCCGCTCCCACGGGGTAGCTATATTCGACGTTTAAGTCCCTACGGAGCCGCTGTAGGGAGCACGACATCCGACCTGGGCAACATCGCTGGATAACATCTGATGACCGTCCACCGCCCCTCCACGTAATCCTTGTGTCCCCTCTAGGCATTATGCCTGTCAACGCCCATGCCGCAAGGGATTGGGATCGGGACGAGCTCCATACTGTGATACTTAAGGGATATGGTTGGAAGGCGACGGTTCTTGTCGCGCGGGGCCTCCTCGGGAGGGCCTAGCTTTTTCTAGGATTGGCTCACCAATATCGCGACCGGGTTCAGTCGCTCCCACATTCTGAATTTGATCATTCGCGGCCAGAGGGCCGCTCCCACGGGTTGGGATTGCAGGTAGGAGCAGCGCATCGCGCCGTCAACTGTTGTTATCGTCCCAGGGCGCGAATCCAATCTGCCGCTTGGGAGGTGGATTCGGCGGATTCATCAACTCACGGATGGCATCAAACACAACTTTGAATTGTTGGTCGTAACGGTCCTCCAGATCCTGCAGCTTTCGCTCAAGCTGCGCGTTGCCGATCATGAATTCGCGCAAGCGAACAAATGCACGCATGATTTCAATGTTCACCTGAACAGCACGGGGGCTATTCAGTACGCTGGACAGCATGCCGACTCCCTGTTCCGTAAACGCATAAGGGTTGGCGCGGCGCGCACCTCCCCAACTTGAAATCACACTCTGTGATTTCAAGTTTTCCCATTCACTATCAGATAGTTGGAACATGAAATCGGGCGGGAACCGGTCCAGATTGCGCTTGACCGCTTGGACAAGCACTCGTGGCTCAACTCCATAGAGTGCGGCAAGGTCAGGACTGAGCAAGACCTTCAGTCCGCGCAGTACGACGATTCGTGATTCGACACGCTGTGTAATATCGGTCATTGGTCGATTCTGTCTCGCCAGTCGCCGCGTTTCCATTGCCGTGTGTCCCATATGCATCACCTTCCAAGGGTGACGCAGCGACCGGGTTCGGTCGCTCCCACAATGAATTGAACATGTGGGAGCGGTGCAATGCACCGCGATTGAAGGTTGTGCCAATAGTGGTATACGCGGCCAGAGGGCCGCTCCCACGGGGTAGCTATATTCGACGAATTCTCATTGGATCCCTCCCCATGCACGTTGAATCTGCGACTGCCCCCGAAGATAGCCCGTTTTAGGGGCCTCGGCCATTGATCCACCAGCTTGACCCTAGGTAAGTCTCGGAGTAGTATCTATTCATTAACTATTCATCTCTGACACTAACTATTATGAATCAAAGGCTTACTGACATTCTTGGTCTACTGGCCTCCGCCCCCGACGGCCTAACTGCGGCAGAGCTTCGTGCGCGTCTGCGCCCGACAGCGAGCCAGCCGACGCTGTCTCGCGACCTCAAGACGCTTCGGGGGCGCGGGCTCGTGCGTGTGGAGGGCCGAGCTCGTGCCACCCGATATCACGCAAGCAGCCGGAGCACTGTGTCGGAGTTGCGCAGTAAGCGCATGCATGAGCGCGTGGCTACGCGCCTGGTTCAGAATCCCGACTTGTTAGTCGATGTCCGTGAACGGTTGGCTCAACTGCGAACAGTCAATCCACATGGCGGTGCGTACCACGATCGCTGGCAGGCATTAATGGACGATTCCCTCCCCCGACTGCTCAGGTTCATGACCGAGGATTCCGAGCTTGCGGACGCAATGCGGAAGGAATCGCCTTTTGCGGTGCTGGTCAGTCCGACGGATCGCCGTCAGGTTTTCGAGTCGCTTGCGCATTGACCAACTCAGGCAGATGGTATTCGAGGTCGGGCGCCGTTTCGACCTGGACCGGTTTTACATCATTGGCTCCGCAGCGGTGCTCGCTTCGCTACCGAACCCTCCCGAGGGTGCGCTGACCGCCACTCGCGATATCGACATCATCCCGCGCAATGACGACGAGCGCCTCGCTGACCAGATTTCTTTTGTCTTGGGCGAAGCAAGTGATTTTGATTTGGAATACGGGTTCTTCGCCGAAGGAGTGACTTCGGTAACCCCGACTTATGCGCCAGTCGGTTGGCAAGAGAGAGCGATACCGCTGGAAGTCGCTCCTTACACCGCGTACTGCATGGAACCGCACGACTTGGTCATGAGCAAGATTGGTGCCGGCCGTGAAAAGGACCTCGAGTTCGCGCGGGCGGCGCTGGCGCTTGGCCTTGTCACTCGGGAACGCTTGGAAGCCAAGCTGTCAGATGTGAATGCTAGCGATGATATGCGTGCACTCATTTCCAAGCGCATCTCAGGATTGTGATGTGCGGCAGATTACGGGTTTTGACTGCTCGCACTTCGCGCGGCCGAAGCGCTCAGTACTGCGACGAGCTGGGTGTGATCCCCTGCGGAATCTTCAGCTTCTGGTCCGGCCCAAGGTGGCCGAGGAACAGGTGACCAAGCTCACGCGCGACACAACCCGTCCCGGATCCGTCTTGGTAGAACAGTGAGGTCTCATCGTATTCGCGGCCAGAGGGCCGCTCCCACGGGGTGGGCCGCCGAGGCAATGGCAACTGCGGAGGTCAGGGTACGGTCGGATGGGACACACCTTGGAGCATTTCAGGCCTGTAACTCCCGCCGGGCCGCTATAATCAGGGGATGTCCAGACTCAAACAGATTGAAGACCAAATTGAGTCGCTCTCGTTTGAAGAGCGGGCGCAGCTTCGCGACTGGATTCTCAATCAGGACTGGAAGGATTGGGATGCGCAGATTGCACGAGACGTCGCCGCTGGCAAATTCGACGAGCTTATGACTGCTGCCTTGGACGACCTCCAGACTGGCCGCACGCGAGACCTGTGAAGCATTCTGCCGCTCGGTCGTTCTGGCACCATTACCGTACGCTTCCACAGGAGGTCCGTGCTCGCGCCGATCGCTGCTTCCAGGCACTTACTCTCACGCCGACCCACCCGTCCCTCCACTTAAAGCGGATTGGAGTGCTGTGGTCGGTGAGGGTTGGTCGCGATTATCGGGCGCTAGGAAGAGAGTCCGACCAATATATTGTGTGGTTCTGGATTGGCAGCCACTCTGATTACGACAAGCTGGTAAGCGGCACCGGATCCGACAGCCTAAGGGAAGCACAAGGTATCTGGGCAGCCAATGAGTTAAGCAAAGTAATCGGAATCATTCCCGCCGGTACCGATCTCGATACTGTTCGTTTCGAACACTTGCGTCAAAAGCACCAGTCACACTCCTAGGCGAATCGTGGCAGAGTATCGGGTCAAGGCCTGAACCGGAGGAATGAATATGGGATTGTTGCTACTGGTCGCACTACTGGTACTCGCCTTCTTCGCCGGGCGTTGGCAGGCGGAGTCGCGCTTCGCGAACTCCGGTATCTCGGAAGCGGCGGTGGGCGATGTCGCCAACACCGTGCGTTCGGAGTACCCGGAGGTGGCGTTCGCGCTGGAAGAAGTTCAGGCATCCATCAACAAGGGAGCGCGGCTGTCTCCGGATGATGTACTCGCGCAACTCCGGCGCCTCTACCCGCGAAAACTTATTGACGCTTCCTGAGGTACTCAACCGTGGCCGCGCCAAAACGCGGCTTCTGGTACAGCGTCATCAACTCCATGATGTCATCGGGCATCTCGGTGTTCACATCCAACCCTAAACCCTTGGCGTCGGTGACACTAATGGGCTGGTCGTGGTTCCATAGCCCCTCCGTCAACGCGCGCGCGATCTCCCCCGCCTTCTCCTCGTCAAAGCGACCCCGCAAAAGCTCCATCAGCCCGATACGCAACTCAGTGACCGCTTTCTGGGCGATGTCGGCGAGCATGAGCGTCTCGTCATCGATGTCATCCATGGACTTGCGTGCCAGCACGCTCAAGATCGAGGCCGCCGGGTAGCCATTGATCTGCGGGTCCACGGGGCCAAGGGCTGCATGTTCGGTCATGACGATGCGGTCGGCAGCGAGTGCAATGAGCGTGCCGCCGGACATGGCGTAGTGTGGGACGTACACGGTCACATCCCCCGGCCAGGTGTGCACGGCCCGTGCAATCTGCATGGCGGCAAGTGCATATCCGCCGGGCGTGTGCAGGACGAGGTCTATGTGTTTACCCGGGTCGGTCTCGCGAATCGCCCGCAAAACCTGCTCGGCGTCGTCCATGTCGATGTAGCGGTACACCGGAAGACCTAGCACGCTGATGGTCTCGGTTCGGTGAACCAGCATGATCACGCGTGAGCCGCGTTCAGCCTCGATTCGTTCCAGCACGCGGCGACGGGCGAGCTGCAGCAGTCGGCGCGCCACGATGGGCTGCACCAGGACAACCAGCAGCAGAATCCAAACCAAGTCCGAAATCGCCATCGTCCCTCCTAGGGTGATAACCGTCTGAGCAACCCAAGGATGCACCAGAAGAACAACAGCGGAATGACCACCGCCTGGAGCATGAACAGGACCGTCACATCAATCACGGAATCCACCACGGCTTCCGCCTTGACCTTCAGCTCATCAATCATACGCGTGGGGCTGAGGCGATGGCCCCAGCGTTCAAAGAACCCTGGCGGTGCAACCTCCGGAGCGGTCGCGCTTCGTTCACTCCCCGGCGTGGACAGCGTGACGATTTCTCCGGAGATGGCATCCACCATCCCTGCCCGCTCTTCCAACTCGGCCATGGCTTGCTGCTGGCGTTCGGCAAGGAACACCTGATGGGCCATGAAGTTCATTCCGACAATCAACACGAAGGCGAAACGCACCACCGTAGCCATGAGCAACACACGCCACGGCCACGCGTTCATGAGCGGACCCTTGGGCAGTCGATAGAGCAGCAGAATGACCATCGCCGCGACCACGGCGGCGTACATCAGCGAGAACGCGCCTGTGCCAAACAGATAGGTCAGGAGCTTGAGCATCGCCAACGAGGAGATGGACAGAAACAGCACGCCGGAGAAACGGTCCAGAAGGTCTATGAGCGGGCGCAGAACGCGGAACGGTTTGCCGGACACGACGGCGGCGCTGATCTCGATTTCCTCGACCACGCTCAGGCCGCCCATGGCGGCCCGTGTGACGGCGTAGGTGATGGTGCCCTTCACCAGAAGCTGGTTGGTGACCTGCTCCCCGTAGCGGTCCAGGCCGCCCCAGAACGACAGCCCCAGCAGCAGGGCCGCGGCCGTGACGATTAACAGGGCCTTGGGTAGCGTCTTTTCCATGGGGTGAGTGTATATTCTTTGTCAACGGAGGATACAACCATGGCCAAATCCAAAGATGCAAAGCGCGAAACCAAGAAAGCACCGAAGATGTCCTTGAAGGAAAAACAGGCGGCCAAGCGCGCCAAGAAGGCAGGGAAATAGCCAATGTCCACTTTTCTATGGGTCCTATTAGGATTCGCGGTACTGACGGTTTTCATGGGCGCCAAGGTGGTGCCCCAGGGTAATTGAGTACACGGTTGAACGCTTCGGTCGCTACCTGCGCACCCTGAAGCCCGGCCTGCACATCATCATCCCGTACATCGACCGCATCGGCCGGCGCATCAACCGCATGGAGCAGGTGCTCGATGTGCCGTCACAGGATGTCATCACCAAGGACAACGCAGTGGTGCGTGTGGACGCGGTGGTGTTCTACCAGATCATGGAAGCGGCGAAAGCGGCCTACGAGGTCTCCGACCTCGAGTCGGCCATGCTCAACCTGACCATGACCAACATCCGTACCGTGCTCGGCTCCATGGACCTCGACGAGTCGCTTTCCAAGCGTGATGAAATCAACACACGCCTGCTTGTGGTCGTAGACGACGCCACCACACCCTGGGGTGTGAAGGTCACGCGTATCGAGATCAAGGACATCAGTCCGCCGAACAACCTGGTCGAAGCGATGGCACGGCAGATGACCGCCGAGCGTCAGAAGCGCGCCAACATCCTTGAGGCCGAGGGCTTCCGTGCTGCGGAAATTCTGAAAGCGGAAGGTGAGAAGCAGGCGGCGGTGCTTGAAGCGGAAGGTCGTCTGGAAGCGGCGCAGCGAGATGCTCAGGCGCGGGAGCGTCTGGCGGAAGCCGAAGCGAATGCCACGCGCATGGTGTCGGAAGCGATTGCCAAGGGCGACATCCAGGCCATCAACTACTTCGTGGCCACCAAGTATGTGGAGTCGCTGAAGTTCATGGCCACCTCGCAGAACCACAAGGTGGTGTTCCTGCCGCTTGAGGCGAGCAACATCCTGGGCAGCATCGGTGGTATCGGCGAACTCGCCAAAACCATCATGAAAGACAAGGGGTAGCTTATGGACTTCTGGCAATGGGGTGTCGGTGCGCTGCTTCTGCTGATTGCAGAGATGTTGTTGCCGGGGTTCTACCTCTTATGGCTGGGTGTGGCAGCCGTGGTTGTCGCCGTATTCACATTACTGTGGCCGGGTATGCCGCTGGAGTTGCAGATTCTGGTGTTTGCGGTGGTGTCGGTGGCGAGCATCTTTGCCTGGCGCGCCTGGCGCACCAAGAACCCTGAGGTGTCCGACCAGCCCAATCTGAATGAGCGGGCCAACCACTACATCGGCAAGACCTATACCCTGGATGCGGCCATCGAGAATGGTGTCGGCAAGGTGCGCTTAGGTGACACGGTGTGGAAGGTGGAAGGACCGGAACTGCCGCAGGGCGCCAAAGTGAAAGTCATCGGCGTAGACGGCATGACATTAAAGGTCGAAGCGGCTTAGGAGCGGTGCTTCGCACCGCGAATATGATGAGACCTCAGTGCCTGAACGGAGGTGACTGACGGCCCACCGCTGTACCAGTCGCGGCGCAAAGCGCCGCTCCTACAAGCATTAGGGTTTCCCGAATACCTGGAAGCCGGCCCAGGCTTCACCCTTGGCGTATTCATTGTCGAGCGCGATCATCTGGCGCTGCGCATTCGCCAGCGCCGTGAAGTAATCGTCCCCTTCCCTGAGGCGTTCGTAGAAGTTCGTCATCAAAGTGAGGGTGGCGCCGTCGTTCACCTGCCATAGCGACGCCACCACGGTTGGCACACGCGCATGTGCGAACGCCCGCGCCATGGTCGCCACCTCTAACCCACTGCGCCCCAGCCCGGTGTCGCAGGCCGATAACACAACCAAATCCGTCTCTCCCAGCGGCAGCATCTGGATATCCACCACATCCAGTCGTTCACCGTTACCCATCACCAGATAACTGGCTTCCGGTCGTTCGTAATCCAATATGCCGTGGGTCGCGATATGCACCACACGCGCCTGCTCGGCACCACGGCTGAACGCAGCGACGGTTGCCTGGTTACCGGTCAACACGCTGGACTCGCCGCGCGTTCGTGCTTGGACGATGTCCGCTTCTTGTCGCGCACCGGGCAGCGTACCATCCGGGTCACCCACTATGAGTGCTGCATCCAAGAGCGAGGGCTGATGACGAAGCACCAGCGCGAGGTGGTACATGGACGGCAACACACCCAGCGTCATCTGCTCGATGGCGAACTGGTTGGTCTGGCGGTCTTTGAGCACCGAGAACGGCAAGTAGTACAGCGCGCCCACGGGAACGACAAAGACCTGCGAACGATTTCCAAGCGCGATGCGCGCCGGTCGGATGAGCGTGTCGTATAGCCAAGTGATATCGGATTCGTACTGCTCTTCCGGCGAGAGGTGAACCCCGGCAAGACGCAAACCGGTCCGACGACCAGCGCGCACCTCATAGTCCGGCAACGCGCGGGCACTGGCGGTGAGGTGATGCGAGACACGGCGTGCGGTCTCGTTCAGGCGCTCACGGTCCACCTCCACGGTCACCATCTGCGTGCCGTCGCGGGTTACGACCTGGATGTGCAAGGCGTTGGCGTCGGGGATGTACTGCAAAACCGCCTGATCCGGTGCCAACTCGCGATTCACCGCCGCCAACTCTCGCGGATCCAGTGTGAGCATCTGGAACAGCCCGAAATTCTCGCGCTCCAGTCTCGCCAGCAGACGCGCGCGCTCACGCTGGCTGTCCTGGAGTTGTTGTCGCAGTTGCGTGGCTTGTTCCGGGCTCAGGCGCTCGGCGCGATCGCCTGCGCTCGGTGGAGTCACCGCATCCGCCATCCCGACACGGCGTTCCAGCGCATCCTGCGTGCGGGATTCGGAACGCAGTCGGGTCACGATTTGTGCGGTGGTGGAGTTACCGGAAACGCCGTCCAGCAGAATCTCACCCTGTTCGCGCAATTGCCAGGTGTCGTGATCGTTGAAGGCAAGGTCCGGCTGATGGTTGTCGATCAACAGCGAGGCACCGCCTCCCCCACTCCGGTAGATGAGCAAGCCACGATCGGTACCGGCATAGACATTGCCATTGGCGTCCGTGGCGACGGCGTGGACCGTACGACCACCATACTGTCCGATGACCTGGTCGTCGGGTAGCAATTGGTTCAGCCGCGCTGGATACAACCATTGATCGTTGTTCAACATCACGATGCCGCCGGCAGACGGGAACAGCCAACGTCCCTCCTCCAGTCTGGCGCCACGCCGACCTAGCCAGAGCTGCGGATGCTCGGCACGCAGGCGCAGATACGACGGGACCTCAAGCCGTGCGAGAGGTGCAAACTGTCCGTCGCGATGCCGAACAAAGCCCGCGACTGTGCCGGCAATGGCGGTGCGTTCATCCAACGGCGTGTACCCAGTGATGAACCAGTGCGTGCCGCCGAAGCGCTCGCGGTCCACCATCTCGAATCGATCGCCGGTAAACCGCAGGAGGCCACCGGCCAAAGACACGCCCTGCCAGTTGTTGTGGTTGTTATCCGAGGCGACCACCCAGATTTCGCCTGTCACGGTCTCAATCACCCGTGAGATCATCTGACTACGCGAAGGGAAGCGTTCCGCATCAGTGAAGTAGTTGTAGGTCTGAAGTTCCTCGCCTTCGCGCCAGCGAAACACCGAAGAACCTGCGGCTACCCAGATACTGCCATCACGCGCCACCGTGATGTTGCGTACCGGTCCCCGCATCCACGACGCCGGCGTCTCGTGGTTGGCCAAAAACAAATGTTGCGGGCGTGTCGAACCACGCTCGAAGCGCACGATGTTGTCACCGTCGTTGGTGATGAGCGCCCCATCCTGCGCCAATGCAAGGTGGGTTGCGCGCACCGACCTGACCGAGTCCGGCATCAACTCCGGGTCCGCATGGTTCACAAACAGCAGACGGTTCCCGGCTGCAATCCAGGTCACACCCAGTTCATCGTCTGTCAACAGGTCATGTACCCGCCCCACATCTGCGAGCGTCACGCGGCTGGGTTCAAATCCGTACACGGCCTCGTTCGTCGCGAACCAGATGCCACTGGTATCGGACGCGGTCACCCTCGGGCCCACGACCAGCCCGGCGCGTTGTTCACGCAACGGCAGTTCCATCATGCTCATGCGCCAGTCGCGGAAGAAGGACACGCCGGTGTCCGTCATCACGGCCGGTACTTCGCCGATGCCTTCCACGCGGATGCGGGCCAGGCCGTACACAGCCCGCTCGCTGCGCACTTCACCCTGGATGGGAATCTCCGTACCGGAACCCAGGTTCGCTGTCGATACAGCAGTGACACGGTTGTTGCGCAAGAGCAGGAATGCGTCCTCTTGTGGGTCGAAGAGCACGCCGTCCACAGCGCTGCGCGACAGCGTGTGCCAGCGGGCTTCGCGCCGTGTGTGAGCCCCTTGAACGGTGCGTACCGAGATGACCGTGTCGTAAGCCAGCAGGTCACCAAGCTCACGACGGGCACGACCCTCCACCGGAATCATCGCCAGCAACTCGTCGCGCTCCGCCCGCACCGCCATCGGATTGCTCGCAGCAAGTTTCAGGAAGTGAACAAACCGTTCCTGCTTGTCTTCGGCGACCAGGTCCCGAAAATCCAGAAGCACATCCTGCAAGGACAACCGCGGGAATCGCGCCATGCCATCCAGTACGCTGATATCCACCTGCAACACGGAATGGCCGTCGGCTGGCGACCCTGCGGCGTTCATCGCAGTGCCATCCCACAGTCGCAAGCCGGCCGATGTGCCTATCCACAACTCCTCGCCCGCGGCAGCCAATGTCTGAATACGGGACGAGGGCAAGCCATCACGCGGTGTACGCCACTCGCGTACGCGGTCGGTGTAGTCATCAGCGATGGCGAACAACCCATCCTCCGAACCTACCCATAAGGTACCGTCCGCTGTTTCGGCGAGTGCGGTGACACTTGCGCGTGCATCACGCGCGGGCGGCGTGCTGGGTTGCACGAAGGTACCGGGTCGCGGATCGAAGGCGAACCAGGACCAATGACCGTCGCGTAGCACCGACAGGCCCGCTGCGGTTCCGACCACGACATCACCGTTGGCGCGCACCAACATGGCGCGCTTTTCCGATTCGCGCAGGGTCGCAGGCAACAAGCTGTCGTTGGCATACCGACGCCAGTAACCCGCATTGCCCATGGCATGTCTTACAAACCAAGGGGCCTCCATGCGTTCCGGGGACTGCACCGGTCGTTGCAGTGCCTGGCGCGCAGCGCGGTTGCCCTCCTCTGCCGCCGTCAACAACCAGCGCTGGTACTGGCTCCAGCGTCCGTAATCGTCATCACTGACGCCGTATGGACGGGTGGCAACAATAAGGTCCTGCCACAACATGATGGATGGCACAACGCGTGCAATCTGCTCCCGACTGGCGTCACGATCCTGACCGTCCGCAATCAAGGACTCCAGTAGGTCTTTGGCATCGCTCGCGTGGGAACTGCGCAGGGAACGGTTGACGACCATGTGACGGGCCAGCGCCAACCGGTCCTCACCTTGTACGAGCCGGTCGTATGCGGGATCCGGCGACGGCAGGTCCGGCATGCGGCCATCGCGCATGACGCGCTCCATCTCGCGGACATTGGCCATCATGCCCTGGAAGGCGCGGGTCACTTCCAGAGAGATTCGCGCCTGGTTTTCAGGGTCGCTGGTGGTGACTTGTTGGATTTCCCCATCTTCGTCATAGGTAACGAAGAGCGTGCCAGTGCCGGCTGCATCAATGCGGATGGGTCGTCCAGCATCGTTGTAGGCAACCTTGATCTCTGGCGCGTCGCTACTGCGCGCCGCCATGATGCGCCCGTCCACATAGTCCCATTCGCTGTAACGCCCTGCCGAATTCTCAACGCGCACGATATGCCCATCGTCGTTGTACTGCGCACGAATCCACGCGCCACCTTGCGACGCCTCGATGAGCTTGCCCTGGATGCGCTCGTGCACACGACGCAGGACTGTGCCGTCCGGGGACACGATATCCACCGTGGGATGCGCTTGGTCTGGAATCACATGGACGCGCTTGCGATCGCTCGACAACACATCACGCCGTGCGGTCTCGTACCAACCGACGTACAGGTCGCTGGGCGAAATGGCGGTCTGCCGTTGATAGTTGCCCTCGTAACGGCGCACGCCATCCCCAAGGTCACCGAATGCGCGGGCCTCATAGCCGCGAACCCCGGAAGTCTCCTCGACGCCCAGTGCGCGCGCTTCATGCAGCAACGCCAATGCCACCACAGAGCTTCCGCCCCACATGACATGTTTGTGCATGAGATCTGCGAGATTGGAACGGTCTCTTGGCGAACGCGCCAGGCACTCGTATCCGAAGCGCCAAGCCCGATACCCCAGCTCGGCGGTATGGTTGGCGACCAGATCATGGAAGCGCGTGCAATCACGGGTCAGACGAGCCGCTTGAAGCGCATGGTCGCCAGCCGCAGGCTTGTCTTCCCGCGCGGTGTCGATACGGCGCATCGCATCATGGAAGGACGAGCGCATACCACCCTCGTCCAGGAATCGCTGCATCACCATGGCCGCCTCATCCAGCACGGGCCTTTCCAGGGTCGTATGGCGGGTAACTTCAGCGACGGTTCGCCCGAACAACTGCTCTGCGACGGCACGTTGTGCGGGCGGGGCCTGTTGCAAGGCGGTGAGCGCTTCGCGGGCGGCAGCAATGGCGCCAGGCCAGTCTCTCTCAGCGGTGTACACCGCCACCAATCCTTCCCAGGGCATGGCTGAGCCGCGATCGTGAGCAATGGCGCGGCGCCAGATGGCGAGCTTGGCGTCACGAGTCTCCGCCAGTGCGGCCAGTTCACGCCACGCCGCGGATTGCGTCGGAAACTGCTGCACGAGGGCGTCCAGTCCGCTTGGCTGCCACTCGCGCAATCGGGCATACGCCCAAGCGTTTTCCGAAGACAGGGCGAACGCATCGAGTAGTACCCGTGCAGCCTCTTCCGTGCGGCCATCGGCTGCCAGTGCGGCAGCGTACTCGCGGTGCATCCAGGCCGACTCCGGCAACGCTGCTACCGCACGCGCCATCCATTCCCGGCGCTGCGTCGTGCGCTGCAAGGTAGACAACGCGGTCGAACCTGCATGCCAAGCGGCTTCATCGAAGGGCAGGTCCACCAATTCCATGCGCTCCAGCGTGTCCAACACGGTGGAGGCCCGCTCGCCCGACTGGTAGGCCTGAAGCAGATATTCCCAATACACGGCACGGTCCGGGCGCAGTTCGATCGCGCGCTCGAGATGATCTGCTGCCTGATCATATCGCCGTTCGGCAATTTCAACACGACCTAGCTCATAGTGCAGACTCGCATTCTCAGGATGCGTTGCCAGCGCGTCGGCGATGACCCGGCGGGCCTCGCCCTGATTGCCTTCAGCGCGTAACGAACCCGCCCAGACTTCTGCGAAGCGGACATTAGCGGTGCGCCCGTGATAGCCACGGGTGTAGGCCTCCATCAGCGTGCGTGCGTCGTCCAGGCGGTCGGTACGCGCATAAGCAAGCACGAGGGGATCGGTGTTGGTGTAGTACGGGTTGGCGCGTATCGCGCGCTCTACCAGCGGCGCCGCCTCCTCGAATCGTTGTAGGGTGTTGTAAGCGAAGACCACACGCATCATCGCTCGCGTGTCAGAAGGCGCGCGTTGCAGCCATGCGAGACCGTGCAGGACAGAATCGTGATGTTCCCACTGGCCGGCCGATAGATACGCCCCCAGATACTCCGCTGCCGGGGTGTCCGCTGCGATGGTGCCGTCGGCGAGGGCTTGCGCGACGCGGTCGCGGTTGGCAGCACTGCTGGTCGGCGTGCCAATGAGTGCCCACACCAGCTGGAATGTGTCCGGGTAATCAGCAATACCCCGAACTAAAATGCGTGTTGCCAGCTGTTGCAGGCCTACTGACTGCGCCGAAGCCTGCACCTCCCAGAGGAAGTACGGATTCGCGTTCCCCTGCAGAGCACGTTCTGCAAAGCGGTCGACGACTTGTTGGTGTCGGCCCTGTCGTCGAAGCAAGCGAACCTCAGCATAGTCGACCACTTGCGCATGCAGTGGTGTGTCGCGAATGGCGGCCAAGCGGTCGCCGAGGGTGTCTCGCTCGAGATGAATGGACACCCAGGCCTGGACCGCGTCGGGGTCGGGGTCTGAGGAGTTGAGGTTGCGCTCCAGCGCGGTGAGCGCGCGATCCGGATTCCCGGACCAGAACGCATCCACCCAGGGCGTATTGGCGTGAATAGGCGCGGAGAACGCGAGTGCTGCCGCGAGCAGGAGTCCTGTAACGGGTAGTGGCTTCATGCCTGTGTGACGAATGAGCTGCAACACTGTCAGGCATCATAGCGATACAATCAGGCCAATGCTACGCGCACTCGCGAATCTATATTTCTATACACGCTTCCTGTTCAGCTTCTCGGCCATCGGATTCCGTCGCCGATCGCGAAAGTGGGCAGCGACCCCGATGGATTTCAGTGGACAGGTCTGGATTGTGACCGGCGCGACCGGGGGCATAGGGCGCGCCATTGCGCTAGGCGCCGAGCGTTGTGGCGCACGGGTGATTGCCGTCGCCCGCAGTGTGGACAAACTACGCACGCTTGAGGGCCTGGAAACCGCACAGGTGGACCTTGCCAGCACCCGGGAAGTACGCGCATTCGTCGCTGCGTTCAGCGAACCGGTGAATGTGCTTGTCAACAATGTCGGTGTGATGCTGCATGAGCACTCACTCACCGCCGAAGGCCACGAGATGTCTTTCGCGACCAATATCCTCAATCATTTCGTTCTCACCGAGGGTCTGCACGCGAAGGGTCTGTTCAAGCCGGACGGCCTGGTTGTCAACATGAGCTCAGGGGGCATGTATGGGTCGCCGCTCAAGCTTCAGGAAATGGATGCTACGGATCTACAGCACCACGATGGGCTGACGGCCTATGCCATGCACAAGCGGGCGCAGGTCGAACTGACAAAATGGTGGAATGCACAATGGCAGGGCGAACCGGCTGTGCAAGTCATGCATCCTGGCTGGGTGGATACCGAGGGCGTGCAATCCTCACTACCGATTTTCAGCAAGGTGTTGCGTTGGTGGTTGCGCGATGCGCAGCAAGGCGCGGATACCGCGCTGTGGTTGGCCGCCACCCGGCCGCCAGTACCCGACTCCGGCATCTGGTTGGACCGCGAACTGCACCCAGAGCATGCCTTTTCGATGACCAAAAAGTCGCCGCATACCGCGGCTGACCTCGCTGCCTACCTAAGATCCTTGTAATCGCGGCCCGTGGGGCCGCTCCCACACCAACCTGTAGGCGCGGTCCTGTGGACCGCGTCTGACGCGCTGCACAGCAGCGCGCCCCCATCTTCAGCAGCGCGCGCCCGAGTTATCTAATTCGTGGGAGCGGCCCCACGGGCCGCGAATTTACAACGCTCTTTCGAGGTCGATGCGGGCGAGCATGGTGGTGAGCACTTTCTGCACCACGCTCTCCAGCCGACTACCGGCACGATAATCCGCTTCTGCGGCGAGGTCGGCACGACCATCCCGGACCAGCGTGTCGCAGTTGGTGCGCTTGTGTTCGTCGCCGGCGCCATACACCGCAATCGCTCGGCCGCCGTAGGCCTTGGTCACGCGCATGCCAGGCACATCCGAGTCTCCGTCACCGAGATACAGCATGTTGCTGAACGGGACCGGGCGAGCGGTCTCGGCCATGTGCTGGTTCACCGACTCGTGCAAGTCTTCCCTGCCCTTGTTGATGCGGAACAAGAACTGCGTTTTGGTGGTGTCGGTGACCAGCACCTTGGGAAAGGTCGCGCGGCCATCGTCGTTCCAGTGGTACTCGGACGCGTAGATGCGACGGAACATGGACGCGATGGACACGCCCTCGAGAATCTCGCGATTGCCTGCCGAGATGATGTAGTGATCAAGCTGCACACCGTGCGGTTTCACGAACCGATTGACGCGCTCGAACCAGTCTTCGACACCAGGAAAATAGCTGACCCGGGCGCCCAGTTCGCGCAGTCTTTCGCGCGTCAGAGCGACGCCGCGGCGTTCCGACTCCTCGAGCATCAGCCGCATATAGACCAGCATGGGATCGCCCTGAGTAGCAGCGGCCTCCGCATTCACGCGGTTCCAGAACGCACCTCCCTCCATACCCAGTTCGGGAAGAACGGTGTATTCCTGCATCGGCTCGGGAGAGAGCGTGCCGTCGAAGTCGTAGATGATGGCGAGTCGTGGTGTCGGCATGAGCAGGTAAGGATACAAGAAGGGCACGCCGTCCTTGGCATACCCAATTCGGTGACGTTGCCAGAATAAGGACCGAATGCGACAGTTCCTGTCGCATGAAACTCAGGCATACTTCGCCCGAATGAGCACAAACGCCGACCATTGGCTGAAGCGCTGGTCCTCTGAAGGGCTGATTGACCCTGCAACCGCCGAGCGCATCCGCGACTGGGAACAAGGCCAACAGGCTGAGCAGAAGTTCTCAGGACCCGTCCGCCTGCTCATCGGCCTCGGTGGGCTCACCATCGCTGCCAGCATCCTGCTCTTCGTTGCGGCGCACTGGGATACGCTCTCGCCTTTGGCGCGTTTCATGCTGGTCACTTCCACGGTTGCCGCTTTCCATGTCGCTGGCGGCATCATGGCGACCCGCTTTCCTGTGTTGTCCACCACGCTGCACTCCGTCGGCACCGCCGCGTTGGGTGCGGGCATTTTTCTCGCCGCGCAGATTTTCCACCTGCAGGAGCACTGGCCGGGCGGCGTGATGCTATGGGCCATCG
The DNA here is from genome assembly GCA_964552205.1 of uncultured Gammaproteobacteria bacterium. Classification (GTDB taxonomy): domain Bacteria; phylum Pseudomonadota; class Gammaproteobacteria; order Natronospirales; family JAIVGZ01; genus JAIVGZ01. The sequence continues at coordinate 16,066 of CAZKFT010000040.1, forward strand.
GTGCCTGGGTTGGCTGGTTCCTGCTCCGTGATCGGCCTCATGTGTTCTGGGTAGCGATTCTTACGCCGGTTTGGTTGCTTGGTGAGTGGATGGTGGTTGCAGAGCATTATCCGTTCGGTGCCACCGTCGCTGCCTCCGGCGCACTGCTGCTAGCAGCCGCTTACATGGCTTCGCTGCGCAAGGACTTGAGGGCGCTAGGCACAGCCGCCCTCATTCCACTGGCGTGGACGGCAGCAGCCTGCGTGTTGTGGATTCCACGCCTGTCCGAGTTCACCCCTGCCCCGCTGGCAATGATGTTGTTCGGGTGGGCTGCGGCATTCCTGGG
>CAZKFT010000041.1:0-16023 GCA_964552205.1 uncultured Gammaproteobacteria bacterium
GTTATGTGCCGGGGCGTGTCCCGTGCAGGTAGCCCCGGAGCCAACGGCTATGGCAGGATAGGTACATCGGAGGTAGGCCTATGTCGACTGCAAAGGAAGAACTGACCCGCCTTATTCAGGGGCAGCCAGACGACAGCTCTAGTGAGGAGATCGTGCGCGAGCTGGCGTTCCATGTGATGGTGGAACGAGGCTTGGCCGATTCGGATGCGGGGCGTGTCATCTCGAACGATGAAATGTCCCGACGCATCCGCTCGTGGCAAGGCTGAATTGGACCGAAGAGTCCCGGCGTTGGCTCGAGGACATCTACGGTTACATCGCGGCGGACAACCCGCCCGCGGCCGCGCAGACCATCCAGGGCATCTACGAGCGCGCGCAGGTTCTCATCGACCATCCCGAAATTGGACACCGATACTCCGGTTCCACGCGACATGTCCGCATCCTGCTGTACGGCCACTACCGAATTACCTATCTGATTCGCCCCGATGGCGACATCGACATTCTCGGTGTCTTTCACGGTGCGCTGGAAATAGCTCGGTACGAGCTTTGAAGGTAGGCGGCACATAACCATGCATTGGAGCGGCCCAATGAAGAGTAGGTGGCCACGCGCCTCGGGCGCGATGGGTCATTCTGCGCCCTCGGCGCGTGGGAAGGTGCCGATGTGTGCCGCTCAACGCAGGTGTTTGGCACCTACAATCATCCGTTTCGGAAGCAGCAATAGGGGGGAGCTATGAGTACAACAAATGTCGAGAAAGAAGTACTTGTACGTAGTAAGGCAGTAGTTGCTGCAGAATCCGCGCAGGATATAGACAAGATTATGCCGTTTTGGGCTACTGACGCTATTGTTCAGGCTGCGGGCACTCCGCAAGTACAGGGGCACGACGCCATTGCTGCTCTATATGCCAGCTTTTTCGAAGGTGGAAAATTGAAGGTATTTGAGGGCACAACAACTGAGATTTGGGCATCTACCAGTGGCGACCTGGCGTGTGAATACGGAACAAATCGTTTCGTATTGAGCAGTCCAGATGGTGATCTCGAGGACAATGGCAAATACTTGGCCGTGTGGAGGAAAACAGATGGAGAGTGGTATATCCAAGCGTTGAGCTTCACGAGCGATACGCCAGCTCCACACCCGGCATAGTGGTTGTTACTCGGATGCGCCTAACTATGCGTTGGAGCGGCCTGATGAAAGGTAACTGGCCCCGCGCCTCGGGCGCCTGCCACTTAATGCAGGTGTTAGGTTGCCGGAGATACCACGTTGATCGAAAGTGACATTGCCCGCCAGGTGCTACTCTGCCTCACGGCGCTGACTTTCCTAGTTCTGGCGATCCGCACGGTCTTATTGCCGGAGAAGGTTGCCGCTGAGCTTGGCTATGGATTAAACAGGCCCAACGGGCACAGCGAGCTCTTTGCAATCTATTTCGGGTTGTGGCTTGCGATCGCCGCTCTAGCGATTCTTGCCACTGTACGCGTAGAAGTGGCTCTGCTTGGGGATATCGTTGCAGCGCTCGTGCTGGCTCAGCCCGTGGGTCGCAGTGTCGCCGTTGTGCGCTACGGCATGCCGCGCGGCCTACTCTTGGGATTCTTCGTCTTGGAGATAGTCGGTGGTTTATTATTACTTGCGATTCGACCGTCAACCTAACTATGCGTTGGAGCGGCCTGTGAAAGGTTGTAGGCCACGCGCCTCGGGCGCTTGGAGAGATGTTGCGCCCTTGGCGCGTGGGCGAGCGGCAGTGCCTACCGCTCAACGCAGGTGTTCTGCGCCTGGGCTGGCGTGTGCTGCCACCAGCGCTATACTTGAGCCATGACTGCCGCATCTGAAGATCTATTCCGACAAGCCCTGTCCTTGGATGAGAAGGACCGGGCTACGTTGGCAGGCGCCCTAATAGAAAGCCTGCACGGCGAGATCGAACCAGGCACGGATGAAGCCTGGGCTGCTGAAATCAAGCGCCGCGTTGCCGAGCTTGAAGCCAACTCGGTTGCATCTGTCCCGTGGTCACAGGTGAAGGATCGCCTGTTCCATGGCTACGAGTGAACTCCGGTGGCATCCGGATGCGATTCTGGATGCCGAGACGGCAAGGGACTGGTACGCCGTTCGCAGCCCATTGGCGGCTCGTGGGTTCCTGCTGGAACTGAGCGACGCCGTAGCCGCGATTACCGACGCTCCCGACCGTTGGCCCGAGAAGTCGGACGGCTGCAGGCATTATCACTTCCCGTCCCGATATCCTTTCACGCTGGTTTATCGCACATCATCGAAGTTCGAGGTCGTAGCTGTTGCACACCAACGGCGGAAGCCGGGGTTTTGGAGTAATCGCTAATGCAATCGTCGCAGAACTATGCGTTGGAGCGACTGATGAAAACGAAGTGGCCACGCGCCGGCGTTGGCCGCTCAACGCAGGGGTTAGGGTCCCGGACCCGCAGGAGAGGGTGATGCGTAGCCTGATTATCATTAACGATCCGCCGTATGGTACTGAGCGGTTGTATAACGGCCTCCGGCTCGCCCACGCGCTGATAAAGCGCGGTGACGAGGTAACGGTGTTTCTCATGGCCGATGCGGTACTGGCTGCAAAAACTGGCCAGAAAACCCCGGATGGGTACTACAACGCAGAGCGGATGGTGCGACGGGTCGCGTTGAAAGGTCGCGTCCTGCTCTGCGGTACCTGTATGGATGCGCGAGGCATAGGGGACGACGAAATTCTGGACGGCGCGGAGCGCAGCACGATGGATGCCCTAGCGGAGGCAACTGCAGAAGCGGACAAGGTGATGGTGTTCTAGCAATAAAGGGGAGGAGTCAATGGCCATTCGCATGCTGAAAATTGTTCTGGTCGTGTTTGTCGGATTACAGGGGTGGTTTTACGTTGCAGGAAACATCGCCAACTGGGATGCCGGACTCGGCGCAGTGGGATACGTGCTCGGAATGGAGGGGCACGAGATCTACGGAAATCATATCTTTCCGCCGGTGACTAGTCCCGCTCTGGTCACCATCGCATTCCTGACCATCATTTTCGGCGAGTTTCTGGTCGGCGCGTTGTCACTGACCGGTGCCTGGCATCTCTGGCGGGCGCGTCACGGTGACGCAGATTCTTTCAACTCCGCCAAAACATTCGCAATCCTAGGGGCTGGAATGGCGATGGTGGTGTGGTTCGGAGGGTTTGTCGTCATAGGTGGGGCGCTATTTCAGATGTGGCAAACGCAGATCGGCACTGGTTCATTTGAAGGAGCGTTTATCTACGGAGCAACAAGCGCCCTTGTCCTGCTCTTTGTGAATAGTCCAGACTCGTAATCACGGGCTTCGTGCACGGCAATAAGCGGTAGGCGCCCGACAGCTTCCGCCGCCGTTTTGCGGCACGGGCTAACTCACTCCAGCTTGCCTGCACCGATTAGGCGGTTCATCATGTAGTGACACCCCTACTTGGGATAGGGTTATGACCACGCGGACCGTACCGGGATATCGATTGTGATTGCTATTGACCCCGTCCTGCTGTTTTTCCTGCTCGGCCTGGCCGCTGGTCTGTTGCGCTCGGAGCTCCGCCTGCCCGCGGCCATCTATGAACTGGTGAGCATGATTCTTCTGCTCGCCATCGGTCTCAAGGGTGGCGTTGAGCTCGCACAGCAGCCCTTCGGCGACCTCGCGCTGCAAACTGTCGCGGTGATAGCGATGGGTTCGATGTTGCCGCTGGTCGCCTTCCCGGTTCTGCGGTTCATTGGGCGCTTCCCTCGCGCGGACGCCGCGTCCATTGCTGCCCATTATGGTTCGGTGAGCGTCGCCACTTATGCCGTCGCCACCACCTATTTTGCCAACCGGCAGATTGAGTTCGAGGCGCACATGCCTTTCCTGCTCGCCGTGCTGGAGATTCCGGCCATCCTGGTGGGTATCCTGCTGGCCCGAGGTGTCTCCCGCAACATGCGGATTGGCGCCGCCGCGCACGAGGTGTTTTTGGGCAAGGGAATCGTGTTGCTCGTGGGGGGGCTGCTGATTGGCTGGGCCGCCGGCCCGGAAGGGTTGACCTCAATTACGCCCCTCTTCTTCGACCTATTCAAGGGAATCCTCGCGCTGTTCCTGCTGGAGATGGGGCTGATCACAGCCACACAGTTCGGTAGCCTGAGGCGGTACGGCATGTTTCTCGTGTTGTTTGGTATTGGTATGCCGCTATTCTCCTCCGTGGTGGGATTGGCGCTGGGTTTGGCACTCGGGCTGTCCGTTGGAGGCACGGCCATGCTGGCCATCCTGGCAGCGAGCGCGTCCTACATTGCCGCCCCAGCCGCCATGCGCATTTCGGTGCCGGAGGCCAACCCGACGTTGTCCTTGGCCGCTTCCCTCGGAGTTACCTTTCCGTTCAACGTCCTGATCGGCATTCCGCTTTACCACGCGATGGCGACCAAAGCATTCGCCCTGGTCGGAGGCTAGGCTCATGAACAACGGGATACGCAAACTGCTGACCATCATCACCGAGGCCGCATTGGAGAACGTCCTGATCAAGGATCTCGAACACCTAGGGGTCCTGGGCTACACCATTACCGACGCTCGCGGCAAGGGGAGCAGGGGGACACGTAACGCCGCCTGGGGCGAGAGCAGCAACATTCGCATTGAGGTCGTATGCGATGCCACGACCGCCGAATCCATCGCCGCCCACCTGCAGGCACGGTACTATGAGCACTACGCCCTGATTCTGTTTATATCGGATGTCGCGGTGTTGCGGCCGGAGAAGTTCTGATTTTAGCGCGAGGAATATAAGGTGTCGCAGGATATTCTTTCTCGGAATAATGTCAGGGTTTTCGGTAAGGGAACCCAGCCGATGATGTTCGCTCATGGTTTCGGGTGTGACCAGAACATGTGGCGCTTCATTACCCAGGAATTCGAAGACGATTATCAGATCGTCTTGTTTGATTATGTGGGTTCCGGGAAGTCAGATCTTCGTGCTTATAGTGCCGAGCGCTATAGTAATCTCAAAGGTTATGCTCAGGATGTACTGGATGTATGTGACGTGCTCGACCTGAAGGATATTATCTTTGTCGGGCATTCCGTCAGCAGTGTCATTGGTATGCTGGCTGCCATCGAGCAACCCAAGCGTTTCAGTCGTTTAGTTCTTATTGGCCCTTCGCCCTGCTATATCAATGAACATCCGGATTATGTCGGCGGATTTGAGCGTTCTGATATTGAAGGGCTATTCGAGATGATGGAAAAGAATTATATCGGGTGGGCGCAATTCCTTTCGCCCGCCATTATGCAGAATGCAGAGCGCCCCGAGCTTGCGAGTGAGCTCGAGGAAAGTTTCTGCTCAACAGACCCTGTTATCGCACGCCGGTTCGCTGAGGCGACCTTCTTTTCCGATAATCGAAGTGATCTGATCAAAGTGCAAACCCCCTCGCTCATCATGCAATGCTCTGAAGACATCATCGCTCCTTCTGAAGTAGGTCATTACCTGCACAAGCATCTACCGGGAAGCACATTGCGAATCATGAAAGCGACGGGGCATTGTCCGCACATGAGCCACCCGGATGAGACCATTCAGATTATCAAGGAGTATTTGAACGTAGCTGATGCCGGAAACACCTAATTGGAGAGCCTGCTTGATACTGCGCCGTGTGGATTCCTGTCGTCTACTGATGATGGGAAAATCGTGGCAATCAACTCCACACTACTTGATATCCTCGAATACCAGACAGAAGAGCTACAGGGGCAACACATCGACTCGATAATGCCAGTTGCCAGTCGGGTGTTCTGTCAGACACATTTGATTCCCATGTTAAAGATGCATGATAAGGTCGATGAAATATTTCTATCCTTGCGAACCAAGAGTGGCAAGGATATACCCATGCTTACAAATGCGATGCGGTGGAAACGACAAGGACAAATGGTCAATGACTGGGTCTTCATGCTCATGCATCGGCGAAATGAGTATGAATACCAACTTGTCCGCTTGAAAAAGGCAGCTGAAGAGGCTCACGCCCTTCTGGAGACGAAGCAAGCAGAACTGTTGGAGCTAAACGCCCGACTCGAAACGCTGACTGTCACTGATGGAATGACCGGATTGAAGAACCACCGTGCATTCCAGGAAAACCTTGGCATTCAGATTGCGTTGATAAAGCGCAGGCCAGCGCCGCTCTCTTTGCTCTTGATTGACGTGGATCACTTCAAGGCCATCAATGATACTTTCGGGCACCCAATTGGTGACGAATATCTGATTCAGTTAGCCCAGATTCTGCGGGAGAATTCTCGCGAGGGCGACTTTGTCGCTCGTCATGGCGGCGAGGAGTTCGCTGTCATCCTGCCAGATACAGACGATGTGAATGCTGTAAAGGTGGCACAGAAAGTTCGTAGGGCGGTGGAATCTTCTACATGGTCAGAGAGCGCAATTACAGTAAGCGTTGGGGTATCCACTTTTCTACCAGAGGCAATTGGTGAACAAACGCAAATGGTTTCTATGGCGGACCAGGCGCTTTACCTGTCAAAGGAGCGCGGGCGCAACTGCGTGAGCCATGCCAATGAGCTTGGGTGACAGGACACATGAAAGCACTGATCATCCGGAAATACGGCTCACCTGAGTTTCTGCAAATCCAGGATATTGAGAAGCCCAGCCCAGCTGACAATCAGGTGCTGATCAAAGTACACGCTGTCTCGGTCAACGACTGGGACTGGGGCTTGCTTCGTGGTTCACCATTTCTACCAAATCGCCTTATGGCGGGTCTGTTCAGACCGCGGATCATCATTGGCTCCGATATAGCAGGAGTGATCGAAGCTGTCGGTGGTGCGGTCAGCTCATTCAAACCCGGCGACGAAGTGTTCGGTGACCTGTCCGGTTGCGGGTTCGGGGGATTCGCAGAATATGTGTGTGCACCACAAAGCGCCGTGAGGCTTAAGTCTTCCAACATGAGTTTTGAACAAGCTGCCGCCATCCCACAGGCGGGTATGCTTGCACTGCAAGGAGTGATGGCGGGCGGCCAACCTAAGTCAGGACGGGCAGTTCTGATAAACGGGGCTGGAGGCGGCGTAGGCAGTATCGCCATTCAACTTCTGAAGCTTCATGGCCTTGAGGTGACTGGTGTTGATAGCGCTACAAAACTTGACGTGATGCGCTTGTGGGGATTCGATCATGTCATCGACTATCGGGTTGAGGATTTCACACGTAATGGCCAGCGCTATGACCTGATTATCGATGTCAAGACCGACCGGGGGCCAGCGGATTACGAACGTGCTTTGAAACCTGATGGTGTTTATGCAACCGTAGGCGGGGAATCAATCGGTCTGCTGAAGATCGCGCTCTCAGGCTTGCGCATGAATCGCGCACGGGACAGGAAGCTTCGGGTCATAGGGCTGCAGGCCAATCGCGATTTAGCCTACTTCAACGAACTCTGCGAAGCCGGCAAATTCAAGCCAGTAATCGATTCGGAATTTACATTCACGGACAACGATGTCCGCAGTGCATTTCATCGCTTCGGGACGGCCGCCCACAAAGGAAAGGTTGTTGTCTGCATCTGACACTCAATCGCACGTGCCCAGCTTCATTGGCGTGTGAATTCGGGCTTTAGACCACCGCATCACCATACTTGCGAGGTCAGTGCTCCTTCCGCCGTCCGATAATGGTGTCCAGAGCACGCCTCATCTTGCGTGCTGCGCCGTCAACTGCCTGAGCTACGGTCGCCGCAGTTTCGGTCACAGCAACAGGCTTCAGGCCTGCAATCCTGGCTTCCAGTAGACAGCGCATGTCGGTGGAGCCCGACTTCTTGTCGCTGTTCTCATCGCTGAGATGAACCTCCACACGGGTCAGCTGATCCGCGAATCTTCCCAGGATATTCTCGACCGTGGCTTTGACCTGCTGGGTTAGCGCATCGGGTTGAGCGATATTTGCATCTGTGTTGAACTTTATGAGCATTTCACATACCTCGGTAGCGGTGAATCGCAGCTTCAATCGGACAACGGTAAATCATGCCTGTTCATGCCAGACATGTATACACTGCCAGCGCTTATCCCATCACAATGCTCGCAACCCGTGAGGTGGGCTCGCATCGTCACCGTCTTACGGGTACGCTTTAGCGCATGGCCAAACAGTACTTCGCGGTTATCTTCACTTCGCAGCGAGCCGAGGAAGATGCGGATTACGCAGCGTGGGCTGCCCGTATGGACGAGCTTGCAGCGACCATGCCTGGATTTCTCGGGCAGGAAACCGTACGCCAGCCAGACGGCATGGGCGTGTCCGTGTCGTACTGGGAGGATGAGGACGCGATTGCTGCTTGGCGCGCTCAGTCCGATCACATGGAGGCACAACGCCGTGGCCGCGAGTCTTGGTACCATTGGTATAGGGTCCGGGTCGCTCGCATCGAGCGCGAGTACTCGTTTGAGCGGGGCGAAGCGACTTAACTGATGGAGTGAATTATGAAGGTGCTTGTTTTTCTAGGAACCGCCCGGGCCAGCACCCCACCCAAGCCACAGCGCCTCGGTCTGCGGGTTGCGCGCGCCTGTACGAGGCTACTCGCGCAGCATGGCGCGGAGGTTGAGCTTGTTGACCCGCTCGACCTGGCCTTCGAGCAGGTATTCAAGCCGCACTTCTCCTACCCAAATGGAGAAGCCCCCGAAGTGCTTGAGTCCTTGGCAAAGAAGATTGTCGGCGCCGCCGCTTATGTCGTGGTCAGCCCCGAGTACAACCATTCCATCAGCCCGGCATTGGCCCACATGCTCAATCACTTTGGTAGCTCGCAGTTCGGGTTCAAGCCAAGCGCCATCGTGACTTACTCCGCAGGACAGTGGGGTGGGGCGCGTGCGGCGGTCAGCCTTCGACCGTATCTCTCAGAACTCGGTTGCTTGCCGGTATCTGCGATGGTCCACATCCCGAGGGCGCAAGAAGTCTTCGACGAGGATGGTGGTTATCTGGACGGGGTAGATGGCGCTAACTGGGACAGTTACATCGGCCGCACCCTCGCCCAGCTGGCTTGGTGGGCAGATGCTGCTCGGGCCCATCGGGAAGTTCAGGACCCCCACCAACAATCGCCGGTGTTCAAGCGCGACCCGTCGCAGCGCAACGCCCCGTGAGACTCGTCGACCTCAGCCATGTGGTTGAGCATGGCATGGTGACCTATCCCGGCCTCGACGCACCTGTTATCTGTGATTTCTGGAGTCGCGAGGCATCGCGTGTTCATTACGAAGAGGGTACGGAGTTCCAGATCGGGCGCATCGACATGGTAGCCAACACCGGTACCTATGTGGATAGTCCGTTCCATCGCTTTGCCGATGGTAAGGACCTGTCCGAACTGTCGCTCACTGCACTCGCCGAGCTTGATGGTGTAGTGGTCCGAATTCCTTCGACTACCGGGCGAGCCATCGAGCGTATTCACTTCGAGGGCATTGCCGTGACGGGCAAGGCGGTGCTGGTACATACCGGTTGGTCTCGTCACTGGGGAACTGATGCCTACTTTGACGGGCACCCGTTCCTGACTGAGGATGCGGCGGTGTTTCTTCGTGATGCAGGCGTGGCTCTGGTCGGAATCGACTCACTCAACATCGACGATACATCAGGTCGCACACGGCCCGTACATACTGTTCTGCTGGGTGCCGATATCCCGGTGTGTGAACATATGACAGCTTTGGATCTGATTCCCGATCTGGGGTTTCGTTTCCATGCGGTGCCGGTCAAGATTAAGGGGATGGGGACTTTTCCTGTCCGCGCCTATGCTGTGTTGTCGGAGTCCATCCAGTCCAGCACCGCAAAGGCCGCCGTACCATAAACCTGTAGGGCGGTGAGCGTATTGGCGAGCGATGTCACGCGATGCCGGCTTCCCTGTTCGACTACGAATCCCACGGCTCCAGCTGCGATGAGCGCCGGTGGTGACACGGCCTTCGTGCGAATCTTTACAGCCAAACCCGATGTCAACGCTTCGATTCTCACACGGCGTGCGTCGATTCGTGACTCGAGTGCCCGGAGCTCCTTGTTGGCCATCAGTCCCTTGGCCTCAGTGAGCGTAGCGTGGCTGGCAGCCCGAATATCTGGCTGTTCCGTTGTATGAGGTTCCAGATGGCATAAGCCATGGCCAGGTTGAGTACCGTGACAATCAGCATTGCAAGGGCAGGTGTGAGTCCGCTGCGAATCAGCCCGAGGGTGGCAATGCCCAGCATCCCCAGCCATGAAGCCGCAAGCAGCACGCCGACTCCGGCTGCTGCTGCGGTCATTTTCATAAGCCCTAGCGCGGCAAGCCGCGCTTCGAGACCGATCACCTTCAGCTGATCGTGGACCAGCCCGTGAAGCTCGTCAGCCAACGCGCTCGCATCCTCTAGGATTCCTGGAGCGGTTTCTCTCCGCTCATCGGCACCTGATTCCCGGGGGTTGGTCATTTACCGACCCGGCTAGCGTGAAATCAGGCGGCTCAGGATATAGCCGGTAGCAACGGCTATACCCAAGGAGGCGACGGGATTCTCACGCATGTATTCAGAAGCCCGCTCTACGAACTTGGCACGGGCTTGATTCATCTCATCGGCTTTATGGCCGACCGAATTGGCCGCATGGGAGGCGACATCGCTCGCCTTGTCCACGGCGTGATGCGCGCCAATGGTGGCTTTCTCGACGCCGTGGGCCAGCGTTTCCTGCATTTCGCCACCGTTGGTGGCCAATGCTGCTTTATTGCTCATGGTTTTGGTGCTCCGGTAGACTGCTGTGATTGCTGCAAGATTGGGTACAGTACGCGGCAACTGGACATGGGTCGGTGCGGTGGCCCTCCAACCACCACCTTAGGCACAAGGTTTAGGGGGAAACATGAAACACGCGCTAATGGTCTTGGTCGCACTCACCTGCCTCTTGACGGCCGGGGCGGCAGTATCCGCGGAACCACCTGTGTATGATCCCGAGCTCGCGCAGCGTCTGGGTGCTGATGACTACGGTATGAGGAGGTATGTCATTGCCTTCCTCAAGGCCGGGCCGGACCGCAGCCACGACCGCGACGAGGCGATGCGTATCCAGGCGGCACACATGGCCAACATCCATCGCATGGCGGAGGAGGGAAGCTTGATACTTGCTGGCCCGTTTCTGGATGGCGGTGAGTTGCGCGGTATCTATGTATTTGCGGTGGACACGGTTGAAGAAGCACGAGCACTGACCGAGACCGACCCAGCGGTACAGTCGGGACGTCTGACCATGGAGCTTCATTCTTGGTATGGATCCGCGGCCTTGATGCAGGTCTATGACATCAGTTTGCGCATCAGCAAGGATTCGCCTTGACTCAGGCCGCACGAAAGCGATTATTTGAACTTCGCGCCGAGCTGCAGGCGCTTGCTGAGGGAAGCAGGGATGATGCCCGCCCGGTGGAGCTCGACCAGCAAAGCGTGGGTCGGTTGTCGCGTATGGATGCCATGCAGATGCAATCCATGGCACTGGAGACCGCTCGTCGGAGGCAGGACATGTTGGCGCGAATCGAGGGCGCGCTGTGCCGGCTGGAGTCGGGCGACTATGGCCTGTGTTTCGTCTGTGGAGTGGAGATTGCGTCCGACCGGCTGGCGGTCGATCCAACCACCACTCGGTGTATTGCTTGTGCAACGTTGTGAGCAGAAAAGTGGACAGTTTGTTTCGCCAGAGGCACCTTGCCAGCCCCCGGTAGCGACCCCATCATGGTTCTATGAACAAGAAGCTCCATAGAATTCAACGCACGGACGAGCGCCACTGGGTCGGCGATGGCTTTCCGGTCAAGACACTGTTCTGGTACGGCAACCTCGGGCCGCTGGTCAGCCCCTTCCTCATGTTGGACCATGCTGGCCCACAAGACTTTCCGGCTACAGACAAGCGGCTCGGCGTTGGCGCCCACCCGCATCGCGGCTTTGAGACGGTCACCATCGTGTACGACGGCGAGGTGGAGCACCGTGATTCCGCCGGGGGTGGTGGCAAGATTGGCAAGGGCGATGTGCAGTGGATGACTGCGGCCTCAGGCCTGGTCCACGAAGAGTTCCACGGGAGCGAGTACGCAGCCCGCGGAGGACCATTCGAGATGGCGCAGTTATGGGTGAACCTTCCGGCCAAGGATAAGATGAGCAAGCCCAGATATCAGCCCATACTCGACAAGCAGATTCCTGCAGTGACGTTGGTGCAGGGGGCCTTGAGAGTTATTGCTGGTGAGTACCACGGTGCGAAGGGACCGGCGGACACCTTCACGCCAATGGGTGTCTGGGATCTGCGTCTTGACAGTGATGCGGAAACCGTCATCGATGTACCAGAGGGGTGGAACACGCTTTTGGTGGTGCTGGAAGGTACAGCGACCGTGGCGGGTTCAAAAGTCGTGCAGGACGAAGTGGCGATGTTCGAACGAGCGGGTACATCCATTGGCATTGAGCGAGCGGAAAAACTCAAGGCCTTGATTCTCGTGGGCGAGCCGATCGACGAGCCGGTTGTGGGATATGGCCCGTTTGTCATGAACACGCGCGAGGAAATCGAGCAGGCTATCCGTGATTACCACACGGGAAAGATGGGTCAACTCAACGAATAGTTGGATAACGCACGGACACCGGAACGTCGCAGACCTACCCTGCGTGCATGAAGAACGCCTTGTATGTGTCACTCCTCGTCGCAGCGCTTTCCCTCTATGGGTGCGGAGCGGAATTCGTGGAGGAACAACCTCTGGTGGTCAGCGTCGGAGAGTGGAGCGTGTACCGCGATTTCACCTTCAATGCCTACAGCGACCAGATGCTACGCGGTGACGATGGCACTGCCCAGGAAGTAGCACTCTTCATGAGCCAAAACGACAATTTTCGCATCGCTCTCGACGGCGCTAACGCAAACCGTGTCGGAGTGGTGCGTAGAGCACTGCTGGACGCAGGAATTCCCGCCTACAAGATTCAGGTGGGCACCTTCGGTGATTCGCTTCTTCGCAGGGATACGCGAGTGGCGGTTCTGATCGGCAACTAGCCCCCTCTAGCTTGCTGGTGACGTACCGAGCGCGGCCTGCTGGCCGCGCTTTTTTTGTGCGGTGGCGAACAGAACAGTTCTCCAGGTCGACTCACAATGGTCGGCCAATGGAACCAACTCCAGACAACCGGTTCATCCACGTACTTCCGGACCTACCGTACCAGTACGATGCATTGAGTCCTCTCATAGACGCTAGGACCATGGAACTCCACCATGACTGTCACCATGCGTCCTATGTGAAGTCCCTCAATGAGGCGCTGGACGCGTTTCCGGATCTGCAGCAACGCGATGCAATCTGGTTGCTGCGCAACCTCCGGCAGATACCGAGCAAGATTCGCGAACTCGTCCGCAGGAATGCGGGTGGTCATGTGAACCACAGCATGTACTGGATGACCCTCTCGCCGGAATGCAGCGTGCTTGAGCCAGGGAAGGTATCGGAGGCAATAGACAGGGATTTCGGCAGCCTTGAAGAGTTCAAAGAGAAGTTTGAGAGCGCTGGCAGGGCACTATTCGGTTCTGGATGGGTATGGTTGGCCCATGAGTTCGAAGATGGTGGAAAGCTCAAGATCTATACAACCTACGGCCACGACAACCCGGTCATGAATGGTCGATGCCCACTTCTACTGAATGATGTGTGGGAACACGCGTACTACCTGAAGCACGAGAGCAGGCGTGGAGAATACCTGGCGGAGTGGTGGCCCTTGGTGAACTGGAAGGAAGTAGAAAGTCGATACATGGACCAGTAGCTATCCCAATGCGCCCCAACGCACTGACCCGGCGCCTGTCGCCCTCTACGATGTACAGCTGACCGAGTCCCCCGACAGTCCGCACTTCCGCGGCCCCCGGGAAGAATCCAGAGGTAAACAAAATGAAAAAGATTCATAGTCCGATATTGGTTGCCATTGCGGCGACATTCGTCGTAGGTTGCGCAACCAGAGACCCGGTTGTCGTAGATGCCCCCGCCTATCGGGATGCACCACGTAGCTACGCTGGTCCCGCTGGACCGGCTGGACCAACCGGTGCTACCGGCGCTCGCGGTGATACCGGTGCAACCGGCGTGACAGGTGCTGCACTTGCAGGCCCGGCAGGCCCGCAAGGCGCCGATGGTGTGAGAGGTCCGCAGGGCCCGACCGGCGCAACCGGTGACCACGGAGAAATGGTTGTTGGGCGCGCAGGCGTGGCTGGTCCGGTTGGCGCTACTGGTGCGACTGGCGCCACAGGTTACACAGGCCAGGCCGGTGTAGCGACTGTTGGTCCTGCAGGACCGCGCGGTCCAACGGGCGCCATGGGCGCCACGGGTGCCGTCGGTAGTACGGGTGCTGTTGGCCCAACCACTGTTGGTCCGACCGGCGTCGCCGGTGCAGCAGGCGCAACCGGTTCCACCGGTGTGCGAGGCGCAACTGGCTCGATTGGTTCAGGCGCGACCGTTGGTATGGTCGGTGTTGCCGGTGCAACAGGTATGACCGGTGCACGAGGCCCGACAGGTGAAGTTGGCGAGCAGGGTGAACTGGCAGTTGGTGGTAGCTGGAGCGTATTCCGTGACTACAGTTTCAATTCCAACAGTGACCTGATGCTTCGTTCAGACCAAGACAAGGCCTACGAAGTTGCGCGTTACATGAGCGAGAATCCCAGCTATACGATTGCGCTGGACGGTTCAAGCTCCGCTCGCGTCGGCGTAGTTCACCGGGCATTGCTGGAAGCTGGTGTCGCCGCCAACAGGATTCAGATTGGCGCGTTCGGTGATCCTGCCCTACGCAGCAACAGCCGGGTCGCTGTCCTGATCAGTGACTAATCCCCGCCTAGAGTAGTTTTAGCAAATGGAGCGCGGCCACCTGGCCGCGCTTTTTTGTGCGTTGGCGAACAGATGCGCCAATGACATTGGCTCACAATCCGTCGTTCATGAACTCAAACACGATTCAACGAATTGGTGCGGTGGGACTCGTAGTCTGCATGGCCATGCTTACAGGCTGTGCAACCAGTACGACCGCGGGTGGCGCAGTCGGTGCCGACCGGTCGCAGATGATGTTGGTCTCGTCCGAGCAACTGGAGCAGATGTCCGCTGATGCTTACGCTGCGGTCAAGGCGGATGCAGCGAAACAGGGCACGCTCAACACCAACGGCCCTCTAGTGCAACGCGTACGGCGAATTGCCGCAAACATAGCGCCGCAGTCGCGGGTGTTTCGCGAGGACACCTCCAGCTGGCCCTGGGAAACCAACGTCATCACCAGCGATGTGATGAACGCGTTCGTCATGCCTGGTGGCAGGATCATGTTCTACTCCGGGCTCATCGACCAGCTGCAACTTACCGATGACGAGATTGCCATCGTCATGGGCCACGAGATTGCGCACGCGCTTAGGGAGCATGCCCGGGAACAGGTGTCGCAGGCCATGGCCGCGCAGACCGCCATCGGTGTAGGCGCCTCCATATTTGGCCTGGGTCAGGGGTCTGCTGACCTCGCAGCCGCCGGGTATCAAGCGCTACTCGCCACCCGGTTCAGCCGCAATCACGAGTCTGAGGCAGATCGCATAGGCCTCGAACTGTCTGCACGGGCGGGTTACGACCCGCGTGCGGGCATCACGCTCTGGCAGAAAATGAGCGCAGCCAACCAAGGAGGGCGGCCGCCGGAGTTTCTGAGCAGCCATCCTTCGGATGCTGCGCGAATCCGTCACATCGAAGCGCTTCTACCGACTGTGCTGCCACTTTACCGGGCCGCAGCCAAGCCTAGGTAATTCACCACACTGTGTCTGCCACCGCACGGACTCACTCATCCACACCGTCGATACTTCCCATCCGGTAATCGAATTGCTGAAGAGGCAAGGAATTCATGAATACTCAATTCACTTTCAAATCGCTGCTCTCTGTATTGTTCCTGACCACTTTGCTGTCTGCCTGTGGTGGAGATGACAACGGTCGTGACCCCATTCTCGGCATAGGTGACGGCATGGTTGCCCTTGCACCGACGGTGACCGCAACTGTTCCTGTCGCAGGTGCTACCGGCGTGGCGATTACCACTTCGGTTGTTACTGCAACCTTCGACCAACCCGTCGGGCCGCTTACAGGTGCTGCAAGCTTTACCGTGACCTGTTCCGCACCCTGTGTCAGCCCGAACGGAACCACATCGATGAATGCTGCCGGTACGCAGGCAAC
>CAZKFT010000042.1:0-15901 GCA_964552205.1 uncultured Gammaproteobacteria bacterium
GTGGATGCCCATCGGATCGACGTTCTCGATCGAGCAGATGATGATGCAGTTGTCGTTGCGGTCACGCACGACCTCCATCTCGTACTCTTTCCACCCCAGCAAGGACTCTTCAAGCAGGACCTCGTTGGTTGGTGACAAGTCGAGGCCGCGCTCGACAATCTCCACCAGCTCCTCGCGGTTGTACGCGATACCGCCGCCGCTGCCACCCATGGTGAACGAGGGCCGGATGATGGTCGGAAATCCGACCTCTGGCTGCAACTCGATAGCTTGTTCCATCGTGTGCGCGATGACGGACTTCGGTGAGCCCAGTCCTATTTCATCCATGGCATTCCGGAACAGCTCGCGGTCCTCGGCCATATCGATGGCCTCGCGCGACGCCCCGATTAACTCCACCCCGTGTTCCTCGAGAACGCCCTCGCGCACCAGATCCAACGCACAATTCAGAGCGGTCTGCCCTCCCATCGTGGGAAGCAGTACATCCGGTTTCTCTTTGGCAATGATGCGCGCGACCGTGGCCCAGTGAATGGGTTCGATGTAAATGGCATCTGCCATTTCCGGGTCGGTCATGATGGTCGCCGGGTTGGAGTTCACCAGAATGACCCGGTAGCCCTCTTCCTTGAGGGCCTTGCACGCCTGAGCACCGGAGTAATCAAATTCACAGGCCTGACCGATAACAATCGGGCCTGCGCCGATGATCATCACACTCCGGATGTCAGTACGCTTCGGCATCAGTTCGGTGCGGTATGCCGGTCGAGGAAACGGAAGATACGGGTGTAGAGATTCACGTTGTTGTCCACGTCATAGAAACCGTGGCCCTCGCGACGCTCGACTACCGTGTCCTCGGGCGCTATGCCCTGCTCGCGCATCTTCCGAACCAGATAGTTCATCTGCGAGATGGGGACGCGCTGGTCCTGAGCACCATGCACCAGCATCACGGCTGCACGGAGCGTGTCGAGGTTGTAGGCGGGCGATTGCGCCTTCTGCTCCGCCTCGGTTTCCGGAAGAATTCGGGCCTGATAAGCGCGACCAGAGGCGCTTCGTGGAATGTCCCCGTCCTTGAACATCAAGGGGAGGCTGTACACGCCCACATAACCGATGGTGCAGCGGTAGAGGTCCGGCTCACGCACCGGACTCATGAGCGCGGCGTACCCACCATAACTACCACCGTAAATGCAGATGCGATTCTCCGCGGCATAGCCCTGCTCTATAGCCCACCGCACGCCGTCGGTGAGGTCATCCTGCATAGCTGTGCCCCACTTGCGGTAGCCCGCGGCCATGAAGTCCGCACCGTAGCCGCCGGAGCCGCGGAAATTCAGCTGCAGAACAGCGTAGCCGCGGCTGGCCATGACCTGGACATCCCGGTCGAAGCCCCAGACATCCCGAGGGCCGTGCGGGCCGCCATGGACGTAGACCACCATCGGCAAGTCGCGACCGTCGGTGCCTTTCGGCAGCGTGAGGTAGCCATGGATCTTCATGCCGTCACGCGCCTCGTAGGAAATCGGCATCATCGGCGACATCAGGTCCGGGTCGATCCAGCGACGGTTGGACAGCAGATAGCGAGCGGTGCCCTCCTGCAGGTCGTACAGGTAGAAGCCACCCGGATCGACATCGCTGAACACGCGGAAAAGCACATAGCGCTGGTCTTCCGAAATATCGGATATGGTCACCATCCGGTCCGGGAAGGCATTGGTCAGCGAGCGCAGCACGTTGGCTTCCGGATGGTCGCTGACAATGTCGTAGACCGGGCGGTCTGGGACATACATCACTGCCAACAGGGTTTTCTCGTCCGAACTCCAGACGAACCCGCTGGGATCCACAAGCTCGTTGTGGGAGACGAGCGTCTCTTCGCCGGTTTCCGGATTGCGAAGAACGGTTCGCGTCGTTTCTCCGCCATCGGACACTTGGAAGTAGACCAGTCGATTATCGGCATCAAATCTCATCGGCGTGCGCCGCCCCATGGCCTCGTCCAGGTGGCCCTCGTGGATGAGCTCCCAGCCATCCCCAACACGACGCAGCGTGTGGAAGCGGCGATCTTCGGTTACTCCCACCGCGTAGCGAAGCTGGTCATCGTGGTCCATGAGAAAACTGCCGCCTCTTAGCGGGGCAATGGCATAGGCAACAGGATCGATTGGGCGGGTTCCGGCTCGGGTGGCACCCCGACTGGTATCGAGCTTGAACAGGAAGGCCTGCTCCCGCGAGCGTTGCACCCAGATCGCATCCGGCTCGTTATTCACGCGCCCGATAATCTGGTAGGTGTTGCCATTGGGGATGGCGAAGTGCCTGCGACCGTCGATATCCGACACAAACATGTCCATCGGCATTACGCGGAAGTCGAAGGTTCCGGTCTTCTCGGTGACGCGATAAACGAAGCGGGTGCTGTTCACCCACCAGATATTCTGGATGTGCTTGTTGCGGCCCTGATCCCAGCGACCGACCACCTGCATGTCGGCGATACGAATCATCGCCAGCACGGTCTTGTCCTCAACCGGTACAGTCACCGCCATGTGCAGGCCATCTGGGGAGAGCGTGACGGATGTGAACTCCGCATGCCGGAAGAAATCCTCCAGCGGAACATTGCGCGCTACTGGCTGCGCGAATGCGGAAACAGATGCCACAACCATGGCAAGAAACAACACGGACATCATCGGACGCTTCATCGGTCTTCTCCTCTCATCATCAGTACGAAGCGGTCGAACAATCCCGCAACGTCATGTGGACCCGGGCTGGCTTCAGGGTGGCCCTGGAAGCTGTACGCGGGTCGGTCTGTCAGTTCGATGCCCTGGAGGCTGCCATCGAACAGGGAACGGTGGGTGGCGCGAACATTGGCAGGCAGACTGCTTTCGTCCACCGCAAAGCCATGGTTCTGGCTGCTGATCATGACTTTGCCGGTGGAAAGGTCCTGCACTGGATGGTTCGCACCATGGTGCCCGAATTTCATTTTCAGCGTCTTCGCGCCTGCGGCCAAGCCCAGAAGCTGATGACCAAGACAGATCCCGAAAACCGGGACCTTGCGCTCCAGAAACACGCGGATGGCAGTAATGGCGTAGTCGCAGGGTTCCGGGTCACCTGGGCCATTGGACAGGAAAACACCATCCGGGTTCATGGCCAGCACGGCTTCCGCCGAAGTTTGCGCCGGGACGACGGTCACTTTGCACCCGCGGTCCACCAACATGCGCAGAATGTTGTGCTTCACGCCGAAGTCGTACGCCACCACTTTCAATGTAGGCACGCCGCTGCGCGGCGTGTCCGCTGATAATGACCATGTCCCCTCACCCCATTCATACGGTTCGGTCACGCTCACGACTTTGGCCAGGTCCATGCCCTTCAGCCCAGGGAATCCACGCGCTGCGGCTACCGCCGCTTCGGCATCTGCGTTTTCGCCTGCCATGACACACCCAGCCTGTGCGCCCTTGTCACGCAGGATGCGGGTCAGACGGCGGGTATCAATGTCCGCGATGGCGACCAGTTTGTGGTGAGCCAGAAAGTCCGGTAAGGACGCCGTATTGCGCCAGTTGCTGGCGAGGACTGGCAGGTCACGGATGATGAGTCCGGCGGCCATGGCCGCTTTCGATTCCATGTCCTCGTCGTTGGTGCCGGTATTTCCAATATGCGGATAGGTCAGGGTGACTATCTGGCGGGCATAGGAGGGATCGGACAGAATCTCCTGATAACCACTCATGGCGGTATTGAAAACCACCTCGCCGACGGTTTGGCCGGCAACACCGATGGAGCGCCCGTGGAACAGGCTGCCATCTTCGAGGGCAAGGATTGCCGGTACCGTCAAGTTGTCCTCCGGTGAGCAGACATGAAAAACGGGAGGGGTCAGCTCAGCACCCGTCCCGTGGCGCTCATTTTAACCCAAGGACGTGAGCCATTCCATACAAACCGGGGGGCTGTTTGAGCACCCACGCAGCCGCGACCAGCGCCCCAGAGGCGAAAATTCCTCGGTCCGTGGCCTCATGTTCCAGCACGATGCGCTCGCCTGGGCCGTCGAAGCAGACCTTGTGGTGTCCGATAATGTCGCCTTCGCGCACCACCTCATAGTCCACAGACCCCTTGCCACGCTGGGATTCAACCACCTCACCCAGCCTCAAGGCCGTCCCACTGGGCGCATCCTTCTTGTGGATGTGATGGGCCTCAAAAATGCTGACCTTCCACTCGCGTCCGAGAGTTTCTGATGTTTTATCAACAATATGAGTGAGGTAGTTAATGCCAATACTCATGTTCGGTGCGAACACCAGGGCCGTCCGTTGTCCCGCTTCGGTCAGTTGGATTCGCTGCGTGTCATCGAGCCCGGTCGTGCCGCTGACTAAGGGCTTACCGGCCTTTGCGCATGCCTCGACCAGGGCGATCAGGTTTTCCGGACTGGAGAAATCAATGATGACATCGGACGCCGCCAGGAGCTCGTCAAACCCCTGACCCCGCTTGTGGGCATGACCCAGAACCATTCCGGGCGCGGATTCGAGGGCAGCAAGCACCGCTTGCCCCATGCGCCCGGTGGCTCCAACCACTCCGACGCGCACATCCGCCATCAGGGCGCCAAGCCCGAGAAAAACCGCTTCACCCCGTCAAACCAGTGGTCGGCACGTGGATTGTGCTTCCTCTGGCCATCCCGCTTCAATGATGCCTCGAACTGCGCCAGCATCTCCCGCTGTTCCGGTGACAGGTTGACCGGTGTTTCAACCACCACACGGCACATCAGGTCGCCGACCTGGCCGCCGCGCAGTGCTTTCACACCCTTGCCGCGCAGGCGGAACATCTTTCCGGATTGTGTTTCTGGGGGGACCTTCAGCATCACTTTACCGTCCAGCGTCGGGACCTCAATTTCGCCACCTAGTGCCGCGGTGGCAAATCCCACTGGCACCTCACACTGGAGGTTGCTGCCGTCGCGTTCGAAGATTTCGTGTTGGCGGACATGCACCTGGACGTACAAATCTCCCGCCGGGCCTCCGTTCTCTCCTGCTTCACCTTCGCCGCCAAGACGAATGCGATCACCGTTATCCACACCCGCCGGCACCTTGACCGACAAGGTGCGGGTCTGGCGCACCCGCCCACGGCCACTACAGTCGCCGCAAGGATCGGTCACGATGGTGCCTTGCCCGTGACAGCGTGGACAGGTCTGCTGCATGGAGAAAAAGCCCTGCTGTATACGGACCACACCTTGGCCACCGCAGGTGCCACAACTTTGAGGAGTCGTACCGGGCTTTGCACCGGACCCGGAACAGGTGCCGCAACTGGCCATACGCGGAACCTTGATCTGTACGGTCGTGCCACCAACAGCATCTTCAAGTGACACATCGAGGTCGTAGCGAAGGTCCGCGCCACGATAAACCTGGCTGCGCCCTGCGCCACCGCGCCCACCGCCGAAGATGTCGCCAAAGACATCTCCGAAGATGTCCGCGAACGAACCGGCACCGGCACCGAACCCTGGGCCACCCGGACCACCGCCCGCCGCACCTTGCACGCCGGCATGGCCGAAGCGGTCGTAGGCGGCGCGCTTGTCAGCGTCACTCAGGACTTCGTAGGCTTCCTTTGCTTCCTTGAAGGATTCCTCGGCCTTGGTGTCACCCGGATTGCGGTCCGGGTGATGTTTCATGGCAAGGCGACGGTAGGCCTTTTTAAGGGCTGCTTCATCTACGCCCCGTTCCACACCGAGGACTTCGTAATAGTCCCGCTTGGACATCTTCAATCCTTCTTGTTGTCGTCCTTGACCTCTTCGAACTCGGCATCAACGACATCGTCACCGTCCGCAGGCGTGGTCGTTGCATCTGCATCGGCCGCATGCCCCTCGGCGCCTTCACCCTGCTCCGCCTGTTTCTGGGCGTACAGCTGCTCTGCGAGCTTATGTGACGCTTCTGCCAGCGACTGGGTCTTGGCCTCGATATCGTCTGCATCATCACCGCGAATGGCTGTCTGCAACGCCTCGATGGCCGCCTCGATGGTCGGCTTGTCCTCGCCAACCTTCTCGTCGCCGAGGTCGGTCATGGTCTTCTTCACCGAATGGATCAATGCATCTGCGCCGTTGCGAGCCTGCACCAACTTCTGGAACTTCTTGTCCTCTTCGGCATGCGCCTCGGCGTCCTTCACCATGCGCTCGACCTCATCGTCGGACAGACCACTGGAGGCCTTGATGACAATGGACTGTTCCTTGTTGGTCGCCTTGTCCTTGGCGGACACGTTCAAGATACCGTTGGCGTCGATGTCGAAGGTGACTTCGATCTGTGGCATGCCTCGTGGTGCCGGCGGGATGTCGGTCAGGTCGAAGCGGCCGAGCGACTTGTTCGCCGACGCCACATCGCGCTCACCCTGCAACACATGCACGGTGACCGCTGCCTGATTGTCATCAGCAGTGGAAAACACCTGGCTGGCCTTGGTCGGAATGGTGGTGTTCTTCTCGATGAGCTTGGTCATGACACCTCCAAGCGTCTCGATGCCCAGCGACAGTGGAGTCACGTCGAGGAGAAGCACATCCTTGACCTCACCGCCCAACACGCCGGCCTGGACAGCTGCGCCTACGGCAACCGCCTCATCCGGGTTCACATCCTTGCGCGGCTCCCGACCAAAGAAGGTCTTGACCGCGTCCTGCACTTTCGGCATGCGCGTCTGGCCACCGACCAGGATGACATCGGCGATGTCCTTGGCCTGCAGTCCCGCGTCCTTCAGTGCAACCTTGCACGGTTCGATGGTACGCATGACCAGATCTTCAACCAGCGACTCCAGTTTGGCACGGGTGAGTCGGACATTGAGATGCTTCGGTCCAGAGGCGTCTGCTGTGATGTACGGCAGGTTCACATCGGTCTGTGAGCTGGAGCTCAGTTCAATCTTGGCCTTCTCGGCAGCTTCCTTCAGGCGCTGCAGGGCAAGCGGGTCCTTGCGGACATCCACACCCTGGTCCTTTTTGAACTCATCGGCAAGGAAGTCGATGATGCGCATGTCGAAGTCTTCACCACCCAGGAACGTGTCACCGTTGGTCGCCAGCACTTCGAACTGGTGCTCACCGTCCACTTCGGCGATTTCAATGATGGAGATGTCGAAGGTACCGCCACCGAGGTCGTAGACCGCGATTTTTCCTTCCGCGCGCTGCTTGTCCATGCCGTAGGCAAGTGCCGCAGCAGTCGGCTCGTTGATGATGCGCTTGACCTCAAGACCGGCAATCTTGCCCGCGTCCTTCGTGGCCTGGCGCTGGGAGTCATTGAAGTAGGCGGGCACGGTGATGACGGCCTCGGTGACCGGTTCGCCAAGATAGTCCTCGGCGGTCTTCTTCATTTTCTGCAGGACGCGCGCGGAAATCTCCGGCGGCGCCATGCGCTTGCCGTTGGCCTCCACCCAAGCGTCGCCGTTGTCGGCCTTGGTGATCTTGTAGGACACCATGCCGATGTCCTTCTGGACCACCGCGTCATCGTAGCGGCGCCCGATGAGGCGTTTCACCGCATACAAGGTGTTGTTCGGGTTGGTGACGGCCTGGCGTTTGGCCGACTGCCCCACCATGACCTCGCCGTCCTTGTTGAAGGCGACGATGGAAGGCGTCGTGCGATCGCCCTCGCTGTTCTCGATAACTTTGGCCTTACCACCCTCCATCACTGCCACACAGGAGTTGGTGGTTCCAAGATCGATTCCGATGATTCTGCCCATTGCAATGACTCTCCACGCTGAAACTGTTGTCCCCGAAATTGGGGGCGAAAATGTCTAATTCAAGTGTTGGGGGTGCCCGCGACGATGACGCGGGCGGGTCGCATCACCCTGCCGTTGAGCGAAAGGCCCTTCTGGACCACCAGAACCACGGTGTCTGGTGCAGCTTCCGGGTCCACCATCACCTGCATGGCCTCGTGCTGGTCAGGGTCGAAGCGCTCGCCCTTGGGCGGGTCTACGATGGCAACGCCGTGCCGTGCCAACACGTCGTCCAGTTGCTTCAGGGTCATGGCGACACCCTCGCGTAACGCGGCAGTCTCTTCGCTGTCGCCAGCCGCTGCCAGCCCCATTTCGAGGCTGTCACGGACCGGGGCCAGATCGGCCACAAAGCGCTCCAGCGCATACCGGTGCGCGTTCTCGACGTCGCGCTGGGCCCGCTTACGCAGGTTTTCCAGTTCCGCAGCCGCCCGCAGGTACTGCGACCAGTTCTCGTCTGCCTTGGCCTGGATGGCCTCAAAATCCGGCGTTTCGTCCGCCGCCCGCTCTTCGTTCATCATGCTCCCTTAGACCGCAATCGGCGGCCAGTCCACTGCTCCTGATGGAAATGGGGGTTTAGCGGTTGGAATTCAAGGCCGCACTGAGGAGGCGCGCCGTCACATCCACAATGGGGATAACCCGCTCGTAGGCCATCCGGGTCGGACCGATGACCCCAACGACGCCAATGACATGCTCATCCACCGAATACGGGGCGGTCACCACGCTGCACTCGTCGAGTACTTTGTAGCCGGATTCCTCACCGATGAATATCTGCACCCCATCGGCCGTGACACAGCGGTCGAGCAGGTGTAGCAGATCGCGCTTGGTGTTGAAGGCGTCGAACAGCCCACGCAGTTTTGGTACATCTGAGAGCTCGGCAAAATCCATGAGGTTGGTCTGGCCGGAGACCATCACGTCCTCATCCCCTTGCCCAGGACCGGAAAGCGCCTGTTCGGCGAGCTGGACCGCCTGCCGCATGGCCTCATTCATGGTGGCGCGGGCGGCTTTCAGGTCCTCGAGCAGACTGGCGCGAACCCGCTGCAGGTCACGCCCTGCGAGTGCGGCATTGAGGAAATTCGAGGCTTCCTGCAACTCGGCAGACCGGAATACCCGGTCCACGGGGATGATGCGGTTCTGCACTTCGGCATCGGAAAACACCATCACGGCGAGCACGCGCTGCTCGGACATGGGCAGAAACTCGATATGCCTGAGCTCGGCATGGTCCCGCCTTGGCACAGACACCACCCCGGCCATGTGGGTCAGCCCGGACAGCGTATTGGTGGCCATCTGCAATAGGCCTTTGGGGTCCATGCTGGGCTGTTCGATCTGTTTGCGCAGCTGTTCAACCTGCCCTTTGCGCAGCGGCTTGACGGTGAGCAAGGTGTCGACAAAAAAGCGGTAGCCCTTGATGGTCGGGACACGTCCAGCCGAGGTATGTGGCGAGCATACGAACCCAAGATCTTCGAGGTCGGCCATGACATTGCGGATACTCGCAGAGGACAGGTCCAGCCCGGAATCCCTGGCAAGGATGCGCGACCCTACCGGCTGCCCGTCCCGGATGTAACGCTCCACGAGCGCCTTGAGCAGGTGCTGGGCTCGCTCATTGAGGGTTTCATCACTAGTGCCTTGGACCATGTCGCAACCTAGCAATCGCGCCGATTGGCTGTCAACCGCCAGCGTGCTAACTTTGCGCGGATATCCGGAGTCATCATGAATCTTTCCTTTTCTCGAATCGGCATCACTGGCAAACCTGAAGATGGGTCTGTACGGGATGTTGTCAAGGTGTTGGTCGCATTGCTTGCTACCCGCGGCGTAGCGGTGGTCATCGATGCGGACCTCGGTACGGTAGCGGGCGCAAGCACCGTTGCCCCCGACCAATTGGCGGAATCCTGCGATCTCATCATCTGTGTGGGCGGAGACGGAACCTTGTTGCATGCTGCCCGTCGTTTCGGGATCTCGCAACGCCCTCTGGTCGGCGTCAATCTCGGCCGGCTCGGGTTCCTCGTGGATGTCTCCCCCGCCGAACTCGAAACGCGCATGGACCAGATTCTGTCCGGCGACTTCGTTGAGGAATCCCGCTCGCTGCTGACCATGCGTGCGGAGCGCAAGGGTGAATTGGTAGGAGAAGGCATCGCACTCAACGATGTGGTGCTGCACAAATCAGAGCCGGGACGACTACTGGAGTTCTCGACACACATCGATGACAAGGGCGTGACCACCCACCGAGCCGACGGGATTGTCATTGCCACTCCGACGGGTTCCACGGCCTACGCGCTGTCCGCCGGTGGTCCCATTCTCCACCCGGGCCTGAACGCCATCGTGCTAGTTCCCATCTGCCCGCATACGCTGTCAGACCGACCAGTGGTCGTGGGCGCCGACAGTCGCATCGTGCTCACGGTCGGTGATGGCACAGGTGGAGCCTCGGTGAGCTGTGACGGACGACCAGGGCTGGAATTGCGGGCGGGCGATACCGTCACAGTTGCGCGCCTGAACCGCCAAGTACGCCTGCTGCATCCCGCCGATTACGATTTTTTCCGCATCCTTCGCGACAAGTTGCATTGGGGCCGCAGTCCGGATGCTTAGACACATCGCGATCCGCGACTACGCGATCATCGACCAACTGGAAGTCTCCCTGCAGGACGGTCTCACCGTTCTGACCGGTGAAACCGGCGCCGGCAAGTCCATCATCGTGGACGCACTGGGTCTGGTCCTCGGCGACCGCGCAGATACAGGCGCGGTCCGCCAGGGCGCCGACAGTGCCGAAATCAGTGCTAGCTTCGATGTGAATCCGGGCGGTGCGGCAGCCGAATGGCTGAATGCCAACGACCTCAGTGATGCCGAGGATTGCATCCTGAGACGGGTGGTGGGTGCAGACGGGCGTTCGCGTGGCTATATCAACGGCCGCCCTGCACCACTAGGACAAATGCGCGAACTGGGTGAATTGCTGGTGGACATCCATGGCCAGCACGAACACCAGTCATTGCTGCGTCGAGATATACAAATGCAATTGCTCGATGCTCATGGCGGCCACCAGTCGGCGGTATCAGCGACTGCAGAGGGCTATGAGCAATGGCGGGAGGCGGATGCGGCTTGGACGCGTCTCAATGAGGCCACCAAAGACCGTGCTGCGCGGCTCGAACTGCTGCGGTTCCAGGTACGCGAGCTGGAAGCGCTCGGCTTGGCCGAGGGCGAACTGGAAGAGCTAGAGGTCGAGCACGCACGTCTCGCAAACTCCGGGCGGCTGCTCGAAGCGGCCCAGTCTGCCTTGTCGCTGAGCGATGGTGACGATGAAGTGCACGCACGCGCCCTGTTACACCAGGCCGCCAGCGCGCTCGAGGATGTGGTCGAGCTTGACCCTGGCCTGCGCACCATCCACCAGCTACTCGAGCAAGCATTGGTCAATCTCGGCGAAGGGGCGGATGACCTCCGGCGCTGGTTGGATCGTTTCGATCTCGACCCCGAGCGCAAAGCCTTCGTCGAGCAACGCATCGGCACTGCGCATCAGCTCGCGCGCAAACACCGCATCCTGCCTGGCGAGCTACCAGCCTTGCTCACCGCGGCGCAGACCGAACTTGACGATCTGGACCATGCGGACACGCGCCTGGAGCAGATGGAAAAGGCGCGCCAAGCAGCGCTACTCACCTACCAGAAAGCATCCCAGACCTTGCACAAAGCGCGCACCAAGGCCGCCAAGGTGCTGTCTGAACGGATCAGCACTGCGATGCAGGGGCTTGGCATGGAAGGCGGACGGTTTGAAGTCCAGGTCGCACATGACCCATCGCGCCTTGCACGCGCTGGCGGCGATCAGGTCGAATTCCTGGTCGCCACGAACGCGGGTCAGACTCCGCGCCCATTGGCCAAAACGGCGTCTGGAGGTGAGTTGTCACGCATCAGTCTCGCCATTCAGGTATCGGCTGCACACGCGGCAACCATCGGCTGTTTGATTTTCGACGAGGTGGATTCCGGCGTGGGTGGCGCGGTTGCAGAAATCGTCGGCCAGCGCCTGCGCGAACTCGCCAAGGGTCGCCAGGTGCTATGCGTCACCCATCTGCCTCAGGTGGCATCACAAGGTCACCATCATCTGCGTGTACTCAAGAAGCGTTCCGGGGATGACACCCGCACGTTCATCGAGCCCTTGTCAGATGATCATCGTGTTGAAGAATTGGCGCGGATGCTGGGTGGTGTGAAGGTGACTGCAGCAACGCGCGAAACCGCGCGGGAGATGCTCACGGCGGAAGACTAACTGCGCTTCTTGCGGCAGTCCGGGCAGATACCGTAGATGTAAAGTGCGTGGTCGGTCATTTCCCACCCTGCTTTTGCCGCGATTTTGTCCTGCGCGGCCTCGATGACCTCGTCCACAAACTCTTTCACTTTGCCGCATTCGACACAGACCATGTGATCGTGATGACTGCCCTCATTCAGCTCGAACACCGCCTGACCACCTTCGAAATGCAGTCGGTTCACCAGTCCTGCGGACTCGAATTGCGTCAGCACGCGGTACACGGTCGCCAAGCCGATTTCCTCGCCTTGCTCCAGGAGCGCCCTGTAAAGGTCCTCGGCCGACATGTGTCGTTGTGGGCTGCTCTCAAGCAACTCGAGCACCTTGAGTCGCGGGAGCGTTACCTTCAGCCCAGCGTCGCGTAGGTCTTGGGTTTCCAATGCCCTTCTCTCCTTCGCCCTAGTTCGGGTATTATCGCCGCTGGACCATCCAACGCAATCCGAGCATCCATGCAACTGATTTCCAGATTCCTAATCATCGCCATTCTGACGCTTTCCGTCTCAGCGTGCGCACTTTCCTACCGCCCCGACGTGAATCAGGGCAACTATGTCACAGCGGAAGCGATTGGACAGGTTGAGACGGGAATGACGCGCCAGCAGGTGATGTTCATCCTCGGAACCCCAGTTGCCGCCTCACCATTCCATGCCAATCGCTGGGATTATGTGTACTTCCTCGATAGCAAGAACGAGGAGAATCGGCGCGCACATGTGGTGGTCTGGTTCGAGAACGACGCGGTTGCGCGTGTCGAGACCCGAGCCGCTCCGACCAACTGATTAGCGTTGCCCCATCGTTTTGCCTTCAGCGGCGAGCTGTCGGCGGATTTCTTTCGGGTCACCAATGAGCGGGCGGTAGATCTCCACGCGGTCACCCTCTCGCACCACACGGTCGGTCTTGCACAGCTTCCCGAAGATTCCGACGCGATTTACCTGTAGGTCAATGTCCGGAAAGCGCTCCAGCAGACCGGATGCCTCTATCACCTGCGACACAGTCGAACCACTGCTGACCTGCAGGGTCACGATGACCTGTCGTGCTGGCAAGGCATAAGCGACTTCGACCGTCATGCTCTCACTCATCCTGGTAGAGGTCCTTGGCGCGGCGCGTGAAGGAATCAACCATTGAATTGGCAATCTGGGTGAATATGGGGCCGAACGCGAAACCCATGAGCGGCGTGGACAACTCGAACTCCAGGTCAAAGGCAACCTTGCAGGCCTCGCCGTCTCCCAGTGGAATGAAACGCCAGAACCCTTCGAGGTGATGGAAAGGACCATCCACAAGGCGGATTTCAATCATTTTCCCGTCCTGCAGGCGATTGCGCGTGGTGAATTGTTTGCGCACGCCACCCCACGCAAGGTGCAAGCGAGCCAGCATTTCATCCTCGCGCTCTTCGAGGACCTCGGTGCGCTCGCACCACGGGAGAAACTCGGGATAGCGACGGACATCGTTGACCACGACAAACATACGCGCTGGCGCGTATGGCACCAAGGCAGTCCTGCTGACGGTGCTCACTCGCCCCCGGCTTCGATGGCCTCCGCGACCTCCGCAGCCCCGCTGAAGTCGATGACGCCGATGACACTCAGGAACACCAGGATGAGGCCGAGTGGTGCGACGAACCGCACCAGAAAGCGCCAGATCGAATACCCGGCGCTTGAGCCACGCTCGAACTCGTCCATCGTGGAGCCCTTGCTCATGACCCAGCCTGCGAACACAGCGATGAGCAGGCCACCGAGCGGCAACGCGATGTTGTTGGTCAGGTAGCCGGTCGCATCGAAGAGATTCAGTCCGGCGATGCTCACACCATCCAGCAGGTTGAACGACAGCGCCATCACAATGCCGAGCACCCAGATTGCACCGCCAATCAGGATGGCTGCGGAACGACGCGTGAGGCTTGAACTCTCGACACAATAAGCCACCGCCGGCTCTATGAGACCAATTGCAGATGTCCAGGCCGCTATCACCAACAGCAGGAAGAAGACGGACCCGAACACAATCCCCCCCTTCATCTGGCCGAATGCAATGGGCAGCGTCTCGAAGATGAGTCCCGGACCGCCGGCAGGGTCAAGGTTGAAGGCAAATACAATCGGGAAGATTGCGAGCCCGGCCAACAACGCCACCAAGGTGTCTGCAGCCACAACTGTCGCGGCCGTCGGTGCCAACGGCGTGTCCTCCGGCAGGTATGCGCCGTAGGCCATGATGGCACCCATCCCCACCGAGAGCGTGAAAAAGGCCTGCCCCAAGGCAATCACCACCACACCCGGTGTGATGACGCTGAAGTCCGGGTCGAACATGAAGTGGAAGCCCTGCATGAAATAGCCGTTGGTCATGGAATACCCGACCAGCACGAGGAGCAGGACCAGGAGCACGGGCATGAGATAGCGGACCGCTGCCTCAAGACCGTGTTGCACACCGCGTGCAACAACAAACACTGTCATCCCCATGAACAGCGTGTGCCATCCGATGAGCGCCACGGGACTGCCGAGCAGCTCGCCAAACATGCGGGAGGTGGACTCTTGTGTTGCGCCAACAAAGGCGCCGGTCACTGCCTGCCCCGAGTAGGCGAGCGTCCAGCCCGCAACTACCGAATAGAAAGATAGGATGAGCATGCCGGTGATGACACCAAGCCAACCCACCAACTGCCACCAACTCGAGCTCGACTCCTCTTCCGAGAGCAACTTCATGGTGTTGATTGGATTCCGGCGACCACGCCGTCCGAGCACCATCTCGGCAATCATGACGGGCAGCCCTACGCCGATGACGCACGCGAGATAGATCAGCACGAAGGCCCCGCCACCGTTTTCACCGGTGATGTACGGGAAGCGCCAGATGTTGCCAAGGCCCACGGCTGCACCGGTGGCGGCCAGCACGAATGCCATGCGTGAGGACCAGTTGCCGTGGATCGAAGTTCGTTTGCCGGGAATTGTCATGCGCGGGATTGTCCTGTTCTAACGGGTTTTGAGCAACCGGGCCTTATCCCTGCCCCAATCACGGTCCTTCTCACTCGCACGTTTGTCGTGCGCCTTCTTGCCTTTCGCCAAGCCGAGCTTCAGCTTGGCACGACCACGGGTCCAATGCACATCGAGCGGGACGAGCGTGTAGCCCTTACGCTCGACCAGCCCTATCAGCCGGTCCAGTTCGTTGCGCTGGAGTAGCAGTTTCCGTGAACGGTCCGGCTCCGGATGGGACACCTTGGCCGTGGTAGCGAGCGGTTCGATTCGCGCGCCCACCAGCCACGCTTCGCCATCCTTGATGACCACGTATGCCTCGGTAATCTGCGCCTTGCCCGCCCGCAAGCCCTTCACTTCCCAGCCTTCAAGGGCCAACCCGGCCTCGAAGTCCTCCTCGATGAAGTAATCATGCCGAGCGCGACGGTTCTGGGCGACGCGGCGCGGCGCGGGCTTTTCCTTATCTTTCGCCATGGCAGCGCAGTATAGCTGGGGTCTGACCCCACGGTCAGATTTCTGGTAAAATGCACGCTCCAAAGGGGGCGACCTGGATTCGACGTGGGTTGCGAAACCGGAGGTGCATGCCGAGGTGCAGATCGCCTCGTAAAAATCAGACTGCAAACAACTTAGTTGCGAACGACGACAACTACGCCCTAGCCGCTTAATCCCGGCTAGCCTCTGACCGGAGCCGTGCTCATGCGTCCGGGACCCTTCGGGGTCATTCAGAGGTCGCGCTCATGAGATCGTGGTGACGCCCGCCTGGGGCTGATCCACTAAATCCTAACCGGGCTGGTCGCACGTGTTCCCCGCCTGCCGGGCAGCGGACGACGAGATTAAATGACAGGATAAGCATGTAGAGCCAAAGGCAGAGGACTTGCGGACGCGGGTTCAATTCCCGCCGCCTCCACCAAGTGAAAAGTAAAAAGGCCCCTTGCGGGCCTTTTTCTTTTTACCTGTTGGTAACGGGTTGAACCCGCGTAGCGGGTTCACAAAATCGCCGGGAGCGATTTTGGACCGC
>CAZKFT010000043.1:0-15650 GCA_964552205.1 uncultured Gammaproteobacteria bacterium
AATCTGCTATGGCGCTCGCCATCGGCAGTGGCTCTGGAGTTTTCACCCCCGGGTCGCATGCAGCCTGGCGAGACCGTGTTCCGGCGCGACCAATATGCACTTGGGGAGGTATTCCGCACAGGTCTAACCATCCTGTGGGATACCGGGGAGGAGGGCACCGAACCAGTCTTGTATCACTTCATGGTTGCGGAATCTCTGGATTCCTACCTGGCGCAGGTGGGGCGTTTCCGTGCCAACCTTTTCTGGTGGTTTGGGCTGGTGTTCGCTACACTCATTATTTCCCAACTATTCATCTTGCGCCGGATGCTGCACCCGCTCCGGGATTTGGCGGGTGAGGTGGCCGCTGTGGAGTCAGGACGGCAAGATCTGGTCCGCGACAACTATCCTCGGGAGTTGTCACGATTGGCTGGGAATCTCAATGCGCTTATTCGGAATGAAAGAGGTCACCTGGAGCGCTATCGGAATACGCTGGGCGACTTGGCGCATAGCCTCAAGACACCTCTTGCCGTGATACAGATTTCCCTGGAGGAGAAACAGGGTTCCGATCAATCTGAACTGATTGCACGACAGGTTGAGAGAATGAATGAGATTGTCCGATATCAGTTGCAGCGCGCAAGTGCTGTTGGCAATGAAACCTTCGGCCGCGCGGTTGTCGTTGCACCCCAGGTTGCGGATTTGGTGAATTCAATGGGCAAGGTCTATTCGACCCGGCAGATTTCATTCGACACGGAGCTTGATGCTGAGGCCGTCTTCCTGGGTTCACGCGGTGACCTGTTGGAAATGATGGGTAATCTCATGGACAACGCATGTAAATGGACGGAGTCAAGGGTGCGGGTCCGCGTCTCCACCTTGGGAGAGCGTGGCGTTGAGCTGGTTGTGGAGGACGACGGGCCCGGTATCGATACGCAACACCATGCTGCGGTTCTGAACCGTGGAACTCGGGCTGATGAGTCGGTAGCAGGGCAAGGGATAGGATTGGCAGTGGTTCGAGACATCGTGCAACAGTATGGTGGCACGCTGGAGCTGTCGCGGTCAGAATGGGGCGGTCTGAAGGTCGTCATCAAATTCTGCGATAATCCTCGACCATGAATGATTCAAATCAATCCGCCCGGCGTTGGTGGGGCGCTTACGACCTGGAAATCGGCCAGCTCGGCCATTGGCGCATCGGTCCCCTGAGTCTGCATGTGCACAGACGCGCCTCCGAGTGGCTGGTAGCGTGGGAATCGAAGGGAGACCCCAAGGAAGAAACCACTGAGATCAAAGTTCCCACCGAGGGCGCACTGCCGGTGGATGCGACTGTGAACCGATTCCCGGTCCAAGCGACCAATGGGCCGGTGACCTTGATGCCGAGGCTCGCTGACAGACCCGTGATTATCAAACCCGAAACGCCTCTTTACGTCCCTGGCGGCGAGAGGGTGACGCTATTCATCGGCAGCCCTGTCTGGGTGGATGTCGCGGTAGGTAAGCCACCGCGGTCGCTGCTGGAGGTGGAGGCCTACCGCACGACCGACACCTGGTTCGGACCCAATACCCGACAGGGTGAACTGTGCTACGCGAGCAAAACACTTGCGCGGCTGAATTTGGAGGACTGTACAGTCCGGCCACACAGGGCGATCACTGCGGTTGAGGTGCAGAACAATGCAGATGAGTCCTTGCTCATAGAACTGCTCCAGCTACCCGCGCCACTCCTCGCACTTTTTGCGACGGAAGAGAATGTGCTATGGACTCAATCCGTCACACTGACGCGTGAGGATTCCGGCAATCAAACCTCATTGAAAATTTCGAACGCACCGCACCCGGAGGGTGGGGTACTGACACGCTTGGCGGAACCACGGCAGGCGCAGGGTGGGAATATCGTGTTTCAGGCATTCAGTAAGCTATTCGGGTGAGGGTGAGCGATGGACTTTTTTGCTGAGATTCTGCAGTTCATTTCGAGCGAAAGAGGGTTCAGCCTGTTGAGGGGAGGCATCATCCTTGTCGTCGGCTTGGTCATCGCATCGCTAGCAGCCAGAGCTGCAAAGCGGGTTGCAATGAAGTATTTCGATGCGCAACGGGCCATGTTGGCGCGCCGCCTCATCTACTACTCGGTCCTTGTTCTGACCTTGGTTTCTGTTTTGCACGAACTTGGCTTCAGCTTGACCGTGCTATTGGGTGCAGCTGGCGTCCTGTCGGTTGCCATAGGTTTTGCTTCGCAGACGTCAGCGTCGAACCTGATTTCCGGACTTTTTCTGATTGCGGAGAAGCCGTTCGTGATCGGAGATGTGATCACCGTAGGGCAAACCACCGGTGAGGTGCTATCCATTGATTTACTTTCAGTGAAGCTGAGGACATTCGACAATCTTTTCGTGAGGGTGCCGAATCAGACCCTGATACAGTCCGAAATCACGAATTTGTCCCGCTTCCCGATTCGGCGTTACGACTTGTTGGTCGGGGTTGCCTACAAGGAAGATCTCGACAAGGTGCGCAAGGTGCTTGAGCAAGTAGCCGATGCCAACCCCTTGTCGCTTGAGGATCCGCAACCCCTGATCCTGTTTTTGGGATACGGTGATTCCTCGTTGAATCTGCAGCTATCCGTTTGGGCCAAGCGGGAGAACTGGTTGCAGTTGCGCAATACGATTCCTACCGAGGTGAAAAAAGCGTTCGACCAGGCAGGTATCGAGATACCGTTCCCACACCTGTCGATTTATACCGGCGAGGTGACGAAGCCTTTCCCGATCGCCGTCAGAACAGTAACGGATGGGCGCGAGGAACCTGCGTCGAGCTGAAATCCCTGGACCAGCAGGAGGCGTGAACCCTCCGGTGCCAGGTCGAGGTCTTGGGCAGCCTGCACTGCCAGTTCGGCTGGATCATCCAGAGCCGTTTCCTCCACGCGAACTGGTACCAGTCCCCAGCAAAGCCGCAGACGCCGGCACACGGCCGGGTCAGCTGTGAGTGCGATGATAGGGGCGGCAGGGCGTGCCGAAGACATGACAGACGCAGAAAGGCCGGTGCGCGAGACAACAACGATGGCGCGAACAGCCAGGTCCCTGGACAACTGGGCGGTGGCGGTGGCCAGTGCCTCCGCGACTGAATCCTCACTCTGCTCCCTCTCGATGGTCCCAAATGCACCCTGAGACCAAAGCCAGCCCTCTGATTGTCGTGCAATCCGATCCATCATTGAAACGGCAGCTACGGGGTGGGCTCCTGAAGCGGTCTCTGCCGACAGCATGATGGCGTCTGCGCCGCTCATGACAGCATGGGATACATCTGAGACTTCCGCACGGGTAGGGCGCGCGTCCTGGATCATTGACTCGAGCATCTGGGTCGCGACAATCACGGGCTTGTGATGCCGTCGTGCATGCCTGACCAAAAGGTCCTGCGCTACCGGTACCTGTTCTGGTAGCAGTTCCACACCAAGATCACCCCGGGCCACCATGACCGCATCGCTGGCCTCCAGAATGGCATCGAAGTTCTGCAATGCCTCGGGCTTCTCGATCTTGGCAACGATTCCAGCGGTAGATGAAGCATTGTCGACAATGCTTCGGAGTGACAACACGTCATCTGCACTGCGCACAAAAGACAACGCGAGCCAGTCGACACCCAGATCCAACGCAAAGCGGGCGTCCGCCACATCCTTTTCCGTCAGTGAGGGCGCCGATACCGCGGAGTCAGGCAGATTGATTCCCTTCCGGTCCTTGAGGATGCCACCATGTTTAACCCGGCAGCAGATTTCCGTACCCTCAATCGTCAGGACCTCAAGCTCCAGCTTTCCATCGTCCAACAGGATGCGGCCCCCGGGCCTTACATCGTTTACGATGCCCTCGTAAGCAGACGGAATCAGTTCTTCCGTACCTGTGACATCCCGAATGGTGACGACGATCTCGGACCCATCCGTCAGCGTGACCGCGCCGTCACGCACACGCCCGACGCGGATTTTGGGTCCACAAAGGTCGGCGAGTATTGCGGGATCCATCCCTGTGCGGGCAGCAGACGACTTAATCCTCGCGAATGTGGCTGCGTGCTCATCATGCGAGCCGTGGGAGAAATTCAGTCGGAACACATCGACACCCTGTACCAGCAGGGCATCCAGGACCTCATCAGAAGATGAGGCAGGACCTACTGTGGCGACGATACGCGTGCGCCGTCGTTTCAATAACGGCACGCGCGTCTCGATGGCCAAGCGCCTTACTCCTTGTTCAGCTTTTTCAACAACGGCGTGATGAGATCCAACGGCAGCGGGAAGATGATGGTCGAGTTCTTCTCGCTCGCAATGTCGGAGAGGGTTTGCAGGTAACGGAGCTGTAGTGCCTGCGGCGCAGTCGCCAGCTCCTTTGCGGCCTTTACGAGCATCTCTGCGGCCTGTTGCTCACCTTCAGCGTGGATGACCTTGGCGCGACGTACGCGTTCGGCCTCGGCTTGGCGAGCGATGGCTCGCACCATTGTTTCATTGATATCAACATGTTTGATCTCGACATTCGCGACCTTTATGCCCCACGCATCAGTGTGTTCGTCGAGGATGGCCTGGATATCGGTGTTCAACTTGTCGCGTTCCGATAGCATCTCGTCCAGGTCATGTTGTCCAAGCACTGACCGCAAAGTGGTCTGGGCAAGTTGGCTGGTCGCCTCCAGATAGTGTTCAACCTGGATGATTGCACTCTTGGGATCGACGACGCGGAAGTACAATACAGCATTGACCTTGACTGAGACGTTGTCCCGCGAGATGACGTCCTGAGAGGGGACGTCCATGACTATGGTGCGAAGGTCAACCCTTACCATTTGCTGGATTCCCGGGATGACAATAATCAGTCCTGGGCCTTTGACCTTCCAGAAGCGCCCCAGCATGAATATTACGCCGCGCTCATACTCACGCAGCACCTTGAAAGCGCTGAAGATGAGAACAACGAGGAAACCCGCGGCGAGAAAGAAAAATTGTCCGAACATGATGCTACTCCTTATGACTGCTCTTCAGGTGTGACATTGAGGTGGAGTCCTTCGACATTCAGAACCCGCAATTTTTGTCCCGCCGAGACCGGCCTGTCCGAGGTGGCGTTCCAGATTTCCCCGTGCATGCGCACCTTGCCTTCGCGTTCGAAGCTGCCCACGGCGACGGCAATTTCGGTGAGAATCTGTTCTTCTCCGGTGACCACCGGTTGCCGTCGGGCCTTCAACACCAGTGTGAGTGTCGCCAGCAGGATACCGCCGGCGAACAAGGCCACCGCGCCAATCAGGGATGTAGACACGCCATAACCCGGTACATCAGTGTCAAGCAACATGATAGAACCGATAACGAGCGCGACAATACCTCCGAACCCGAGTGCCCCAAAACTCGGCACAAGTGTCTCCGCAACGATGAGCACCACTCCCACCAGTAGCAATGCCAGCCCTACGTAGTTGATGGGCAGCAACTGAAGTGCGTAGGCGGCGACCAAGAGGCAGATTACTCCTACGACTCCGGGCACTATCGCTCCCGGACTGTAACCCTCAAGCAGCAGGCCATACAGGCCGATGATTAATAACAGGTATGCGACACTCGGATTGGTGATCGTGGCCAGCAGCCGATTTCTCCAGTCCGGCTCGATGTGTTCCACCTGCAACCCAGCGGTTTGCAGTACAACGGCGCCACCAGCCGTTTTCACCTGGCGACCGTCGGCTGCCAGCAACAATGCGTCCATGTCCTCGGCAATCAGGTCGATGACATTGTCGCTGAGCGCATCCGAGGCGGTCAGACTTGCTGCTTCGCGAACGGCTTTTTCGGCCCATTCCGCGTTGCGCCCACGTAACTCCGCCAGGCCGCGAATGTAAGCTACGGCATCGTTCACTGCTTTCAAAGAGCCTGCATCCTGAGGTTGCGTTCTTGGCTCGGGTTCGTCTTCACCGTTGTCGTCCTCACGATCCGGGGACGGAGTGCCGCCTCCAATCGCGACCGGTGTCGCGGCGCCGAGGTTGGTGGCGGGCGCCATGGCAGCAACATGACTGGCATAAAGCATATAGGTCCCTGCGCTAGCTGCCCGTGCGCCACTTGGGGCCACCCAGGTGATGACCGGGACAGGGGAGGCCAATGTGGCCCGAATGATGTCACGCATGGCAGTGTCCAGACCGCCTGGCGTGTTGAGTTGCAGGACTATAACGGGTGCTCCCCGCTCGGCTGCTTCGGCCAAGCCCCGGATATAGTAGTCCGCCGTTGCTGGCCCGATGGCATCGTCTATGGTGAGAATGACTGCCCGGTTACCAGGGTCGGCATCGGTTCCTGCGAATATGCCAAGGCCCAAAGCGATGGCAAGTACGCCCAGCACAAGTCTTATCCGCTTCATGGGTCCATTATAGATACAATTGGCTGATGCGCGCCTTGGCACTGATTCCCCTGATTTTTCTGCCGGTACTGGGCATGGCGGCCTCCGCGCCCGACGTGTCACCGGAACAGACCTTGGATCGGCCCCGAATCGCCTTGGTCTTGTCCGGGGGAGGCGCGAGGGGCGCCGCACATGCTGGGGTTATTCAGCTGCTGGAATCCTACCGTGTGCCCATCGACATTGTCGTCGGCACCAGCATGGGTGCGGTGGTCGGAGGGTTCTATGCCTCAGGTATGTCGCCTGAGGAAATTACCGAGTGGCTCGAGAATTTGGATTGGGCCGCTGCCGCGACAGATCGTCCGCGACGGCGCACCTTGTCCATGAGGCGCAAGCAGGATGACCAGAGCTATGCCTTGCAGGCCCAGATTGGATACCGTGATCGTCGTTTCATTCTGCCACGGGGCTTGCTGGGTGCGCAGAACCTTAGTTTCCTGTTGCGCGAGCAGACCCTGCACACAAGCAGGTGGCAACACTTCGATCAGTACCCCATACGGTTGCGGACAGTTGCGACGGATATAGAGCGTGGCGAGCCCATGGTCCTCAGTCGCGGGCCATTGTCGGATGCATTGCTTGCAAGCGTGGCTGTCCCGGGTGTGGTCGCTCCGATAGAGATAGATGGTCGCATGTTGGTGGATGGCGGCCTGGTGAACAACCTCCCAATCGGCGTTGCTCGGGAGATGGGGGCCGATGTAATCATTGCCGTCGATGTCAGCACGCCGCTTCTGCTACGCGGTGACCTTGAAGACATTTTCGGAGTTTCGGCACAGGTCATCAACATGCTTGGTCAGGAGAATCTCCGTGCAGCAATAGACCTGTTGCAGCCGCAGGATATTCTGGTACGCCCTGATCTTTCTGGTATCACAGCCGCTGACTTTGACCTGATGAGCGAGGCAATTCAGCGCGGGCTGGCCAGCGCTCCGACTGTGGCGCACCGGTTGCGCGGACTTTCACTGGATTATGCTCGTTGGGAGGAGTGGTTATCCCGACATCGCGTAGTTGACAGAGCGCTGCCGCTGATTTCTTTCATCGAGTTGGACAACCCTACAGCGATTGCAGATGAGCTCATCTTGGCGCGAATCAGGTTGCAGGTCGGTGAGCCGCTCTCAGTTGACGCGTTGAAACGGGATCTTGATGCGCTCTATTCCATAGGCGAGTTCGAGCGCATCGATTTTGAGGTCTTGCATCGTGCAGGACAGCAGGGTCTTCGAATCACGGTGGCTCCGAAGGAGCTGGGGCAAAACTACCTGCGTTTCGGGATGAACATACAGGATGACTTGCAGGGTAGCGGTGCCTACAACCTACTGTTCATGCATACCCGCACACAGTTGAATGAACTGAACGGGGAGTGGCGGACGGAGGTCCAGATTGGCCAGACGCGGCGTATAGCGAGCGAGTGGTTCCAGCCGGTTACGTGGGATGGGCGGTATTTCGTCCGCCCACAGATTGACTGGATGCAGACACCTTTCGATCTGTACGGAACAGATGGACTGCGTGAAGCGAGGTACAACTTCGGACGAACTTCGCTCGCTCTGGATTTCGGTTTTCAGTGGGACAACATAGGAGAGATTGTTATTGGTCCGCTGATTCAGGAAGTGAACGCCTCGTTGGCTATCGGCGACCCTTCCTTGCCTGACTTCGGTGACCGTGTAGGAGGGTGGCGCTGGCATTTGACGGTGGACCAGCTGGATTCCTGGTCATTTCCGTCAGATGGCTGGTTGCTTGAGTTTGCAGGCATGCACGCGAATTCCTCTCTCGGTGGCGATTTGGATTTCTCGAAAATCACGTTCGGCAGCATGAAGGCGTGGACGCTCAACGATTACGACCGGCTCATCCTGGGCGTCACGGGTGGAGCGCGTACCAGTGGGGCGTTGCCTTTCTACGAGGAGTTCCCTCTCGGAGGATTTCTGTCGGTGTCCGGGTTGCGACGGAACTCGTTGCGAGGCGCGTACGCACTGGTCGCCAGAATCATCTGGTACCGCAGTGTGTTGCGATTGCCTGGCGCGTTGGGTGACCAACTTTATGTTGGCATGAGCCATGAACGCGGCAATGTATGGAGCAATGCTGGTGATATATCGCTTTCAGGTCTCCGCTGGGGCGCCTCTGCCTTTGTTGGGGCCGACCTGTATATCGGCGCACTCTATCTGGGCTTCGGGTACGCGGATTCGGGGCGTACGGCAGGATACTTGTTTCTGCAGAGGAGTTTCTGATGACGGACGCACTCAGGGTGTTCACAACCGGCGGTACGATTGACAAGATGTATTTTGATGAGAAAAGTAACTACGAGATTGGCGAACCTCAAGTTGGCGG
Organism: uncultured Gammaproteobacteria bacterium; assembly: GCA_964552205.1. Lineage (GTDB taxonomy): Bacteria > Pseudomonadota > Gammaproteobacteria > Natronospirales > JAIVGZ01 > JAIVGZ01. The sequence continues at coordinate 8,637 of CAZKFT010000043.1, forward strand.
CCTGCTTCGAGAAGCTGAAGTCCAGATTCCCTTCAGTGTTGAAGCGCTGATGCGCAAGGACAGCCTGGAACTCACCGACGATGATCGTAGCGCCATCCGTGAGCGGGTGGTGGCGGCCGCGGAAACGCGCATCATCATCACGCATGGCACTGACACGATGTCGGTTACTGCCCAGACGCTTGCGGGGATTCCGGACAAGACCATTGTCCTTACAGGAGCCTTGCACCCAGCGCGTTTCAGGCACAGTGATGCAGAGTTCAATGTAGGGATGGCAGTGGCTGCAGCGCAGACCTGCCCACCCGGCGTCTGGATCGTCATGAACGGGCGTGTGTTCAACGGCCTTAAGGTTCGCAAGAACCGCGACGCCAACCGCTTCGAGGATGCCTGAACTCAGATATCGAACTTGATCCCCTGGGCAAGCGGCAATTCGCGCCCCCAATTGATGGTATTGGTCTGCCGCCGCATATACTGCCGCCAGGAATCCGACCCGGCTTCGCGACCACCGCCTGTGTCCTTCTCGCCCCCGAATGCTCCACCAATCTCGGCGCCTGATGTACCGATGTTCACATTTGCGATGCCGCAATCGCTGCCGGCAGCTGATAGGAACGTCTCAGCGTTGCGTAGGTCGTTGGTGAAGATTGCTGACGAGAGTCCCTGAGCCACTGCGTTCTGCATGCTGATGGCTTCGTCCAGGCTTTCAAACGGGATGACATACAAGATGGGTGCGAAGGTTTCTTCCTGAACGATATCCCATTCATTTTCGGCGGTGACGATGGTTGGTTCCACGAAGTAGCCGGGGCGTTCCAGGACCTTTCCCCCACACAGCACGCGTCCACCGAGCGCTTCAATCCTGGCCAGCGCTCTGGTGTAACCCTCAATTGCCATGGAATCAATGAGCGGTCCGACCAGCGTCTTCGGATCCAGTGGATCTCCAATCCGCAGTTGACCGTACGCTGAGACCAACTTCGGAATCATGTCATCAATCAGGTCGCGATGGATGAACAAGCGACGTGTGGTGGTACAGCGCTGGCCGGCTGTCCCGACGGCTCCAAAGACGATGGCGGGAATCGCCAGCTTCAAGTCGGCGGATTTGTCGATGATCATTGCGTTATTGCCGCCAAGCTCCAGCAGGCTGCGACCCATCCGGGCAGCGACTACCTCACCCACCGTGCGACCAACGGCCGTAGAACCCGTGAACGAGAACAAGTCCACACGGCGGTCAGCGGCAAAGCGCTTGGCGAGATCTGTGCCTGCGTCCATGAAGCTGGAGAAGATTCCCGGAAAACCTCCTTCCTCCAACGCATCGTTGCAGATCTTCTGTACCGCAATCGCGCAAAGTGGCGTCTTCGGAGAAGGTTTCCAGACAGTGGTATTGCCGCAGACCGCAGCAATGAATGCGTTCCAGGCCCACACCGCGACAGGGAAATTGAAAGCGGACACTACGCCGACGACACCGAGCGGATGCCACTGCTCATACATTCGGTGGTTTGATCGTTCGGAATGCATGGTTTTGCCGTATAACTGGCGTGACAGGCCAACCGCGAAGTCCGCGATGTCTATCATCTCCTGCACTTCGCCGTCGCCTTCGGCCTTGATTTTCCCCATTTCCAGCGCGACGAGGCTGCCCAGGTCATGTTTATGACGCCGTAACGCGTCACCACACAGTCTGACCGCCTCTCCCCGCCGCGGTGCCGGTATGGTTCGCCATTCATCGAAAACCTCACGGGCCTCCTGGATGACCGTGTCGAACTCGGAGGCGGTCGACGGTCGTACTGAGGCAATGACTTCCCCGGTAGCGGGGCATATGGATTGAAGCTCTCCCGCGCCTTCCTGCCAGCCGGAGCGAGCGCTCCAGGTGGCGGAATTGATGGTATCGATACCGAGTCGGGTTAGTAATTCCTTCATCTTTGTATATCTCCTGAAAAGCTGTTTACTGATTGGTCCGTTCCGCGACGACCCGCATGGCAAGGTCACGGTCGCCGTCGCTGCCATACCTGCGGCCGAAACGATTGCCTAAGAATCGGCTGAGTGAGAAGGTCTCTTGCGCGATGAAGCCGCGATGTGTGTCTCGATCAGCAAGCACCATATCTACTACCGCGCAGGCGCCCGAAGCTGTGCTCACCTGGATGGCAGTCCACAACCGTCCAGCGACCATCTGTGGGTACAGCCTCCGCACAAACATCTCTTCCTGCAGAACCCCATTCTGTTCGCCGGCAACTGCCACATATACCAACACGATGTCCTGGCGGGTTTCCGGCAGTGCCCGCTCCAGAATGCGTTTGAGGGTGTCACGGTCCTCGTTCAGTCGCAGGTCCTGCATCAACAGACGCATATGGTCACAGTGCCCAGGGTAGCGCAGGGTCTTGTAATTCATGCTGCGTACTTTCCCACCCCAGGATCCAGCCAGCGAGCCCAGACCACCGGACGTGTTGAATGCCTCGTATTCAACGCCATCCAACACCAGCGACTCCAGCCCCTCCAACGGGTGCAGCTCCACGGGTTCGCCATTCTCTATGGCAAGGCACGGGTTCCCGTACTCGTTGATGAGCCCATCCGTTGACCAGGTCAGGGCATATTTGAGTCGGTTGTTCGGGTGCGCTGGCAGTGCACCAACTCGCAGGCGCACCGTGTCCACGCTGTCGAAGTGCTTCATCAAGCTGGAAGCGGCGATACTGATGAAGCCGGGTGCCAAGCCACACTGAGGTACGAACGCCTTGGTTTTACCCTCAGCGGCCTCGCGAACCGCCTGTGTGGATGTCACATCCTCAGTTAGGTCGAAGTAGTGGACGTCCGCCATGGCGGCCGCCGCCGCAACAGGCGGGTTGGCAAAATACGGAAGGCAGCTGATAACCGCGACGCATCCGCGCTGGCTCAGGAACTGGGCGACCTCGGCGGTGTCCATGGCATCCAGAGCGGCCGCCTGAACTGGGCGGGGCCAATGGCCGCTGGTGATTCCTTCGGCTGCCTTCAAGTCTTTATCCGCCAAAAGGACTTCGAAATCGCCACTGTCCGCCAGCATCCCGGCAATCAGGGAGCCAATCTTTCCGGCGCCAAGCACCAATACACGCTGCATCGTCATCAGGGGGCGCATGTTAGCATGAGCGCCCTGTGAAACCGCTCCACGCCATCCATGATTGGACGCCTGCCAGTTGGCGATCCATGCCCGTACGTCACCAGCCGCGCTACCCGTCAGCGGAAGCTCTCGAGAGCGCTCTCCTTGAACTCCGAAACCGGCCACCACTGGTCACCGCAGGAGAGGTCGAGAACCTGCGTGCACAGCTGGCGGAGGCCGCGGAGGGGCGACGGTTCCTGTTGCAGGGAGGCGACTGTGCCGAGAGCTTCAGTGATTGCAAGCCGGATATCATCGCCGCCAAGCTCAAGATTCTGCTGCAGGTCAGCGTAATCCTGCTGCATGGCTTACGCCGACCGGTCATCAGGGTAGGCCGATTGGCGGGCCAGTTCGCCAAGCCAAGATCCGAAGAAACCGAGACTCGGGACGGTGTCACGCTGCCGAGCTACCGGGGAGACTTGGTCAACCGACCCGAATTTGAATTGGCTGCGCGTACCCCCGACCCGTCCAGAATGGTGGAAGGGCATGATCGCAGCGCGCAGACCCTGAACTACATCCGTGCGCTGATGGATGGCGGCTTTGCCGACCTCGAACATTCCGAGAACTGGGACATCGACTTCGCACGACATTCACCGCTGGAGCAGGAGTATCGAAATATCGTTTCGGGTATTACGGACTCATTGAGGTTCATGGCGCAAGTTTCCGGGGGACCGCTGCACGGGGCAGGCCGCGCGGACTTCTTCACCAGTCATGAGGCCTTGCACCTGCATTACGAGGAAACCCAGACCCATAGGGACCCGCGGTCCGGCCGGTGGTATCTGGGCTCGACCCATTTCCCCTGGATAGGTATGCGGACCAATAGCCCTGAGGGTGCGCATGTGGAGTTTTTCCGGGGCATCGCCAATCCCTTGGGCATCAAGGTGGGGCCCGACTTTGACGCAGCAGCGCTACAACGCACCCTAGAGCGGATTGACCCGGCAGGAGAGCCCGGCAGGATTACTCTCATTCATCGCTTTGGGAGAGCCCGTATCGAGGACGAACTGCCACGCTGTTTACGCGCCGTTCGTAGCACCGGGCGGCAGGTCTTGTGGAGCTGTGATCCGATGCATGGCAACACCCAGTCTACGACGTCCGGACTCAAGACCAGGCGCTTTGAAGATATTCTTACCGAGCTGCGAACCGCATTTGCATTGCATGAGGATGCCGCGGCGCCACTAGGCGGTGTGCACTTCGAGCTCACAGGCGACGATGTCACTGAATGTGTCGGGGGTGCCCGGGGTCTGGAAGAGTCTGATCTTGAGCGTGCTTATCGCTCACATGTCGATCCACGGCTGAACTACGAGCAGGCGCTCGAGCTTGCGATGTCCATTGCGCGGGGCCCCGGTTCAGGCATCGAGTAGCCGCTTGATTTCATCGATGTGCTGGGCTGCGCAATCCCGGCCACCCTTTATGACTTCTTCGGCGCGGTTGAATTCGAGTATGCCGACATGCCCGAGACGTGGCGAAATCAGCACATCGGGTGGTTCGCCAGCGAGGCGCGCTCGCGTAATGCGGTCCTGCATGATATCTATCGAGTCTGCCATCACACTCAGGATGCCCGGTGTTCCATTTTCATCAGCACTGGATCCCGAAAACAATGCTTTACCCACCACAGGCCACCGACGTCTTACGGAAAGCCAGTCACGTGCTTTCTCCCAGCCACTCCTCGAGTCGGTCGATGACTCGGGTCGGGCATAGCGCCTCCGAACACCAGGAGACCCGAACAGGTCCCCGTTGAGATTCACGGCAATGACAATGTCTGCGCCCAGCGCTCTTGCGGTGGATACGGGGACCGGGTTGACCAAACCACCATCCACTAGCCACCGGTCATCAATCAGGACAGGTGAAAACATGCCCGGGATCGCAATTGAGGCACGAACGGCTGGAATCGTAGGGCCTTCGCGGAGCCACACTTCACGGCCGCTCTCGATATCAGTTGCCACAGCGGCGAATTCCATGGCCATGTCTTCGATCCTGCCGTTGCCCACTCGCCCCGCATAGGCATCCATGAGCTTGGCGCCATTGATGAGGCCGCCGTCACCCAAGCCACGGTCCAGGAGGTTGAAGATGTCCATCTGCTCTAGACGGCTAATCCAGGACTCGAGTTCATCCAGCTTACCGGCAGCCAGCGCGGCCCCGACGATGGAACCGACAGAGGTGCCACACACGAGGTTAGGGCGGATACCAGCATCTTCCAGCGCGCGGATGACGCCAATATGCGCCCATCCCCTGGCTGCGCCAGAGCCGAGCACCAAAGCGATTTTTCGATTGTGATTTCCGGACATCCGCGTAGGGTGCCATATTTCTGCTAATATTTCCGGCCTTGTCGCCGTCACCAAGGAGTCCCGCAGGCAATGAATTACCAACATATTCAGGTTCCTACCGAGGGTAGTCCCATCACGATAGGTGCGGACGGCAAACTGCAGGTACCTGACCAGCCCATCATTCCGTTTGTTGAAGGCGACGGCATCGGAATTGATGTAACACCGGTGATGCGCAAGGTGCTGGACGCTGCTGTGAAGAAAGCCTACGGCGACCGACGTCAGTTGGTGTGGATGGAGGTATTCGCAGGCGAGAAGGCTTGCGCCACCTATGGTGAGAACCAGTACCTCCCTGATGAAACCATGGACGCGATGAAGCGCTTTGTCGTTTCCATCAAGGGTCCTCTGGCTACCCCGATCGGCGGGGGCATCCGGTCCCTGAATGTAGCCATCCGACAGACTTTGGACTTGTATGCGTGTGTACGCCCGGTGCAGTTCTTCCCGGGCGTGGTGACGCCGATGTTGGACTCTGGACTTACGGACATGGTGATTTTCCGGGAGAACACCGAAGACATCTACGCGGGCATCGAGTGGGCAGCGGACTCGGATCAGGTGCGCAAAGTCATCGCGTTCTTGCGCGATCAGATGGGTGTCACCGAGATCCGCTTCCCGGAGTCCAGCGCCATCGGTATCAAGCCCGTATCACGCGAGGGATCGAAGCGGCTCGTGCGCAAGGCACTACGGTACGCAGTGGAGAATGATCGCGTTTCAGTGACCTTGGTGCACAAGGGCAACATCATGAAGTACACCGAGGGCGCTTTCCGCACGTGGGGTTACGAGGTGGCGCGTGACGAGTTTGGTGCCGAGCCGCTCGATGGCGGCCCTTGGTTGAGTTTCCAGAATCCACGCAATGGTCAACGAATTGTCGTCAAGGACGTGATTGCTGACAATTTCCTTCAACAGATTCTGTTGCGCCCGGAGGAATATGATGTCATTGCGACACTCAATCTCAACGGCGACTACATTTCTGATGCTTTGGCGGCACAGGTGGGTGGTATCGGTATCGCACCGGGCGCGAACATCTCCGACGAGGTTGCGGTGTTCGAGGCTACGCATGGCACTGCTCCGGGCTATGCCGGAAAAGATCGCGTCAATCCTGGCTCGCTCATCCTGTCGGGAGAGATGTTGCTTCGACACATTGGCTGGACCGAGGCTGCAGACCTGGTCATCAAAGGTGTGGCAGGTACTATCGCTCACAAGGTGATGACCTATGACCTGGCACGCTTGCGGGAGGCCATCAAAGCACCCAAGCGGGAGTACGCTGCCCGCAAAAATGTGGAAGAAGATTTGCAGGCGCTCATTCCGGGCGCGACGCTTGTAGGTTGTTCCGGGTTCGGCGATTCCATCATCCAACACATGAGCTGAGCCAGACCGAATGATTCGCGTACTCCTCGTTGATGATCACCGCTTGATAAGAGCAAGTCTCCGACGGATTGTCGAAGAGGCGGGCGACATGCAGGTGGTCGACGAGGCGGAGAGCGGCGAGGCTGCGATTCGCAAAGCCCGGGAGTGTCAGCCGGACGTTGTCCTGATGGACATCAACATGCCTGGGGTTGGTGGACTTGAAGCGACCCGCCGAATCTG
>CAZKFT010000044.1:0-14641 GCA_964552205.1 uncultured Gammaproteobacteria bacterium
TGAACACCACTGCAATCACTGAGGCGGACATCACTCCGTTAGCCATCACCGGTGCCATTACTGCAGACGACAAGATCTACGACGCTACCACCGCAGCCGACATTCTCACGAGAACCTTGACTGGGGTGCTCGGCGGGGATGACGTCACCTACGTGGGTGGCACGGCGACGTTCGATGATAAGAACGTCGGCATGGACAAGACCGTCACGGGCACCTTGCTCAGCCTAGCCGGGGCTGACGCCGGCAACTACACGGTGAACACCACAGCTCTGACCACCGCGGACATAAGCCCCTTGGCCATCACCGGCGCAATCACCGCCGACGACAAGATCTACGACGCCACCACCGCAGCCGACATCCTGACGAGAACCCTCACCGGAGTGCTCGGCGCGGATGATGTCACCTATGTCGGCGGCACTGCGACGTTTGATAATAAGAACGTCGGTATAGATAAGACGGTGACTGGCAGCTTGCTGAGTCTGGCCGGGGCTGATGCTGGTAATTACACCGTGAACACCACCGCGGTAACTGAAGCTGATATCACCCCCCTTGCCATCACCGGGGCCATTACTGCAGACGACAAGACCTACGACGCTACCACAGCGGCTGACATTCTCACGAGAACGCTGACCGGAGTGCTGGGCGCGGATGATGTGACCTATGTCGGTGGTACCGCCACCTTCGACACCAAGAACGTGGGTGTCGACAAGGTTGTGACTGGCAGCTTGCTGAGTTTGGCCGGGGCGGACGCTGGCAACTACACGGTGAACACCACTGCACTCACCACCGCCGACATCACCCCATTAGCGATTACCGGGGCCATCACCGCCGATGACAAGATCTACGACGCCACCACGGCCGCGGACATCCTGACTCGCACCTTGACCGGCGTGCTGGGGGCGGACGATGTGAGCTATGTCGGCGGCACTGCGACGTTTGATAATAAGAACGTCGGTATAGATAAGACCGTGACTGGCAGCTTGCTGAGTCTGGCCGGGGCGGATGCTGGGAACTACACCGTCAATACGACGGCTCTGACCACCGCCGACATCACCCCACTAGCGATTACCGGGGCGATCACCGCCGACGACAAGATCTACGATGCCACCACGGCAGCTGACATCCTGACCAGGACGCTGACCGGAGTGCTGGGGGCGGATGATGTCACCTACGTCGGGGGAACGGCCACCTTCGATGATAAGAACGTCGGTATCGACAAGACCGTAACCGCCATAGACCTGGCTCTGGCCGGCACCGACGCCGGCAACTACACGGTGAACACCACCGCCCTCACCACAGCAACCACCCAGGTCAGGTCATTGACTGTTAATGCAGTGACCGACACCCGCGTCTATGACGCCACCACTGATTCTGCTGGCATCCCGACCGTAACCGGCCTCCAGAACGGTGATTCACTCATCGGCGTCCTGACGCAGTCATTCGCCAGTAAGGACGTATTGGGTGCGGGCAATAGCGTACTGGCTGCCGATGGCACCTACAGTGTGATCGACGGCAACAACGGCGACAACTACAGCATCACCGTGAACACGGTAACGGGCACGATCACCCCCCTGGCCATCACCGGTGGTGTCACCGTTGATGGCAAGATCTACGACACCACCACCACCGCTGACATCCTGACCAGAACCCTCACCGGAGTGCTGGGTGCGGATGACGTGACCTACGTGGGCGGCACCGCCACCTTCAATGACAAGAATGTGGGTCTGGACAAGACCGTAGCCGCTATCAAACTGACCCTGGCTGGAGCCGACGCCAACAACTACTCCGTGAATACCACGGCGCTAACGACCGCCGACATTACAGCCTTGGCCATCACCGGCGCCATCACCGCCGATGACAAGATCTATGACGGTACGGATGCCGCCGTCATCGTGACCCGGACCTTGGCTGGGGTGCTGGCAGGAGATGAAGTGACTATTGTCGGTGGGGACGCCACCTTCGATGACAAAAACGTAGGTCAAGACAAGATAGTCACCGGGGTTTCGCTTAGCTTGGCCGGGGCCGACGCAGGCAACTACACGGTGAACACGACGGCGTTGACCACAGCTAACTTGACCCCGGCCACGGTTGAGATTGTCGCGCACCGCACGAGTAAAATCTTTGGCACGCCTGATCCGGAGCTGACATTCAGTGTCAGCGGATTGATAAACAACCCGGCCATCGGGACTGTAGATACAGTTGAGTCCGTGCTTACTGGGGCGCTCACACGCGCACCTGGTGAGAGCGCCCTCGGTGGGCCATATCCCATCACACAGGGGTTACTCGCGAGTAACACTGACAACTACATCCTCAACTTTACCGGCAACAACTTCATCATCATCGGGGTGGCGGCTGAGCCGGTTCTGGGCTTCAACGTCGGGCAATACATTTTCGCAGCGGTTATCAATCATGTGTTTTATTACCGACCCGGCAACTTCTGGCATATCTCACTGAACCTCAACAACGCTGACCCGGGATTTGATGTGTTGAGAGGTACGCGCGAGCTGGGGTTGCGTAGGAGTCGGTGCGACTCCGTCTCTGGCGGTGGGTTCTGCGAAACCTGGTCCTTCCCGCAACAGTCCAACCAAGGCGGAGCAGAATGATGCGTTACATGGCCCTTGCACTGTTGATACCGACGCTCGCCATCGCCCAACCCCAGACCGTGCGCTTTGATATCGACCGTTTCGAGATCGTGGGCAACACTTTGCTCGGTAGCGATGAGATTGAGGCGGTGCTCAGACCCTATACCGGCGCGCAACGAGAGTTCAGCGATATTCAGGGGGCGATGGAAGCGCTCAGGCATCGCTATCGCAGCAAAGGTTACAGCGTGGTGTGGGTGCTAGCACCTGAGCAGGACCTCGACCGCGGGGTGGTCACACTGCAGGTCATAGAAGCACGGGTCGGGGAAGTGACGATAGCGGGCAATCAGTTCTTTGATGATGTGAACATACGCTCTTCGCTACGGTCTCTCAGGGAAGGCGTTGCGCCTAGAGCTGCGGATATTTCAGCAGAAGTGCAGCTTGCCAACGAGAATCCGGCAAAGCAGGTGGATGTCGTGTTGCGTCCCGGGGAAGTCGGAAGTCAGGTGGATGCCACCATCGATGTCATCGATCTCTCACCAGCCAAGGCCTTCGTGACCATAGACAACACGGGCAATCCGCAGACGGGTGACTTCCGCCTGGGTGTGGGTGTGCAGCATGCCAACTTGTTCAATCGAGACCATGTCGGAACATTGAGCTACGTCACTTCGCCGGAGGAACCGAGTCGTGTCAGTCTCTACAGTGGTAGCTATCGATTGCCGCTGTATGACCTGGGCGATTCCATCGATGTCATCGCTGCGTACTCGGATGTGAGTACCGGCATCGCGGAAACCGTCGCCGGACCGCTGACATTCACGGGCAGGGGCAAGATTTTCAGCCTGCGTTATAACCAGTTGCTCAGGCGGCATGGCGTGTATTCACATCGAATTGTTTACGGCCTGGACTACCGGGCGTTTGACAATGTTTGTGCGCTGGGCGATTTCGGTGAGGCCGGTTGCGGACCCGCGGCGGTAGACGTCTCGATCAGGCCATTCAGCGTGGCCTACAGTGGGAGGTGGGAGAGGCCGGGGGATATATCCGACTTTTACATCGCCCTGTCGAAAAATATCCCAGGCGTCGACAGTGGGGATGCAAGCGATTTCAATGCGGCGCGCCCGAGCCCAGTTGGTGGCGCCGGTGCTCCCGCCAACTATACGGTGGTTCGCCTTGGCGCAAGCACTGTGAACGCCCTGAGCAACAATTGGCAGACACGCGTCGCGGTCAACGCGCAGTACACCCCGGACGCCCTGATCTTCGGTGAGCAATTCGGTATCACCGGTGCCACATCGGTTCGCGGATTTCGTGAGCGGGAAGTCGTCCGGGATGTGGGTGTTTTCGCCAACTTCGAACTCTATACCCCCAACCTGACGGGGAGACTGGTGCCCGGAGAAGGAAATCTACGAGGATTGTTCTTCCTGGATATCGCTAGGGCAGCCGACAGGCCACTGGAGGGCGAAGAAAGCCGTCGAATCACCGTTTCCAGTGTCGGGACCGGTATGCGATGGAATATCCGGAGAGATTTCAATCTGCGCTTGGATCTGGCAAGCGTGGTGGATGGGGGTGGAACCCAACGCGCCGGTGACCTGCACGGGCATATTTCCATCTATTTCGGTTTCTGACTACCGGTTAAGCCTGTATTATCGACCGATACGGGGTTCCGGGGGATGGGGATTCATGGGTGAGAAGGTCGAGCAGTCGCCGATAGTGAGGTTGTGGTCTGAACTTCAACGCCGTCGCGTCACCCGCGTGATCATTCTCTACGCGGTTGGTGGCTGGGTGGTCATTGAGGTCGCCTCAACCGTGCTCCCCAATCTGAACCTTCCTGAGTGGTCGGTCACGCTAGTCACCGTACTGGTGGGGCTGGGCTTCTTGTTGGCGGTGGTGTTGGCCTGGGCTTTCGATATAGGCCCGGGCGGCGTGCACCGCACACCACCTCTTAGTGAAGTCGCAAGCAATCCCAAACCCAAGTCCGTTGTAGCCCCAGAAACCGATTCCGAAGGGCGCAAGTCAATCGCCGTGCTGCCCTTTGTGAACATGAGCGGTGATGCCGAGAACGAGTACTTTAGCGACGGTATCGCGGAGGAAATCCTGAACCTGCTGGTCAAATTGCCACAACTACGGGTGGCATCGCGTACCTCCTCGTTTATCTTCAAGGGCAAGTCGGTCGGCATCCGCGAGGTCGCCGAGCAGTTGGGTGTCAGCACCGTGCTCGAGGGCAGCGTGCGCCGGGCGGGGGATCGCGTACGTATCACTGCACAGCTCATTGATGCCGCCACCGACTCACATCTGTGGTCTGAGACCTATGACCGCGAACTCAAGGATGTATTCCAGATCGAGGATGACATCGCCAAGAGCATCGTGGATGCCCTGCAGATGACGCTTACTCCGAAGGAGCGACGCGCCATCCAGGTAGTGTCCACCTCGGATGCGAAGGCCTATGACTATTACCTGCGTGGTCGCAGCTACATGTACACGATGACACGCCGTGACTACGAGTGTGCCATCCAGATGTTCGAGCAAGCCATCAAATTGGACGACAAGTACGCGCTGGCATATGCAGGTATCGCGGATGCTTATTCGCATCTTTACCGCTATGCCGAGGCCACCAAGGACAATGTGCAACGAGCGGTGGAGGCCAGCGAGAAGGCGGTGAAGCTGGATTCGGATTCCGCTGAGGCGCGTGCCTCTCATGGTTTGGCGATGTTCATCAGTGAGGACTACAGCGCCGCTGAGCGGGAGTTCAAGCGCGCCATCGAGCTCAACCCGAATCTGTGGGAAGCGTACTACTACTTCGGATTGGCGCGTTCTTCGCAGGGCAAATTCGAAGAAGCCATCGATATGTACAAGAAGGCGATGGAAGTGAACCCCGGTGATTACCAGGCCCCTATTTTCATCGCGCAATCCTACGCCTCACTGGGCCGAAAGCACGATGAGATGAAAGCGCGGTTGGCATCACTCGAGCAGATCCAACGGCATCTGGACATGAACCCGCACGACACCCGCGCCTTGTATGTTGGCGCCAACCAGTTTGCCAATGTCGGCGAGTTCGAGAAAGCGCAGGAGCTCGCCGAGCGGGCGCTGGGTCGTGATCAGGATGAGCCAGTTGTGTTGTACAACGTGTCCTGCTTCTATGCCATGAAAGGCGACACCGACCGTGCCATGGAATTGCTGGACCGCGCCGTGGAGAACGGCTGGGGCGACAAAGCATGGTTGGAAACCGACCCAGACCTTGATTCCCTGCGCGAGGATCCTCGTTTCATCGCGATGATGGCTAGAATCGCTTGAGGATAGTTGCAACGGCTCTTGTGCTGGCCTCGCTTGCTGGTTGTGCAGCGACCCCTGAACCCTACGATGTCCGAGGGTATTTCCGGCAGGTCGTCGACAAGCCCGGCTCCGCAGCAAAACCCTTCGGCAGTAACTCCTGTGTCTACGCGCGTGACAATGAATGCGACGAACCCGGTATCGGCACGGGACTGTGCGAAGCTGGCACAGACTACGACGACTGTTGGCGTCTGGCGCAGGGTGTGGAGGATGACAGTTGCCAGTTCGCCAATGATGGGGAGTGCGACGAACCCACGCTGGGTGGCGGATATTGTGCCCAGGGTACGGATGCCACCGATTGCGGTCCTGTCGCGCACCTCCGATTCAGGGATGATACGTGTGCAACTGCGTTCGATGGCGTGTGCAACGAGCCGGGCATCGGCGACGGGACTTGCGAGGCGCGTACGGACCGTTCGGACTGTGTCGGCCGGGAACGCCCACTCACGCTACGCGATCACTTTTTCGGTCACGATGACCGCATTCTCGTCGATACCGCTGTTTTCCCGTGGGTTGTCATTGGACAGCTGGAGCTGGAAGTGGGCGGGGTCTGTACGGCGTCCCTCATCGCTGATGATGTGTTGATTACAGCAGCACATTGCCTGTTGGAGGAAGGGGTGGTGGATGCGCGCGGTACCTTCATCACAGGTGCCGGCCGCGACGGTGGCCCGTTGCAAGCCGGCGTCGTTGCCTACTTCGTGGATCCCTTATGGAAGCCGCAACTGACACCAGGGGTCGAAAAGACCAACGGCCTGGACTGGGCGTTGATTCGCATCGACCGGCCGCTGGGCGCCGAGCTCGGTCATTTGGGTGTGCGGATGATTGATGGTCCGGTGGATTCCATACACCAGGCGGGATTCAGCTGGGACACCGGCGATGCCTTGTCCGGGCATCTTGGATGCCGAGTGATTGCCGTGTTCGACAACAGCACCCTCTCACACGATTGCGATACCACGCGCGGTGACAGCGGGTCACCCCTGATGGTACGCGATGGCGAGCAGTACTATGTCATCGCCACAGATTCCATACTCATGCCGGACGGGGACGGACCCATTCCCTATGTGGCAGTGCGCTCCGATGGATGGATACCGTACTACGCGGATTTCGTGACCGGCGCGCTGCAGGGAATACCGGCGATACGAACCAAGGGCAGCAAATCACTTGAATGAGCGTGCATGAACCAGGAAATACACCGCCGGTAACAGCAGCAGCGCCACAATCCACACCGTAAAGACTCCTCCAATCATCGGGGCAGCAATGCGTTGCATGACCTCTGCACCGGTGCCTGACCCCAACAGAATGGGAAGCAAGCCCAGAAAGACCGTGCTCTCGGTCATGGTTGCTGGTCGGATCCTGCGCTCGGCCGCCTGAGTGATTGCCACCCGTAAGCCGTGCACGGTGCCATCAGCTTGCGCGAGCCCCTGTCGCAAGTAGACCAGCATGACGATGCCGGTCTGGGCTGCCAGACCGCCCAATGCGATGAATCCCACCGCGACGCCGACAGACATGTTGTGGCCAAGCATCCACATCAGCCATAGACCTCCTGCAAGGGAAAGCGGCACCGTCAAAGCCACCATCAGGATGTCGGTCATGTTGCGGAAGGTCAGCAACAGGAGCACGAAGATGATGGCAATGGCGAGGGGAATGAGTGTCAGCAGGCGAGCCCGGGCGCGCTCAAGATATTCATACTGCCCGGTGAAGCTCACAGCATAGCCGGCAGGGAGGCGGACTTCACTGCTGATGCGGCTCCTTGCTTCCTGAATCCAACCTCCCAGGTCGCGGCCTTCCACATCCACGAATACGAAGTTTGCAGGGCGCGTGTTCTCCGTTCGAATCATGGAGGCACCTTGTACCAGCTCGATTGTCGCAAGCTCTCCCAGTGCAACATGCGTACCGGCCGGGGTTACCACCGGCAAGTCACGCAACTTTTCAGGTGAGTCCCTCCAGTCATGGCTATAGCGGAGACTGACCGGGAATCGCTCAAGACCCTCGACCGTCTCGGTGACATTGCCACCGCCGACGCCATATCGGACAAGTTCATGTACATCGGCGATGTTCATACCGTGCCGCGCAGCTGCAATCCGGTCCACATCAACCCGGACATAGCGTCCGCTCGCGGGGCGATCTGCGAATGCCGTACTCGTGCCTTCCAGACCGGAAACCAAATCAGCTACTTCCTCGGCAAGGTGTTGTAGCGTTTCCAGGTCAGGTCCGGTGATGCGAATGCCGACATCTGTACGTACGCCGGTCTGCAGCATGTCGATGCGCGTCTGGATGGGATACACCCACGCATTGCTGACACCTGGAAACTGGATCATGCCGTCGAGCTCCGCGATGAGGCCTGCTGTCGTCAGCCCCGGACGCCATTGGTCGCGGGGTTTCAACATGATGAAGGACTCGAACATGGTCAGTGGGGCGGGGTCAGTGGCGGTGTCGGCACGACCCGCCTTGCCGAAGACATGTACAACCTCGGGAACCTGCTTGATGATGGCGTTGGTCTGCTGCAGTAGCTCCCTTGCCTTGTCGGGCGAAAGCCCAGGCAGGGTGGTCGGCATGTACATGAGGTCACCCTCATCGAGCTCCGGCATGAACTCCTGCCCCATGTGGCTCAAGGGGTAGAGCGTGGATATCAAGAGTACACCGGCTGCGAGCACTGCTGTCCACGGCCGGGCCATGACCCAGCCAATCATCGGCTGATACACGCCCAGTAGCCCTCGGGCAACTGGATTGTCGCTCTCCGGGCGAATCTGGCCTCGAATGAAGTACCCGATCAGGACGGGTACGAGGGTGATGGCCAGCCCGGCGGCTGCCGCCATGGCATAGGTACCGGTATAGGCCAGCGGTGTAAACATACGACCTGCCTGCGCCTGCAGTGCAAATACCGGAATGAATGCAGCAGCCACGACCAAAAGCGATAGAAAGATGGGTCTTCCCACCTCGGCGACGGTGTCGGCCACCAGGGACCAGTGGTCACCCTTGCCTTGGAGTCCTTGCGCCAAGCGTCGGTGTACGGCCTCGATCAGGACGATGGCCGCGTCCACCATCACGCCGATAGCGATGGCGATGCCACCAAGGGACATGATGTTCGCATTGATGCCCTGCAAGGACATGACGATGAATGCCACCAGCACACCCAGAGGCAGGCTGAGGAGGATGACAAGGGAGGAACGCAGGTGCCACAGAAACACGCTGCAGATGATGATGACCACGAGGAACTCGAGCGCGAGCTTTTGCCAAAGGGTGGCGATGGCGCGCTCGATCAGGGCAGATCGGTCGTAGGTCTCTACGATCTCTACTCCCGCAGGCAGGCTTGCACGCAATTGGTCCAGCCGGTCGCGTACGGCGCGGATGGTCTCGCGGGCATTCTCGCCGTGGCGCATGACGATGATGGCGCCGACTGTCTCACCTTCACCATCCAGCTCTGCAATCCCGCGGCGCGGGGCGGGGCCGCGCCGAATCTCTGCGACATCTTTGAGTAGGAGAGGTGTTCCGGAGGTACCGTGCCCGACCGGAATATTACCCAGGTCCTCCAGCGATTGGATGTAGCCGGTGGCGCGCACCATGTACTCGGCTTCAGCCAGTTCCAGAGTGGATCCGCCGGTTTCCGCATTGCCGCGCTGAATGGCCATACGAATCTCGGAAAGTTGCAGGCCGTACGCGCGGAGCCGGTTGGGATCGATGGCCACTTGATACTGCTGAACCATGCCCCCGACCGTGGCGACCTCCGAAACTCCAGGAACCGACTGCAACTCGAACTTCAGAAACCAGTCCTGGAGCGCGCGTAACTGTGCCAGGTCATGGGCACCGGTGCGGTCGACCAGTGCGTACTTGTAGACCCAACCCACCCCGGTCGCGTCCGGCCCGAGTGCTGGTCGCACACCGGCGGGCATCCTGCCTTCCACTTGTCCGAGGTACTCCTGTACGCGGGAGCGTGCCCAATAGGGATCGGTGCCATCATCGAACAGGACATACACGAATGAGTCACCAAACATGGAGTACCCGCGTACGGAGTGGGCTCCGGGAACTGCCATGAGTGCGGTCGTCAGCGGGAAAGTGACCTGCTGTTCCACCACATCCGGTGCCTGGCCAGGAAACATGGTGCGGACGATGACCTGTGTGTCAGACAGATCCGGGATGGCATCGACCGGCGTTGTGCGCACCACATGGATGCCCGCGATTGCGCAGGCAAGGGCCAGAACAAGGACGAGCACACGGTTTTCGATGGACCAACGAATGATGGATTCAATCATGTCTGCAACCCTCAGTGCTGATGACCAGCCCCTTCAAGACGACGATGGCCGGAACGGAGTGCGGCTTCCGAGTCAATCAGGAACTGACCGGAGACGACGACCTCATCGCCGGGCTCGATTCCATGGAGTATCTGGGCCCATTCACCACTGACCATGCCTGGTGTCACTTGCCTGACCTCGAAGCGATTCGCGCCCTTGCGTAGAATCACCCGCGTCGCCAATCCCGTGTCAATCACGGCCTCTTTTGGCACCATCACCACATCGTCAACCGGCCCTGCAAACAATCGCACCGCGGTCCAGGTACCCGGCCTGAGTACGCCATCCGGATTTGCAACCGGGAGTCGCACACGCGTGGTGCGCGTGGACGCACTGAGCTCAGGTTGAATGTAGGAAACCTCGCTTTCCCAAACCCTGCCTGGATGTGTCGGTGTCCGAATCTCCCCGGAGATACCGATGCGCAACCACTCCGCCTGCCGTGCAAACACATCGGCGATTACCCACACCGAAGAAAGGCTCGTGATTTCCACCACCACATCACCCGGACGTACGAACATTCCTGCCCGGACCCCCGGGGTCGTCACCACGCCACTTTGGACCGCACGCCAGGGCAGGGCACGACGTGCAGTACGGCTACGCTCCAGCTCCGCGATGGCTTCTGGTTGGACGCCAAGTGCCGCCAGTCGGTCACGCGCACCTCGCACCGCTTGCGCATCACCTCGACGCAATGCGGCCAGCATCTCCTCCTGCGCATTGACCAGCGTGGGCGAATACAGGGTAAACAACAGTTGCCCACTGCTGACTTCATCACCCTTCGCGACGACGGATGAGGCCTCAATCCAGCCCTCAACACGAACATGGAGATGATGGACATTGGCTTCATCAACCTCCACTTCCCCCACACTGTCGATGCGCCGCCAGAGGCGTCCGCGCTCGGCAATCGATGTGCGAACATTCATGGATTGCTGGATGCCGGGCGCGATGGAGACCTCGGACACATCGCCCTCATCGGCATACCGCGGCACCAGATCCATGTCCATGAATGGCGATTTGCCGGGCTGATTAAACCGGTGTTCCGGATGCATCGGATCGTACCAGTAGAGGACTTCGCGCTCACCGACTGCGGTTTCAGCATCGTGTGAGGAGTGATCCTCGGCACTGCATGCGCCGAGCAGCAGGGTAATACCGACCAGGGTCCCGATCAGGGTGTAGGTATTCATGGTCATTCTCCGGAAAGAAACATCAGTTCGATGCGTGCGTCATCACGCTGGCGGGCCACCAAAAGTTCACGCGTCCTCACACCGAGCTCCGCCAAATGGGCTCGTGCCAACTCATCAAAGGTAGCTCGATTGTTTCGGTATGCAGTGAATGTGTCGGTGCGGACGGCGATTGCGTCGGGCACCAAATCCGTGCGGTACAGGTCCAGCACCTCTGACAGACGTTGCCACCTTGCAAACTGTTCGTTCAGTGCCCCGCTGAGCTCTCGTATCCGGTCAGCGTGACCGTAGCGGGCCGCATCGTGAGTGCGCTGTGCTGCGGCCAGTCTTCTGTCTTGGCGGTCCGCAGTGAACAGTGGGAGGCTCACCGAGACCATGATCGAAACCATGTCGGACCTATTCCCGCTCCGCAGTCCGTAGCCAGCTTCCGCCATCCACATCGGTCGATACGCTTGTCGAGCCATGTCGGCGCCGATCTGACTGGCCTGGACACGATGCTCCGACGCGGTGAGGACCGGATGTGCTGGGAGCCCGGAGGCAATCTGATCGATGTCCGGTGTCGGCCACGCGGGACCATCGCCAGGGTATTCCTCCGGACCGA
Organism: uncultured Gammaproteobacteria bacterium; assembly: GCA_964552205.1. Classification (GTDB taxonomy): domain Bacteria; phylum Pseudomonadota; class Gammaproteobacteria; order Natronospirales; family JAIVGZ01; genus JAIVGZ01. The sequence continues at coordinate 11,963 of CAZKFT010000044.1, forward strand.
TGGCGCGGTCCAGCCAACGGGCGAGCCGGGCTGCGCTGGCATCGGCGTTGAGACTCAGGTTCAGGATGCGCTCAGACAGTCCAGCAAGCTCCAGGCGCGCTTGGGAAACATCGCGTTGCTGACTGGTGCCGGCGGCAAAGCGTTGCTCAATCACCTCAAGCAGGTTTTTGAACTCATCTTCCGCCGCGCGCGCGATGGCGAGCGATTCGTGTGCCAGGCGCCAGTCCAACCAGGCCATCCGGACTGCACGGCGGATTTCAAGTTCGCGGTGCGTCAAATCGGACAATTGCGCAACGGCCATGGTCTCGCTGCGCGCTCTCGCCAGCATCCGGGTCCGGCCTGGAGGAAATTGCTGGCGCACACCAACCATGGACATGGTCATCATGTCGTCGTTCATCGAAAACGACCTCGCAGGGAGGTTCTGGATGCCAACGAAGATTTCCGGGTCCGGAAGCGCACCATCCGCTATCGCGCCTTCTGCGGTGGCATCGGCCATCGCAGCAATGCGCGCGAGTGACATGTCTCCCTCAATCGCGCGGCGCTCAGCGTCCGCCAATGGCAGTTCGCTGGCAACCACGTTGCTGGCGCATAGCGCGCCGGATATGACGAGTACAAAGTAGGTCTTCATGTGAATCCTCCTGCAAATGAAACGCGCAGGGGGAGCGCCCCCGCGGGTCAGGTGATACGCAGGAGGAAGCTATTCCAGGAAACAGCAGAAGCGAGTGGTAAGAGGAGGGCCGGTTGCGCCTGGAGGTCGAAAGCTTTCATTGATGCCGTCGGGTTGCAACGGGGTCAGGACGAAAGGTGGCGCCGCAATGATGTCCGCTAAGAGATCGGCATGGGGGGCGGCTTGCGTGGGAACAGTGGCTTCAAATGGGTCACACTCGATCGGGCCGCCGTCCATGCAACCATGCTCCACAACCACCGGACAATGCGGGCAGTCGCCATGGTGTGCGTCCGGGGCAGCGGTCTCGAACGCGGCCATGCACGGTTGCAGGGCAAGCAACAGCCAAGCCGCTGCGAAGACGGACAGTACATTCGCAGTGAGGCCTCGTCGTGGCTGTCGGGCTCGGGTCACCATGGTCCGGATTGTAGTCCTGGCAGCAGCTGGGCGCCAATGACCTGTATCAGGCCTGATTTTCAGTGGTCGTGATGATGTGGATGGCCGGAATCGTCGTCCGTCGGGTCATGGCTGTGCTCGACTCCGGCCGCCTGGGCGTCGGTCAGCAGGCGCTCATATCCCTCTGCGCCCATCTCCGGAAACCGGCTGATGAAGGCCACCAACTGCCACAGATCCTCGTCTGAATGGGTGATTCCCCATGCCGGCATGCCGGTCATGCGTACCCCATGCTTAGTGACCCAGAACAGCTTCTCCGGCGGGTAGCGGCCTGCGGCACGGGTCATGTCGGGCGGTGGTGGGTTGAGGCCCCTTGCCAGCGCGCTGTCAGTTCGGCCCGGCGGCGTGTGGCATCCAGCACACATCGATTCGTAGCCAATGACGCTTGCGTGCAGTTGTTCCTCGGTCAAGGCGCTGGGCATCCGGTTGACCACTTGGTCAACCCTGCGCGCCATGGAGTGACGACGCACAGTCCGGAGCAACCAGTGTTCGATTGGATGGTGCTCGGTATCGGCCGCGATGTCCTTGGCGCCGGAATATATGTACGCGCCGGTGCCCAATGCGGCCAGCAGGGCAAGGATGAGAATAATCTTGATGCTCAAGACAAACGTCTTCATGGCGCCTCCGTTGTAGCAGTGCAGAGTTACATGCGCGAGATCTTCTCGCTCTGTGCGGTGAGTTCCGCAATGGCTGCGCTCATGTCCTTGATGCGCCCCTGTTCTTGGGCGACGACGGCGTCCGGCGCATTCTTGACGAAATTCTCATTGGATAGTTTGGCCTGAGACTTGTCCAGGTCTTTCTGGATTTTGGCAATCTGCTTGGCGAGCCGCTCGAGTTCGGCATCCTTGTCGATGAGGCCAGCCATGGGAACGAGCAGCTTCATCTGTCCGACCAGCGCGGTGGCGGACTCCGGTGCGTCGTCGCCCTTTTCAAGGATGGTGATGGTCTCGATACGGGCGAGGAAGGTGAGCCAGCTGCCGAATTCTTCGATGAAGGCTCTGTCCTGCTTACTCGCGTCCTGCACCAACACCGGCAGCGCCTTGGCCGGTGAGAGGTCCATTTCGCCGCGTATACGACGGATGCCGAGGATGAATGTTTTGACCCACTCGATGGCGGCGACGGCTTCGGGGTCGCGCTTGGTGTTATCCACTTCCGGGAATCGTGCGCGCATCAGGGTGTCGCCGGACTTCACGCTGAGCTGCCAGATCTCTTCGGTGATGAAGGGCATGAAGGGATGGAGCAGGCGGAGGAGCTGGTCCAAGACTTCTAGCAAGGTCGTTCTGGTGGCTCGCTGCTGTGCAGCGAGCGCGCGGTCCTCAGGACCGCGCCCCCGTTCGGTGGCAGTGAGCGTCGGCTTCGTCAGTTCGAGGTACCAGTCGCAGTATTCGTTCCAGGTGAAGTCGTATAGTGCCTGCGCGGCCAGGTCGAGGCGGTAGTTGTCCATGGCCTGCCGGTAGCTGGCGATGGTGTCCTGCAGGCGCGACTGGATCCAGCGGTCGGCGGCTGTGTATTGGAGGGGATGTGAATCGCGGCCCGTGGGGCCGCTCCCACTTTGAGGGCCG
>CAZKFT010000045.1:0-14523 GCA_964552205.1 uncultured Gammaproteobacteria bacterium
CTCAACTCCAAAATCCAACTCGAGTGTCACGCAACGATCCTTTTGCTCCCAAGGACCCTACGACCTATCGCCCACCCAACGAAAGACTCCAAAACAGTGCTCGTGAGCGTTATGGCATCACCTCGATGGATGAGATATCCCGCGAAAATAGCGCATAATCTGTAATGGTTTTGGATTTAAATAAAAAAGATGAACCGAACCTTTGACTCGATTTATGGATTCTTATCCCAGGATACAGTCCAGTCCAATGTGACGCGGATTGCAACCTTGTTCCACAAAATGAACAACGAGATCATCCAGGTCGACGGAGCACTCGAGTTTGAGGTTCGACTTGGTCATTTCGACGCCGACCGTCAATTCTCCACATCTCTATCCCTTGTCGAGATTGAACAGATTCGAACCAACCTCTTGCGTCTCATTCAGAACATCCCCAATTCTCGATTGGTATATTCATTACTCTTTGACATTCGCTTTGAGAACAAACTCCGGTTAAGGAAGCAGACACCACCCAAACAACTTTCTTTGTTTGAGACTTTTACACTGCACAATAGCCCAAACTTTCAAGAGGCAGATTTTGACGCTTGCTTTATGCTCAATAGTAAAGAACGGATTGGTCAGAACATTGACATATACACCAAAAACAAACTGCCTTTTGATTTGCGATTTGAACTCAACCACGAAATTCCTCTCTCATCTCAAATTACTCTCGATTCCCCATCTCAATATGTGTTGAGCGAACGATATTCTTATCTATGTGGACTCTTTCGGCTGGATCTCACTTCTTCATGGACCTCGTCCAAAAACGATATTGCTTTGTTTGAGCGAGTTACACCTACTCACAGCGTGGAAATCGAAGTGTTGGCTCACAATATACAACCCGAAAAAATATGTGGATCTCTTATCGCTTTTATTTCTTCGCTGATGGAACAATCTCACAATCCTCCATAAGAAAGAATAAAGTCGTCAAAGTTTTGGCCCGGGGATTGAGTTGCCGGAGAGGGAGAGGCGACTTTTGCTACAACAGGTTCTTCAATTTTGGCCTGTGAGTATTGATCGAGTAAGGATTCCATTCTGCTTTTTCGAGTCGATGACAAGGCTGGTTTGGTTGCTGGAGCAGCTCTGAGAGAAGGCAAAGGAGCACTTTCAACAAGGCTCTTTTTTCGATCGACCGGGTTTGGATCTTGAGAAGAGTTGTTGGTTATTTCTTGCACCCATTCGGAAGGACGCACGTCCGCATTTTCCAATCCTTCGGGGAGTGCTGTTTCGGGTACTAGATCATTTGGGGGTGTGATGGGAAGGTTGCGTGGTTTGGCCTCGGCTTGGTTGACCTTTTTACCAAAAAACACAAACATGAGCACAAGTGAAAGAAGGAGAATCACCAAGAAGATAACAGTGATGGTCCACCCTCCAATTCGGATTTTCTGTTTCTTTTTTTCAAGCATTTCTAGCTCCAGTTTCGGATCGCTCTTGATGGCAGGCAATCGAACCTCCTCCTCTTTGCTTTCCATTTTTTAAATCGTATTTATTGGTTGTCTACAACACTAGATATGAAATTTAATGGAGGGATGCTCCACGCGATCCGGACGAGGATCTAGCTTTGAAAGGGGTTGAAATCGCTGCTTTGGCAGGGGTCTGGACGGAGGGTTGCTGGGGAGCACTCTCAGCCTTGGGCATTTGGACGGACTCGGGGAGACGAGCGGCCTTTTGAGGAGAGTGAGATCGAGGAAGAGGAGTGGCCTGAGCAGGAGCTTGGCTAGCAACTTGGGTCACTTCCGCTTTAGGCTTTGCCTCGGCGGGCAGCTGCACTCGCTTGACAGGGGCAACCGGAGCTTTGGGGGCGGCCTGGGCTTTTGGGGTCTGAGCACGCTGAGCAGGTTGGGCACGCTGAGCGGGTTGGGCAGGTTGAGCTCGCTGAGCGGGTTGGGCACGTTGGACTGCAGGACGTGAAGCGGGTAATTTCACAGCAGGAGGACGTCTGGCTGCTGCAAGGGTCTCTTCTTCATCCTTTTCCCATTCCACGACATTGGTCAAAAACAAAATCATGATCACGAGAAAACCAACGAGAAGACCAATCACAATACCAATCACAAGCACCCACCATCGGCTCATGGTTTTGGCTGTCTTTGTCATTTTTTTAATAGGAGAAGAAGAAGAAGCAGGGGATCCTGGAGTTTCCATTTTTATCTGTTCAAAAATTTGGTTTCTATCTGACATACACTATGAAAAAAACAAAAATTGAACAAATTTTATTCAGTATTGAATATCATAAACTTTGATGGATTTTGGCTTTTGGTTTTGTGACAACCGCATGATAAGATTCTCTATGTTGGAAGGAGACTCTTGTTTTTTCCGTCCGGGAAAGACAAACGTAGATTGAGCACCCGACGGTTCCAACTTTTCAGCGATGACCACCTGATCAATATTCGATCCTTGGTGATGCTCCATATATTCTTTCGCCGAGACCACCAAGGGAGTTGTTTCAGAACTGCTCGAAGAGGAGGAAGATCGCTCTGAGGATTCACTTCTTTTTTCTTCTCGTGCTTGTCGTCTCTTTTGCATCAACAATTCAAAATTAGTAGGTTTCTCTCTCTGTGAAGAGCCCGATTGCTTTTGTTGTTTGTCAAGGTTCTGTGGAGTTTGCGTGTCATTGTTTGACGTGAACTGATGTCTGCGGGTTTCTCGTTCTTTTTGTCTGTTTTCCGACAATAAAGCAGCATAGTCGCTTTCATCAAATACTGAGAATGGAGTTGGTTTTCTTATATTTGTTCCTGACTGTTTCTTTGCTTGATTTTCGAGATTATCAAGATTCTCCTCCAATGGCATTCTGCAAGTTCTATCTTCCTCTTCTCTCTGATCTCGTTTGGGCATTTTCAATTTCTCGACCAAGATCACGTTGCGACCTTTCAAGTTGTCTTTTTGCTTTTCATATTCTTGGATGGTCATCTCAATAGGTTCGTCATCGTTTTCTTGGAGCGAAGTAGAAGGACTTGGTGCTGTCTCGGTTTCACTGGGATTGGTTTCTTCCTGATGTGGATTCTTGACACTGTCTTCTCCACTTCGTCGGAAAGCAGTGTTGGCATAATCCACACGATAGATAATTTCGTCAGCAACAGGTGACCAGGTATTGGTATCGGTTAAGGATTCGACCAACGCCACCAAATACCAGCGGTTTTCAGACTCATCCAGCAGCTTGAAATATCTTCTGCGAATTTCCTTGGTGTTGAAAGAAAGATTGTCCATTGCAACACGATGATCAATAAATTCTTTCACCAATTTGGGATGAATACTTTCGCTTTTGACAAGCAAATCTTCAATCTTTTCGTTTCCTGGATGAACTGTCGTTTCGAGGATGTCCTTTTTGATTTCTGGCAAGTCGCTCAAGGCCTCCGCTAATGCCTCCTCCATATGTTCATAGTCGGCCTCGAGACAAGAGTTCAAGGCCTTGTTCAGATAACTGTTGAACTTTTTGACCAAGCGACTTTGATCGGATGCTTGCTGCATGGCATTAAATCGACGATCTTCCACTTGAACATGTGTACTGTAGATGGCTTTCATGTGCTTTTTCATAAAATCGGCATGCTGTTTGTTTCCAGAGTTGACAATTGTCTCGTTTTGAAACACAGGAGGGAGCCAGATGGTGCCTTTTGATCTGGCAAGATCCACAATTCCCATCTTTAAGAAAGCTGCATAAGGGTTGTGTTGCTTGATCTTTTCCATTTCACGTGCAGCTTTTTTGGAAGTGGGATGCAACGACCAGATACGAACCGCCCACTTGCCTTCCAACTCCATAATAGAAACGATTGCGTGTTGTTGTTCAGGAGGGAGACAGTGGTGGTCAAGTTCGGAATAATACTCACTTCGCATTTTGAGTTGTTCTTTGGATAATTGCTCGGCCGAGGGATCCGTCTGAAAAGCAAACTCACGATTGCGATCTGCAAATCGCTTTCGCTCAGGATACTGTTCTCGATTCACATCCTCCTCTTCCTCTTCTTGCTCTTTTTCAACGTTTTGGTATTTTTCAAACACTTGGCGGATGTCTTCGTATTTTTCTTCGACACTTCTGGGCTTGGGGAGTTCCATTTTTTCCACTTGCTCGACGTTTTGGGGTTGTTCCATGATGAATAATGATGCGCTTCTTCTATCACTCTTGAAAATACTTTTTCAGATGAGACCCAAACGCAAGTCATGGAAATTCCTGTCAGCGAATCTCAAGATCAGCCAGAGCAGCTACAATCTTTCAAGAAGAGTGTTTTTAGTTCTCATGGAAAACATCTGACCATCGTCGAGCATTATCAACCCACCCTTGCTGAGCTACCTGTTCTTGAGCGTGGTCCTATTCGTACTGTTGATCCAACCAAAGCGTTTCGTTTCGAAATCACCGATCATGAATTGGGCACGACTCGCGAAATCGACCAGTTTCTACCTCCCGAAAATCTTGATGCGAAAAAAAAGAATGAGACGGTTGTTTTTGTGTTTGGCAACACCGGTGGAACCGACATGCATTCTGTGACCGTGTTTGTGACCAACTACAAACCTTACTTTCGCTTCTCCCTTCGAGATGTATCAAACCCAAATCAATATCTGAAAGACCTGAAAAATGAAATGTTCAAGCACCATAAATACGTTTTCTTCAGGATCCACTGGGACAAGACGTGTATTATCTACAAAAAACCTGCCGTCGGATACACGGATAAACCGTGGCCATTTCTTCATGTCGAGTGTCACACGACCGACGACCTATACACGGTCAAGAACTGGTTTTTGGGAAAATACCCCAAACCCACGTTACAAGACATCCAGTCAGGCAAATGGAAACAACTCAACAAACACGTTGTATGCGAAGACAGTGAAGAAGCAACCAAATTTATCGTGTCGAACGACTTGATCTCGGCTGGCTGGGTCGAATTGAAAGCCGGTACTTACAAGGAACTCGACCCATCTCTGTACAACACAACCTATGGATTTTCCGTCGATCAAGAAAACCTTGTTGCCATTGACGATGACGAAGTTGCATCAAAGTGGATTAATTCCTTTGATATTGAAGTCATCCGCACAAAAGACGATGGACTCTTTCCAAAGGCAGAGGATCCAACCGATTATATCACTCATATCGGTCATGCCTTTTTCGACACCAAAGGCTACCACTCTCCACTCAACATTGTCTTTACCTGGGGCGATACGTTTGCCAGCTATCGTCAGGAGGATGTAGACACACTCATGTCCAAGTTTTACATGCACTACCAAGAATCGGAAAACAACAATCAAGTCACATTGTATGTGGTTCGTTATCCAGATGAGAAAACTATGTTGGAGAATTGGAGCAAATGGAAGTCAAGTCCTGCTGTGCAAGCTGACATCGAAACTGGGTTTAACATCTATTGTTTTGACTTGGGCTATACCGCGAAAAGGATGTTGGTGATTTACAACAGTCGTCTATCCGAAAAAGCCAAAGTCTGGTCGCGTTTGCCTTGGAAACAAGTCACTATCAAGGAAAGCTCAATGCAGTCTCGAGCTGGACCTTTTTCTAACAAGTATTTTACCATCGAACCAACTCCTGGTGTAGCTTTGGTAGATGCGTGGGTTTTGGTCGCTCGAGATGTGACCATACGGCTTCCTTCCACTGATCTCAAATCCGTCATGAAGCATTTTTCTGTGGGAGAAAAACAAGATCTTCCACCTCAAGACATGAAGCCCCACTTTTATGGAACTCCTGAAATGCGAGGAAAGATGATCTTGTACAATTGGAACGACTCAAGAGGCACTGCAGGAATTCTTTTGGCCTCGGGCTATGTTAACAAGATGACGCAGATGGCTCGCTTGACCAACATCCGCATCAATGACTATTGCTTGCGAGGACAACAGATTCGAGTTTATGGCGGATATATGAAAGCTGCCAAGCAGGAAAATGTGGTGCTCTATCGTCCCTATTACCACCCGATTCTTGACTCGATGATTGTGGAAGAATTGGAAGATGAGTTAGATGATTCTCCCATCCCCAAATACCGCAAGGATGACGATGACGATTCCGAAGATACCAAGTTAAGCGATTCGATTATCCGCAAGTTTTCACAGATGGCTATTTCGAGCAATCCTTTTGCCTCGATTTACAACCAGGCACTTTCGGTAAAATCAGAAGAGGATGCTACAAGTCGTCCCAATGTGGAAATGCACGGCTTTTATGGTGCTCACACGTTTGAGCACAATGTCCGTCCTATTGAAGAAACGAAAACATCAGAAACACCCACCAAGAAACGCCCCAGTTCGGATTTTGGTCTCACCATGGACACGCTCGCAAGCACGAAAAAGTCAAAAGGCAAAGACAATCAAAAAGGAAAAATCAAGTTGTACTCCCAAGCAGATTTTGACGAAAACGAAGGGGACACTAGACAACAACCAAGTCGGGAAACAGTCAAGTTTGGAAATGACAAAAGCGAAGAGAAGAGCTATTCGGGCGGCTTTGTCATGAGCCCCAATGAAGGGCTGGAGTGGTGCGTTTCAATCATCGATTGGAATTCGCTTTACCCAAACATTCATATTAGCTTCTTTTTGGACCCACAAACTCTTATTTTGGAAGAAGAATACGGCAATCGAGTGGATCTTGAATACGTTCACGTCCGATTTAACCGAGAAGTTGTTTTTGGTTATGTAAAGGAACAAGGAGCCTTGATCAAATACTCCAATTTTCTTGCCATCATTCGTAAAGCAGTGCAGGAAGTGGAAGGTATTTATGGAATTCGAATTAAAGAAGAAACCAAGCACTTGAAAAAAGTCATTGAAACCCAGAATAATATCAAGATCGAGAATGAAGACCAATTTGATGCTTTCATCAAGAATTCAAATCTCAAAGAACAGATTTACAGTGTCTCTGTGCAAAAAGAATTGAAAAAGCATTTGTTGGCTCGTCGCTTTTCCTTTGAATTCAACTTGCTCCAAGAAAAATTGGCAACCGATCCTTCATTTTCAAACTTGAACGTGGAAGAATTGGGATATGATCCAGACTATTGGCGTGAAAAAATTTCAAATCCTTTCGCTGCTAACAACTGCCCCAAAGGACGCAATGGCACCATTAACGCTGAAGTGGTCAAAAACTGCGTCTCTGAATGCACTCGATTAATGAGACTTTTTATGAAAGAAACCTCAACAAGCCAATGTACCGTCTCTACCATGTTCAATGCTTTCCGAGATACAGATCCTCCTAAAGAACTGTCCTATTTTCTCGTCAAAGAATATCAAGAGACTTGTTTCTACTACAAAGAACAGAGGAACTGCTTCAATTCAAAACAGAACGGACTGAAAGAGACGGGAAACTCGGTGTACGGCTTTACAGCAGCGGGTCGAAAGTACACGTTCGACGAGAAAAATGATCAAATTCGTTTCTCTGGCAAGCTGCCGATCATGCCAATTGCCAGCTGCATCACTTTTCTCGGTCGCATCTGCACCAACAAATGTCGGGATTATGTGGAAAGTCTGCGTGATGAGAATGGGAAGAAAATCTACCAAGTGCTTTACATCGACACGGATTCGCTTTTCATCAAAAATCTTTTCTATTGCCAAAACAACAAGGAATGTTTTGACAAGGCCTTCAAAGACATCACAGAATTGTGTGTTACTCTCACCAAGCAATTCCCCGGAACCATGCGAATTGTGCTCGAGTATGTGGCCAACATCATCTTTTACAAATCGAAATGCTATGCCTTTGCAAAGAAAGCGTATCCTGATGACATCTTCAAGATGGTTGTCAAAGGATTGCCGATCGTGAAGCGAAACACGTGCCAATTCATTCAAGATTTGGGAAATTCAATTCTGAAAACAATTCTGATTGGAGGTTCCATCGAGTCGGCAAAAAAGTTGATTGTTGACCAAATGATCAAACTCATCAATGGAGAGATCCCTATTCCAAAGTTGGCGATGTGGGAAAAAATCTCCAAGGCTGTGACCGAGTACAAATTCATTCCTGCTCATGTGTTGCTTGCGATGAAGATGAAACGTGAAACCGGCAATGGACCGTCCTCTGGTCAAAGCATTGGCTATGTCTATGTGGATGTCAGCGATTATGAGCACAAAAAACCTAAAATCGAAAAGATTTGTGAAGTTTCGATGGCAATAGCTCAATGCAGACCTATCGACTACCACTGGTATATCAGCAACCCGATCAAACAAGTCGTTACAACAATCATGTCACCCTTTTTGAAGCAAGGAGAAGATCTGCTGGGAAGATTTATTGCACAAGCCAGAGACAAGCAGCTGGGTCTGGTGGAATACGAATAAATTTACATTCGATACATCTCCATCAGTTTGTTGACATATACTTTTGCCTTGTCGTGAGGGACGGTCAAGAAAGCATTAATGATTTGAGGAGGGGTTGGCATCATATAGGATTTTGATTCCTGATCATTCCAAGTATATCCAGCAAGTATTCTCTTGCTTTTTTGGAAATCCATAAATTCGTAAAAGTCGGTGAACTTGTTATCAGCAAATTTAAAGATGTCCTTGCTCAATAAAATTTGACCTGCCGTTTTGAAACGAACGTTCTCAAAGCCGCCTGGCATAGCACAAAATTTCGCATAGTCACCACTTTGTTTCATCACTTCTTTCACTTTGGGGAAATAAGTTTCAAGCGGCATGGTTGCTTTTTTCTTTTCAATCCTTTCAACGTCACAAATGAACTTGTAAAGGTCGTAATAATCGGAGGGTGAATTACAGACTTGCAAATCCTTGCACAAATAACCATCCAGAATTTTGTTTTCGAGACCTAACACATAGGTGTAGCCCCAATCAAAGAAAAAGACTTCCACAAGACGTGGCAAGTAAAACACAAATCCATCAATCTCGTAAGCGTCAATAAACTTGCCTTGTGCAGCTCGCACTCGGATGTTGCCCAAATGGAAATCGTTGTGTCGAATTCGCATACGACGCAATAATTCGAGAGTATAAAAAATCTGAAAGTTGATCAGCACGTAAATCAGTCTTCTCTTCTTAATTTCCGTGCTTTCCGAAATATCTTTTATGTACTGAGTGTGATTCGTTACCATCCATTGGTTGACATTCAGAGGTATCTCTTCGGTGATCATCAAATGATAAGGGCTTGAAACTGTCCACGACAGGGACTGCAAGATTTTTAGAATTTCGCTTTTTTCGTTGGGGTATTTTTGAAGCATTAGCCAAACCAAATTCTTCACCACCATGTGTTTTTCGAGCAACAAGAAATGAGGAGACCACTGTCGTCTGACAGCCACTTGTGCCCAGATCTGGTAACATTCTCTTTCATAATCGCCCTCGGTTGAATGATCCGCCGAGTAAGATTTGATAAACAATTTTTTGCCGTTATGGTCCTTGTATCGCATAAAAATGTAATCGGCCTCTTCCTTCAGAAAGAACTGAATCTCGGGGAACATCTTATTCATAAGTAACATGGAGTCAATGACTTGGACAGGCTTTTCTTCGAGTCCAAGCGTCATTGGTTTTGGTTTTTCAAAGATACGAGTGTCCTTATCAAAAATATATTGGTTGGTGTAGAATCGCAATTCTTCCATGTAGATGTAAAGATACCCATTCGTGCCGACAAACTCTTTAGGAAATCTGGGGAGTTTTTTCCATTTTTCTTTTTTCGTGTAGTCGTCATACTCATACCAGTCACGACCACATCGCATCACGGTTCCAAAGTGATCCACAGCATGAAATACAACGACGGCAGTTAACACATATCGGCGATCGTATTTTTCGAAAAAGAGAGGAACGTCGAGCATTGTCTTATCCAAGGATCGATTTCGGTTTCTGTCAGACACATGCAATCGAGGAAACACGCCAATGTAGAAAAAGTGATTAAAGTATTCTTGTCTCCACAACCAAGTGGTATTTTCTCGAATCATGTATTTTTCCATAGGGATCTGCAACACGCCTTGCAACAGGTATTCAGCAAATTCGTATGGATCTTCAAAGCTATTTCCTGCCCAATTATTGTCTCTGTCGCTTTTACAACCACTTAACAAGCTTCGAAAGTTTGTACACTTGATGAGTTTCTGACTTCCAGAGGTCAACCTGTTTGCCAGAGATTCCATTTCTTTAATAATCGTGTCTCGTACTTGTGGTGTACACACAGCTCTTCGGTCTGGCGGTTGTCCTTTCACGCTTTCCAAAAGATCACTCAACGTGTCCCATAACGGCAACAAGAAAACCATCAACACGCTGTCCATGTAGCAGCTGTTGTCAAACCAGTCAAGCACGTTTCGGCATTCACGATGACTCACCGGTTTTTTCACAAGCTGAATAAATGTATCTTGTTCCGGCGTCACTTTGGGTGGTGAGTAGTGTTGAGCCATATCTTGCAACCATTCTTGCACAACCTCGTCACTCACGGGTAACGTCTGATTTGGGCTCTCTCTCTTTGAACTCGGTGTCTTCCTCTTTGGGGAAGGTGTCTTTTGTTTTGGAGGAGTGGGAGTCTTTCTCTTTGGGGAAGGTGTCTTTTGTTTTGGGCTGGGTGTCTTTTCCTTTGGAGGAGTGGGAGTCTTTCTCTTTGGAGTCGGTGTCTTTTCCTTTGGTGGAGTGGGCGTCTTTTTCTTTGGAGGTGTAGGTGTCTTTTCCTTTGAAGGAGTGGGAGTCTTTCTCTTTGGTGTAGGGGTCTTTTCCTTTGGAGTTGGCTTTTTCTTTGCTGAGGCAGGTGTTAAATCATTTAAAGTGACTTGTCGATCAGGCGAAGGCTGCTCAAACAACACGGTACTTGCCAAAGAGGCTTTTTGAGGACCTGGAGAGGGGGCCTCAAACAACTTGGACTTTTTCTTTTTTGGTTTTTGGTCTGTCTTTTTTTGAGATGATGTCTTTTTCTTTGTTTTTCCCGTATCAATGCCATAATAGTGTCCAATAATTCTCTGCAAGGCATTGACAACATCCAAAGCAGAAATAGTTTTTCTTCTGTTGTGCTTTGTGTACAGCAGCGTTTTGTGAATAACTTGCCCTAAAAATTCGGACAAATGATTACGTAGGGTTTCATAGACCTCGACTGAAATTCGTTTCACACCTGCTCTTCGAGCAAGTCGACGAATACTCCCTCTGCTGATATTTTCTCTTGAATTCATGCTTCTATTTATTTGAATCGATTTTTTTCACATGGCTGAAATCCGAGCAATAAACTCTTTTACTTGCGAAATAATTGTTTGGCAGTATTCATGGTCGGACTCAAAATCCTGATCACAATCCACGATCAAGACTGGCACATTGTTGAGGCATGGGGCAATTTCAACGTTGGGTTTCTTGTGGACTAACCAATCTTCATGTCGTTGATGCAGTTGTGTTAAATAATCAAGCGGCACACTCGATTCTTCTGTTCGAGAGCGTTTGCGGAGGCGGTCGTAACAGACCTGAGGAGAGGTTCTCAAGTACACAATCCCACGAAGAGGAAGTGTAAAGTGTTGACAGACCCACTCGTGCCAAGTCTTGTAACAAGTCCACTCCATCTCGTTGATCAACCCTTCTTCACGACAATGCAAGGCAAAGCAGTAGCGATCTGAAAAGACAGAACGTTCGAGAAAGTGAACGGTTTTGTTGGGAGGGGGTTCCATGTGTGTCATTAATCGGCTGAGACAGGCAGACATTTGAAATGTGTAACCCCAGCGTTTGGGGTCTTGATAAAAGGCTTCCAGAAGACCTGTTTTCTGCCAAGACTCGACAGGTTCGGGAGTGCAATAGAAGGAGACTTCTGTTTCCAACTTTTTGAGAAAGGTGGACTTGCCAGCAGCAATATTTCCTTCGATAGATAGTTGAATAGCCATTTTGTGAGTTTTAAAATTTTTGAAAAAGTATAGCAAAAAGCGCACTTGACCCGATCATGACCGGGTCACGACCTCATTATTTTTGATATCGCAAAAAATGTCAAAAAAGCAAATTCATTTATTGAGGAACGAAGCGACCTCGACCAATTGTCCAGATGGTATACATTTCATCAAGAAAGTTTGAATAGAATTCACTGTTTTCTGTTAATGGGATCTCTTGCTGCTTTGTCTCGTCGAATAATGTGACATCGGCCTGTTTGATAACCAATTTCATTTCAGGTGTAAGCTCTAAATTTCGTGTTAAAGTAACATCAGGTCGAATCTTGTATTCGATTTTGACTTTGATATTACTGTCTGGAAATGATGAATCAGACATGTTGATCTATGCAGTATTTATCAAGTTCATCTTTTCTAATGCGCTGATGTTTGTGCAGCGATCACTAAAAATTTTTGATTTGATTGTCTAGAGCTTGTAAAAAAAATGAGTTGTCCTCTAGCAACTTCTGCGTCGCGTACGCAGTACCAGCAATTGTCTCTCTTCCCTCTTTTGACGTGTCTACAGTTCCCGAGAACTAAATTTATTGAGAAGAAGATGGTGAGGGCGTGGTTGAAAAAACACAAAGTCCCCTCAATGTACGAGCGACAAGAATGGTCGGATGAGCGATATTGGTTTTATCAGCTACCTGTGAATCAGATCTCATGGTTTGACATGACAAAGAAAAAAATTGATGGCGTCTACTGTGTGTTTGCAACCCCCTATGTGTATCGAATCCAAAAACATCACCTCAATATGGTCGGCTCAATGTGCCGCCTTGCTAAAAACCGACTCGAATGTAGCATACAGCAAAAATAAATGTATTGTTTTATGTAAAGGAATTGAGATCAGGCATCGTGAACAAGATAGGTTGTTTTTTAAATGACACCCAAAAATCATTGTATGAAAGAGGATTGGATGTGAATTGAAGCAAACCATTGTTGATAGAGAGAACGATACGCATGGGATTATTGTTGTTAGGTTCGGAACCGGTGTAATTCAAAAGCAAAAAGCCTTTTTTTGCGGAAAATGGAGTTTGAAGAATTTTTTTGTCCACTCTGTAGAAATACTCTCCTTCTCCATTTTCCAAAAAGAAATTGTTGCTGCTAAGCAAAGGCTTGTCTTGTCTTTCTTGAAGTTCGAATTTAGCTTTTCCACTGTTAATAAGATCGTCAATTACTTCGTCATCCCAATCAGTCGATGTTTCAATTGCAATTGGTATTTTCATCCATTTTTCCTGCTTGTTGAGATCTGTCCAGACCATTTGAAACTCATTTTTATTGATTTCCATTTTGGTATGAAGAGTGACTCTTTTTTCTTGCAGGACTGTGACGTTTTTCCCAACAATCGTAACAAGAAACGTTGGGTTGATTCGAACCCAATACATTCGCAATCTGTCAATCCGAACTGAATTTGCACCTTTTTCAAGTCTTACTCTAGCGATTTCATATGTTTCGTTATTGTACTGGTCATACACAATAACAGTAGAATATTGTTCGTCAGGTGAAAAATTGATAATGAGTCTACCATTCGCAATGTAAATAGAAATATCCTCGTCTATCAGTTCATTCATTTTATAATTGACTGATTCTTGAACAATGGCCGTTTGTAAATAAAGCAATTCGGACAATTCCTGATTTTTTTCCCTTTTGTCGACGGCAAAAAGTTCAACAATGATAACACCATCCTTCTTCATGTACTCGGTTCGATTGATCTTTTTGTTTTGAAGAGCAGATGTAACAGAAAATCTTTCCAAACTATTTTTGCCAGAACCGTCCTGATATGTGACAGTTATCTCCAAAGATTGGTTTTTGGTTTTCAGATCGTCTATGATACTACCAATTTTACTTGTGTTCAGTTGAATTAGGATATTTTTCGTATCAATCTTGACCTTAAAAGAATCAACAAACTCTTTAAATTTTTCATATTCTGGAGAATTGACATACATTGAAACAATTTCTACAAGATTGATCTCTTTTCCTTTACTTTGGATTTGTTCACGTAATTCTTTGATAGCCGACAGTCGCACACGAATGGGATGGTTGGGTTCTTTGTAAAAGAATTTGGAAGCATTTTCATCCAAAAAATTCAAGGTACTTCGCCAAATATTTTGTGACATTTGAACCCAAAAAGAAGCACCCGAAGTCATTGCAAGTGAAGCAAATTGTGCACCTCGCCAAGTCAAGCTCTCGTTGTTGGTGTTGTTATAGAGGTCTTGAATCTTTTTAAAATGAGAAGTTATATCTGTTATATTGTCGGTCCCCATTGTTCGATCGCCAAGCAACAACCCTCTGTAGTGGTTGATAATACCATTAATATAGCTTTCCTTGTAGGAATCCACATATGCTTGCTTTCTGGTGTGTTTCACTTCGATGGCTTTCTCTTTGACTCCCTTCTTGATAAAATCCGCTTTGATTTGATCCTTGATGTTCTCTTTTTCAGACTCGGTCAGTTGTTTCTTGTCGGTCTCTGTATTGTATTTTTTTTCAATTGCTTCGGCATGTTTGTCTAAATATGCCTGTTCTTGCTGGGTGTAGACAGAAGAGTCAAGTATTTTGACAATCATAAAATCAGGGTCAGAGGAAGTCACCATTTCTACTTCTTGTTTACATTCTTCAAAGAAAAAATACATAATATCTTGTATGCTGGTCGACATCATAGCCACTGTCATCATCGGCTCCACAAAGGATTCAACCAAGGACAATACAGGTATAATGACAG
>CAZKFT010000046.1:0-10492 GCA_964552205.1 uncultured Gammaproteobacteria bacterium
GGGGCGCAGCAGATGCGCTCAGACGAGCATGTAGGAGCGGTGCTTTGCACCGCGAACATGACGAGGCCCAGGGGCAAGATGAGGCCAAATCCCGAGGATCAGAGGTAGGAGCCATTCGCGGCGCGAAGCGCCGCTCCTACGGCAATTTATCGGAGAAAGTTGAAGAGCGAGAGCGAGGTAACGCGAAGGAAAGACTGCTGCGCGGCCTGCAAGGCCACCATCTGCTGATTCATCTTGGAAATCGACGACGCATAATCCACATCACGGATCTCCGACATATAGCGCTCCAGCTGCACTTCGGTATCCGCATTCATTTCGGCCTGCGTCTCGATGGCGACCAACCTCGCCCCCACCCGCGACCGCGCATCAATGATGGACCCCAGCGACTGCTCCAGGTCCGCCATCACACTGTTCATCTCCGAATGGAACTGCGCACGCTGCTCCGGCGCATCACTGAATCCACCCAAAGCCGCCGCCATGCGATCCACCACATCGAACATGGAACGCATCTCGGTCTGTTGCACCGCGAAACGATCACCGTCCGCCGGCGTGCCATCAATCTTCACCCGCATGCCACCCACGGTGATGGTGTCACCCGGTGCATGCGTTCCACTCGCGATCACGGCGTTGGTATCGTCCAGCGCATCCCAGGTCCCACCCGGCCCGAACTCCAGGGTGATGTTCTGGATCGTGCCCTGCCCTGCCGGCCCAAGCGAAATCACACCACTGCCGGTATTGGCGGCATCCACCGTCGCCGAATACAGCCCATTGCCGCTGGCAACGCTCATGAACACGCGCTGCCCCGTCTCGCTGTCAGCGATACGGCTCGCAGGTCCGATCGGCAGGAAGCGCTGCTGGTTGTCACCCAGATAGCTCACCGCTCCACCCTCGCGCATGAACGGCGCATCGCCATTCGTGGTACCCGCGAACAGATACTGACCGTCCGCATCACGGATGTTGGCAATCTGCACCAACTGGTCGGACAACTGCGCGACCTCCGCCACCAGATTCGCACGCGTTTCTGAATTCAGGACCCCGTTATTGCCTTGCACCGACAGCTCGCGCAGTCGCTGCAACACTTTCGATGCTTCCGCCAGAGAACCCTCACTCAAGGTGAGACGGTTCTGTGCGGTGAGCGTGTTGCGATTCCACTGGGAGATCTCCAGCTGGTTGCGCTCCATCTCCGTGACACGCGCAAAGCCGATGGGATCGTCACTCGGCGAGTTGATTCGCTTGCCCGAGCCGATCTGCTCCTGGGTTTTCGCCAAGGAGACCTGGTTACGCAGCATGAGGTCCACGCTGTTCTGGTACAGCCAATTGGTGGATACGCGCATCGCTTATCGCCTCGTGGCCTGCAACAGGGAATCGAACAAGGTTGCCGCGACCGCAATGACCTGCGCCGAAGCCTGGAATGCCTGCTGCAACTGCACCAGACGCGCCGCTTCCTCGTCCAGGTTCACCCCGGCAAGACTCTCACGCGCACCGATGGCCTGGTCGCGAACCAAGGTCTGCGTTTCCAGCATGGTCATCGCCTGCTGCGTCATCACACCCACGCGTGCGGTCGCGTTCTGGAAACCGCCGGCGATGGTGGTAGTGCCGTTGTCGATGACCTTCTGGTAGCGAACATCGTTCATGGCCAGCGCGTTGCGGTTATCCCCCACCGCGCCCACATTCGACTCCACCTCGAACAGCGTGCCCACCGCCGGTTGCCCGGAAATGGTCAAGCGCCAGCCGTTGACGTCAATCGCATCGCCCTGCGCCCAGGCCTGCGGAGGACCCCCATCGACCGAATAGCTGGTGGGAGTCAGGAACTCGATGTCCACGTCTGCCTGCAGCGCCGGGTTGGACGGATCCAAGACCTGCACACTGGCATTCGGGCCGGTGACGCGCACGGGCGTCGCGGCAGCAACCGCGCCGCCGTCAGTAATCGCGACGCGGAATTGTTCAGGGGCTTGTGCCACCGGACGCAGCCGGAAGCCGTCGCCGTTGGCGGGTACACCCGCAACTTCGATGGACATGCCACGCGCCAGGAACGGATCGCCCGGCGTACCGGTACCGGTCATGGGAATGACTTCGCCGTTGCTCGCCCGGCTCAACACCCAGTTGCCACCATCAAAACGCAAGTTGTAATCGGCCGCTTCCAGCGCCTGCCAGTCATCAATGGCCAGCGTCACAGTGGTGGGTGTGGTATTGCCCACATTGCGCACAGACACCGGCGACAGCTCGCCGAAGAACTCGCCACCTAGGTCACCGCGCAGATCCATGCCCAGCGCGTGCTGCTCGTTCACGGCATTCACCACCGCGGTCACGGTACGACCCAGAGTCAAGCGTGCAGGATCGATGAGGTCACGACGTGCATCCAGCAAACCGCCCAACTCGCCACCGGTCAGCTGGCTGGTGATGAAACTCGGGCCACCGCCGCTCTGATAGGCAACCTGCACGCGATTCAGGTCAAACGGGTCCGGGACCACACTCAAGGCATGGGCGTTCTGGCCCAGCACCAAGGGCTGGCCCTGGCCGATGAACACGCTCATCGAGCCATCCGACATTTCGGTGGTGGTGACATTCACGAGCTTCGAGAGCTCGCTGGTGAGGTCGTCGCGACGATCAAGAAGATCGTTGGGCGGCTGACCAAAAGATCCATAGGCGATCGCGATGCGCTGGTTCACATCGGCGAGCGATGTCGCCAGTGAATTGATGCGCTCCACACTGTGCCCGACCCGTGCGTTCACGTCGTTCTCGAGCGTGGCGAGTTGGCTGTCCATGCGCCGCACCTGCTGCACCAGCGCCTCGGCCTCGCTCAGCAGCAATTCACGCGTGGTTGGATCGCTGGGCGATGCCCCCACGGCCTGCAGTGCATTGAAGAAACGTTCCATGGAGCCTGCCAACCCGGCCTGCGAGTTGGCGTTGATGTTGTCCAGGCGCACGCCGATGTTGGAGAACGCGTCCAGGCGGCCGAACTCGGACAGCGAGCTCCGCACCTGGGATTGAATCAGGGAATCAAACGAGCGTTGCACCGAGGTGACATTCACGCCACTGCCGATGAAGCCGCCGCCCGTGCCGAAGGCCTCACGCGTGCCTTGATGCGTGGTCTGGCGACTGTAGCCCGGGGTGCTCACATTGGCGATGTTATGGCCAGTCACGGCCATACCGCGCTGGGCTGCGATCAATCCGGACAGGGCAGTGTTCATCAGATCACTCATGGCATCATCCCCGTGATATTGGTCGCGATACGCTGGATCTTGCTGGCGTATTCAGGGTCGGTGGCATAACCGGCCCGCTGCAGGCCCTGCGCGAAGGAAGCTACATCCTTGGCGCCGTCGAGTACGGGCTGGTAGCGTGGATTGGTGCGCAGGAAGCTCACGAAGTCCCGAAAACTCTCAGCCATGGAGTCGTAGGCACGGAACGACGCGCGCTCGCGCACGGCAACGCCATCTCGTACTTCGACCGTATTGTGGGACACCGTAGGTCCATCCCACCTTGTATCGGCCTTAATCCCGAAAACATTATTCCCGACTGAAGGCGCCGACCTTCCCCAGCCCGATTCAAGGGCTGCTTGGGCCAGAATGCCTTCTACCGGCACCCCGAGATCATCTGCAGCGGCCTGGGCGTGGGGCATGACTTCTTGGAGCCAGGTGGCTGGTGTAGCACTATTCTGTTCCGTGGGAGCGACCCCACGGGTCGCGACTGGGGCCGCTGGAATCGCGGCCCGTGGGGCCGCTCCCACGCTAGCTGGGGTTCCTGATTGGGCACTCAACTGCCTGACCATCATCTCCGCCAAACCCAGCCCACGACCCGACGACATATTGTCGGCAATCTGCCGGTCATACATCTGCTGGTACATGTCGCCGGCCTGGCTTTCCATCAGCCCGCCCTTCTGCACGCTGTCGCGCATGGACTTCAACATCATCTCGATGAACAGCCCCTCGAACCGCCGGGCCACTTCATGCAAGGCCTCATCACCGCCCTCACGGGCATCTGCACGCAGTCGCTCGTACTGCGTGAAGTCGGTGGAGACAGATGTGTTGATCGATGCGCTCATGATCAGATGATGATGAGCTCCGCCCGCAGCGCACCGGCCTGCTTCAATGCTTCAAGTATCGCGACCAGATCGCCCGGCGCCGCACCCACCTGGTTCACCGCGCGCACAATCTCATCAAGACTGACGCCGGCATCAAACAGGAACATGCGGGAAGCGGGTTGGTCGATGGCGATGGTGGTTTCCGGTACCACGGCGGTTTCACCGCGACCAAACGGTTCAGGCTGACTCACGCCAAGACGCTCGGTGATGGTCACTGTCATGGAACCATGCGACACCGCCGCCGGACGCACACGCACATGCGAGCCGATGACGACCGTACCGGTACGCGAGTTGACGATGACGCGTGCCGGTGCATCGCCCGGATTCACGGTCAGGTTTTCAAGCCAGGACACAAAGCCCGTCTGCTGACCAGGATTGATGGGGGCCGGAACCCGCACGGACACGGAGTCCATGGGGATGGCCGCGCCCTCGCCCAGATGTTCGTTGATGGCTTCGGCCACGCGATAAGCGGTGGTGAAGTCCGGGGTGTGCAGGTTGAGTATGAGCGCGCCGTCGCGTGCAATCTGCGTCGGCACTTCACGTTCCACGGTTGCGCCATTCGGGATACGACCGGCGGTCTGGATGTTCACGCTCACGCGTGACCCGTCCGCGCCGGCTGCGCCGAAACCGCCCACCACCATATTGCCCTGAGCCATGGCGTAGACATTGCCGTCGGCGCCGCGCAGCGGTGTGAGGATGAGGGAACCGCCGCGCAAGCTGCCGGCGTTGCCGATGGACGACACTGTGACATCAATGGTCTGACCAGGGCGTGAGAAGGCCGGCAGTTCTGCGTGCACCGTCACGGCCGCGACGTTGCGCAGCTGCGGGTTCACGTTTTCTGGGACCGCCACACCGAACTGCTGGAGCATGTTGCGGATGCTCTGCACGGTGAACGGCGCCTGCGTGGTTTGGTCGCCCGTGCCGTCGAGGCCGACCACCAGGCCGTAGCCGACCAGCTGGTTGGCGCGCACACCTTGGATGGAAGCAAGATCCTTGATGCGTTCGTTGGCCATGGCGGGTGTGGCGAGCATCATGACTGCTGAGAGCGCGGCAATCGCGGCCCGTGGGGCCGCTCCCACGAAAGAAGTGTTGCTCCCAGACATTAAAGAAGTTTTGCTCCCAGAAGTTGCTGTGGGCTTGTTGGTCATCGCGGCCCGTGGGGCCGCTCCCACGAAAGATGATTTGGTCCCAACATTCACCGTGGGAGAAATCCCAACATTTACCGTGGGAGCGGCCCCACGGGCCGCGATCAAGGACAGCATCTTGCTAAACATGTCTAGTGCCTCACTGGCCGCTGAACGGCGACATGAAGAAACGGGTCAGCAGGCCCGGCCGTGTGGCATGGTCTGCCATGCCGCGCCCACCATAGGCAATCCGCGCATCCGCCACGCGGATGGACGAGACTGTGTTGTCCGGGCCGATATCTGTCGGGCGAATCACACCACTGATACGCACATACTCAAGTCCCTGGTTGAGCTGCAGCCATTTCTCGCCGCGCACCACCAGATTGCCGTTCGGCAAACGCTCGACCACCGTCACCGTGATGTTGCCGGTGAGCTGGTTGCTCTGCGAGGCACCCGCCTCACCCGAGAACTCGGTCCCCGCGGCCATCTCACCCGACAGAATCGGTGTACCACCGCGCGTCACTTCGCGACCAAACACCGTCGGACTCTCCAGACTGGCGCTGCTGTCACGGCTGGCCGACGCGCTGGAACTTTTCTGCGCCGCGGTCCGCTCGACCAGCGTGATGGTGATGAGATCGCCAACGCGTCGTGCACGCGTGTCGGAGAACAACCCCAACTCCTGATGCGCGGCGTAGATGGTGCCGTTTTCCGGCGGCGGCGTATAAACCACCGTGTGGTCCTGCGGCGCGGGCATCATCGGGTCGTTGGTCGCACACCCAGCGAGGAGCGCGAGCACGGCGACAAAAGCGATAGGCGTGCGGTTCATGGTTTAGAGCCTGTTGTTGACGTACTGGAGCATCTGGTCGGTCGCGGCGATGGCTTTCGAGTTCATCTCGTAAGCACGCTGCGTTTCGATCATGTTCACGAGCTCCTCGACCACATTCACGTTCGAGGACTCAAGCGTGGCCTGCACGATGGTGCCCAGCCCGTTCAGGCCCGGGGTACCGGCCTGCGGCGGACCACTGGCAGCGGATTCGGTGAACAGGTTCTCGCCGCGCGGCTGCAAGCCCTGCGGGTTCACGAAGTCCACCAACTGCACGGTGCCCACCTGCGTCGGAGTAGCCTGGCCTGCAAGCGTCACGCTCACCGTGCCATCAGTGCCGATGGTCAAACTCTGCGCACCTTCAGGAATGCTGATACCCGGCTGCAACTGGTAGCCGCTGGAGGTCACCAACTCACCCTGTGCGTTCGGGCGGAAAGCACCGTCGCGCGTGTAAGCGAGCGTGCCGTCCGGCATCAACACCTGGAACATGCCGCGGCCGTTGATGGCCATATCGGTGGCGCTGGAGGTCTGCATCAGGTTGCCCTGCGAGAAGTTCTTCTCGGTGGCGACCACGCGTACACCGGTGCCGAGTGACAGACCGGTCGCGAACTGTGTGTCCTGCGTGGTCTGTGCGCCGACTTGGCGAATGTTCTGGTAGAGCAGGTCCTCGAACACCGCACGTCCGCGCTTGAAGCCGGTCGTGTTGACGTTGGCGAGGTTGTTCGAAACCACGGCCATGCGCGTCTGCTGCGCATCAAGACCGGTTTTGGCTGCCCACAATGCTGGATTCATTTCAGTGTCTCCCTTCTCAGCCCAGGCGCAACAATTGCGACGAGCGTTGGTCGTTCTCTTCGACAGTGGTCATCAACTTGACCTGCATTTCATACTGGCGTGCGATCTGGATCATCTCGACCAGCGCGTTCGCCGCGTTCACATTGCTGCCCTCCAGCGTGCCGGAGCGCAGCGTCACCGCCGCATCCGATGCCGGCGAGCTGCCATCGTTCATGCGCAACAGGCCATCACTGCCCTTGGCCAACAGCGCCGGGTCCGGATTGACCAGACGGATGCGGTCTACGGTGGTGGAGGTGTTGGCGGTCTGGCCCAGAGGCACGATCGAGACCGTGCCGTCTTCCCCGATCGAGATGCTGGAATGCTGCGGTACCGCAATCGGCGCACCACCATCTCCCAACACCGCAAGACCGGCGCCCGTCCTGAGCAAGCCGTTCTCATCCACGCGCAAATCGCCCGCGCGGCTGTAGCCTTCACTGCCGTCGCGCGCCTGCACTGCAATGAACCCGGTTCCCTGCACGGCAACATCCAGCTCACGACCGGTGTGCATCTGCGGGCCGACACTCTGGTTCCAACCGAGGTTCTGCCCAACAGATTGCACACGCGTCTCGAGGCCGGCACCCGGCACGCGGCTTTGCACCGCCGCATGCAGGTCGGCGCGGAAGCCGATGGTCGAGACGTTCGCCAGGTTATGGCTGTTGACCGCCTGCGCCTCCATCAGCTGGCGCGCGCCGCTCATCGCCGTGTAGAGAAGTCTGTCCATTAGCGGATGTTCAGAATCGTCTGGGTGACGTTGTCGGCAGCCGAGATCATCTGCGCGTTCGCCTGGAAGTTGCGCTGCGCGGTGATCATGGACACCAGCTGGGCGGTGAGATCCACGTTCGAGGCCTCAAGCGCACCGGACTGGATCATGCCGAAGTTCGACGAGCCGGCCTGGCCACGCAACACCGGACCCGAATCGAAGGTTTCCGTCCAGGCGGTATCACCCACCTGCTGCAGACCCTGCGGGTTCGAGAAGTTGGCGAGTGCGACCTGGCCCAGCGGCGTGGACTGGCCGTTGGTGTAACGCGCCTGCACCACACCGGTGGCGGAGATATCAATGCCCACCAAGCGGCCGGTGGTGAACCCGTCCTGCTGCATCGAACCAATCGTGAAGGCCGCACCGTACTGCGTGGTGTTGCTGAAGTTCACGGTCAAGTCGAGATCCGCTGCGCCACCGCCCGGGGTGTAGGACGGGAACACGAGGTTGCCGTTGGCCGGGGCCTGCAACAAACCGTTCTGGCCGAACTGCAGTGCCTGTCCGCCACCGACCGCGTTGCCATCAATGGTCAGGTGCGTGGTCCAGGCGTTGTCGACGGCATCGCGCACGAAGTACATGGTCGCGGTGTGCGGCGCACCCAGCGAGTCGTACACGGTCAGCGAGGTCGTGTGGTTGTAGCTGGTCGGGTCATCCGCATCGAACACCGGATTGGCCGGCGGCGTTGCGTTGCCCGGCAGGTTCACGCCGGTCTCGATGCGGGTGCTCGCCTGCGGCGCGCTCTCATTGGTGAGCAGGCGCAGATCGGTGAGCGATCCCGTGTTGAAGTTGCCATTGCCGACCGGCGGGTACACCTGCAGGCGGGCGTTCTGGGCGTTGGTCACAAAGCCGTCGCGGTCCACACCGAACGCACCCGCACGGGTGTATTCGATGCTGCCGGCATTGTTCAGGGTGAAGTAACCCTGGCCGGACAGCGCGAGGTCGAGGTTGCTGGTGGTGAAGTCCACGTTGCCCTGCGAGAACTGCTGGGAAACGGCGGCGAGGCGCACACCGTTACCGGTGGCGTTTGCCGACACACCAAACGGGGACACTGCGAACAGTTCCGCGAATTCGGCGCGTGAGCCCTTGAAGCCCGTGGTGTTGGTGTTGGCGATGTTGTTCGCCGTCACCTGCAATTCCGCGGACGCTGCGTTGATACCACTGAGTGCGAGTCTGAACGGCATGGGAATATCTCCTCTGGTTTAACTGATCCGGCGGACGCGCGACAGCGACATCTCGCCCATGGTTTCGATGTTGAGCGTCAGGCCGCTTCCGTTGCGCCCCAGTGACACACTGTTCACACGCCCATACAGCAGCGTCTCCAAGGCGGACACCTGTCCACCCAATTTGAATTCGGATTCGATGTGGTAAGTCCCCGCCGGAACCAAAGCGCCGGTGGCGTCACGGCCATCCCACGCGAAGTTCTGCATTCCGGCTGCGGTGTCGCCCATGTCCATGCGGCGTACCAGGCGACCGGCGTCGTCGTAGATGGCCACCGAGAGCTGCCCACCGGCTGAAGGCACATCCACCGCGCCTGCTACCGGCGCACCGGTGAAGTTCACCGTATCGGAGTCCACCAAGGCATCGCGCCCGATGAGCGCCGCGCCCTGCAGGGCCTGATGCGAGAGCAAGGAGTCGGACAAACCGGCAAAAGAACCTTGCAAGTCCTGGATGCCGCTCACCGTACCGAACTGCGCGAGCTGGCCGAGAAAGTCCCCGTTGTCCATGGGCTTGAACGGGTCCTGATTCTGGAACTGGGTGATCATCAGCTTCAGGAACTGCTCCTGACCCAATGACTCGCTGCGCTGATTCTGCGGCTGGCTGGCGATTCCGGCGATTCCGTCAATCATGAGTGGCTCCTTACTGTCCGATGCGCAGCGTCTGCATCAGCAGATCGCGCGAAGTGGACATGACTTCCACATTGTTCTGATAGGTACGGGCGGCGGAGATCATGTTCACCATCTCCTCGACCGTGTTCACATTGCTGCCATAGACAAAGCCGTTGGCGTCGGCCAGCGGATGGCCCGGTTCGTAGCGCTGCAACACCGGTGCCTGGCTCTCGACGATGCCGGCCACGCGGACTCCGGTACTGACACCGTTGTCCTGTGAGCCCAGCGCCTCGAACACGGCATGGCGTGCGCGGTAGGAATCCTCGGGGTTACCGCTGACCGAATCCGCGTTGGCGAGGTTGGAGGCCGTGGTGTTGAGACGCACGGACTGTGCGCTCATTGCCGACGCCGCCAGATCAAAGACCCTGAAGAGACTCATGATTAATCTCCACCCGTGATGGCGGTGCGTAGCCCGCTGATGCGTGAGTTGATGAACATGAGGGTGGCCTGGTAGCGCACCGCGTTCTCGGCGAAGGCGCCCTGCTCGGCCTGCAAGTCCACGGTGTTGCCATCGCGACTCCGCTGCAGCGGGATGCGATACATGGCCTCGGGCTCGCCACCGTTCTGGATCTGGGAGAGCGCCGTACGGAAGTCGATGTCACG
Organism: uncultured Gammaproteobacteria bacterium; assembly: GCA_964552205.1. Lineage (GTDB taxonomy): Bacteria > Pseudomonadota > Gammaproteobacteria > Natronospirales > JAIVGZ01 > JAIVGZ01. The sequence goes on from CAZKFT010000046.1 coordinate 10,106, forward strand.
CGCCAGGTATCCGGGCGTGTCGGCATTGGCGATATTCGAGGCCAGCAGGTCAAGGCGCTGGGTATGCACCTTGAGCGCACTCTCGTGTATCCCAAACATCGCACTGGTCGGTTTCATGTTCATGCCGAGTACGAAGCAAGAGGCGTGCCAGTTGTCGCAGGGCATGGAAATCAGGGGTGTTGGGTGGGTGCGGCAAGACAAAGCGGCAAGGAATTGCCGCTGGGTGGCAAACGGGTTGCCGCATGAACTGTATCGGCTGCCGCAGCAGGACCTTTAATCGCAGGCAATCGCGGCCCGTGGGGCCGCTCCCACGGACGGGCACTTGGTTTCTTTATCGTGGGAGCGGCCCTTCCCCGTGGGAGCGGCCCTTCCCCGTGGGAGCGGCCC
>CAZKFT010000046.1:10592-14184 GCA_964552205.1 uncultured Gammaproteobacteria bacterium
CGTGGGAGCGGCCCTTCCCCGTGGGAGCGGCCCTTCCCCGTGGGAGCGGCCCCACGGGCCGCGATACCAAACACTGGCACAACCCTTGCATGTACTACTGACATGAATAGGTATCTCGCCAAGAATTTGACGCTAAACCGTGCCCTGCTGGCTGGGCCGGTAGTCGCCTTGCTAGCAGCATTTACCACCCCAGCCCATGCCGACCCAACCATCCACCCGCCGGCGGACATTGCCGCGGCCGCAGAAACCTTTGCCCGCACCCGACTGGTCGAGGCCCCGGAATCCGCCAATGTGGACTCCGAGGTCAAAGCCGCCAACCTGGACCCGCGCCTGCGCCTGGCCCGATGCGAAACCCCACTCGAACCCTTTCTGCCCTCGGGCAGCCAGATCCGAGGCAATTCCAGCGTCGGTGTCCGCTGCCCGGATACCCCCGGCTGGACGATTTATGTCCCGGTGACCGTACAGTCCTGGGCCGAGGTCCTGGTGTTGGTCCGTTCCCTGCCCCGCGGCGCCACCGTGACAGAAGCCGATGTCACCACCCAGCGCCAAGAGGTCTCGCGCCTCGCCCGCGGATGGATCGGCTCCCTGGATGACCTCACCGACCGCCGATTGGCCCGCGCCACGGCTGCCGGGGCCATTCTGACCCCCAGCGTGCTGGAAACCGCGCCGGTCGTGAAACGCGGTGAGCAGGTCACCCTGCGCGCCAGCGCTGGCGGTATCGAAATCCACGCCTCGGGCGTCGCTCTGGCCGATGCTGGCCTGGGCCAACGGGTCTCAGTACGCAACCAGAGCTCACAGCGGGTGGTCGAGGGCCGGGTCGTTGGCCCGGGAATAGTGGAATTCAGCGAAAGATTGCGTTAAAGGTTTGTCTGAAGCTGCCGTTAAGGTGGCTGTAGCGGAGGATTTATGGTTACTGACAAGATCAATGGACTACCGGGAAGCACCCTCTCCCCGAGCGCAGAAAGCTCGCGGAAACAGGGCGTTACGGCCAAAAATGCCGAAGCCGAGGCGCGTGGCAGCCAGCCGGCCAGCACCGACAAGGTGGCCCTGACCGAGTCCGCCCGCCAGCTTCATCGCCTGGAACAGGCCGTGGCTTCCAGCCCGGAGACCAGCGCCGAGAAGATCGAGGCCATCCGCGAGCAGATCGAACGGGGCGAATACCGCATCAATGCGGAAGCCATCGCCGACAAGCTCGTCGCCTCCGACACCGACCTGCTTCGGCTCTCGTAAGTCATGCATCAGGTCCGGCCCGACTACACCCGTGCTATCGGTGCTTTGCGCTCAGCGCTTGAAGCCGAGCGCGATGCCTTGGTCAACGGCGACCCCGATGCCTTGGAAGCCGCCACTCTGGACAAACACGCCGCCGCCCACACGCTCGAATCCATGGAGTCGGACCGCGCACAACTCGGTTTCGAATTGGACGCCGACCTCTTGGCCGAGGCCACAGCTTGCCGTGACCTCAATGTCGCCAACGGACATCTCCTCAGCGTCAAATCCCGTCAGGTGACGGCCACGCTCAACATCTTGCGCGGCGTGGAAGGCACCAGCGAGCTGTATGGCCCCGACGGCCATTGCAAAACCCCGCCTGCCCCGCGTTCGCTGATATCTGCCTAATCCTTTTTCTGTACAATCCCGCTGATGGACGTCAGCAGCGTATTCATTGGGCGTCAGCCCATTCTGGACCGGAATCTGGGGGTGTTCGGCTACGAACTCCTGTTCCGTGACAGCGCTTCGGCGACCACTGCCGTTTTCCAGCATTCCAACACCGCCACCAACCGCACCCTCTTGAACGCCTTCGTCGAGCTGGGCGTAGAACGCATCTGCGGCGGGCACTGGGCGATGTTCAATGTTTCCCGCGATTTCGTGCTCGGCCACGGCGAGCTCCCGTTCAAGAACATGAATGTGGGCATCGAGATCCTTGAAGATGAGGTCATCGACGAAGCCCTCATCAATGCAGTGAAAGTCTGGAAGGAAAAGGGTTACCTCATCGCCCTGGATGACTTCGTCTGGCGCGACGATGCCATCGAACTGCTGAAACTCGCCGACATGGTGAAGGTGGATGTGGCCGGGCAGACCCGCGAGGCCCTGCAGTCCGTGGTCAGCCGCCTGAAAACCTACGGTGCCCAAGTGGCTGCCGAGAAGGTGGAGACCCACGAAGAGATGGAGATGTGCCGGGACCTGGGCTTCGACCTCTTCCAGGGGTATTTCCTGAGCAAGCCGACAACGCTCACCACAGCGTCCATCCCCGAGAACCGCGTCGCGGTCATGCGCCTGTTGCAGGCCGTGGCCAACCCCGATGTCACCACCAAGGAGCTCGAGGCGGCCATCAAGACCGATGTCAGCCTCACCTACAAAGTGCTGCGTATGGTGAACTCGGCCTACTACGGCCTGCCCGTGCAGATCGAGACCGTGGGCCACGCCATCGTGTACATGGGTTCGCAGATCATCCGCAACTGGGTGAACATGCTGGCCGTAGCAGAACTCACCGACCGGCCACCGGAACTGGCGCGCCAGGCACTGGTACGGGCCCGTATGTGCGAGGAAGCTGCCCTCACCGGCAGTGGTGCTGACCCGGGCGCGGCTTTCACCGTGGGACTGTTCTCACTGATTGATGCCCTGCTCGGCATGCCCATGAGCCGCATCATGAAGGAACTCCCGCTCACCGAGGAGGTCAAGAGTGCCCTGAGGGACGGCACCGGCCCACTCGGCCAGTTGCTGGAACAAGCCAAGGCCTGCGAGCGCGCAGAGACCCAACTGCTCGACGACGGCTTTCTCGCACCGACTACATGGAACCGCCTCTGGGTGGACGCCACCAAGTGGGCCGACCACGCACTGAACATCGCCCAGGACAAAAAGCATTGAGCGAAGAAGATCTGACCCTCATACCGACCGCGCTTCGGCAGGTTTACATTGGCCGTCAACCCATTCTCGATACCAACCTCGACGTGTTCGGGTATGAACTATTGTTCCGCGGCAATATCGAGTCCTCCGGTGCGCGCATCGGCGAGGCGGACTCGGCGACCTCGCGCGTGTTGCTCAATGCCTTCGTGGAGATTGGCCTGGATAATCTCTGCCGCGGCAAATACGCCTTCTTCAACCTGACGCGTGATTTCATCGTCAACAATGTCGAGTTCCCCTTCCCGGGAGAGAAGGTCGCCATCGAGTTCCTGGAAGATGAGGCCATAGACGAACCCCTACTCAAGTCCGCCAAAGCCTGGCAGGACCGCGGCTATCTGCTCGCGCTGGACGACTTCGAGTGGCGCGATGACGCTGTCCCGCTGTTGAAGTTTGCCGATATCGTGAAGCTGGATGTGATGGCACTCGGTCCGGAGCGGATGAAGGAACATGTCGCGAAACTCCGCCAGTTCCCGCAGCTCAAGATTCTCGCAGAGAAGATCGAGACACCGGACGAGTTTGCCAGCTATAAGGCCATGGGCTGCGATTACTTCCAGGGATTCTTCTTCTCCAAGCCCGACACCGTGCAGTCCGAGTCGCTGGCCGACAACAAGATTGCCGTGCTGCGTCTGTTGCAGAAACTCGCCGAGCCCGATGTCGGCCCGCGCGAGCTCGAAGCCATCGTGCGCACCGATGT
>CAZKFT010000047.1:0-5742 GCA_964552205.1 uncultured Gammaproteobacteria bacterium
GCGCGCTTGGCGATGGCGAGCCCCAGTCCGTGTCCTCCCGTTTCGCGCTCGCGCGCGGCCCCGACACGGACAAAGGGGTCGAAGATATGTTGCAGATGAGATTCGGGGACGCCCGGTCCCTGATCCGTGACGGACACGCGAACGCAATTCACTTCCATGGAGACTTCCACCGCCACGGTGCTACCCGCGGGTGTATGACGCATCGCATTGCGGATGATGTTGTCGAAGATGGAATGCAGCAACGCAGGGTCCCCGGTCACGGTCACGGGTTTTGCTTGTAGTAGCACCTGCTTTCCCTCCGCTTGTGCTTCGAAGCGGGCATCTTCGCAGATGCCCTCGAGCAGATCGGACAGCTCGATGGTTTCTCGCGCGACGGTGGCCTGACCCGCGTCCAGCCGCGCGAGGGCTAACAGCTCACCAATGAGTGCATCCATGCGTTCCACTTCAAGCTGCATGCGGTCGAGTGCGGCCTCATCCGGATTCTTGCGACCGAGTTCCACCGCAACCTGCAGCCGCGCTAGAGGAGACCGCAATTCGTGCGAGATATCGCGTAGCAACTGATTGCGTGCCTCAAGCAGTACCTGCAGCTGGCCGGCCATGCGGTTGAAGTCATGGGCCAGCGCGCTGATGTCGTCACCCCTGCGCGAGGATTCTGGAACACGCGCAGAGAGGTCACCCCCTGCGAGTCGCCGTGTGGCCTCACGCACTGCGCGTACCGGCCTGCTCAGATGGCGAGCGAGCAGGGCAGACAACAGGGCTGTGATCAACAGCGCGATGAAGCCGCGTGCCCACAATGGGAGTTCACGCAAGCCACGCACGGGGACGAAGGCCACCAAGGTCGCGCGCGCATCTCCCAATTGCACAGGGTGGGTATGAATCCGCAGGTTCTCTATCACACGACTGGTCGGCTCCGATTCCCCTGACAGTTCAAGGAGACGTCGGCGCATATCAGGCCCCACCCGGCGCATGGGCATGATGCGGCCACGCTGTGTGACCAGCACCACCCGAATGTCATCGCCTCGGTTCAGCGCACGCAGGTAGCCGGCGACCCCACCGAACCCATCCTCGGCGAACTGGGCTTCGAGTGCGGTGGCATGGCGCGCGAGGGTCTGCGCATCGGCGACGCCTGGGTCGGGCTGCAGATACTGCTGGGCGAAGAGCAATACTGCACCGATGGCCAGCATGGCGAACCAGAACCACAGGAACAGTTTGGCGAACAGTGAGTTCATGGGCTCGTCACATACTGGTAGCCGGCGCCACGCACGGTCTTGATGCGTGCTCCACCATCCGGCAAGGGCCCGAGTTTGCGACGCAGGTGACTGAGGTGCATGTCGACGCTGCGGTCATAGGCCTGCAGGCATCTCCCGAGCGCGGCTTCACACAGCCTGTCCTTGTCCACGACCTGGCCGGCAGCCGCCAGCAGCTCTGCGAGCAAGGCGAATTCAGCGCCGGTGAGACTCACCTCATTGCCACCCACCCACACTTCCCTACGTCCCAGGTCCAGTACCAGGTCACCCACCTCGACGCGTGCGGATTCCGGTGTGGCGCTCCCTCGTCGCAACAAGGCGCGCAGACGCGCAGCCAGCACCCTGGGATTGCAGGGCTTGGGTAGGTAATCGTCAGCGCCCAATTCGAGGCCGACCACCGTGTCCACATCGTCGCCCCGCGCGGTCAACATCAGCACCGGTGTGTGATCAGTGCGACGCAACTGTCGCAACACATCGAAACCATCGCGGCCCGGGAGCATCACATCCAGCACCACGGCGTCGAACCCGCCGGCTGCTGCGATGGACAAACCGGTGTCACCATCGTGCGCCGACTCGACAGTGAATCCCTCGCTCGAGAGGAATTCCACCAACATGGCGGCCAGTTCGCGGTCGTCGTCGATCAGCAGGATGCGGTTCATGGCGCTATTCTTGCAGACCTCGGCGGCTGAGGTTGCCCGACTTTACAATTCCTTACAAAGCCGACACCCAACTCGACACTGGCGACGGGTACGCTGGCACCATGTCAACCAGGAGGTGAACAAGATGAATACGAAAATCATGGGTATCGCAGTGCTGGGCCTGATGCTGTCGGGTACCGCCCTGGCCGACAACCACGGTCATGGTCGAGGTGAAATGCAACGAGGTGGAAACCCGCTCGAGCTGACGGAAGCGCAGCGCGAGCAGATGCAGACCATCCGTACGAACTACGGCGAGCAGATGCGTGCCCTGCGTCAGCAGATGCATGCCGAGATGCAGGCAGTACTCACGCCTGAGCAGCAGGCGAAAGCAGCGGAAATGCGTGAAGCGCGTCAGGCGCGGATGCAGGAACGCCGCGAGCGCATGCAGGAGCGTCGCGAACACATGCGGGAAGGACGCCATCACCGGCGCCAGCGCGACGGAAGCTGAATAAAAAAGCCCCGGGATGACCGGGGCTTTTTTTTAGAGCAGTGAGAAAGGTGACCGTCCGCCACCGCGGCGCCGGCTGGAGCGTCCACGCGCCCTGCGGTCGCGGATACGACCAATCAGCTGTTGCCGTTTCGACTCCATCCACTTCTCGCGGGTCATCGGAATATCGTCCAAACCACGACGGCGCGTCTCGGTTTCGCGGAACGCACAGAAATCCTTGTAGGCCTGCATTTCGTGCTCGAGTTCGCGCCCGATGAGTTCAATCATGATGGCGTCATCGAGGAAGCCCAATACGGGGATATCGTCTGCAATCAGGTCATCCGGCTCAAGGAAGTACGCCAAGCCGCTCAGGATGCGCTTGCGTTCAGGTGCCGGTAGTGCAAAGGCGCCATCTTCAAGCATGGTCTGCATGGTTTCGATGATACCGACACGGTCGCGTACGAAGGCTGGCAATTTCTGGCCGCGCAATTCTTCGAGCAAACCAGTGGTCGCACTCAGGATTTCCGGTTCGTCGTATTCCTTCGCAACCGACTTGGCCTGCTTCATCAGTCCACGGAAGTGTTTCAGATCGTCATCATCCAGCTCGAAACTGATGGTCAGCGACATGTACGTCTCTCCAGAAAGTGATTGCGTCCGGTGAATCTAGCGAACCCGTGGCCCGCGGTCAAAGGCTATTGGTCGGTTGCGCGCCTGCGGGGTGGCGGTGCGGCATCCAGCCAGCTGAAGAATACGCCCAAGTGGGCCCGTTCCGCCTCCGGCAGATACTCGAAGTTGCGCCCGCGGTCCACGATCTCCCAGAAATGGGGGGATTCCACTTTGGCAAGCTCATCACGGACCGAATGCAGCAGGTCGGCGGGCTCCGTGAGCATGTCCTCGGCAATCATCCTGGCTTTGGTCTCTTCGCCGGCCCAGATGTAGTAGCACGCCAGTTTGGTCTGCGCCTTGCGTACACCTCTCAGCCCGCGTTCCTGCCGATAGCCCCGGGTAGGTCGGTCGAGGTCAAGGAACTGCCGGAGAATGCGGCCTTCCTCGGGGTGGTTTTTGCGATGCGCGAACTGGCACAGTGCCGCCAGATCGTAGGCGACCGTCTCGGTGATGAACGGCAGGTCTTCCTCGAACGCGACATGGCCGTAGTACTTGAGGAAAGCCACACCCTCCAGAGCCGCTTCGCCCTGGTTGAGGCGAAGCATTGCCTCGATGAGCATGCGGTACTGGTGCAGGACGTTGTAAGCGGTGCGTACGCTTCCCCGGTTGATGGCGGAGCGCAGGTAGGAGTTCATGAAGCGGAACACCATGCGAATCAGCTCAAGCTGGCCACGTGATGCGGCCGCCTCACCGATGTAGCGCGTATCAATGGCGACGAGGTAGTTGATGTCCTGCATGGACTCCAGCGCTTCGTTGTAGACACCGAGGTACTGTCGGAGGGTTTTCCATTCCACCCACATCCAGCGCAACTCCAGCTCTCGCATGAGCTCGATGTCCATCGCGACGAAATCCGGGTTCTCCCGGAGCTCCTTGCCGATGCGATACCACATGCGCTCCTGGTCCGGCTTGCTCGCGATGTACTCGATCAGGAAATCGCGCAGGGAATCCACGGCACGCCCTGCGACAATCTTGTCCTTGCCATCGATCGAGTTGTTGGCGATGTCGGTGATTTCCTCCATCAGGTTCAGCACGCGGCCCTGCAAGCGGTCCATCTTTTCCAGGTCCGGTTCCTGCATACCCTGCCTGACGAGTGAGCTCGTATGGAATCGGATACGGTCGATGATGTTGCCCGGTTCCAGGAACCAGAACACATACGCGAAGTAGGGCAGCATGATGGCCAGGCCGATGCTGGTCAGACCCATCACCAGAATCAACAGCGCCACGGGCACGAAATCATGGTGCAGCGACACACTGAGCCAAATCGCGCAGAGACTGGCGACCACATAGAAGCTCATCACGCCGATATTGACCGGGTCCCTGAGGAACATCAGCGCAACGCCGGTATAGCGGTCCGATGACAGCTGCACGATGATGGCGACCACGGTGAGGACGATGCCGAGGACCGCCACCAGTGTCATGCCCAGCGCGGGTAGGGCATCGGTGATCAGGTCAGGATCAAAGGTGAAGTAGTGGCCGAAGGCGCTACCTGCGATGTCTCCACCACTGACCACCAGAACGTCCAGAGCGTAGAAGCTTCCGAAAACCAATAACGCGAACGCGGCCATCGCGAGCACCGGCGCGAACCACGCACGTAAAATCTTAGGGCTAGGTCGGCGTAGCGGCACTCGTCCCTTAATGGCCACCATCCGAGCCCCTTGGCCACGGTCGGTTTTCAGATCCCCACTCCCCTGCGCCAATTTGGTGTGGCGCGCCCAGCATATTCACGGCCCCTTGCACGGATTGCAAGTGAGCGGTATAGTTCGCACCAATGTATTAACGCATTAATACGATAGGACGCCCATGAAGCAGAGCACCACACGAGACCAGTCAGCCGAAGCCGCCGCAGAATCTGCGCTGTATCAGGCCATCCTCGGCCTCAAAACCAGCGATGAGCTGTACGCCTTCTTCAGGGATTTGTGCACGCCCGCGGAGCTGCAGGCCATGGCGGATCGCTGGCGCGTGGTAGAACTGCTGCGCGACGGTATCCCCTATCGTGAAATCCATGACCGGACCGGGGTGAGTGTCACCACCGTGGGCCGCGTCGCCCGCTTTCTCGAGCTCGGCAATGGCGGCTACCGCATTGCCCTGGAACGGCTCACCAAGGACTGAACCCCATGCCCAACTCCGCCCGCTTGCGGGTGGCCGTGCAGAAATCCGGCCGCCTGACGGACAATTCGCTCAAATTGATGGCCCAGTGCGGTTTGCGTTTTTCTCGCGACAAGGGCCACCTCATCTGTTTCGGCGAGAACCTGCCGATTGATCTGCTGTTGGTGCGTGACGACGATATTCCGGGCCTGGTGGAGGAGGGCGCGGCAGATGCCGGCATCGTTGGCAGCAATGTCGCGCGCGAATACCTGTTCGGCCTGGCCGCCGGGTCGGACCCGTTCACCGTCCGCCGGGAACTGGACTTCGGGTCCTGCCGTTTGAGTCTTGCCGCTCCAGCGGATTCGGATATTCGTTCGGTGAGCGAGGTGTCGGGACTTCGGATTGCTACTAGTTATCCGAATATAACCGCACGATACCTGCAGGATAACGACATATCGGCGACAATCGTGACACTTTCCGGCGCGGTTGAAATCGCTCCCCGGCTGGGTAAGGCGGATGTCATTTGCGATCTGGTCTCCACCGGCGAGACCCTGCGCGCTCACAACCTTGTCGAAATCGGCACGGTGGACGAAAGCCGCGCCTGCATCATCACCGGTAA
>CAZKFT010000047.1:5842-10612 GCA_964552205.1 uncultured Gammaproteobacteria bacterium
ATCTGACACTTGAGTTTGATGGTGTCGCACTGGAGCAACTCAAAGTGCCCTCCGAGGCGATTGAGCAATCCGCCAGACAATTGACGGATCAAGAGCGCTCGGCGCTCGAGTCCGCCTACACAACCATCAGGCGCTTTCACGAGCAGGGACGGGTCTCTGGGTACACCGTCGAAACTGTCCCCGGCGTCGTGTGTCGCCGTGAAATTCGCCCAATCCGGTCTGTGGGCCTTTATGTGCCGGGGGGTTCCGCGCCGCTGCCGTCGACAGCCCTGATGTTGGGCGTTCCCTCGCAACTAGCGCGCTGTGACACTCGAGTACTGTGCACGCCGCCGCGCACCGACGGGACGATTCATCCTGCCATCCTCTATGCCGCGCAGCTGTGCGGTATCACTGAAATCTTCAGGGTGGGCGGTGCACAAGCCATTGCCGCCATGGCCTATGGCACCGAGACTGTGCCGCGGGTGGACAAAATCTTCGGCCCCGGCAATGCCTGGGTCACCGCTGCCAAGCAGTTGGTGGCGATCGAGCAAGGTGGTGCACAGATTGACCTGCCCGCAGGGCCGTCCGAGTTGATGGTGGTCGCAGATTGCAGTGCGAACCCGGCTTTTGTGGCGGCAGATTTGCTGTCCCAAGCCGAACACGGCCCCGACTCACAGGTCTTTTTCGTCACCACCGATCCCACCCTGGCGCAGGCCGTGGCTGAACAGGTCGCTGTGCAGCTTGCTGGTCTGCCACGGCGCGAGGTCGCCGAGCAGGCACTGGCGGCGAGTAGGGTGTTGGTGGTGGACAGTGACGCGGCGGCGCTGAATATCGTCAATGCCTATGCCCCTGAGCACCTCATCCTCGCCTTGGAGGATGCAGAGACGTTTCTCGCCGGCGTCCAAAGTGCCGGCTCGGTCTTCCTCGGTCATTGGACCCCGGAAACCCTCGGCGACTACTGCAGCGGCACCAACCATGTGTTGCCGACCTACGGCTACGCGCGCGCAGTGAGTGGCTTGTCCGTGGCTGATTTCGAAAAGCGCATCACGGTCCAGCGCGCTGAACCCGCAGGCCTGTCCGAGCTCGGTCCGGTAGCGGAATTGTTGGCCACCATGGAAGGCCTGGAAGCCCATGCCAATGCTGTGCGGGTGCGTCTTGCGCGTCTCTGACTTCGTCCGTCCGGAACTGCTGGGCCTGCCGCAATACGCGGCGCAGCGCGCCCGTACCGGCATCCTGCTGGATGCCAACGAAAGCCCGTATGGCGAGAGCGGATTGAATCGCTATCCGGATCCGGATTATGCGGTCCTGCATACGGCCATGGCAGCGTATTACGGTGTGCCGGACAGCTGTGTACTCGCCACGCGCGGTAGCGACGACGGTATCGATGCACTCGGCCGTGCCTTCCTGACGCCCGGCCGCGATGCCGTCATGGTGACGCCGCCGACCTTTGCCATGTTTGCCGTCTTCGCGCGCTTGCAGGGCGCCGCGGTGGTTGAGGTTCCGTTGACGCCACAGTTCGAATTCGATGCGCGCGCCATGACCGCGTCCTGGTTCGACGGCGTGAAGTTGGTGTATGTGTGCTCACCGAATAATCCCACAGGCAGTGTCATGCCTTTAGGGGAACTGCAGACGCTATGTGCTGCGCTGGCCGGCAAGGCACTGGTCGTGGTGGATGAGGCTTATCAGGAGTTTTCGACACAACCGTCAGCCGTGACCCTGTTGGCATCCGTGCCCAATCTGGTGGTGCTTCGCACACTGTCCAAGGCGTTTGGATTGGCCGGCATCCGTTGTGGTGTGCTATTGGCCTCAGCGGACATCGTGCAATGGGTGCGCCGTGTGTTGCCGCCCTACCTGTTGCCGACGCCGGTCGTCGACATTGCAGTGAACGCACTCAGTAGCGCCTCCGTTGAGCTCATGCGTGAACGCTGCAAGGACATCACCGCACGTCGCGATGCCTTTGCACGCGCTGCCGAAGGGTTTGCCGGTGTGGTGGAAGTGTTGAATGGCCACGCCAATTCGGTGCTGTTACGGTTTCGTGATGCGCAAGCTACACAACAACGCCTGCGTGATGCTGGCATCCATGTGCGGGCATTTGACGGCCGACTGGCCGACTGGCTTCGGTTCTCCATTGGTACAGAAGAGGAGATGAGTCGTGCGCAAGCTGCTCTTCGTTGACCGCGACGGCACTCTGATCGCAGAGCCATCGGACTTCCAGGTCGATCGTCTGGACAAGCTGCGTTTCGTTCCAGGCGTATTCGCCGCACTGACACGCCTCGTGAATGCAGGGTATAAGCTGGTGATGGTCACGAATCAGGATGGTCTTGGCAGCGAGGCATACCCGCAAGAGGCGTTCGATGAGGTCCAGGCATTCATGCTGGATACCTTCGCCGGTCAGGGTATCCGCTTTGACGATATCCGCACCTGTCCACACACGGCAGAGGCAGGGTGTGAGTGTCGTAAGCCGCAAGTCGGACTGTTGCGCGAGTATCTGACAGATGAGGGATGGAGTCGCCGGCACAGTGCGGTCATCGGTGACCGCGACACCGATCTGAAACTGGCTGCCAATCTCGGCGTGCAAGGCTTCAAACTTGCGGGCTTCGAGGGCGAGGGTCTGGACTGGACGGGGATCGCAGCAGAATTGCTGGATGCGCCGCGACGCGCGGAAGTTTGTCGATCCACCCGCGAGACGGATATCACCGTGCAGGTGAACCTCGACGCCAGTGCCCCGGTTGACATCAGTACCGGGGTCGGGTTTCTTGACCACATGCTGGAGCAGTTGGCCAAACATGGGGGATTCTCCTTGCAGCTTCGCTGCGCAGGCGATCTTGGCGTGGACGAGCACCACACGGTGGAGGATTGCGCGTTGGCCATCGGTGAGGCCTTGCGTCAAGCATTGGGCGACAAGCGCGGCATCGGGCGTTACGGATTCGTGTTGCCGATGGACGAGACCGAAGCGCAGGCGAGTCTGGACCTGTCCGGTCGCCCGCACCTCACCTTCGATGCCGCGTTTCATCGCGAGCAGGTGGGCGGTCTTGCAACAGAGCTGGTGGGTCACTTCTTCCTGTCACTCAGCAATGCCTTGGGTGCGACATTGCATCTGGCCGTCAAAGGCGAGAACGAGCACCACAAGGTGGAAGCCTTGTTCAAAGTGGCAGGACGCGTATTGCGGCAGGCTTTGGCCCGCGAGGGGTCGGAGTTGCCAAGCACCAAGGGCGTGCTGTGATTCTCATCGTCGACAACGGCGGGGCCAATCTCGCGTCCGTGCGTTACGCGCTGGAACGGCTGGGCGCACGCTCGGAGGTGAGCGCGGATCCCGACGCCATTCTGAATGCAGAACGGGTCATCCTGCCCGGCGTTGGCGCCGCGCGGCCCGCCATGGAGCGACTCAATGACAGCGGGGTATCCGAAGCACTGCGGATGAGAACGCGACCCACACTCGGTTTCTGCCTTGGCATGCAGTTGTTATATGAGCACAGCGGTGAGGGTGTAGTCGCCTGTCTCGGCATCGTTGCGGGCGAGGTCACGCGGTTCGCCGGGGACGGCCTGCGGATTCCGCAGATGGGATGGAACCGCGTTCGGTGGACGCGCCCCCACGCGTTGGCCCAGGGGGTGGACGATGAGGATTGGTTCTACTTCGTGCATTCGTATCGTGCTGATGTCGGCACCGATACTTTCGGTGTTTGCGACTATGGTGGCGAATTCACTGCAGCGGTCGCTCGTGACAACAATGCGGGATTCCAGTTTCACCCGGAGCGTTCTGGCCCTGTCGGCGCGCGACTGCTTGCCAACTTCCTGGAGTGGGCACCTTGAAGCCGTTGCCCGCTATCGACGTCATGGGAGGGCGAGTCGTGCGACTTGCGCAGGGCGATTTCGCGCGTGTCACCGATTTTGGCGACGATCCGGTTGCCATCGCCAGACGCTATCAGGATGCCGGTGCGACCGATCTGCACCTGGTCAGTCTGGACGGCGCGCGTGATGGCGGGGATGAACTGGTCGCCATCGTGCGCGCTTTGAGTGAGCACACTTCGCTCGCCATCCAGGCCGCAGGGGGCATCCGCGACCGCGACATGATTGCCCGCGTCAGTGAGGCAGGTGCCGAGCGTGTCGTGTTGGGCAGCGCGGCAGTGTCCGATGTGCACGGTGTCTCCCAGTGGTTGGATGAGTATGGCAGCGGCGCCTTGGTCATCGCCTTGGACGTGCGGATCGGCGACGATGGCGTGCCGTGCCCCATGTTGAACGGATGGCGTGATACGGGGCCGACCAGCTTATGGCACCTTCTCGATGTCTATTGCGAGCACGGATTGGTTCACCTCCTGTGTACCGATGTGGAACGCGATGGCATGGGCACGGGCCCCAACCTTGAGTTGTATGGCGAGATTATGAGGCGCTACCCGAGCGTGGCGCTGCAGGCATCCGGTGGTGTGGCGAGTCTCGCGGATGTCGCTGCGCTGAAGGCCTTGGGCGCTTCCGCCGTCATCGTCGGTCGGGCATTGCTCACGGGTGCGTTCACACCGCAACAGTTGATGAAGGAGTGCGCATGATCGCCAGGCGCATCATTCCCTGTCTGGATGTCCGTGATGGTCGGGTGGTCAAGGGCCTTAAATTTGCAGACATCACCGATGCAGGAGATATCGACGAACTGGCCGCGCGCTATCGTGAAGCGGGCGCCGACGAACTGGTTTTCTATGACATCACAGCCAGTCCCGAGGGTCGCACCGCAGACACCTCATGGGTGTCCCGCATTGCGCGCACATTGGATATTCCCTTTTGTGTCGCCGGGGGCATCCGTTC
>CAZKFT010000047.1:10712-13701 GCA_964552205.1 uncultured Gammaproteobacteria bacterium
ATCAATTGCATGGACCGCGATGGCGTCCGTGGCGGTTACGATATCGCGCAGCTTCAGGCAGCGCGCAAGGTCTGCTCGGTGCCACTCATCGCATCCGGCGGGGCGGGCACCCGTGAGCACTTCCTCGAAGTGTTCCGCGACGCCGATGTGGATGGCGCACTCGCTGCGGGAGTATTCCATGACGGTACGCTGACCGTTCCTGCGCTCAAGCAATGGCTGGCTGACAAGGGCGAGACCATCCGATGCTGATTCCCGCCATCGTGCAGGACGCCGACACCGGTCGCGTGCTGATGCTCGGCTATATGGATGAAGCGGCGCAGGAGGCGACGCGCGCGACCGGCTTCGTCACCTTTTTCAGCCGCTCGAAGAACCGGCTATGGCGCAAAGGCGAAACCTCAGGCAACACACTGGCACTCGTGGACATGCGTCTGGATTGCGACGATGACACCCTGCTGGTGCGCGCGCGTCCCGCTGGACCGACCTGTCATCGCGGAACGGTCACCTGTTTCGGCGATGCGCCGGCAGCCGGCATCCTGCATGAGCTGGAGGGCATCATTGCCAGTCGTGACGGCGGCGACCCCAGCAAAAGTTATACCGCCGAGCTGTTGCAGGCGGGCATCCCACGCATTGCGCAGAAAGTGGGTGAGGAGGGTGTGGAACTTGCGCTGGCCGCTGCGGTCGAAGATGACCAAACCGTCCTCAATGAGGCGGCGGACCTTATTTATCATCTACTTGTGTTGCTAAAGGCCCGTCGACTAGGTGTGGATGATTTGTTGCGCGTGCTCGCTGCGCGTTTATAATCGGCCCGATTCTTCTCAGGAGTACCCCCTAGTGAAAAGTACCTACGCAGTTCCAGCCTTGGCGATTTCCGTCGTGATGCTCGCCGCCTGTTCACCCGATGCCCCGCCGCAAGCGACGGCCACCACCGAAGCGGCATCCAATCCTTTCTTCGACCCAAGCCCCTTGCCGTATGGTGCGCCGCAGTTCGATCTGATCCAGAACGAACACTACGCGCCTGCGATCGAGCGCGGCATGGAAATCAACCGCGGCGAGATAGACGCCATCGCGAACAATCCCGACGCGCCGACATTCGACAACACCATCGTCGCAATGGAGCGTGCTGGTCAGGATCTGGGTCGCGTATTGCGCGTGTTCTACAACATCGCCGGGGCTCACACCAATCCAGAGCTGCAGGCCATCCAACGTGAGATGGCACCCAAGCTTTCCGCCCATGGGGACTCCATCTCCCTGAACCCGGTCCTGTTCGCACGCATAGAGACCTTGTACAACCGGCGCGCGGACCTCGGGCTTGATGCGGAGTCATTGCGCCTTCTTGAGCGGTACCACACGGACTTCGTCCGTTCCGGCGCCAAGCTTGACGAAGCGCAGCAGGACCGCCTCCGTGAGATTAACGGCCGCATGGCGCAACTCGGCACCCAGTTCAACCAGAATGTGCTCGCGGAAGTGAACGCGTCCGCCATCATCGTGGACACCCGCGAAGAATTGGATGGACTGACTGACGCACAGATTGCTGCCGCTGCAGCTACCGCGACAGAGCGTGGGCACGAGGGCAAGTTTGCCATCACCCTGCTCAACACCTCCGGTCAGCCGCCGCTGTCGCAGCTGACCAACCGCGCCGTGCGAGAGCGTCTGCATCGGGCCTCGCTCATCCGCGGACAGCGTGGCAACGAGTACGACACCACCGCCATCATCGCCGAGATGGTGAACCTGCGCAGTGAGCGCGCCCAGATGCTGGGCTACGCCACGCACGCGGACTTCATCCTGGCCGAGCAGACTGCGGGTAACGTCGGCGCGGTGAACACCATGCTGGCGCAGGTTGCCCCGGCAGCAGTCGCCAACGCTCGCAAGGAAGGCGCGGACCTGCAGGCGTACATCAACGCCAATGAGGCCGAGCCGTTCGAGCTGGCGTCCTGGGACTGGGCGTACTACACGGACAAGGTCCGTCGTGAGCGTTTCAACTTCGACCCGGCTGAGGTGCGCCCGTATTTCGAGCTGCAGAACGTACTCGAGAACGGCGTGTTCTTTGCGGCGACCCAGCTCTACGGCATCACCTTCAAACGTCGTGATGACCTTCCGGCCTACCACCCGGATGTCCAGGTGTGGGAAGTGTTCGAGGCCGATGGCACGCCGCTGGGCCTGATGTACGGTGACTTCTACGCACGCTCGTCCAAGCGGGGCGGAGCGTGGATGAACAGCTATGTCGCCCAGTCCAGTCTGTTGGGAGGCCAGCCGGTGACCGGTAACCACCTCAATATCCCGAAGCCGCCGGAAGGCGAGCCGACGCTGATGACCTGGGATGAAGTCACGACGCTGTTCCATGAGATGGGCCACGTCTTCCACGGCCTGTTCTCCGATGTGACCTACCCACGTTTCTCCGGTACCTCGGTGCCGCGTGACTTCGTCGAATATCCCTCGCAGGTGAACGAGATGTGGGCGGATTGGCCGGCGGTGCTGGCGAACTACGCCAAGCATTACCAGACCGGTGAGCAGATTCCGCAGGAACTGCTGGCACGTGTACTTGAAGCCGAGCAGTTCAATGAGGGCTTCCGTTCCACGGAGTACATTGCTGCGTCCATCATTGACCAGGCGCTGCATCAGTTGCCGCAGGATGAGATTCCTGCTGCCGATGCCTTGATGGCTTTTGAAGCGCAGGTGCTGCGTGAGGCGGGCATGGACTATGCAGCCGTACCGCCGCGTTACAAGTTCCCGTACTTCTCGCACATCATGGGTGGCTACTCCGCGGGCTATTACTCCTACATCTGGAGTGAGGTCCTCGACGCCGACAATGTGCAGTGGTTCCACGAGCGCGGTGGTATGTCTCGCGAGAATGGTCAGCGTTATCGCGACCGCATCCTCGCCCGTGGCGGTAGTTGGGATGCCATGGAGATGTATCGCGACTTCGCCGGTCGCGACCCGGATCCGTCGCATCTGCTGCGCCGTCGTGGCTTACTGACGGAATGATGTAGGC
>CAZKFT010000048.1:0-13458 GCA_964552205.1 uncultured Gammaproteobacteria bacterium
GTCTCAATCATGAGCAGGTCCGCACCACCATCGAGCAGGCCTTGCGCCGCTTCGCGGTAGGCCTCGACCAACGCATCGAAGGACACTTCCCGATGACCGGGGTTGTTCACATCGGGAGAGAGTGAGGCGGTCTTGTTGGTGGGACCAAGGACACCGCACACCCAACGCTCACCACCCCGCTCGTCCACCACCTTGCGGGCCAGTGCCGCGCCTTCGCGGTTCAACTCATACGCGAGGTCGCTCAGGTGGTAGTCGGCGAGCGAGATGCTGGTCGAATTGAAGGTGTTGGTCTCGATGACATCCGCACCGGCGTCGAGGTAGGCGCGGTGGATGTCAGCGATGATCTCTGGCTGCGTCAGGGTCAATAGGTCGTTGTTGCCGCGCTGGTCGCCTGGATGATCAGCGAAACGCGCACCACGGTAATCGGCCTCGGTGAGATTGTGGGCCTGGATCATGGTGCCCATACCGCCATCGAGCAGCAGGATGCGATTTCCAAGTGCAGTGACGAATGGATGGGTCATTGGCCGTTCACCCCAAGCAAGCGACAGATCGCGGTGGTGAGTTCGGCGCGGTTCAGCGTATAGAAGTGGAACTCGTCCACCCCTTCCGCCTGCAAGCGACGGCAAAGGTCCACGGCCGTGGCCGAGGCGACCATGGCGCGCAGTTCGGGGTCTTCGTCGAGATTGGCGAAGCGTTCCGCCAGCCAGTCCGGTACGGTCGCACCGCAGCGCGCACTGAAACGCACGAGCTGGGCGAAGTTGGTGACCGGCAGGATGCCCGGCACGATGGCGATGTCGAGACCGCGTGCCTGAGCGCGATCCCGCAGGCGCAGGTAAAGATCGGGTTCGAAGAAATACTGGGTGATGGCGCGGGTGGCACCGGCGTCTACCTTGCGGGCCAGGTTGTCGATGTCTTCTTCGAAGGACTTGGAATCGGGGTGACCTTCCGGGTGTGCCGCCACACTGATTTCGAAATCACCGAGCTCGCGCAGACCGGCGACGAGTTCGGCGGCGTTGGCGTAGCCATCGGGGTGCGGGGTGTAACGCTCGCTGCCCTCCGGTGGGTCGCCACGCAAGGCGACAATGTGTTTTACGCCAGCCTGCTTGTAGGCGGTGACGATGTCGGCAATTTCTGCACGGCTTGAACCGACACAGGTGAGATGGGCGGCAGGTTCGAGTGCGGTGTCCTGGCGCAGGCGCGCGACCGTGGCGTGGGTGCGTTCGCGGGTGGAGCCGCCGGCACCGTAGGTCACGGACACGAACCGGGGATGCAGCGGTGCGAGGCGCTCGACGGCGCGCCACAGGGATGTGGCCATCGCCTCCGTGCTGGGAGGAAAGAATTCGAATGAAACCTTGACCGACATGCCCGCTCCTTACTGGTACAGCGGGCAAAAACACGCCCGCTTTAGCTGTATTTA
The DNA here is from genome assembly GCA_964552205.1 of uncultured Gammaproteobacteria bacterium. Lineage (GTDB taxonomy): Bacteria > Pseudomonadota > Gammaproteobacteria > Natronospirales > JAIVGZ01 > JAIVGZ01. Next base: position 1,418 of record CAZKFT010000048.1, read on the forward strand.
TTGAGCGCCCGCAAGCTGTGCTTCAAATCGGCGCTTTACAACAGGGGCGGATTATAGCCCATAAATTAGAAATGTAGGAGCGGTGCTTTGCACCGCGAATGGTACAGCGCTGGTTCTTGAATCGAGCCAGTTCAGGCGCTGAGGCCTCATCGCATTCGCGGTGCAAAGCACCGCTCCTACAGGGGGGGATGGATGGTGGGCCGTGTAGGACTCGAACCTACAACCTACTGATTAAGAGTCAGCTGCTCTACCAATTGAGCTAACGGCCCGGCAATGAAACCAAAATGGGGTGGACGATGGGACTCGAACCCACGACGACCGGAATCACAATCCGGGGCTCTACCAACTGAGCTACGCCCACCATTGCACAATATTTTTTGGCGCGCCTGGCAGGATTCGAACCTGCTACCCTCGGCTTAGAAGGCCGATGCTCTATCCAAATGAGCTACAGGCGCATTGCCTGTGGGCATTCTAACGCGCCACGCCCTGCGTTATCTTGGTCGGGGTGGAGGGATTTGAACCCCCGACATCCTGCTCCCAAAGCAGGCGCGCTACCAGACTGCGCCACACCCCGCGCGCAAGGGGCCGGATTCTAGAGGTTGGGGCCCCTTGGGTCAATTGCGGCGTAACCCCATGCTATGCTCCGGCGGAAATGGAACCCCTGAACATCGGGGAGGCGGCATATGCCTTGGACGATAGCGAGTGGCGCAGGATTCCTTGCCGAGCTCCGTCGGCGCAGGGTCTTGCGCGTCCTGGGTTTCTACACCATCACCATGTGGATGGTGTTGCAGGTCAGCAGCATCGTGTTTCCGGCTTTGAACCTGCCGCCCTGGATCATGACCGTCCTGGTCGTCGCCATCATCATCAGCTACCCGATTGTCACCGTACTGGCCTGGGTGTTCGACATCACCCCCGCAGGCATCGTGCGCACGGAGCCGCGCGTCGATGGCGAGGTGTATGCGGACGAGGACGACAACAGCAGAATCATCACCGACCAACCACGGCTGTGGGTGGACATCGCCATCATCGCGGTACTGCTGGGCATCGTCGGTTACCTGCTGATCAAGCCGGGGCCACCGGTCGCTACCGGGGACGAACCGTCCATCATGGTCATGCCCTTCGCCGACCTCAGCGAGCACGGCGATCAGGCCTACTTCGCCCAGGGCGTCCACGCGGAGCTCATGGCCAGCCTCATCAGGATTCCCGGCCTCAAGGTCATCGCCCCCTCCTCGACGCCCGTACCGGGGTCGGCGACGCTGACCGGCAGCGTGCGTCGAGAGGGCAACACCGTGCGCATCGTTGCGCAGTTAATCGAGACGGATACCGGTGAGCAACTCTGGTCGGAGACCTATGACCGTAGCATGGCGGACATCTTCGCGATGCAGAATGACATCGCCCGCGCCGTGGTCAGGGGCTTGCGGGTACGCATGGCCCGCGGTGGCGGCCCCCTGGTCGAGCGTGCGACACGTGACACCGAGGCCTACGATCTCTATCTGCGCGGTCGTGCCTTGCTGCATGAACCCTGGAACCCTGACAACATCCGGCGGGCTATCAGCAAGTTCGAGGACGCCCTGCGCATAGACCCGCGCTTTGCCTTGGCCAACGCCGGGTTGTGCTCGGCGCACTGGGAAATGTACGACCTGCACCGCGAAGAGGCTGTCGTGGACAGCGCTTTGGATGCCTGCCACGCCGCGCGCACGCGTGACGATACCCGCCCGGAGGTTCATGTGGCTTTGGGCTGGTTGTATGAGGGCACCGGCAACATCCAACTTGCGCAGGAACACTTCGAGAGGGCGCAAGCGCTCAGCCATGAGCGCAACACCGACGCACTGCGCGGCATTGCGGTGGTGCAGGCCAAACAGGGTGACGCTGAAACTGCCGAGGCGACCATGCGCCGGGCCATCGAGCTGGAACCCGACAACTGGCGCAACTACACCGCGCTCGGGCGCATCCAGTTCGACAAGAGTCGTTTCCAGGACGCCTTGGAGACCTACAACCTCGGCATCACACGGGCACCACCGAACCCCTATCTCTACAACAACCTGGGCGGGGTGTATACCGTATTGGAGGATCACGCACGCGCGCTGGACGCCTATACGCGGTCAATCGAGATTTACCCGACGCTGCATGCCTACCGTAATGCCGGTACCTTCTATTTCTACCTGGAGCGCTACGAGCTGGCACGCGACATGTACCTGCACGCGGTGGAACTCCAACCCAACAACTACGAGGCGCGTTCGTTCATCGCGGAGGTCTGCCGCTTCATCAGAGACGGTGAGGACTGCATGCGGGAGAACACCCGCATCGCCATCGAGCTTGCGCTTGCCCATCTCGCCATCAACCCGGGCGACACGCTTGCACTGGCGCGCCTCGGTGTGATGTATGCCCGCCTCGGTGAATTCGCCTCGGCACGGCGTTATATGGATGATGCGTTGCGCCGCGCCCCGGATCACGCCAACACCCTGCGTCAGGGCGCATCGGTAGCCACGCTACAGGGCGACGCGGATACGGCCGTCGATCTGCTGGTGCGTGCCCGCGACGCCGGCTTTCCGGTGCACATGTTGGGCAAGCACCCCGATTTTTCTGATTTACACGAAGACCCGCGCTTCCAGGCGCTGGTCAATCCATGAGGGAGGTGTGACATGAAGGGGAAAATGAAGTTGTTGGTGCTTTTGGGGTTCGTGTCCTTGGCCGGTTGCGCGACGCTGCCGCCGGGGAGCGGACAACTGCGGGCAGACGGTGTGGAGTGTGTGACGTCCAGGTTCGTGATCGAGACACCACTACGGCCAGGACAGGAGCCTGGTCTGCAGGTTCCGCACGGTCGGGTGGTCAGTCGCGGCTGCGCGCCAGACTTTCAGGTGATTGGCGCAGACCGCAAGAAGGTGCTAATCGTGTTCGAGGAAGGCGACCCGCAGCGAAATCCGGACCAGACCACGCCCTTCGAGGATATGGGTGGCAACAGGGTATACGTATTCCGCGCGATTGATGCACATCGCATTCGCGCTCGCAGCGGCGGTGTCTGCTCAGCGGCTCCGGGCTGCAAGTATTCGATTGTGTTCACTGGTCGCGATGGCGCGCATCCGCCCAAGGACCCGTACATCATCGTGAACCAGCAATAAACGCTTAGGCCTGCATCTCCGCCGCCTCAAGCGTGTTCTGCATCAGGGTGGCAACGGTCATGGGCCCTACCCCGCCTGGCACCGGCGTGATCCAGGCGGCGCGGGCGGCTGCGGCCGCAAAGTCCACATCGCCGATGAGCTGACCTGAAGCGTCGCGGGTGATGCCGACATCGACCACCGTTGCCCCCGGTTTGACCCACTCCCCGCGCACCAGGCCGGGCTTACCTACGGCAACGACGAGGATGTCCGCTGAGGCCACATAGGGCTCCAGATCGCCGGTGAAGCGATGGCAGTTGGTGGTGGTGGCGCCGGCCAGCAACAGTTCCAGCATCATGGGGCGGCCGACGATGTTGGATGCGCCGATGACGACGGCGTGCCGGCCCTTGAAGGTCTCGCCGTTCTCTTCGAGCAGCGTCATCACGCCACGCGGCGTGCAGGGTCGCAGGCGCGGGATGCGCTGGGCAAGGCGCCCGATGTTGTAGGGGTGGAAACCATCCACATCCTTTCTGGGATCGACGCGCTCGATGACGGTGGCGGTATCGATCTGCGCAGGCAGGGGCAGTTGCACGAGGATGCCGTTGATGGAGGTGTCGGCGTTGAGGCGGTCGATGAGCTTCAGCAATTCTTCTTGTGGGGTATCCGTCGACAGTTTGTGTTGGACGGAACGGATGCCGACCTGGTCGCAGGCCTTGCGCTTGTGCTTCACATAAATCTCGGAGGCCGGGTCATCACCGACCAGGATCACCGCCAAGCCTGGCGCCGACCCGCGCGCCGTGATTGCTGCTGCCACATGGGCTTTGAGTCGTTCGGCGCAGGCCTTGCCATCGAGAATCAGGGCGGTCATGTGCGCATTCTACCCTCTGCGCCAGGTCGTCCCGGCGGCGGAATCTTCCAACAGGACGCCGGCGGCCTTGAGCTCGTCACGGATGCGGTCGGATTCTGCGAAATCGCGGTTGGCCCGGGCCTGCTTGCGGGCTTCAATGAGTGCCTCGATGGCCGCATCGTCCAGTCCATCCGCCTTGGCTTGCCCGCGCAGGAAGGCCTCGGGGTCGTCCTGCAGGAATCCGAGGATGCCGCCGAGCTCGCGCAATAGTGCAGCGTGGCTGGCTGCGGATTCCGGGTCGGTTTCCCGCAGGCGGTTGACCTCGCGAGCGAGGTCGAAGAGCACCGAAAACGCGACGGGGGTGTTGAAGTCGTCGTTCATGGCGGCGGAGAAACGGTTTTTGAAATCCACAATCGCGGCCCGTGGGGCCGCTCCCACGGTGTTAACTGGGGCCGCTCCCACGGTGTTAACTGTGTCCGCTGCTTGTCCTTTCAGGGCGGTGTAGAGACGTTCGAGGGCGGCGCGCGCGGAGTCCAGCTGCTGGTCGGAGAAATTCACCGGGCTACGGTAGTGGCTCATGAGGATGAACGCGCGCACGACCTCGCCGGGGTATTGCGCGAGGATGTCGCGAATGAGGAAGAAGTTGCCAAGCGACTTGGACATCTTCTCGTCGTCCACTTGCACGAAGCCGTTGTGCATCCACAGATGGACGAACTTCTCTCCCGTCGCGCCTTCGGACTGGGCAATTTCATTCTCGTGATGCGGGAACTTGAGATCCACACCGCCGCCGTGGATGTCGAAGGTATGACCGAAGCACTCGGTGGACATGGCGGAGCACTCGATGTGCCAGCCCGGACGGCCCTGCCCCCATGGGGATTCCCAGGCAGGTTCACCGGGCTTGGCGGCTTTCCAGAGCACGAAGTCCAGTGGATCGGTCTTGGCCTCGTTGATCTCGATGCGGGAACCCGCGCGCAGGTCTTCGACCTTTTTGCCCGACAGCGCCCCATAGCCTTCGAAAGTGGAGACATCAAAGTACACATCACCGTTGTCACTGGCGTAGGCGTGAACCTTGGCGATGAGTTGCTCGATCATGCGGATGATGGCGGGCATGGAGATGGTCGCCCGCGGCTCGAGGTCCGGGCGCAACACACCCAGCGGCGCGAAGTCCTCGTTCATGGCGGTGATGAAACGCTCAGCCAGCGCGTCGAATGCCTCGCCCTTTTCGCTGGCGCGCTTGATGATCTTGTCATCAATATCAGTGATGTTGCGGGCGTAAGTGAGTTCATAGCCGCTGGCGCGCAACCAACGCGCAACCATGTCGAACACCACCACCATGCGTGCGTGCCCGAGGTGGCAGTAGTCGTACACGGTGATACCGCACACATACATGCGGACCTTGCCCGCCTCCATCGGTGTGAAGGGCACTTTAGTGCCGGTCAGGGAATTATGGATTTCGAGTGTCATCAGGCTCTGGCCAAGGTGCTTGCGGCGTCCAGGCGCGCGCGAATGCGGGTGGGCGACAGTAAACGATAGACCTCCGCAAGCTCGGGGCCATCTAGACGGCCTGTGAGCGCGGCGCGCAGGGGCTTGAACAAAGCCGGGCCCTTGAGATTGACGCTGGCCTTGATTCGGGCAAGCCAGTCGCTCCACGACAAGTCCTCCTCATAGGCGGCCAGCGCCACGGTGAACAGTGGTGAGGACATCTCCTGCAGGAGTGTGATGGCAGCTTTCTGCGGCATGGGGTTGTCGTCGTACATCACAAAACACCAGTCCAGAACCTCGCCCGGAAACAGCGCGTTGGGCCGGACCAGTGCAACGAAGGACTCACGCTCAGCGTCCGGTACGCGCGCATGCACCGGTGACCCCATCCACTCCCACAGGGAATCGGCATCCAGCATGTCGAGCGTCTTGCGCTGCCAGTGCTTGAGCTGCGCATCATCGAAGCGCGCGCTGGACCGGCCGAAATGCGTGGTGCTGAAGGCGGCCGCCAATGCATCGAGTGGCAGCGCATCCTGACTGTCCACCTGGCCACCCACGCGCGCGAGATAGTTGACGATGGCCAGCGGGTGGTAGCCCAGATGCCGCAGGCTGGCCAAGGTCATGCCGGTGCCATCATTGCGCTTGGACATCTTTTCGCCGTCGCTGTCATGGAACAGCGGCAGGTGTCCATACTCCGGCGCTTCCAGACCAAGCGCTTCGAGGATGAGCAACTGGCGTGGCGTGTTGCTCAGGTGATCGTCGCCGCGCAGCACGAGGTTCACGCCGGCCAGTGCATCGTCCACGGCGTTGGTGAAGAAAAACGCGGACGAACCATCGCTGCGACGAATGACAAAGTCACCGATGTCGCGGGTGGCGAAGGCGTAGTTGCCGTGTACGCGATCGTGGAAGCTGATTTTGCGGTTGTTCGGAACGCGGAAGCGCAAGGTGTGCGCTTCCCCGGAAGCGACACGCTCTGCTGCATCCGCCGGCGCAATCGCCGCGCACGTGCCATCGTAACGCGGCGGTCTGCCTGCAGCTGTCTGCTTTTCGCGCTGAGCCTTGAGAGCGGCGTCCGTGCAGAAACACGGATACAGGTGTCCGGCCTCGGCCAGCTTGTCGAGTTCATCCCTGTAGATGCCAGCGCGCTTGGACTGGAACCATGGGTCCTCGTCGGCGACAAGTCCCAGCCAAGCGAGATCTTCAATGATGGCCCGGGTGCCGCCAGCCACTTCCCGGGCGACATCGGTGTCTTCTATACGGAGTAGGAAACGCCCGCCCTCGTGGCGCGCCACTAACCAGTTGAACAGTGCTGCACGCACATTGCCCAGGTGCAACTGGCCTGTGGGGCTGGGCGCAAAGCGGGTGGTGGTGCTCATAGGGCGGCATTCTAACATTCACGCTATGATTGGCAGATGAAAAGACTGATAGGAACCGCCATCGCGGTCATGCTGTTCGCAGGGGTGGGTCAGGCTCAGGAACCGCCCATTGCTGCAAGCATGCCCTACCCCAAGATAGAAATCGTGACCAGCCACGGGCGCATGGTATTCGTGCTGGACCGACCGCGGGCGCCGATCACGGTCGAGAACTTCATTCGCTACGTGCTGGATGGCCACTACGACGGCACCATCTTTCACCGCGTGGTACCGGAGTTCGTGATTCAAGGTGGCGGCTACCTGCCGGACTACAGCGAGCGCGAAGCGCGCGGTACCATCGTCAACGAGTCCGGCAACGGGCTGTCCAATGCGCGCGGCACGCTGGCCATGGCAAGACAAAGCGACCCACACACGGCGACAGCACAGTGGTTCATCAATCTAGTGGACAACGAGCGACTGGACCCGTCGGCCCGTCGCTGGGGTTATGCGGTGTTCGGCCGCATGCTCGAGGGTGAGGCAGTATTGGACCGCATCGGCGCCATCGAGACCGGAGCAGCAGGTCCGTTCGAGGGCCAGGTACCGGTAGAGCAAGTCACCATCCAGCACGTAAGACTGATCGAGGAGATCGAAGAATGATCCGATTGCATACCAACCACGGCAGCATCGATATCGAGCTGGATGTAGAGAATGCCCCGGAGGGTGCGCGAAACTTCCTGACCTATGCCGAGTCCGGGCACTATGAGAACACCATTTTCCATCGCGTGATCCCCGGTTTCATGATTCAAGGTGGTGGCTTTGATCTGGAAATGAAACAGAAGCCAACCAACGACCCCATCAAAAATGAGGCAGCCAACGGCCTGCTCAACGAGGAAGGCACCGTGGCGTGGGCGCGTACCAGCGATCCCCATTCCGCCACCGCGCAGTTCTTCATCAATCTCAAGGACAACGACTTTCTGGACCATGTCACCGAATCTGCGCAAGGCTGGGGCTACGCGGTGTTCGGCAAGGTCGTGAACGGATCCGATGTCGTGCAGGCGATTGCCAAGGTGAAGACCGGCTCGGCTGGCATGCACCGTGACGTGCCCGTTGACCCCGTCGTCATCGAGCGCGTCGAAGTCATAGGATGACCACACTGTTCATCTCCGACCTGCACCTCGACGGGAGCAGGCCGGCTGTCACACGATTGTTCTTTGAGTTTCTCGCCGGCGAGGCGCGGGATGCGGAGACTCTGTACATCCTCGGCGACCTGTTCGAAGCATGGATCGGCGACGATGACGATGACACGCATCATCAAGCCGTGATTGCGCGGCTCCAGGACGCGGCGCGTCACGTCCCCATCGCCATCATGCGTGGCAATCGCGATTTCCTGCTTGGCGAACGGTTCCAGAAAATGACCGATTGTCGCCTCATGGACGACGCGGAAGTGTTGGATCTCTACGGCACACCGACACTATTGATGCACGGCGACACGCTGTGCACCGACGATGAGGCCTACCAGCAGTTTCGTCGCATGGCCCGCGACCCTAAGTGGCAACAGATGATGTTGGCCAAGCCTCTGGCAGAGCGCCGCGCCATCGCCAAGCAAGCGCGGAGTCAGTCCGCTATCGAGAACAGCATGAAAGCCGAGGCCATCATGGATGTGAACCCGGATGCGGTGGCTGCAGCCATGGACAAGCATGGAGTCTCGCGGCTGATCCATGGCCACACGCATCGCCCGGCCGTGCACGAATTGGCGAAAGGGCAACGCATCGTGCTGGGCGATTGGTACGAGCAAGGTTCGGTATTGCGAGTGGACGGGGATGGATTTGCACTCTCGATTCTCTGACGCGCTCAAGGCCGTGCATGGCACACGCGTCGTACAGGAGTCGCTGAAGGCGTTTTCAGGCGAGGTGGCGGTGGTCGCGCTGGGCAAGGCCGCCGGCGCCATGACGCGAGGTGTGCTTTCCGTTCCGGGGTTGGCGGTCGCGCACGGATTCGTCTGCGCGCCTAAGGGTTATCTCGATTTCAGTCCTCCGGAATCCGGCCAATGGACCGTCCACGAAGGTGGCCACCCGCTGCCGGACGAAGACAGCTTGTCGGCGGGGGCCGCGTTGGTGAACTGGCTGCCCAAAGTGCCGAGTTCGCTACCGATGCTGGTCCTGATGTCTGGCGGCAGTTCTTCCTGTATCGAACACCTGCGTGACGGGCTGTCGCTGGACGAGGTGATCACTCGCACACGCGTCCTGCAGAACTCCGGGGCTGACATTCATGTGTTGAATTCGGCACGCAAGGAGTGGTCCTTGTTGAAGGGTGGACGGGCTTCGCAACTGGCTGGGCCGCGTGATGTGCGGGTGTTGGTGATATCGGATGTACCCAGCGACGATCCAAGTTTCGTCGGCTCCGGCCCATTCCATGGTCAGGCGACCGAGGTCGTGGGCAACAACGCAATGGCGCTGGCTGCATTGGGCGACGACGTGATGGTGGTGGGTACGCTTACTGGCAGTGCACGGAAACAGGGCGAGCGCATTGCGGAGTTTCTCAAAACGGCCGCACCCGGAACCTATGCGTGGGGCGGAGAAACCACTGTCATCCTGCCCGAACGCCCGGGTCGCGGCGGTCGCTGTCAGCATCTCGCGTTGGCGGCGGCTGTTGCATTGAAAGGGGTGATGGGCGTGCAGCTGTTGGCGGCGGGCACGGATGGTGTGGACGGCGCGAGTGAGGATGCCGGTGCAGTGGTGGATGGTGGCACTGTCGCGCGCATCGAGGCCGAGGGTCTGGATGCGATACAGGCTTTGTCCGAGGCGAACTCCGGTGTCGCGCTGGCGGCCGCGGGGGATTTGCTGCATACCGGCCCGACCGGCACCAATGTGATGGATCTCGTGATCGCGACCGTGGCCTGACCCGTGGGAGCGGCCTCATAGGCCGCGATTTCTTTGGACCTTAACAATCGCGGTCCGTGGGACCGCTCCCACGCGCGAAGCGCCGCTCCTACAATAAATTACCGGGAATTGGTGCGTTCGTGCTGGAGGCGGGCGAGGTAATCGGGGCTGACATCGCCGGTGACATACTCGCCGGAGAAACAGGAGGTGTCCCACTCGGTGATGGCAGGGTTGCCGCGCTGTACCGCTTCAACGAGGTCGGCAATATCCTGGTAGATGAGCCGGTCCGCACCGATGAGGGTGGCGATCTCATCCTCGGTGCGTCCATGCGCAACCAGTTCAGCACTGGTCGGCATATCAATGCCGTACACATTCGGGAAACGCACCGGCGGCGCGGCTGACGCGAAATACACTTTCTCCGCGCCTGCTTCACGCGCCATCTGGATAATCTGCTGTGAAGTCGTGCCGCGCACGATGGAGTCGTCCACCAGCAGCACATTCTTGCCCTCGAACTCCAGATCGATGGCATTCAGCTTCTGGCGCACCGACTTCCGGCGCAGCGTCTGGCCGGGCATGATGAAGGTGCGACCGATGTAACGGTTTTTGATGAATCCCTCGCGGTATTTCACCCCGAGAAGATTGGCCAACTGCAATGCACTGGTGCGGCTGGTGTCGGGAATCGGGATGACCACATCAATATCGTGGTCCGGCCACTCGCGCATAATCTTCTCGGCGAGTTTCTCCCCCATGCGCAGACGCGCCTTGTACACCGACACACGGTCTATGATGGAGTCGGGTCTTGCAAAATACACATGCTCGAAGATGCACGGTGCATAGTGTGTGTTCTCGGCACACTGACGGGTGTGCACTTCACCATTGAGGTCGATGAAGATGGCCTCACCCGGAGCGATGTCGCGTACCAACTCGAACCCGGAGGCATCCAGCGCGACGCTTTCCGAGGCGACCATGTACTCCACGCCCTCCTCGCTCTCACGCTTGCCGTACACCACCGGACGAATACCCCAAGGGTCACGGAAAGCGATGATGCCATGGCCGGCGATGAGCATGACCACCGCATAACCTCCACTGCAACGCCTGTGAAGCGCAGTGATGGCGTCGAACACATCGTCCGAGGTGACCTCCGCATTCTTGATGCGCGTCCCCAGCTCGTGGGCGAAGACATTCAATATGACTTCGGAATCGGACTCGGTGTTGAGGTGACGCAGGTCGTCCCGGAACAGGGCTTCTTTCAGTTCACGATGGTTGGTCAGGTTGCCGTTGTGGGCCAGCGCGATGCCGAACGGGGAGTTCACATAGAGTGGCTGCGCTTCGCTGGAATCGGAGGACCCAGCGGTGGGGTAGCGTACATGGCCGATGCCCGCGTTACCTTGCAGACTGAGCATGTGGTCTCGTTGGAATACATCACGAACCAGGCCGTTGCCTTTGTGCAGGTGCAGGCGACCGCTGTCGTAGGTCATGATGCCGGCCGCGTCCTGCCCACGGTGCTGCAACACGGTCAGGGCATCATAGATGGCCTGATTGACCGGTGTCTGGGCGACGATTCCGACGATACCGCACATGGACTCAGACCTCCCCTACGTAACTGCGCATCCACTCGGCCAATGGCGTCAGGAGTTCGACAACCTTGGATGCCTGCCACCAGGCCTCCGTCTCCACACCTGCTACCAGACCGACCACCATGGCTACTGAAATCAGCGCCACACCACGGACCAAGCCGAACATCATACCGACAACGCGGTCGGTCCCGCTCAGCCCCGTCTTGGTGACCAGCAGACCAACGAGGTGATTGACCAACGCCGCGGCGATGAGCGTGACCAGAAACAGGACGATGAAGGCCGTGATGAGTCGGACTATGTCCGACTCCGACATGAACATGAGTGAGGGTGAGACGCGGTCCGCGAAGCTGATAGCTACCCAGAAGGCCAGAACCCACGCGGCCAGCGACAGGACTTCTCGGATGAAGCCGCGGATGAGGCTGACCAGCGTCGAGACGACGATGATCGCCAACAGCACGATGTCGAGCCAGGCCATGAGCGGCGCATTATACCTGTCTAGGGGTGTTCAACCACCACGGCGCGCTCGCCACTGGCTCTGGAAACGCGGGTCGCCAAGGCATCCGCTGCTGCGCGATCTGCAACTGGCCCTATCCGTACCCGGTACATGGTGCCGTTCTGCATCACTGCACGCTGCACGAAGGCGTCGAACCCCGCCATCTTGACGCGGTTTGCCAGCGCATCCGCGCGTGCGTTCTCCGAGAAGGCGCCCAGCTGGACATAGAATCCTGGCGTGTCGCCTGCAGTGGCGGGCGCGGGCGTTGGTCGAGGTGTTGGCGTAGGCGTAGATGCAGGCGTAGATGCAGGCGTAGATG
>CAZKFT010000049.1:0-12936 GCA_964552205.1 uncultured Gammaproteobacteria bacterium
ATGGTGGCGTCGGACTCGATGATGAACTTGGGCGTATCCACACCCAGCTTGCCCCAGGTGATTTTCTCGTTGGGAACCGCACCGGAGTACGAGCCATAGCTCGTGGTTGAGTCGCTGATCTGGCAGAAGTAACCCCACACCGGCGTGTCCGTGCGCTCAAGGTCCTGGTACAACATGGGCACGACGCAGATGGGGAAGTCTCCGGCGATACCGCCACCGATCTGGAAGAAGCCAATCGAGTGCTTCGCACTTTCACGTGTGTACCAGTCGGCCAACACCATCATGTACTCGATGCCGGTACGAACCGTATGAACGTTCTTGATCTCGCCGGAGATGCACCGACCGGCATACATGTTGCCCAGTGTGGAATCTTCCCAGCCTGGCACTATCATCGGCAGGTCTTTTTCCGCCGCGGCCACCAACCAACTGTCCTTCGGGTCTATCTGGTAACTGTCCTTCAGCTTTCCGCTGCGAATGAGTCGGTACATGAACTCATGCGGGAAATAGCTTTCACCCGCCTTGTCAGCCGCTTCCCAGTCCTCTGCGACTGCCGCTTCAATCCGACGCATCGCCTCACCCTCGGGAATGCAGGTGTCGGTCACGCGATTGAGATGGCGATCCAGCAGTGCCTGCTCATCCTGCGGTGTCAGGTCGCGGTAATGCGGTACGCGCTCGTAGAAATCATGCGCGACGAGGTTGAAGACGTCTTCTTCAAGGTTGGCGCCGGTACAAGTAATGCAATGCACCTTGTCCTGCCGGATCATCTCGGCCAACGACAGCCCGAGCTCTGCTGTGCTCATCGCACCGGCAAGCGTGACCATCATCTTGCCGTCGCTGGACAGATGGTTTGAGTAGGCACGCGCGGCATCCACCAACGCGGCGGCATTGAAATGTCGATAGTGATACTCGACGAACTGCGAAATAGGCCCTTTCATGGGGGCGGATTATATCAGTAGCATCGTCGCCAGCCCCAGCAACATGCCCATACTGACAACATCAGTCGCAGTGGTGAGGAATATGCTGGACGCCGTGGCAGGGTCTGCACCCAAGCGCTTCAGTCCCAGGGGGATGAGTGCACCCGAGACGCCGCTGATGACGCAGCTCCCGACCATGGCAAACCACACGATGAATGCCAGCGTCATCGCCGGAGCGCCCTGCATGGACGCCACGATGTACATGGCGACACCTGCTACCACGCCGACCAGCGCGCCGTTCAGCAGGCCAAGCCAGGCTTCCTTCAGCACCAAGGAGCGCTCGCTACCCGGCCTCAGGTCGCCCAGCGTGAGGCCGCGCAGCGTCACCGCCAAGGCTTGGCAGCCGGTGTTGCCGGACTGGCCAGCCAACACCGGCAGGAACATCGCCAGAATCACGATGCGGTCGATGGTGTCCTGGAAGACACCGACCACCGCTGCGGCCAGGAAGGCCGTCACCAGGTTCAACTGCAGCCAAGGGTGCCGGAAGAACAAGCTGCGCAGCCAGGGTGTTGCGTGTCGCTCCTCGGAGTCGACACCGACCATGCTACCGGCCTGTGCCGAAATCTCGAAAGTCTGTTCCTCGAACAGGATATGTCCACGCACCAAGCCTATGAGTTTGCGGTTCTCGTCACAGACCGGGTACACCGGGAAGTGCAGATTGACCACCTTGCGCATGGCCTTGTCCAAAGGCATGTCAGCACGCAGTGATTGCGCGTTGACCAACATGATTTCGGCCAGCATGCGCGTGCGCTCGGCGAACAGCAGATCGCGCATGGTGACGACGCCTAGCAACTTGCCATGCAGATCGGTGACGTAGCAGTAGGTGATCAGTTGTGTGCGCACAATCGGCCGTAACGCCTCGACCACCTCCTCAACGGTGGTGTCGGGTGGGAACACTGCAGTCGGCGCATCCATCAAACGACCGATGCTGTCGCTCGGCCACGCACGGTTCTGTGCCCACTGCAACGACACCTGGGCCGGAAGCGCAGATTCCAATGCCTGCCGCTTGTCCTCAGGCATCGCATCGAGCAGATCGATGGCATGGCCTGAGTTCAGCGTAGGCAATGCGCGCGCTGCGTATTGCGGCGGCGTGTCCGCGAGAATGCGGGCGGCCTCAGGTATCGACAGCTCCTTCAACACCGCAGCGAGCGAGGTGGTGTCCTCGGGCGATGGAGGTGGCGTGGCTCCTTGGTAGTCGTTCATATATTCCCCTGACGTCGGAAACAATCGACGAGATGATCGTTCACCATCCCGGTTGCCTGCATGAAGGCATAGCAGATGGTACTACCAACGAACTTGAAACCGTCGGCTTTCAGTGCACGACTCATCTGGTCTGAAACGGGGGTTGATGACGGGACATCCGCCATGGTCCGTGGCCGGTTCACGACAGGCCCGCCACCAACCATCCCCCACAACCAGCTGTCGAGGCTGCCTTCGCGTGCTTGTATGGCCAGCACCGCCCGTGCGTTGCTCACCACGGATTCCACCTTGCCACGATGCCGGATGATGCCCGGGTCCTGAAGAATGCGGTCCAGCTCCCGCGGCTTCATGCGGACAACGCGCTCCGGGTCGAAACCATGAAACAGCTCACGGTAGCGTTCGCGCTTGCGCAGGACGGTGATCCAGGAAAGCCCCGCCTGGGCGCCTTCCAGGGTCAGCATCTCGAACAAGGCGGTGTCGTCGTGAACGGGCTCACCCCACTCTTCATCGTGGTAGCGCACATATAAAGGGTCATCCCCGCACCAGGGGCAGCGTTTGCGATTTGGCATGCGATAGACTGTACCTATGACACTGACGGAGTTGAAGTATGTAGTAGCGGTAGCCCGGGAACGCCATTTCGGACGGGCGGCCGCGGCCTGCTTCGTCACCCAGCCCACGCTTTCCGTGGGTGTGCGCAAGCTGGAAGAGGAACTCGGCATCCAGTTGTTCGAGCGGCAACATGGAGAAGTGGTCGTGACGCCTGCAGGTGAGACCATCGTCGAGCAGGCCCGCCGAGTGCTTGAGGAAGCGCGGCGTATAGAGGCGCTCGCCGAGCAGAACCGTGACCAGCTCTCCGGCCCCCTGCGCATCGGCGCCATTTTTACCGCCGGGCCGTACCTGATTCCCCAGTTCATCCACAAGCTCAAGCGGCGAGCGCCACAGATGCCGCTGATTGTCGAGGAAAACTACACCGCCAAGCTTGCTGACCGACTACGGGATGGCGATGTGGACGTGATTATCGTCGCCGAGCCCTTTTCCGCTCCCGGCGTGATGACTTGGCCCCTGTATGAGGAACCCTTTGTCTTGCTGCTTCCTGCAGGCCACAAGTGGCAAAACAAGGCCTCAGTGCCTGTCCGCGAACTCGAGAATGAAAGTCCGCTACTGCTGGGACCGGGCCATTGCTTCCGGGACCAGGTGTTGGCGGCCTGCCCTGAGTGCCGCGCCCGCGAGGGAGAGGAAGGCTTGCAGAGAGCGGTGCAGGGTTCCAGCCTGGAAACAATCCGCCATATGGTGGCCAGCGGCCTCGGAATGACCGTGGTGCCGATTACGGCAACCGGTACATACGCCGCGCAGCAAAAGCTTCTGGTGGTGAAACCCTTTGCCGGCCGCAATCCGCCGTCGCGCCGCATGACCTTGGCTTGGCGACGGGGCTTCCCGCGGTTTCAGGCTGTCGAAGCGCTGCGCCTCGCCATCCTGGAATCCCATCTCAAGGGTGTGACCTACCTCGACTTCGAGCCGGCTTCCGGCGACTGAACAATCTCCCCGTGCATGGGAGCCAAGCGCGCGATGAGTCGCGCGCGGGCACGCGCGGGCACGCCCGTTTGACGCATGGCGTCGATCAGAATTTCCACCAGGGCGTTGAACTCGGCGTCATTGATATCCAGTCCGCGATGCACGACATCCATGGGATCACCTGTGTACTCACATGGACCGCCGCTCTCCATGCAGATCTGCTCGACGAGTTTCTCGTGCACCCGTGCCAGACTCGCTTGCATGTTTTCTTCGATAAAGAACTCTGCAACACGGGGGTCGGTGGTCAGTCCTTCCATGAGCAGGTCGACGATGCGTTCGATGCCGGTCAGCCCCCCGAGCTCACGGTACAGGCCATCGTCTCGTGGCGTGGCGCAGCCAACCAGCAAGACCACACATAAGATCACAACAAGCACACGCATCAGAAGTTCGCCTCACCGGAAAGGTAGAAGCCACGCTGCCGGTTCTGGGTCGCCACCGAACCGAGGTTGACCCAGGCCGCCACCAAGGAAACCTGTTTGTTCGGAAACCAGGCCACGAACACATCACGCCAGTGGTCCTCACGCGCGAACGACAGATTGTCCGGTTTCTGCCGGAACTCAGCCCCCACCGCGAAGCGTTCTGTCAGTAACACGGCAGCGCTTGCCTCGAATACATAGTGCCGCCGACCCAAATCACCGCCAAAGCCCAGCAGACCGAGTTGGTTGCCAGCAGTGGACCTCACGGTCGCGTTGAGCAGAAGGTGGTGCCCTGAGAATCCTGCGAGGAACAGCTTGCTGGCAGCCAGATAGACATCGGTGCCACTGCGACTGCTCGCCCCCACGGCCGCTGGAATCGCGAAGTCGCGGGACCGTTTGTGCTGGATGCCCAGCGCCAGTTGCGGCGTGGCGGTATAGACGAGATCGCCAGCCACACGCCATTTGAGCCCGACCACATCCATCCCGAGGGACTCACCCACTATCAGGGAATCGATATCGAGATCCTGGCGGAAAACGGATATCTCGAACCGGTTACGCCAGGACCACGCGGCACCAAAGGCCGTCAGGGTGTAGTCGTCCGTACGGACCTGTGTGAATGTCGCGGTGGCTCCGTGTTCATCGCGGGTGCCATAGCCCGCCATGACCGCCCATGGGACCAGCCCACCGCCTGCGGCGCCCTCTACCTGTGTCGCGCCACCGGTTCCAAGCAAACGACCACCCGTCGCGTTGGCCGGGAGTGCGGTCAGTAAGCTGAGAATCATGACGAGCAGGACGACCATCCTGTTCGGGAATTCCATGGCGCGATGATATCGCGCTAGAAGCGTACCGTCAGGTCCACCAGCCAGTCCGGCATGAACTCAAGGGCCACGGTCTCCAACCACTTGTCGCCGCCGCTGAGGACAAGTACGCCGATGACCACCAACCCCCATCCCATCCAACGACGCCCTCGCTCACCGACGACCAGCAGTCGTTCGCGATTGGCCTGGAAACGCGCACGGGAGATGAGGCCAATGGCGAGCAAGGGTGCAATCGCGAACAGGCTGAAGGTCGCCATGATCAAGGAGGTTTGGAGTAGCGCCTCACCCTGAGCTGCCAATCCGATCGCGGCGCCCAACGTGGGCCCGACGCACGGCGTCCACACCAGGCCCAACATCGCACCGGTCAGGAACTGTCCGGGTGCGCCCTGGGGTCCACGGCTATCGAGCCAGCCACCTGCAGCACTTCCTAGGCCGGCGGTAATGCGAGCGAACGCGGCTTGCAAGCGAGGACTCAACAAGACCAACCCGAACACCACCATGAGCCCGGCTGCCGAGAACCGAAGAACATCCCCATCCACCCCAAGGGCTTGACCACCGGCGGATATCAAAACACCGGCGAAGGTGAATGCAAGCACCATACCCCCTGCCAGCGCGAACAGACCGAGTCGCGACTGCGTGGTGGCAGATCCAACCACGATGGGTAGTAGTGGCAGTACGCATGGATTCAGGAGCGTAAGAACCCCGGCCAGCGCCGCCAGCGCCAGCGTGATGATGCCGATATCCAAAGGGACTACTCCAGACCGGTGTCGACGAGGGCTCGTATGCGCTGAGCATTGGTATCGGCAACCGAGCGTGCCCGCTCCGCGCCAGCTGCATACATGATCAAGACGCTCTGGCGTGGAGCCTGGAATGCGCGTACCACTTCTTTTTGGTCATCGAAATCCACCTTCAGCCACAACACGCCGGTGTATCGCTCTTCGGCCAAAAGTGTTGACAGTACCCGACCCTGGCGCCGACAGGTCGGGCACCAACTTGCCCATACATCGACCAACACGGGACGGCCTTCTGCTAGGGCCTCTTCAAATATCGCTTGCTCGAATGGAACCGGCGCTGCAGGCGCAGTGTCGGATAGCGCCGGAAAAGCGACCAGGAACAAAGTAACCAGAAACAGGTAACGCATCAGACCTCCAATCGAAAACTTTGGCGCACTCGCTCGACCAGCTCATCGAGCTGCTCCGCGTCTGAACCGATGACGGCGACGCTACCTGCGCCTACCGGAAGAATGGCGCCGCGGAAACTGGAATCCGCGACCCGTGTAGTGGATTGGACGCCGTGGCCAGGCATGACGATGACGGCCACCGGCCCGTTGCTGCCCGCAACAACAAGGTGGGCGGCAAGCTTTCCGTTGATCGGGCACAAGCCCGCGTGCGTGATCTTTCCGATATCGCCTTGTAGCGAACCGCCGACCCTGGCAAGCACTTCATGAAGCCGTACTGAATTGACTTCAATGTCGCTGGGCAGCAGCAGCTCCGGTTCGTGATACAGGTGGGAAACCACTGCGTCGGCAAGCGCAGGCCGGTTCAGCACAGGCACGGCGACCAAGCCGGCAGCGACAAACACCAGAACAGCTGCTGCAGCACGCCAACGCAAGGAACGATCAGGGGCCGAGGCAGTCTTGAGCATCACCCTTTCCCTGAGGCCTTCCGGAACCTCCACCGACAGGGCCTCTGAGAGTCGACCCTCCAGCAAGAAGGACCGCGCAGCCCACGCCGCACACTGCGGACACCCCAGCCGGTGCTCGGACAGGTCGGAGTCTCGTTCACGAGGAGCCTCCAGCATCCGTCGCCGGAATTCGAGACAGTTCATCATCAGGCACCTCCTCCCACACGCTTGCGGGGGTTTTCAATCATTTCGGTCAGCTTCTTGCGCGCACGGAACAGTCGCGTCAGCACTGCGGGTCGTGACAAGGACATCAGCTCCGCAATCTCCTCACAGGTACACCCCAGGACGACCTGTAGCACCAGAGGCTCGCGGTATTCCGGTTCGAGTGCGGCCATCAGCCGCCGGATATCCCGCACGTCGGCGGCGGCCTCCACCGGAGAGAACTCCGTATCTGCCAACTCCAGCTCTTCCACATCCGTGAACACCGGCCGCATGCCTTCAAAGTGCCTGGCATGTTCCCGCCGGACGATGGTCAACAGCCAGCTCTTTGCTTTGCCTTGATCAGTCAGCGAGTCGAAGGACTTCCAGGCCCGCAGAAGCGCCTCCTGGACAACATCCTCTGCCAGCGCCCGGTCGCGCCCCAGCCAGTAGGCATAGCGGAACAGCTGCGGGAGCAACGCGGCGACCAGTAGCTCGAATTGGCGATGTTTTTCCGGCATACGCGACTTTAGACCGGTGAGGCGGTGGTTTGATTACAATACGCGCATGAGAATCCGCCCCCGCCGATTGCGCCAGGCCCCTTTCGCCCGCGAACTGGTGCGTGAGACCCGACTTGCGCCCTCAGACCTGATTTGGCCGGTCTTCGTCCATGGGGGCAAGGGATGCCAACCAATCCCTTCCATGCCGGGGGTGGAGCGACTTGACCTCGACGCCCTGTTGCGGGCGGGAGAGCAAGCGCTGGCCCTGCGAATTCCGGCCTTGGCCCTGTTCCCCGTCGTTCCGGGAGCGGAGAAATCAGAGCTCGCTGAGGAGGCCTGGAACCCGGAAGGACTCGTCCAGAATGCGGTCCGCGCGCTCAAACAGCGATTCCCGACCCTCGGTGTCATCACCGATGTGGCCTTGGACCCTTACACCTCGCACGGTCAGGACGGCCTGCTCGGAAAGGATGGCGACATCCTCAACGACGAGACCGTGGTTGCGTTGGTCAAACAAGCCGTATCTCACGCCGATGCAGGAGCGGACTGTGTTGCTCCGTCGGACATGATGGACGGACGGGTTGGCGCTATCCGTGATGCACTTGAGGATGCCGGACATACCCGAACGCTGATTCTGGCGTACTCCGCCAAGTACGCTTCCTCGTTCTACGGCCCCTTCCGGGAGGCGGTGGGCTCGGCGGAGAACCTCAAGGGTGGCAACAAATTCACCTACCAGATGGATCCGGGCAACGCGGACGAGGCACTGCGCGAGGTTGCCTTGGACCTGGATGAAGGTGCCGACATGGTCATGATCAAGCCCGGCATGCCCTACCTTGATATCGTTCGTCAGGTGAAGGACAGCTTCGGGGTGCCTACCTTCGTGTATCAGGTGAGCGGTGAATACGCCATGCTCAAGGCAGCCGCCGCCAATGGCTGGCTGGATGAGAAAGCAGTAGTGATGGAATCCCTTTTGGCCTTCAAGCGTGCCGGCGCTGACGCGATACTGACATATTTCGCCCCTCAGGCCGCCGCTTGGCTGGAGTGACGCGTTAGAATGTGACGGTTCTGTTTCAACGGAGCCGTCACATGCCAGCTGATTATCTGTCGAAAATCTTCGGGACCTCTCCCGTCAAACCCCTGCAAGAGCACATGGCCCGGGCCACCGAGTCCGTCGGCCAGTTGGTCCAGTACATCGATGCAGTCACCACCGATGACTGGGAAACCGCCGATGCGCTGCAGCAAACCATCGGCCGTCTCGAGAACGCGGCAGACGATCAGAAGCATGCGCTACGCATGAACCTCCCGCACTCGATGTTCATGCCGGTCGCTCGCAACGACCTGCTGGAGCTCCTGACCACGCAGGACCGCATCGCCAACAAGGCCAAGGACATCGCAGGCCTCATGACAGGCAGGCGCATGAAAATCCCGCCGTCCATGACTGAGGGCATGAAGGCCTTCGTCCGACGCTGTCATGACGCCACCACACAGGCCGACCGCACGGTAAACGAGCTTGATGAGCTGTTCGAGACCGGTTTCCGCGGGGCAGAGGTTTCTCTGGTCAAATCCATGATCGAAGAGCTCAACCAGATTGAAAGCGATACCGACACCCTGCAGGTCGCGCTGCGAGCCGAGCTATTCAAGTTGGAGCGCGAACTGCCACCGGTGGATGTGATGTTCCTCTACAAAATCATCGAGTGGGTCGGCGACCTTGCCGACCTTGCGCAGCGTGTTGGCAGCCGGCTGCAGCTGCTGCTCGCCCGCTGATCAAGGGAGACTCTGATGGAACTCATGTACGTCTACATCGCGCTGGCTGCGGCCTTCGGTCTGTTCATGGCCTGGGGAATCGGTGCAAACGATGTCGCCAACGCGATGGCACCTTCCGTTGGCTCCCGCGCCATCACCATCAAACAGGCCATCATCATCGCCGCCATCTTCGAGTTTGCCGGCGCGGTGCTGGCGGGTGGTGGTGTCACTTCCACCATACGGCAAGGTATCGTCGATTCATCACTGATGGCCGACACACCGGAACTGCTGATTTTCGGCATGCTTGCTTCCCTGCTCGCAGCAGGCACGTGGCTGCTCATCGCATCGGCGCGCGGTTGGCCGGTGTCCACGACTCATTCCATTGTCGGCGCGGTGGTCGGGTTTGCTGCCGTAGGAATCGGGATGGAGGCGGTGCAGTGGGACAAGGTCGGCCGGATTGTTGCCAGCTGGGTGGTGTCCCCAGTGCTGGCGGGCATCATCGCCTGGCTGTTGTTCGTGAGCGTTCAGAAACTGGTGTTGGAGCGATCTGACCCGCTCAGGGCGGCGCGACGATGGGTGCCAGTTTATATTTTCCTGGTCGGCTTCATTATCACCCTCATCACCTTGTTCAAAGGCCTGCAACACATCGGACTGGGACTGACCACCACGCAGTCCTATGTGTTCGCAGCAGCCACCGGCGTGGGTGTCGCACTCATCGGCAACAAGATGATCAAGCGCATCGACTTCGATCCGGAAGCGAATCGGGACTTCCACTTCGCTACGGTTGAGAAGATTTTTGGCGTTCTGATGTTGGTCACCGCTTGCGCCATGGCCTTCGCGCATGGCTCCAATGATGTCGCCAACGCAGTCGGCCCCGTGGCTGCGGTCATCAGTGTCGCCCAGACCGGCTTGGTCGAGCAGCGCAGCGTGGTGTCTCCTTGGGTCCTGGTCCTTGGCGGCGTGGGTATCGTAATCGGACTGGCCACCTATGGCCACCGCGTGATCGCCACCGTCGGCTCGCGTATCACCAACCTAACCCCGAGCCGCGGCTTCGCAGCCGGCCTCGCTGCTGCCACCACTATCGTGTTGGCCTCGGGTACTGGACTGCCAATCTCCACGACTCACACACTGGTGGGCGCCGTACTCGGTGTGGGGCTGGCGCGAGGCATCACCGCCATCAACCTGCAGGTTGTGGGCAAAATCTTCATGTCCTGGGTGGTCACCGTTCCAGCGGGCGCATTGCTTTCGGTCATTTTCTTTTTCGGGTTACGCGCTATCCTCGGATAGGTGAAAGACCGTTACGCACTGTTCGGACACCCGGTGAAGCACAGCCGGTCGCCTGGCATTCATGCCGGTTTCTCCCGTCACTCAGGAAAGAAGTACGAACTCGAGCTCATTGACTGTCTTCCCGAGGAGTTCTCTCAAACCGTTCAGGACTTTGGGCGCGCGGGCGGCCGCGGCGCGAATGTCACTCTTCCTCACAAGCTCGCTGCTGCCGAGTTGGCGGACGCACTGAGCGAACGGGCCAAGCTGGCCGGCGCGGTCAACACCCTTCGTTTTGAAACCGACGGTATTCTCTTTGGTGACAACACCGATGGGGCCGGGCTGGTAGCAGATTTGACCTGTAATCTGGGCTTGGACCTCGCCGGCAAGCGAATCTTGGTGATTGGTGCCGGTGGTGCGGCCCGAGGCATCATCGGACCCCTGCTGGAGTGTCACCCCGCGGAATTGGTGGTTGCTAACCGGACTGTGGAGCGCGCCATGCTGCTTGCAGCCCGATTTGTCGCCATGGGCAGGGTCCACGGCGTCACGCTTAAGAATGCAGGTGACGATTTCGACGTAGTCATCAATGCCACCTCCGCTTCCCTGTCAGACGATGTGCCCGGTCTGGATGGTCGGGTATTCGGATTGGGAAGCATTGCCTATGACCTGTGCTACGGACCCAACGGCCAAACTGCCTTCACACAATGGGCCAAGACACAGGGCGCAGGTGCTGCGGTGGATGGCTGGGGCATGTTGGTGGAGCAAGCGGCTGAGAGTTACCTGGCATGGTTCGGGATTCGTCCTGACACTTCAGCCATATACAGCGTCAGTGAGATATGAAAACATCCATCCTGACTTCATCGTAGCCCGGAGGCTCTATGTCCATGTATAAATCATCTGTCATGTGTGCTGCAGCAGTATTGGCAACCACATTCGCCATGGCGGCAAGCGCGCAACCCAATTGGCAGGCGGTGCCAACCTATACGACCGTAGACCTCCGAGCTGGCTTCACTCCGGACCCGTGGACCATCAATATCGAAGCAGGTGGTAGCGATGCGGTGTCCTCACGACTGGGCCGCGACTGCACCGGTTACATCAATAACGCCGCGCCGGATGTCGATCTCAACTACGATCGCGGCTCCGGCATCCTGTCCTTGTACATCCACGCGCAGTCAAATGCGGACACCACTCTGGTGGTACTCGACCCGCAGGGCAATTGGCATTGCAATGACGACGCCATAGGTCTGAACCCGATGGTGGTATTCCAAAGCCCGCTGTCCGGCAACTACAACATCTGGTTGGGTGTGCTCGGGTCCGCAAGCACTGCGCCGGCGACGCTCCTGATTTCCGAGATTGATCCCACAGGCGGCCAGGCCGGCGGCGGCGGCGGAACTGGTGCCATGCCAAACTGGCAGGCGCAGCCGACCTACACAACCGTCAATCTGTCGGCTGGCTTCATGCCGGATCCGTGGCGGCAAGACCTGCAGGCCGGCGGGAATGATGACATCGGGGCAAGCGTCGGGGGCGAGTGCATCGGCTTTATCAACGCAGCTGCACCGGATGTGGACCTGAATTACACCAGGGGTTCCGGTCGCCTGACACTGCATTTCCATGTCGCTTCTGAGGCCGACACCACCATTGCCGTGCTGGACCCGAATGGTCGTTGGTACTGCAACGATGATGCCGTCGGGCTGGATCCGGTTGTATCCATCGAGAGTCCACCCAATGGCAATTACAATATTTGGGTGGGTGTACACGGCGCTGCACGACTTGCGCCCGCGCAATTACGCATTACCGAAATCAACCCGCGTCGGTGAGATAGCGGTCTTTCAACCGCACATAGTGCACGGCTGAGTACAACAACATCTCGCGCTCCTGCCCGCTGAGTTCGCGGGCAGGACGCGCGGGGTTGCCGCGATACAGCCACCCCGACTTCAGTGTTTTGCCCGGGCTGACCAATGAGCCCGCGGCCACGAATACTTCGTCCTCCAGCACAGCACCATCCATGACAATCGCGCCCATGCCAATCAGGCATCGGTTGCCGATGGTGCACGCATGCAAAAGCGCTTTGTGTCCGACTGTGACATCGTCGCCTATGGTGAGTGGAAATCCACCCGGGGTGTAGGTGCCATCGTGGGTGACATGTAGCACGGTGCCATCCTGGATATTGGTGCGCGCACCGATGCGGATACTGTTCACGTCACCGCGCGCCGCAACGAACGGCCAGAACGAACTGTCGTCGCCGACCTCGATGTCACCGACCAGCACCGCCAGTTCATCCACATAGACGCCCTTCCCCAGCTTCGGGGTTCTGCCTTCGAATGAGCGTAGTGCCATTACCAGCCTCCTAGGTTGCTCTCGCGGAGCCGCAGAGCCGCGGGGAAAGAAGAAGAACGTTTCTCGCAAAGACGCAAAGACGCAAAGAAGTAAAAAATAAAAGACTGGTTCTCGCAGAGTACGCAGAGGACGCAGAGGAAAGAAAAAGATTTTTAATGTTTTTTCTTCGCGCCTTTGCGTCTTTGCGAGAGCATTCTGTTTCTTTGTCTTTCTCCGCGTCCTCTGCGCTCTCTGCGAGAACATTCTAATCTTTTGTCTTTCCCCGCGGCTCTGCGGCTCCGCGAGAAAATTCTGT
>CAZKFT010000050.1:0-12006 GCA_964552205.1 uncultured Gammaproteobacteria bacterium
TGTTACCGGCGGCATCGTAGCTGTAGGCGGTGCCGTCCACCCCGGTGAGCCGGTTGCTGTCCGGGGCATAGGTGTAATCGGTGACCGTTGTGTCGGTGATGCGCCGGGTGCGGTTGCCGAGGGCATCATAGTCGAACGCCTTGAGGCCATAGCCGCCCTGGGCTTGGGTCAGGCGGTGCAGGGCGTCGTAGGCGAACTGCTGGCTAAGGGAAGGACTCAAGCCATCGGTGAGGGCGGTGAGGTTGTCGGTCTCATCCCAGCCGAGCAGGAGCGATTGCACACCGGGGGTGGTGATCGCGGTCACACGGCCAGAACGGTCATGGGCGCGGGTGTGCAAGAGTCCGTTGCCAAAGGTCAGTTCGCGCAGCGGCCCGAACGGTGACCACGCAATGTCGGTGGCCAGTGCGGTCTCGCTGCCATCGGGGTTGATGAGTGTGACCGCGTTGATGCGCCCTGCCGCATCCCGACTGTAGGAGATCTCACGGCCATCGGCGTGCATCAGCGAGCTGAGTTGGCCATCGGCGTCATAGCCCATCAACAATGGCAGGGTGGTGCCGCGTACGGTGTTGATGCGCTCGGTGACGCGGCCATGGGCGTCGTAACGGTACTCGGTGCTGCCGCTGGCATCCGTGATGCGCGCAAGCCGCCCGATGCCATGCGGGCCGGTATCCCAGATGTAGTGGATGTCCTCGGCCGGGGCGGACGGATGGCGGATCGCGGTCAGGCGGTTGAGCGCATCGTAGTCGTACTCGGTGACGATGCCTCGGGCATCGGTCTGGCGGATGCGGTTGCCGTTGGCATCATAGGCATAGGTGGTGGTGCCCGCGTCCGGACTTGCGACACTGAGCATCTCACCGAACGCATTGTGTTGATAGGTGGTGGCGACCCCGCGCGGGTCGATCACGCCAGTCAAGCGATCAAGCGCATCGTACTGGTAGCGGGTGATACCGGACAATGCATCCACGGTCTCGAACAGGCGGTTCAGCGCATCGAAGCGTGACTCGGTGGTATGACCGTGGGCGTCGGTGCTGGAGGTGGGGTTGCCGATCGCATCATGGGTGTAGGTCATGGCCTGACCTTCACCGCCTAAAGTCGCGACGAGGTGGTTCAGCTGGTTATAGGTCGCAAACGACTCACGCGCGAGGCCATATGCCCCCGAGACCCGCTCCTCGACGCGGTTGCCGGTGCTGTCGAGCACATAGTTAATGCGGTCGCCGGCCGCATCTTCGATTGCAACCACCCGCCCGGCCGCGTCATGGCCATACTGGACGAACGCACCGCTCGGCAGCGTCATGCGGACAAGCCGCCCGGCACCGTCGTAGCTGAACTGCGAAGTATCGCCTGCGACGGTACGGCTGACCAGGCGCTGGCGGGCGTCGTAGGCAAGTACGGTCACGACCCCGTTCGGGTCGGTGATACGCCGGGCATTGCCGTGCGCATCGAAGTTACTGAACTGCGTGGTGTGTCCGAGCGCGTTGGTGACCGAGACCAGATGACCTTCATTGTCATAGGCATAGCTTGTGATGCCACCGCGGGCATCCGTGCTCGAGGTGATGAGGCCGTCGGGGCGATACGCACTCAGTCGGGTACGGGTATCGCTTGTGACTGTGTCGGTGACCGTCTCGCTGATGCGCCGGCCTTGTGCGTCGTAGCCATAGCTGGTGGTGCGCCCGGGCTCGGTGACCAGAACCGGAACCCTGAGGGTGGGATGCCAGTCGGTGTCGAGCACGCGTTCCTGCGCAGTGCCGAACGCCTCGATACGCCGGGTCGCAAGACCGCGTGCATCGCGCTCGAACCTCGTCTCGATGCCGTTCACATCCACGCTGGCGATGACGAACCCATTGCTATCGTAGGCAAGGTCTTCAACGCGCTTGGAGCAGCTCAGACACGGATCGCCGTCCACCGAGGCGGTGCGTAGCACGCCGTGCAGGAGGTCGTAGCGGTAAGTGCGGCTTCCGCCACGGCTGTCAGTGACGGTGGTGCTGTCGTCACCGTGATAGGTGAAGGTAACCCGGTTGATGCCGCCCGGGCCTTCCGACGACAGCGCACGACCCTCGGTGTCATAAGTCCACTGCGACACCAGACGACCGGAGGCATCGATAATCGCGGTGAGCGCATGCGGGTGGGCCGCATCCTCGTAGCGGTACTGGCGCACACCCCCGTCGGGGTAGGTCGCGGACACCAAATTGCCCGCAGCGTCGTAGGCAAGCTGGATGAGCCCGCCTGCGGGGTCTACGACCGAAGCGAGCCGTCCGCCGCTGGTATAGCTGAACGACAGCTGATGGCCATAGCCGTCATCGACCGCGATCAGGCGGCCACTACCGTCGTAGAACAGGGGTTGGGCTACGCCGCCCCGTGGGGTCAGTGACAGCAGGCGCCCGTCGGCGTGATAGCGCTCACGCGTATCGGCCTCGTCGGTAAGAATCCACTCACCACCAGACTGGGAAAGGCGCAGCGCCACATCCGCATCAGCAACCCAGTTGCCACTGATCAGATCAAAGTCGTACGCACGACCATCAGCGCGGTGTGCACGCACCCGCGTCGCGCTCACAGTCTCGATGCGGCGCGCGTAGTGATGGCGCCAGTTGTGGCCCAACACATCGTTGGTGCCGGCCATGCTGTTGTAGTGACGCGCAAAGCGCAGGCCGCCGGGGCCTGCGCCGGTGTAATCGATCTCGTGCTGATACTTGTTGCCGGTCGCGCCGTTGATCGGGTTGGAGCCGTTGTCGCACGCGCTCGGTGCGTCGGCGGTGCAGCTGCGCCCGAGGTTCTTGTCCTTCTTGACGGGGGGATCTGGTTCAGGCTCTGGTTCGGGAGGCGTACAAGGACCGCCAACGCAGGCAATGCGCGTGTGCCCGATAGTGCGAGCATCTGGATTACACGATCCGATTGGTAGGCCAAGGTCAATCATATATGTTCCGGGATTACCGGAGCTATGATGGATAATGGCCTGTCCACTTGTTGGATGCGTCGGCCAGTTGGGATTGAAGTTGTACGGATACCTTGCTTCGGAGCTACAAGCGCCGAGACTTTGTGCTTCGCGTAGCGCTATGGCACCGGCCTTAGTCGTAGACCAGTATTGTTGGCCCACAGTGCCGCAGTCACCAAAGTTCGTGCGTGGATTTACGCAATAGAAATACTCACCATCCGCAAATGACGTTCCAGGTGTCGACAGTGAAATTGCTACGACTGTGAAGAGTGCTAGAGCGATGAATCTGGCAGGCATGAACCACCTCCCTGTGTTCCGCTCCTGACTTTGGTCCCTAAGGAAATTCATGTCAAGCGCAAGAAATCCCAAAAAATGAGAATTTGAGAGAAGCATTACTGCGGCGCAGAGGTAACTAAGTAGGCGGATTTTAGCGCTTTTACCAGAGAGCACTACCAACGCAGTACACGGAGGAGTGTGCCGCAGTGACCCACAAGTGAACTTACAGTGAACAGCGGTATGGGAGCAGGCAGGCGCCGCCAAGTAGCTGTTATAAAAACAAACCCGCCGACCGACACATCAGCTTGAAAATCCCCGTGTCGGCGGTTCGATTGCTCGGCCCATCCATGGGCCTCGCCCCTTCGGGGCCATCACGCTGCGCGTGATGGCCAAAATCGCTCCCGGCGATTTTGTCCGTCCCTGGGCACCACCTTTACCCGTAATTTCGATGGATTTGCTCAAGTGTCGAGCTGTAATGACAGCCGGGTCGGCATCGCCGAGAACTGAATCAGCGGGGGCCGGCGGTTCCACGCTCGGCGAAGTGGGATTGTGAGGGTGCCTTCCGCATTGGTGTTAATCACTTCCTCACCGATACGCGCGTGCGCGTCGACGCCTGATCCGAACTCAACAAGGAGGCCCTTGGGTTTCGGCATCATCAAGCGCGCCATGACGCCCCGCCGCCTGACCAGATCGTTGTACTCGTCCGTCATCTCGACGATGACCGCATAAGGCATAGACTCGGCCGGCGGGACCGTCGAGTTGAATGCCATGGTCATCGCGAGCTTTCCCGGCGGCGCGTTCGTGCGCACCGGTGGATTTTCCTGCAATAGCGCCTGCGACAGGGGAAAGTTTACGACGGTCCCATCGGCGTCAATGGCGACCTCAATCGGCCCGGCTGTGGCTGCTACGATGAGCCGCAGGTCCTCTTGGCGGAAGTTCTCGTCCTGAACCCTAAGCGAGCGTGTCACGCGCGCATACTTCGCGTCGCCGATAAAATCGCGACTGAAGGCCTCGTGCAGGTCCTTATATGGAATCTCACGCCATTCCGGCGCGGCCACAGCCGCTGTCATTGCGCACAGCGCTAACGCACCCACCCATTTCATATCCGCACCCCATCCTAATCCGTAAGACGGATATTATCGCCGTATTTTCCAAGTTGATATGATGAGACATGAAAGCGGCCATCAATCACCAATACGGACCACCCGAAGTCGTCCGGATAGATGAGTTTGAAAAACCTACGCCAGCAGCGGAAGAAATTCGGGTCCGGGTACATGCCACAACAGTGTCCGCAGGCGACTCGCGGTTACGTGCGATGCGAATTCCACTTGGTTTTGGGTTGCTTGCACGGTTGGCATTCGGGGTCTTTCGGCCGCGAAAACCCATATTGGGCCTCGAGTTCGCAGGTGTAGTGGATGCAACGGGGCCGAATGTAGACAAATTCGAGGTCGGCGACCGCGTTTTCGGGCTGTGCAGCACGATGGGCTGTCATGCCGAGTTCGTATGCGTCACCCAGCACGCCGCAATCTCGTTGATTCCAGCCAACCTGACTTTCGAAGAGGCCGTCGCCCTCCCTTTCGGGGGCAGTACTGCGCTGCATTTTTTTCGGAAGGCGGAACTTCGCGCAGGTGAAAGCGTGCTGGTCAATGGAGCCTCCGGCGCGGTAGGGGTGGCGATGGTACAGATTGCCAGTCACGCTGGTGCGGTCGTAACGGCCGTGTGTAGCGGCGCGAATGCTTCGAGGGTGCGTTCCTTAGGAGCAGCTGAGGTCATCGATTACAAGCGCGAAGACTTCGCTGCCCAGCCTCGCCGCTACGATGTGATTGTCGATACGGTCGGCAATGCTCCCTACTCTCGTTGCCGCAAGGTATTAAAGAAAGGTGGTCGCCTGGTCGCTGTCTCCGCGAATCTTCCGCAGATGCTGTTCTCTCCGGTCTGGGCGATGCTCAGCGGAAGGCGCGTCGTCGTTGGTACAGCGGGTGAACATGCTGAAGACATGAGATCTCTGGCGGCACGAGCGGCTGCGGGAGATCTGGAGGCGGTGGTCGACTGCTGCCTTCCGTTCCAGGAAATCGTCAATGCACATCGACGCGCCGACTCCGGACGGAAGGTGGGCAGCGTCGTTCTGACATTGGTCTCGGATGAAATCGCGGAGTGACGTGGTGAACTTGTACTATCGGAGTTGGCAGGCGGCGCTCGGCGCAAGACGCTTGCGGAGATTGGGTCAGTGAGAAAAGTCATCGTGTTCGGCAACTCGGGTTCGGGGAAATCTACATTGGCGACGGAGCTTCGCGAGGAGGGGCTGGCGCATCTCGATCTGGATGTTCTGGCCTGGCTGCCGTCAAATCCGCCGGAACGGCGGCCTCTCGACGGCGCGTATGCTGACATTCAGCAGTTCGTCAGTGACAACGCAGAGTGGGTCATAGAGGGCTGCTATGCGGATCTGCTTGAACTGGTGAAACCGTTTGCTACGGAGGCAATCTTCATGAACCTGCCCGTCCATCTCTGCCAGGAAAATGCGAGAAACCGGCCGTGGGAGCCCCATAAGTACAAATCCAAAGAGGCGCAAGACGCCACTCTGGAAATGCTGCTCAAGTGGATCGCGGGGTATGAAGAGAGAACGGATGCGCTCTCACACCGTGCCCACTGCGCTCTTTACGACAGCTTCCCGGGAGAGAAGAAAATGATTACCAGCAACAGCTGTCGGCGGAACTGGACGAACTTGCTCGCTGATGCGGATGTCCCTACTTCCTGAGCAGGTCCCGTATCTCCGTCAGCAGGACAACTTCCTCGCTCGGTGGAGTGATCTCGGCGGGAGCGACTTCCTCTTTGCGCTTCAATCTGGCGAGCGCCTTCACCACCATGAAGATGACGAAAGCGATGATGACGAAGTCCACGACAGTCTGGATGAACTGACCATAGGCGATGACCACGGCAGACGCCTCGCCTTCAGCTTCGACCAGGGTGTATGCCAAATCACGGAAGTCCACGCCGCCCAAAAGGACACCTATCGGGGGCATCACGACATCTGCGACGAAAGAAGTGACGATTTTCCCGAAGGCCAAACCGATGATGACGCCAACCGCCATATCAACCACATTGCCCTTTACCGCAAAATCCTTGAACTCGCGAATCATGCGCATGGAAACTCCCCCTGTAGGTTTTTTGCCGTCGTAGTATAGGCTTAGCGCAAGGTCAGGAGGTGGGCGTGTTCACCTGAAAAGTGGTCATGCTCATTCAATGCTTCCAGGGATGGGCTATCGGCTTCTAACCGGACGGTAGTGAGCCCGCCGTTGACCAGCTTGAGGCTCATGCGAAATGCCTCGAGATCATCCATTCCCAAGATGGACTGCGCGATGGCAGTGATGACACCGCCGGAGGTGATGGCCACGACAACGCCTCCGGGTGCGGCCTGCGCGGCCAGTGTCCGGAGGGCGTTATGGCTACGGTCACGGAAACCAGACCAGGATTCCACATATTCGGTGTCATGAGCGCCGCTGATCCACCTCATCATCGCTTCATGGAACAGTTTGGCGAGTGCTTTCGCGGGGTCGTCCGCCCGTGTAGCGTGTTCACGAAAGTCCGGTGCATGCCGTGTGAGCACTTCCAGGTGGTCGAATTCATCCAGCCGTGCATCCACCTGCAACAGGGTACCGGCTCCAAGCCCCGCCAATGCGCCGGTGGCCGTTTCCCGGTGCCGACGCAAAGTGCCATGCCACACGGATGACAGCGCCGGAGCTCGTTGGGCAATGATTGTGCCGAGATGACGCGCCTGCGCATGACCAAGCTCGGACAACTGGTCATAGTTCTCTGCCCCGAACGAGGCCTGCGCGTGGCGGACGAGCAGGATGCGGGTCATGGAATGAGTTTCCGGCACCGGCGTTCGAGCACATGGACCAGCACCCAGAAATGCCGGAATGCTGGGTTGCGGGTTTGTCGGTGATGGTAGCGATAGTAGATTTGCTGTGCGATGACGGCGAGTCGGAACACCCCGAAGACTTCGTAGAACGCCCAAGATGCCGGATGCAATGCGGTGCGTTGCAGGTAGTGTTCAACCACCTCCTGCCGCGACAACATGCCAGGCAAATGCGTGGGCTGGCGTCGCATGGAGCGCAGGATGAAGTTGTCATCCGGGCGCACCCAGTAGGCGAGCATGCTGCCAAGATCCATCAGCGGGTCTCCGACGGTGGCCATCTCCCAATCCAGGACGCCCACGATGCGGGTCGGGTCATCCCGGCTGAGGACGAGGTTGTCGAAACGCCAATCGTTGTGGATGACGCAGGACGCGATGTCCTCGGGTGTGTGCGCATGCAACCATTCACGCACGCGCCGGAAGCTCGGCACATTCCAGGTACGTGCTTTCTCGTAGCGCCCATCCCAGCCCTCGACCTGGCGTTTGCAGTAGCCAGTGCCTCTGCTCAGCGTACCCAGGCCGACGGATACCGGATCAATGGCGTGAAGGTCGACCAAGCGGTCGAGCATATTGGTGCACAGCAAGCGTGTGCCGGGCGGGTCGAGGACAACCTTCCGCGGCAGGTTTGCACGAGGTATATGGCCATCCACCCGCTGCATCACATAGAAATCGCAGCCGATGACGGACTGGTCCTTGCACAAAGCAATCATGGTTGGAACCAGGGGGTAGGCCGGCTTGAGCAGCTTCTGGACGGTGAATTCCCGCACCATGTCGTGAGCGGATTTCGCCTTGGTGCCTGCGGGCGGGCGGCGTAAAACAAGGTCGAGGGTTTCGTAGCGCAGCCGGTAGGTCCAGTTGGAGGCGCCGCCGACGTACTGCGTGACCTGCGGTATGCCACTGACCTCGATGCCTTCTGATTGCAGCCACCGCGTTACCGCACCCGCGTCGAGCTCCTCGCCTGGCCGGATGTTGCTCACTGTTGCCGGTTCAGGAAGCGGGTGGCGCGGGTAATCATCCGGCTGTATAGACCATGCGGCAGCCAGCGTTTGAGCATCCAGCTGAGACGGCCTTCGCCGTGTGGGAGGATGAACATCTTCCGTTTCTCGACACCGCGGGCAATCAGGCGGGCCACCTCATCAGCATCCATCCTGCCCTTGGCCAGCATCTTGCGCATCACGGCCAGCAGCTTTGGGTCGGTCGAGCGCATGGTCTCGTGCAGGTTGGTCTGGAAGAACGAAGGGCAGGCAACGCTGACATGGATGCCGCGCTCCTGCAGTTCTTGGTGCAGTGTGGTGGAGAGCGACACGACGGCGGCCTTGGTCGTGTTGTAGGCAGCCATGCGCGGGACATCCAGCAAGCCGGCCATGGAGGCGATGTTGAGGATGTGGCCATTGCCCTGGTGCTTGAAGATGGGCGTGAACACCTTGCAGCCCCGTACCACGCCCAGTAGGTTGATCTCGACAATCCAGCTCCAATCAGACATCGAGACCTCATCGATGCCTCCGGCCTGCGCGACACCGGCATTGTTCACGAGCAGGTCCAATCCGCCCCAGTCCTGTTGCAGTCGTTCCGCCACATCCATGAGGTCGGCTTCTCGCATGACATCGGCATGCATGTAGAGGCCGTGTTCACCAAGCTCAAGTGCCGTGGCCCGCCCACGCTCGTCGTTCACATCTGCGATGCAGACTCTCCAACCGGACCGCGCATAATGCAGGGCAAGTGCGCGGCCAAGTCCACTTGCGCCGCCGGTGATGAATACGCGCTTCATTGGTGTTTGCTGAGCTCCAGCTTCGCAATCATCGCCAGGTGAACTTCATCCGGCCCGTCGGCCAGACGCAGTGCACGCGCCTGGGCGAAGAAAGGTGGAAGTGGCGTGTCCTGCGAGAGACCTGCGCCGCCATGCATCTGGATGGCCATGTCTACAACCTGTTGCAGGACGCGGGGCGCCGCGACCTTGATGGCCGAGATCTCGGTCATGGCGCTCCGCACACCTACTTGGTCAATTTTCCACGCCGCATGCAGTGTTAGCAGGCGAGCCTGGTCGATCGCAATGCGCGCTTCAGCGATGCGCTCGCGGTTTCCGCCCAGCTCTACGATGGGTTTGCCGAAGGCGACCCGTTTCGAGGCGCGCGCCAGCGTGAGTGACAAGGCCTCCTCGGCAGCACCGATGCATCGCATGCAGTGGTGGATGCGGCCCGGGCCCAGACGTGCCTGCGCGATATCGAATCCCTGGCCTGGCCCGCCGATGAAATGGTCGAGCGGCAAGCGAACGTTGTCGAACACCATCTCGCCGTGACCATGGGGTGGATCGAAGTCTCCGAACACAGGCAGCATGCGCTCAACGGTCACGCCCTTGGTGTCCAGCGGTACCAGTACCATCGAATGCTGATGGTGGCGGTCCTTCGCAGGGTCGGCGGTCAGGCCCATGAAAATGGCGATTCGCGCATGCGGGTCGCCGGCCCCGCTGGACCACCACTTCCGTCCGTTGAGGACAATCTCGTCGCCTTCAACGGTGGCAGTCGCCTGCATATTGGTGGCGTCCGATGACGCAACATCCGGCTCCGTCATACAGAACACGGAACGGATGGATCCAGCCAGCAAGGGCTTTAACCATGCCTGCTTCTGTGAGTCGCTGCCGAATCGCCACAGCAATTCCATATTGCCGCTGTCCGGGGCGTTGCAATTGAACACGGTGGGGGCGAGCAGACTGTGCCCGGTACGCTCCGCGATAGGTGCGTAGTCAAGTGTGGATAAGCCGGCGCCCAGTTTCGGGTCCGGCAGGAAGAGGTTCCAAAGGCCGGCATCCTTTGCCTTGGACTTCAATTCCTCCAATAGTGGCGGAACTGACCACGACTTCCAGTCCCCGCCGCTGCAGCGGCTGCGCACATCCTCCCAGAATGCCACCTCGACCGGCTCGACATGCACTTTAAGGAAGGCATCGACCTGCTCAAGGATTTCCAGCGCCCGCGGGCTATGCTCGAAGTTCATGCTGGCATTGTAAAAGAAAAGGGGCCGGAGTCTTGTTGACCTCCGGCCCCCAGGGGGCAGGTGAATCAGTCGCGGCGGTTGGCCAGCGTGACCACAGTGGCGAAGACACCCAGTAGCAGGGCGAGGATGGCGGCGATTGGCAGCCAGCTAGGTACCCGACCCATGGTGCCGCCAGTTGTGCCCGTAGGTGTCGCACCCGGCTCGCGGACGATGATGCGGCCCCGCATATAGGGATGGGGTGCGCACATGTACTCGTAGATGCCGGAGACATTGAACACCACGCTGTCGCTCTCTGCGTGTCCGAGCATCCGGGTGGAGAACATCTCCGGCCCGGCGATACCGACCGCGTTATGGATTCCCGAGAACTCACCACCCATGTAGGTGAACACTTCCTCGTTGACCCAGCGAACGCGGGTACCCGGTTCGATCTCGATGACCTTCGGGTAATAGGAGTTACCGATGATACGAACGGTCACCTCATCGACTTCCGGTCCATATACTACCGGCACATCCGGCTCGGCCAGACTGCCTTCCTGCCCGCTGCCAATCCCGAACGGATTGACGGTGCGCACAGCGCGCGCTGCCATTTCCTCCAGTTCTGCGGCGGTGTAGGTCGGACCCTCCGCCAGGATGGTCATAGGGGTCTGCGCGTTGCGGTCGGCCTGCAAAATACCGATGGCGCCGCGGCTGGTATTGCCGACCGAATGATCGAGCATCAGGTAGGTGCCCTCATCAGGTGGTACGCGGAACTCAATGACCCAGGAGTCCGAGGGTCCCGAGGTGACAGTCTGCCCACCTGGCATCCAGGCGTCCGGATGTCCCTGCCAGTACACGTAATCCCACACGATGCCAACGATGTGGAAGGTGGACATCTGGGTCGGGCCGACATTGAGATAGTGGATGCGGACATAGTCACCTGGCTTGGCGACGATCGGTTCCTCGACATAGCGGAACACCTTGCCGTTGAAGGCGGTATAGCTGGGGCTACCTTCGATGGCATCACGACCGCTGGCGAAGATCTCGTGCTGCAAGAGGTAGAGGTTCACATCCGGCTCGCGGCCGAGTTGCTCCTCCATGCGGTATTTGTTCTCACGCGGCTCTACCACAATCATGCCGTACTGCCCGAACAGCACATGCATCGG
Organism: uncultured Gammaproteobacteria bacterium; assembly: GCA_964552205.1. Classification (GTDB taxonomy): domain Bacteria; phylum Pseudomonadota; class Gammaproteobacteria; order Natronospirales; family JAIVGZ01; genus JAIVGZ01. The sequence goes on from CAZKFT010000050.1 coordinate 11,249, forward strand.
GATGGCGTGTCCGCCCGGCGCGCAGTGGTACATGTACACACCCGGCATGGTGGCGCGGAAGGTCACGCTCTTGGTCTGCCCAGGGGCAATCTGCCCGACATACTTGGAGGTCTGGGTGTAGGCCGCGTGAATGGAAGCACCATGAGGGATGGTGCCTTCGTTCACGAAGTTCAGCCGCACGATGTCACCTTCGGTCACGACAATGGTCGGGCCGGGGATGGACCCGTTGGTGGTGAACCCGTCGTACATCACGCCCTGCCCGATGTAGACCTGACCCTCTTCCAGGGAGATGGTGAACTCCTTGTCCGGGGCAGTGTCCTGCGGGACATAGCTTGTAGGAGCGGCTTCGAGTGCCTCGTCGCGACGGATAATTTCGATGAAGTCATCCCCGCCGAAGACACGGTCGAACTCGGCACCGCGGAAACGGCCGCTACCTGCTGGTGCTGACCGTGGCGCGGTCCGCGCTGCAGCCTGCGCTGCGGCGACAGTCGCTGCTGCCGCGCTGGGTTCGCCGACTTCCAGGGACGCTTGCGCTCTCATCGTGCGCAACATGTCCTGACCCGCCAGCGAGCCTGCTCGCTCATCCAGCAGTTCCTGTGCGAAGGCGAGGTTGCAGGTATCGCAGGCCAGCGCCTCGCCCGGGGCCACGGTGACCCCGCTCAACACAATCGCGAACGCCGCGAAAAAATGGACGATCTTGGTTTTCATTGCGGTTCTCCGTCATGAAGTGAAATCACATAGGCAACAACATCTCGTAG
>CAZKFT010000051.1:0-11655 GCA_964552205.1 uncultured Gammaproteobacteria bacterium
CGGGTTGAACCCGCGTAGCGGGTTCACAAAATCGCCGGGAGCGATTTTGGACCGCCGAAGGCGGGCCCGAGCAATTCCCGCCCCTAAAGGTGTACCCTGTTTCGCCATGTCGGACATCTCTTTCCGCCGCCTGCGCCATGCCGACCTGCCGCTACTCGCGCGTTGGCTCCAAGAGCCTCATGTGGCGCGCTGGTTCCATCCCGCGGACGATTGGCTAAGCGAAATGCTGGAAGATCTCGGCAGCGCGTGGCTCGAGCATTACATTGCCTACCTCGATGATGAGCCCATAGGGTTTGTCCAACGCTACGATGCAGCGCTTGCGCCCTCTGGTCCATGGAGTAGCCAGCCACCAGGCACCTGGGGATTGGATCTGTTTCTGGGCGATGCGAGCATACTAGGCAAAGGACTGGGCACGCGCATGTTGGACGAGTTCGTCAGTCAGGTGTGCTGGACAGACTCGCGGGTTGATCGCTTGCTGGTGGACCCGGAGGACGGTAACGCCGTAGCTATCGCCACTTACCGGCGTGTCGGGTTTCAGCCAAGCGCCGATGACCCGGAAATCTGGACACTTGAGAGGGGGCCGCGATGATACAACTGACGCTTCCACCCAAAAAATCCGATGTCCTCGGTCTGCCGGTCAAGCGACTGCTCCCACAGGCCAAACGACGGTCTGTCGGCCCATTCATTTTCATGGATCATATGGGCCCTGCCGATATCGCGGTGGATATCGGGCCGCATCCCCATATCGGTCTCGCGACCGTCACCTGGTTGTTCGAGGGATGTTTACGTCATCGTGACAGCTTGGGGTTCGTACAGGACATACAGCCCGGTGATGTGAACTGGATGACGGCAGGATCCGGCATTGTCCATTCAGAGCGCACACCCGAGGAATCGCGGGACAAGGACATCTCCCTGCATGGCATCCAGACATGGGTCGCGCTGCCGCAGGCACATGAGGAGACCGCCCCCGCATTCCACCACCACTCCGCAAGAACGCTACCCGTACTTGACCAAGACGGCATTCGAATCGTCGTCGTGGCTGGATCCGCGTTTGGCGAGACCTCACCTGTGAAAGTGTTTTCCCCAACGTTGTATTGCGACATCCATCTTTCCGGTGGCGCGTCGGTGCAGGTCGGTACCGAGCACGTCGACCGGGCCGTGTATCCCATCAAGGGCAAGTCATTTGTGGATGGGGTGAAAATGAAGACGAACCACCTGACAATCCTCTCCTCTGGCGTTGAGGTGACCATTGAAGCAGGCCCGTCCGGGGCCCACTTCATGCTCGTGGGTGGCGCGCCCTTGGATGGCGAACGCTTCATCCACTGGAACTACGTCGCCAGCACAAGAGAACGAATCCAGGCCGCCGTGGAACGGTGGGACCGGGATGAATTCCCCCGTGTGCCCGGCGAAACTGGACGAATTCCCCACCCACCCCGGTGACGGGTTATTTCTTGAACAGATTCTCCAGCGCTTTCCGTGCCGCTTCGGCCTTGTCCTCTGCAGTGCCGGTGTACGCGACAGGGTTGGGGTCGAACCAGTCACAGAAGTTGGCCCGATCAGCATCGCGTGGTGGATCTGCCTTGTCTTCAGAACACCGTCGATTGAGCTGCGGCGCATAGTGACGGCACATCCGGCAGCTATACAGGTCGGCCTCGCAGTGCCCACAACGATCCGAGCGCTGCAGCGTCCGCAACGGGCGGTTGATTGCGGTACCACATTTCCAGCACAGTGCATCAGTCATCGAACAGGAGTGTAAACCATGGCTTGGACCATACTTTTCATCGCGGGACTTTTCGAGATTGGCTGGGCGGTCGGCTTGAAATACACCGATGGCTTCACCCGCGGCCTTCCAAGCGCGCTCACCATCGGCGCAATGGCCATCAGCATGTACCTCCTGGCGCTCGCGGCACGAGACCTGCCAATCGGGACCGCTTATGCAGTGTGGACCGGCATCGGCGCTGCGGGGGCCTTTGTTCTGGGCATTCTGTTGTTCCGTGAACCGGTGACCGCCGGACGTATCGCCTGCGTGGCATTGATCATCGCAGGGATTGTAGGGCTACGACTGCTCTCACCGGGCACCACCGCTACCTGACTCAGTTTCCCGGCAAGGGGATGCTATCGGTCTGAGCCCGCACAGCACTCACCTCGGATTTTGCATCGGCGATAATCGCCTCGAACCTCGGGTCACCATGCAGTGGACGGAACATCGGCATTCGGTCAGCAGCGCCCAAGTTCCAGTTGCCCTTGCGTAGCTGGGGTGGAAGGAGTGCAAGCAACGGCTCGACTGCCTCGCCACGATGCGCGCGAATCAACTCCCTGATCCAGCCCACCTCGTCTGCCGGGACGCCTTGAGATTCCAGCACTTCGACAAAATCGAGAATAGCGTCGAGGTAACGATGCGCGGTCGCATCATCTCCAACCATGAACGACACCATGGCCATTGCGGCCGCGGCATCGGTTGCTGTGTTTGAAATCGGTGCGCCACTGTCCAGTGACCAGTTCGAGTCCGCCAGATAGCGCCTGCAATACTCCTGCGCCAAATCCAATCGGTCCGTGACCTGCGTCAGGTTGCAGAGCGTTGCATTCTTCTCCATGTTGTCCGGCCACTCCAGTACCGTCTGTATTGCCGACTCCACGGCAGCGGGCTCTAGGGTGGCGAATGCAAGCGTGATGGGAAAGCGCATGACCATCGGGTGCGATGGCTCCAACCGGCTCAGGATTTCCATCTGTTCCGCTGCTCTTTCGTAATCGTGCAACTGGATCAAACTGTTAACGAGGTTGGCACGCATGGTTGCGTCAGAGGGGGCCAGTTCGACCGCACGCACCAAATGGCGGAAGGCCTCTACACGCGCCCCACGTCCTTGGGCGTCTCCAGCCAAGCCGTAAAAGGTGAATGGATCGGACGGGTGTTCCCGCTGGATACGGGCCCACAGCGCATCGGCCTCCTCGTGACGGCCCAGCTCCCGCAACTGGGAAGCCAATGCACGCTTCGCGGTCAGGTACTGCGGGTCGATTTCCACCGCCTTGCGCAAAACCCGCAAAGCATCCTCAAAGCGTGCGGCGCTGGCGTATGACAAGCCCAACCAGTGGTAGGCCGGGCTGTAGGACGGGTTCAGTTCAATCGCGCGTTCGAACGGCGCAATGGAGTCCGCATGCTCACCGTTGTTCCGGAGCACGAGACCCAAGGACGCATGAGCTTCTGCAAGGTTAGGGTCAAGTTCAAGTGCGCGACGCGCGAACGGCTCAGCGGTCGCGGTTGCCTGCTCAATCGGTATGCCGCCGTAGGAGCTGATGAGTACCCAGGAGTCGGCGAGGCCACTGTAGGCTCGCGCATAGGACGGGTCTGCCTCGATGGCGGCCTCGAAATGCTCGATGGCTCGCCGTAGCGCTGCGCCGGTGCGCTTGTTCATTTCGAAGCGCCCTTTCATATAGGCCTCGAGCGCGGCAACATCCGATGTTGAATGCGTAGTAACCAGTGCTCGCTCGCGCGATCCGAGCGTTACTTTGAGCGCGTCAACAATGGCCAGTGAGATGTCATCCTGAACCACGAAGATGTCCTGCATCTGCCGGTCATACGTCTCCGACCAGAGATGGAACCCGTCTTCAGCGCGAATCAACTGCGCGGTGACGCGCACGCGGTCACCCGACCGCCTGACGCTGCCCTCCAGCACGGTGGCGACATTCAGCGCTTCACCGATGCGTCGGATATCCAGGTTCTGGCCCTTGTACTCGAAGGAGGATGTGCGTGCAGCGACCCGCAAGCCCTCGACTCGGACCAGCGCGTTCAAAAGCTCCTCCGCAAGACCGTCACCGAAGTATTCATTCTCGGGGTCGCCGGACATGTTCACAAACGGAAGTACGGCGATGGAATCCAACGCCACGGTGAACCCATCGTCCTCCCCATCAAACGCCCGCTCCCAACCCAACCAGCCAATCACACCCAGCAATACGGCGATTACCACAAAATCGACCAAGCGACCCTTGCGGAGAGTCGCAGCCTGATCGGGCGACAGGTCATGGACATCGGGTGTACGGACCACTCCCTCACGCGTGAAATCGAACACCCAGGAGAAAATGAGAACCACGGGAAAGCCGATGAGTGCCAGGACAACGATGAAGGTGACTGTCCACTCGGGCAATTGCAACGCTGGGAAAATGACTGAACTGGCTTCAATGACAACCCAAGCCACTACCGCATAGACCGCTGCGGTCTTGGTGACCTTTCGTCGGCGCAACTCGTCCAGGAACCCCCTCATAAGTGGCTTTTATATCATTATTTTCGGTGCTATAAACGACGGATGACCAAGGGGGCTGGTAGCGCGGTACATGAGTGGATAGTCAACCATGACGACTCATGGCTGTTCATCGTGCTTTATATCGGTCTGGCGGTCACCCTGAGTCTTGCCATCAGCCTGTTCTGGCTGGTCGTGGTGGTCGGTGCCCATGCGGCCCTCGAATGGTACGTCCACTGGCGCGAACACCCTTCCACCCTCCATACCGCAGCCCGAGTTGCGTGGGAAATCAAACTGGACGTGGCGCTGGTTTTCTTCGCGCTGGCGCTAGGCGTGTACATGGAATTCGTAATGGGCGTCGCTGGTCTTTCGGCCGCCGCTCGTGGCGCGCAGGCCACCGGACGCTTCATCGCCTGGCAGCGCGCCCTGCGCGGCATCCTGCTCACTGTAGATGACGCCGCCCAAGTCGCTCGAGCAGCCGCAGCGGGCCGTGGTAAATCCCAAGGCAAGGACATTCCCAAGGACGAGCCGCCGAAGGTCGGATGGGGTGGCTGGACCGCACCTTGGGGCTTCGGCGACAAGGTCTCCCTCGGAATCGGCAACGCCTGCCTGATGCTCATCGTCATCTCACCATTCATCACGGGAATGAGTTACGGGGAGGTCATGGACATCATCGCCATGGAACTGCACCCCTGGCCACCTGCCGAATGAAGCTGGTGTTGTTGGGTTTGGCAGTTGCTGTCATGGCAAGTGTTGGTTGCGAACGCGAGCATGACCTGAACCCGGACGCCCTGCATTTTCACTTGGCGATTGAGGCCAGCAATGATGCGACCCGGTTGACCAACCGCTTCACCACCTCGGGCCAGGTTCCCAATCAGGAAGAACGGGATGCCATCCTGCGTCTTACCCGTATCGCACTCGAACACGCCGACATGGTCCGAGATATCGGTCTTGCGCGGATGCACGACGACATGCCCCGCATTTTCCGCGACCGATTCGTGCGTGGGCTTCGGTCTGTGGCATCAGGCCTTGAAGCACGCGACCCGCAGTTGATGGCCGAGGGTCACCTGCATCTGGACAAATGGGCGGATTGGCTGGAATCCCACGCCCACGAAATCCGCTTTCCGTCTCGACCTACGGCGTTGCCGGATAATAGGTAGCTGAACCAGGTCCTACCGGGAGTCCGAGTACAAATACCCACAGGTAGAACAACGACACCCAGAAGATGAAGAAGAAGATCGAGTACGGCAGCATGGTCGCAATCATGGTGCCGATGCCGAAGTTCTTATTATAGCGTGTCGCCCAGGCAAGGATGAGCCCGAAGTAACTCATCATGGGGGTGATGATGTTCGTCGTGGAGTCGCCGATTCGGTATGCCGCCTGGATGGTCTCGGGTGCGTATCCGATCAGCATGAGCATTGGTACGAATACCGGCGCTGTCACAGCCCACTGCGCGGACGCCGACCCTAGGCTCAAATTCACCACCGCGCACATCATGATGAAGAACAGGAATACGATGGGACCTGTCATGTCGATAGCCAACAGAAAATCAGCGCCGGTGACGGCTGTGATGATGCCAAGATTGGTCCAGCCAAAGAACGCGACGAACTGAGCGGCGAAAAACACCAAAACCACATACAGACCTAGCGTCGAGATAGCAGAAGCCATTCCATCGATGACATCGCGGTCTGTGCGCATGGTGCCAGCCACACGGCCGTAGGCAAAACCGGTCACGAGGAAAAACACGAAGATCCACGCCACGATGCTGCGGAAGAATGGTCCAGCGCTTCCATCAACCGGGTCACGAAGCACGCCGCCTTCCGGGACCACCAACCAGGCCATGAGCCCAAGCACCGCAAGTGCCGCCAACGCCGCTGAGCCCAGCCCCCTGTACTCTCTGCCTTGCAGTTTCTCAAGTGTGCGGTCATCCAGAACACTGGGGTCTGCAAAGGAGCTGTCGTATTTACCGAGTTTGGGTTCGACAATGAAAATCGTCACCAGCGACCCGATAACCGTGATGAGGAAAGTACTCGCTACCATGAAGAACCAATTCGCGTGCGCATGCACTTCGTAGCCAGAATCAATCAGACGCGCCGCTTCCTGGGTAATGCCAGCCAACAACGGGTCAACGGTACCGATGAACAGGTTGGCGCTATAACCTCCCGAAACACCGGCGAAAGCCGCTGCCATGCCAGCAAGCGGATGTCGGCCCAATGCCAGGAACACGGCGCCTGCCAACGGGACCAGAACCACATAGCCCATTTCAGATGCCGTATTGGAGATGACTCCCGCAAACACCACGGCCACGGTCACCACATGGCGTGGCGCGCCGAGGACGATGCCTCTAACCATAGCCGACAGCAATCCAGATTTCTCCGCTACTCCAACACCAAGCATGGCGACCAACACGACACCCAATGGCGCGAAGTTGACGAAGTTGGAGACGAGGTTCGAAAGGATGCGACGGACACCTTCGGCATTCATCAGGCTTATCGCCTCAATGGTCGCTCCTGCGGCTGCGCCTGGCCTCGGATCGACCACCGAAACGCCCAGCCATCCGAATAGACCCGACAACAGAACCATTGCGGTCGCCAGAATCGCGAACAAGGTGACAGGGTGTGGCAACAGGTTGCCTAACCACTCGACGGTATCCAGAAAGCGGACGAACCAACCCCGCTTCGCCATTGCCTCGTATCCATCGTTGGTGGGTCGTGACATCTAATTCTCCCTTTTCAAATGTGCCAATGCCTGTTCAACAACTTCCACTCCAGCGCCCTGACGGTGGGCATGCTCGCTCAAATGACGGCGCCACTGGCGCGCGCCCGGGCGGCCTTGGAAGAAGCCGAGAAGGTGCCGTGTCATGGCTTGTAATGGCGTGCCTGCGTCGAGTTCAGCCTGAATATACGGGAAGCAGCTGGAAACCGCTTCCTCTGCGTTTGCAGCGGGTGCGGCGACACCGAACACCGGTTGCTCCAACTGCGCGAGCAGCCAAGGATCGTGGTAGGCGGCGCGCCCGAGCATGACACCGTCTACCTGCTCCAACGCAGCCATGACGCCCTCATACGTTCGCAACCCGCCGTTCAAGACCACGGTCAGATGTGGACGTTCTTGCTTGAGGCGCACCACCCGAGCGTAATCCAATGGCGGAATCTCGCGATTCTCTTTCGGAGACAGGCCTTGGAGCCAGGCTTTGCGCGCGTGGACTATGAAGGTATCGCAACCTACTTCCGACACGGTATCTACGAAATGCACGAAGTCATCCCAGGTGTCGCAGTCATCTATTCCGATCCGGCATTTCACAGTCACCGGCACGCTGCACGCGCGCTTCATCTCTTGCACGATTCCCGCAACCAATGCCGGCTCTGCCATCAGGCAGGCCCCAAACCGGCCGGACTGCACCCGGTCGCTGGGACATCCGCAGTTGAGGTTCACTTCGTCGTAGCCGTGATCGCCCGCGATGGTTGCCGCGGCAGCGAGCTCGGCCGGGTCAGATCCGCCGAGTTGAACGGCCACAGGGTGCTCGATATCGTTGAAGCGCAATAGCCGCGCCCGGTCACCGCGCAGCACTGCTGAAGCGGTGACCATTTCGGTATACAGGAGCGCCTGACGGGTCACGGCGCGGAAAATTCGCCGGCAGTGGCGGTCGGTCCAGTCCATCATTGGAGCCACAGACAGGCGCCGGGCATTGCCTATTGTCACGATAAACCTGCCAAAATCCGGGATGGCGACAGTGTAACCGCCAGACCCCACCGTGCAAGCAGTGGTATATGTCATTATCATCAGGAACCTGACACGGTGGCACTTGTCCCAGTCTTGGTACTACACACACAGAATGAGAGTCCGCGAATGAATATGTGGTCAAAATCGATTCGTCTGGTTGCTTACCTGCTTCTGGCGGCACTCCTGGTGCCGGCAGCCGCGTCCGCTACCGCAACCGGACCTTCGTCGAGCCCGACCATTGCCGAGGGACCACTCGCCCCGGAAGCCCACTACTCCGATATTTCGATGCTGGTGCGCGATGTCATCTCACGGCTGCACTACGCGCCCCCGGAGTTCGACAACGAGCTCTCGTCCCGGACCTTCGACCGCTACTTGGTCGTGCTGGACCCAAGCCGCAGTTATTTCCTTGCCAGCGACATCGCCGAGTTCGAACAGTACCGTGGTCGCATGGTCCAACCCCGGCGCGCCAGTGACCTGAGTGCCGCCTATGCGATCTATAACCGCTTTTACCAGCGGGTCCGTGAGCGCACCGCTTACCTGCTCGGTCAGCTTGAAGGAGAACCGGATTTCAGCGTGGATGAGCAGTACCGATTTGACCGTACTGACGCGCCATGGGCCGCAAGCACGGACGAACTCGACGAGATTACCCGCCAGCGATTCAAGAACGATGCGTTGACGCTACTCCTGACTGGTCAGGAGTGGCCGCAGGTCATGGAGACCCTCGAACGACGCTACAAGGGCATCGAGCGTCGGGCTGGGCAGACAATCTCCAACGATGTATTTCAGGCATTCATGAATGCGCTGACCACCTCCATAGACCCCCACACCGCCTACCTGACGCCCAGAGCACAGGAAAATTTCCGCATCGACATGAGCCTGTCGCTGGAGGGCATTGGCGCAGTCTTGGTTGCGGAAGACGATTACACACGCGTGGTCAGCGTCGTGCCCTCAGGCCCGGCGGACCAGAGCAAGGCCTTGTTCCCGAATGACCGGGTCTTGGGCGTAGCCCAGGGAGATGACGGGGAGTTCGTGGATGTCGTCGGCTGGCGCATCGATGATGTCGTCCAGTTGATTCGCGGCCCGAGAGACACCGTCGTGCGCTTGCTCGTGTTGTCCGCCAACTCGTCCCCGGACGCTTCACCACAAGTGGTAAGGCTCGAGCGCAAACAGGTTCGCCTGGAAGAACAAGCAGCGAAAAGTTCGATTATCGAAGTCGAGCGTGATGGGCGCACCCAACGCATCGGGGTCATCGAACTGCCGACATTCTATGCCGACTTCGCCGCCTTGCAGGCCGGCGACCCGGAAGCCAAAAGCACCACACGCGACGTCAGTCGACTACTCGGCGAGCTGAAGACCGAGGGAGTCGAGGGCGTTGTCATCGACCTCCGCGGTAATGGGGGTGGCTCCTTGTCGGAGGCAACCGACTTGGCAGCACTATTCCTTGGTGAGGGCCCTGTGGTGCAAATCCGCACCGGAGACGGGGCCACGCAGGTCAGCCGCAACAACGGTACCCCCGCGCTCTACACCGGACCGCTCGCAGTCCTGATTGACCGACGCAGCGCCTCGGGTTCGGAGATTTTCGCGGGCGTTATCCAGGACTACGGTCGAGGCGTCATCATCGGTGATCGCACCTTCGGCAAGGGCACCGTCCAGCAGTTGATACCGCTGGACCGCTTCAGCCGCGGCAACGGACCTCGTCTTGGTGAACTCAAACTCACCATCGCGAAGTTTTACCGCGTCAGCGGTGGTAGCAACCAGCATCGAGGCATCGTCCCGGATATTGGACTGCCTACGCCATACGGCGAAAACGGTTTCGGTGAATCTGAACGGCCTACCGCTCTGCCCTGGGATGAGATTGCCGCCACGCCATTCGCGTCCGCTGGCGATATACCGCGGCTTATGGGTGAATTACGGAATCGCCACGAGCAACGTGCGGCATCCGATGAGGCGTTGGCGCTACTGGAGCAGGAGTACGCCACCATGGCGGCGGCTCGCAGTCGCACGTCGGTGTCTTTGAATCGGGAGCAGCGGCTCAGGGAAAACCAGCAATTGGAACAACAGCGGCTGGCGCTTGAGAATGCCCGCAGAGCCATTAGAGGCCTGCCGCCCCTTGAATCCTTGGAAGACATCGACGCTACTGAGCAAGGTGAGGATGTATTGTTAGCCGCCACGGCCGAAGTCGTCGCTGACCTAGCCGACATGGTCCGCCAATCCGGGATTGTCAGGGCCAGTAATAGGTAATCAGGGCCGCCAGGGACAACACGACTGACGCCAGGGCCAAGGAAGCCCACCGCTTTTCCTTGATTTGAGCATAGAAGCTCAACGCAGATAGTGCCGTAAATCCGACAAAAATCAATGCATTACGCCATAGCGCGGGGATCTCCCGCTGCATGGCGGGCTCATCGCCGCCAATCAGCAGATAAATGAGCAATACCACCGCCAAACCCAGTGCAATCGCGGCACTGGACCCCAAAACAATGCCCACAACCATCGTGACCGGACGCATGGGCGCACTTTATACAGAAAAAACGTCTTGCGCTCTGCTTCTTTGCTGTTATACTTCACTACAACACTAATCCGTCACCCCGATATTCGGGATAGAGAGCCGCAACCATGAACGCGAACATACTGAAGGCTTCAGCTCTGGCAACGCTTCTCGCAGGCACACTGGTGCTGTCTGCTTGCGGCAACGGTCAGGCGCAAAATAACGTAGCCAAGGAGGACGAAACGCCGGCAATTCCGGTGGAGGTCACTCAAGTGCAGCGTGGCCCTATCACCGCGTTCTATTCCACTACCGCCACCCTTGAAGCGGACCGCGAAGCCCGGGTTGTCCCCCGCCTGGGTGGCAACATTGATGCCATCTATGTCGAGGAAGGCGATTTCGTCACCGAAGGCCAACGCCTTGCCCGCATTGACAACGAACGCTACCGCATCGAAGTGTCCAGAGCTCAGGCCACCCTGCAACGCCTCGAGCAGGACTTCAATCGCAGCCGCGAAATGTATTCCCGCAACCTGATCAGTTCGGAGGCCTTTGAGCGCGCCAAGTTCGAGTTCGACGCCCAGAAAGCACAGTTTGCACTGGCCCAACTCGATCTGTCCTACACGGAAATCACGGCTCCCATCACCGGCGTGGTGTCGGAGCGCATGATCAAGGTCGGCAACATGGTGAATGCGCAGAATCCGGTGTTTGTCATCACCTCCATGGACCCGTTGTTGGCGACCCTGCATGTCCCGGAGCGCGAACTGTCACGCTTGGTGGTCGACCAGCCCGCATTCGTTGCCGCGGACGCCTTGGCTGGCCGCCAGTTTGCAGGCCGCGTAACCCGTATCAGTCCTGTCATCGACGCTAACACCGGCACCTTCCGTGTGACCGTTGAGGTCAGGAGCGAGGACGGCGTACTGAAGCCGGGCATGTTTGGCCGTGTCAACATCGTCCATGACCGTCGCGAGAATGCGCTGCTGATACCGGTGGAGGCGGTCATCACCGAGGATGCACGCTCCTCCGTCTTTGTCATCGTGGATGACAAAGCTGAGCGCCGCACGGTTCGGGTGGGCTACCGCAACAATGGCCATGTCGAGATTGTTGAAGGTGTCTCCGAAGGCGAACTCGTTGTGGTCACCGGACAGGCGAGCCTGCGTAACCAGTCCAAGGTCGCCATCATTTCCGGCGCACCCCAGGTCGAGCAAGTAGGAGAGTGACCAT
>CAZKFT010000052.1:0-11456 GCA_964552205.1 uncultured Gammaproteobacteria bacterium
GAAAAAAATGGTGGACTCTTGTATTGGTCTGTTAATACTGGTACTATTAAAATCCTTCATAGAATTACCAATAATGGACCTAAAGTAACGCTTTATTTTGTAGATGAAGAAATTATAGCTAAGAAGGACCAAAAGGAAGAAATCCCAACTACAAAAAAAAATTCAGATTGGTGTCAAATCGAGAAGTATAATTACTATTCCATTGATGATCCCAAACTAAAAAGCAGAACAGACATATTGAGACAACTTGGATTCAAACAAAGAAAATTAACACCTAAAAATTTCTCAACAGAATACCAAAGATATATGGATCCAGAACAAACAGAATATGAATCTTTGTAACACAATAAAATCGCACTTTACACTAGTAGTTGCAATGGGTAACAAACCTTCTAAAATATTATGATACATCCAAAACAAGACTCTAAATTCTTTATCATAAATACGCTTTTGTGCCACTTAGAAGGGATAGAAACCAAGAATGTCGAAAATCAAAAAGAGAGAAGGTTCTTTGTTTGATCTATTGAGACATATTCTCTCTGAAAATCGTGAATATGTTCCGATTTTTGTAGTCGTGCATCCCAAGTGGAATACCTCGGACGAGGTGTTTAATTGTATCCAATTTATTCTTTCCTACACTCGGGTTACGGAGTACCCATTTCTCTCTCACTTTGTCATAGAATGGATACGCCAATATTTTCAACCTCTAGAGCAGCACACATTTGTCTATAGCGTAATTATGGAAATCCTGGATTTGTATTTTAAAGAAGGCTGCCTGGAGCCCTACAACCGAATTCGACTCGCTCTTTTACGAAAGAAAATGCATCGTCATCGCTCCCATTCTATGCCGCCTAAACGCACTCTATCCATTATTGGAGCCGAGATGGAAAAGCCCTCATTTGCCAAACACATTACCGAACAGCTAACACTCATCGAGGCCGAATACTTTCGCAATATCGTGATCGAAGAGATTTTGATGCTCAAGTGGAGGAAGGAACACGAAAATGAAATTCTCGAAGACACGATCAGCCAAATGGTCGCTCACACCAACAAGATTACGGCTTGGTTTTCAAAACTCTTCCTGAGAGAAGCCGACCCTAAAAACCAACTCAAAGTCCTCACTTTTTTGGCTGAAATAATAGAGCATGCACGTGCTATCAAAAACTATCACCTACTCATGGAACTTTATTCAGCAATAGAATCGTGGCTTGTAAAACGAATTATTGAATTAATACGCCTCAACAAGAAGATCAAAGATGCCTTTCAGTGGCTTCAAAGACTATTTTCTTTCGAAAGGAACTACAAAAAGTATCGAAAGAAACTAGAAAAAAGAAAACGTCAATCACTGCCTTTTCTTCCCTATTTGGGTATTCTGACGAGTGATTTGTATTTTATTGAGGAGGGAAATCGGGATTATGACAGACATAAAAACATCAACATTGAGAAAATGGAGTTGATCTCAAAACAGCTCGAAGAGTTCAAATCCTACCAACAATATGCTATATTTTCAATAGCATCAGATAACAAGCTAATTCGGTTCTTTGATACGCTACCACACATTCCTCAAGAAGATCTCGAGGCTCTCTCACAGCGTCTCAAACCTTTTCCTTGTTAGTGCCCAAAATAAACCCAAAGAAAGTTCCCGCGGGGAAAGGGTCACGACCCGGTCATGACCGGGTCACCATCAGGCAGCAGCTATTTTTCATAATTATTTTTTTTTTTCAATCACTCATGGAACTTATTTCTGCTAGCACCATTCGTCCTCATCAAACATTTCCTTACTTTACCAGATATCGTGAATTCTGGGAGATGGTCTTTGAATATCTCTACGATAAAAAATCCTTGGCACACGTTTGTACGTTTTTATGGAATATCGCAGCAAGAAATGAATATGTTACCTCTGTGATTACAACTCGTCAACCTTTGTTGCTTCAAAATTTGTCCTTTCAACTCAGCCATTGTGTGATTCTTGTCGACCCCAAAGATCCCAACCCCGTTTGGGATTTCAAGTACACTTGTCCTTTTGTTGAAACTCTCTGTGTTAAACTCTGTATTTTTGACAACAAGCGTGAAGCAACTCACCATTCTTTTCTCTCTGCCGATCGGATGGAAGCCTTGACAAGATGCTTTCCCAGAGTGCAAAATTTTCTTATTGATTTTGGCATTTCTGATACCCACCCCCTCCTCCAATCTGAAGAAACATTTCAACAAGTGCAAGAAACTCTCAAAACAATCCTTCCGCACCTCTCTTCCTTTTCGCGTCTTCAAAGTTTCAGCATCCATTGTCCGAGAACCAAAGCAACCGAAGCCATTGTAATCGACACGCTTCTTGATATGGCTCGCAATCTCCCCTTGATCTACACCATCTTTTCCAGCAATAATATCATGCTTGAATCTGATCCAACTGAAGATGACTATCCTTTGCCTGCTTATTTTGCAGAACTTCGGTGGGGTTATTTTGATCACACAAGTTCATTCACTCATGAAAAAATCATGCCTATTCTTCTTGCTCACATTCGTGGAGTCCACCCCGTCACTGGCCATCCCATGAAATATCCTTACAACCCTCTTCAAGTCTTTTTCAAAAATTTGGAGATCTTTGCGGGAGAACTTGTTGGGGTTATGCTTCGAAGCTTTCATCCTCACCTCGAAACGGGCACGGGTAGAATTTTGGCCAACTATCTCTCTCTTTGCAAACACAACTACTCAGACTCTGCTATGAGTTGCCTCCTTGGGTTGTATCAAGAGCGTGTTGACTACGAAATCGATGGCAAAAACTGCATCACTCTGGCTTTTGAATTGGCTCTTTCTGGCTTTGATTCTGGTTTTGAAGAAATGCTCGATCAAGAAAACGAAGACTTTGAATTTGACCAGCTATTCTTAGAGGACTTTAGTCGTTGGATTTACAACGACTTTTTAAGATCGATGATGACCCATCTCTTTAGCTTGAAATACGCCTCCAATGTTCTCGTTCTTCACCATGCCAAGACCAAGGCCAACCCTTTTTATTTGATTATGGATTTCATCCTTCGAAACACTGAAATTGTGAAAAGATATGTTACAAACAACTTGACAGGTATGAAAAACCTCTACTTTCAATATATGGAACGATTGTGTCGCTTTGCCAAGCAAAACGGCTTTAGCCTCTATCAAGTCGACCCAGTCACCAACCAATCTGCCGCCGATCTCATCCTCGCCAAGTCCAACGACGGGACTCTTACCTCGGATGCTCAAGTCTCTTGCAAGAATTTCTGCAATAATATGTTGCAACGATTTAAATAAACACCTTTATATTGATTACACTCTTTAAAAGCTTGCAATGGTTGAGCTAGGGACTTGACCATCGACAAACTGTTCGTTGATGGCAGCAATAGCGTCAGAAAGAGCAGAGACGCCATGAGTTGCAGGAGTAGGAGTAGGGCTGGCAGGAACACAACCACCAAGCACTTGGTTGGCCAAGGTATAAATTTGTTGTATGGTCCATCCCGCATAAGGAACCAAACGAATATCATTGGGGCTCTCACGAACCACAAGATTTCGTAAAGCAGGACAAGAGAGAGTGGGGATCCGGTAAAAATCGTCCATAAGCAAGCTGATAGTAAGTGTGACAAGTTGAGCACTGAGTTGTCCTCCGTGTTTCTCTGATTCATTCTTTCGAGCGTTGGCGTTGCCGGTGGAGGGAAGTGTTGGGTCTACAACTTGAGTATTGGCAGGGGTTGAAAGAACAGAAGGTCCTCCAGTATTATCTCTCAAAAAGAGTTGGGTGGCAGACCAGTTTGTAAACTTGAGAGAGCGGCCGGTGGGGGTACATCCAACCACAATTTCAGAGATGGCTCCACATTCCCAGCCTTTCTTGTGGTGGCAGCCTGGGTTGCTGTATTGCAAATTGCAATCGATGGTTTGAGTGCATCCTTGACCATACCCGCCTTTGGTTTGAGTGCGGAACCCACAAGCGTTGGGGGGAGGAGGAGGAGGCTCAACGATGATGCAACATTTTCGCAAGTCATAGGAAAAGTACATCGACCAGTTCTTGCACCCAGGGTATCCTGATCCGCTGCCCCAGGCAGTTTCAGTAATTCCAGTCTCGGTGTTTTGAACAACGGCATGGAAGGAAATAAACAAGGTATGACTTTCGCCCGATTCGCAATCTGTAATTGAAGCGAGGAATTCGGGAGGAATGTTGAAAACATAAGTGACACTGGAAGCATCGAGATTCAAAAATTGATGAGGGAATTGACCTGGAGCAGGACATCCTCCATCCTTTCCTTTTTTGTTGGTGCTCAATTGGCTGGGACTGGTGGCAAAATCAACGTGGACCTCACGGAACTTCCAAGGTTCGGGCAAGGTGGCCACAATCTTGAATTGGGTTTCATTGTTTGAAATGACAATCGCATTTTCAAAATGAATATTCTGACCAGCAGTCAAAGTAACTGTTTGGTGAGATCCGCACGCTGTTCCCTCAAACGTAACCTGGTCAGGTCGAAGCCCTAAAATAGTTTCCAAGGAATCAATCTTGTCCTGTGCTTCATTGTACTTTCCCAAGTAAATAATGAAGAGAATAAAAAACACAACAAAGGCAATGAAGAAGATGATTGCCAACGCTACCGCTAACTTGTATTTATCCATTTGAATTATTAAAAGATGTAAATTGCTACTGTATTTGAAAAGAAAAAAAATTACACAAGAAAAATCTAAATCTGGTTAGAGAAGATCAACCAAACCGTGAAGATGATCTCGGTGAGTCATGCTGAGCTGAGGGATCTGGTCGTAGTTGCTTGTCCGCAAAAGGTATCGCATAATTGCAATGAGATCTCTCCATGACCAGGCACCTCCAGCCACACGAAAGTCAGCCAACGCCTTGAGGAAGGCCCACGTCAGTGCACCGCTGTATTGGCCGTTGATCATCGCATCCCAGCTTACCTGGTCATCCCGACACCCACTGATCATAATCACGTCCCGAGAGAGTTGATAATTGTTCTCTGTGTAGATGGTGTTGCCTTCGGTAAAGCGGAAGGGAAGATCGAGAACCGAGCCCGAGTGGCAGCAATCAAAGACCGCTCGTACCTTGACACCAGGTGCCAAGTTGGCCGCCAAAATCGCATACAACTCATCATCCACAATCAGAGTGTTGTCCACAGGACAGATCACTTCATCTCGCTTATCCCGCTCGTCTCCATTTCGGTCGCGAATATAGGAACCGTGACCACTATAATGCATAAAGAACTCATCGCCCGACTTGAGTTCTCTCAAAATACGAGTATAGGTATCGAGGATATTCTTTCGTGTCGGGCAGCTGGGCAACTTGAATGCCATATCCTCAGGATTGTCAAGAAGAATCTCGAACGATTGATAACCCAACGATTCCAAATGGCCTTTCACCTTGATCACATCATTATGGCAACCATTCAGCTGACCAGAGGTGTTAAAGTAGTTAATACCAATCAACAATGCTTTCTTCATTTTTGTTCTGATAAAAAAAATCAAAATCTACTATTATATAACTTTTATTTATTCCATGTTTGATTTTCGGACCATGGTTGTGTTTTTGGCCATACCCCAGTCCTTGAACACATCTCCATCAGGCTTGACCGTGAACTCGTAATAACTGCGGGGGTTGTCGTTTTTGGTGGGATTGGCCTTGGCCCACACTTTGAGATGATAGATTTCACCCCGGAAAAAGGGGAAATTTGCCTTGAACACATCACTTCCCTCTACGGTTTGCACAATCTGACCAACCGCCAAAGGTCCGTCAATCACACCGATAGCATTCTCGTCAAGCATATCGGTAGCATATTCCTTATCATCTTCATCATAGATCAAAAGATTGCGACGAATACCATCATAGTTGATTCTCACTGTGATTGGCTTTTTGAAGGAATCAATCGTCTTTTCAGAAACGAGAGGAACTCCTTCACCCAATCCTTCCGTGGTACGAACATATTCCAACTTTCTGTCCGATCTCCAAAGCAAGGAGATTAATGACTTGGGGCTGTTTCCAGAACCCATCAATCGTCCTCTTCTTCCCGGAATGGGTTCTTCGGGTTCTTCCGGAGCGGCGGTAAACCCACCAAGACCAATGACATATCCCTGCTCATCCGAGTCAGGTCTGAATTTAACTTCAATACAATAAGGCTTGCGATCACCAAAATTATGAACAATATCCTTTTCCA
This sequence comes from uncultured Gammaproteobacteria bacterium, assembly GCA_964552205.1. Classification (GTDB taxonomy): domain Bacteria; phylum Pseudomonadota; class Gammaproteobacteria; order Natronospirales; family JAIVGZ01; genus JAIVGZ01. The sequence goes on from CAZKFT010000052.1 coordinate 6,171, forward strand.
ACAAGTATTGGTTGTCTTTCAAATAGACACCTCGCTTTTCTTCTTCTTTCAAAAACACCAAGAAGAGCATAAGCAAAAAGAAAACCGCAAACAATCCAAGCAAAATAGACACAATCGACAACGCTTTCCAACCTTCGGGACTCATTTTTAATGATAATACTTCTATCATCATAAAAAGGAAAAAAATCACATCACTTTGTCTCGAAAAAACCAACCCATAATATCGCGACACCTTCCATGGCCCGGTCATGACCGGGCCAACCGGTAGTGAAACACCAAATCACAACTCTACCATGGTCCTCATCTCCCAGAAACTTTTCGAAAAAATTCTCCAACTTCCTTTGGCCGAATACCAAGGCAAAGAAGACAAGATTTATATTGTCTCGTACACAGATTGTGACTCTTTTTGTGCAGCCGAAATCCTCTGCTCATTTTTCCGTGATAGAAAAGTCAAGTACACTCACTTGTTTGCCGCAAATGTGGACGATCTCTTTGATTTGAATTATAGCCCATCTATGGACACGCTCTTTTTGATTAATTGTGGCGGTCAGGTTAATTTGCTTGAACACGAATCGTTTGTTTGCAATCCTCATCTCACGATTTATGTCATCGACCGCCATCTTCCACATCACAAAATCTTAATTGAAGACCCAGATCGAATCGTCCTCTTTGACATGCAAAATGGAGAATCTAGTTCTCAAAAAGGAGTTCACTACCATTCCTCAGCATCCATGATCCTTCACAATGTGCTTGACGCCATGAGGTGTGCAAATGACAAAACCATGTGGCTCGCTCTCGTTGGAACGTCGCAATTGTATATGGACAAATATCTCACGTTTGACGAGTACAACCGCGAAGTCACTGAACTCTATCAGTGCGTCGAACGAGACATGTACACTGGAGCCGAACTCAAGCTTCTCTTTGATGGGAAATTAATTGGAAAGGAAGAGTATTGTATCCCCTTTTTGGAACATTGGTCATTGTACGAAGCTATTCGCCATCATGAAACCATTGTTGGTTCTCTTGGTACTTGGAATGACAAACACCTTCACTTGAACGATTTTTGGTTGCATATGGGCATTCGACTCATCGAAGCACGTGAAAGATGGACCTATACCCACCAGGATCTTCGAAGACGTTATTATGGCAACTTGGAAAGCGTCTTGACTACTTTACGAATTCCTCTCTTCAAACAACGACAATTTGTTCGCCATTGGGGCTATGGCATGCAACTTACTGCGGCAGAGATGGTCGAATGTATCCATGCAGTCTTGATGAACCCTTCCTATACGTGGTTGGAGAACTGTCTTTCCGTTTCTCTCTTGCTCTCTAGCAATCGCTATCCAGAAGACGCCATCACCAAAGCAATCTCATTCCGTGAAACCATATTGCAACATATTAAACCAGCCCTCCCCAACATCAAAAAGTACACCTTTTTTTATTACCTTGAATTGCACACTCGCGAACAAAATTTGAACCTCTTCAACCACCCATCTACACTCCTCCGATTTGGGCATTACTTGCAATCTAGTCTCACATTCAAAAAGAAGAACAAGACGCTTCGTCAACCTCTTGTCATTGTGCTCTTTGATACGGACTCTGCTCTTATTACGGGTGTCGAAGGCAACACCAGCAAAAACACGCTCTTTCCGTTGATGTTTGCGGAAACGTTAACAAATACCGAAATCAAAATGTGGAGCCAATCCAACGATCGCTGTTCTTACCGAATGAAGATCCCCGATGCTCGTTTATTCATCCAAGAAATTCAAGGATACAAATAGAATTCACGTGAATAAATGACACCAACAAAAAACCCATTTGTCTTCCCGGGATGGAGGCGGTTCTTGAGTGGGTGCTTGTAGCGAAAGCCAGATCGCCAGCGACATTGATTTGAAAAAACAAGGAGATTGCTTTTGGTTGTTTTTACGAAATCCGAATCGGGAAATCATTGGCTATCTATTATATCACGATGACAAAAGTTGGAATTTTTATTCAAAGAATAGTGGTTTTACAGAAGCTTGGTACCAATGCCAGACGAGAGAACAAACATACAAGGCCACAAGAATATCCACAGTGTAGTGCTTTCGGCAAGCAATAATAAAGTAGATCTGAATGAGAAACGATATCCAGCCCAGAGTGATACACCAAGCAGGCAAATGAAAAGAAGCAGCCTGCAAGATAACATAACTATGAAGACAGTGTCCGCTGAACAATAGGTCTCCTCGACCTTTTGTCATATTGAATGTCAGCCACATTTTTCTCCATGTCAAAGGTCCTTTTTCTGCAGGTTCTGTTTTTGCGTGGGACGCCGGTGAAGGTAGAAAGGTAGAAAGAAAAGAGATGGTGCGTAATATATACAAGATACTTAGGAGATGGCCAACTTCAATAAGTGTGGTAGAATAAGCCATAACGACTGGAGGAAAATAGAAAAGGAAAAACATATCCATAAGTCGTTCCGATACCCAAAAATACTCGTCCCCGAGTTCAGGTATCAAGCGAAAGCCGAGGTCATCAAGCCTTGGCCCTGGTCGATGATGATGGGTCATCCAATTCCGAGCAGCGTTACTTGAAAATGCACAAATGAGGTAGATAATCGCAGAGACAAAAAACAAGATCATTTCATTTCGTTTCTATTATCTTTTAAATCCCATTTTTCTCTGAATAGGACAACCTTCATTTCAAAGCGCTTTGTCCAAGTGCAAACTCGATCATGGTAACAATTTACAATGATGGAATTAATTACATTAGCCCTTGGTTTCTTAACCTGCATCCAACTATCCAACCTGGAATTTGTTAAACCAGCCAGCTATGAAACTGCACAACAACAGGAAGATTTTGAATGGAATATTCTGTACCTAAAGGCTGCTATTCTGTATTCGTGTATTTTACAGTCCTTGCTTCTTTACTCTCGTGGATATCAGCGATATTCGACATTTATGACTTTCTTGAAATATTCGTTATTTGTTTCCATCTGTGCTGTGCAGTATGTCTTCGAAAAAATCAATGCCTTTTGTCTTTGTGATAACGATGCTGAAAAATGTCTGTACACGATTGTTGGATATTGCACAAAGCAATTTCCTATCACCCATCTCCTTTTCTTGACGAATGTGATGGTATACAATTCATTTGTCTCATTGACACGATAGATTTCAATTGTAATTCTCATGCTGGACTTTTGATTTTCAATGTTACAATAAATAGAAAGGATGGGGTGTTGGCAATCCAAAAAAATTCCATTGTGTCAAAACTTGTTGTGTCAAGGCTTTCACGAGAAGCGGGCAATTTATGTTGCCAAAGTAGAAGGGTCGGCCATTCCTGTAGGAGAGATTATGGATTATTCAGTTGATTACAATCGTCATAATCATTTGCATACTTACTGGGCGTGTGAATATTGCATTGATTCAGTGCCTTATCTGTGGAGACAGTCTTTTATCTATTCTCCCCACTTGAAAATAGAATAAATTGTGTTTTTTTAATATATAGATATCAAAAAAAATGAATTGGAAATTGATTGCTATTTCTCAGTTTATCCTGAGTCTTATTTTGCTCGTGGTTAGTATTGTCTTGTTGGCGATTCTGTTGTCTGAGGAGAAACTCGATAAAGGAGTCTTTTTGAAAGACCGAGAATATCTAGTTGAAAATGTGACCCCTTATGATTTTTCGGGTAACAAACCGTTTTGCATTGAGCTCGAGTTTGTGCCCGAATTCGATTTTTTCTCCACTCCTCTCTTCATCCCTGGTGAAGAAACTTCTGAAATATCTATATTGGGCTTTTTCTGGAGTCTTCCTATCACGAATGAAGAAGATGATCTTTCAATTGTGGCTACACAACGAAGAATTCTCCCGTTTCGAACAGGAGGTTTTTTCAACGACCTTGATGTTGATCTGCTCTCAATCCAATTAAAAATGAAATCAATCATCAAGCTTCGTATGTCATACACGGGTACAGATTTACGGGTTAGGATTATACAAGACAAAAAAATAGTATTTGAGAAATCAAAACCAGCAACCACTCCCATTGTTAAACAAACATTCCCTATGGTGGTAGGATCGGCGATTGTTCAACTTGAGGAAGGACCTTTCTTCTTGTTTGGGTATGATAATGAATCGGTAGCATCTCCCACCTGTATCGGAAATTATCACAGTCTGAAAATTTGGGACGTGGCCAACCCTTCAAAATCCAAAAAACCACTCGCAGATTACGATTTCACAGAGAATCCAAATGCAACTGTGTTTAAGAGTAAAGGTTCTGTTCCTAATCTCACCCTCACCAAATCAATTCTCCCCAAACCTGGAGAAGAGGAAGAATTGTTAACATCAAAGAAGAAAAATTCCGCATTCAAATCTTCTCTTTCTCAATTGAAGAAAAACCTGTTGTCCAAGGCACGAAAATAAATTTTTCATTGTGAGACACATGCTAAGAACTATGATATGACCCGGTTATGACTGGGTCGAGACCAGGTCGAGTGTCATTTTTCAACAATGGCCACTTCTTTTCTCCTCTACCTCGAATGCATCGAACCTTATCCTTCTAGCTCGGACAATGAATACGAGTTTGTTTTTAAACGCCCCCGCTTAAATCCTGAAATTACCGAGATCAAAGAAACACCGCCCTCTTCCCAAGAGAATAATTATACCCAATTCGAGCTGGATAGTCCTGAACCCATTGACTTGGAAACAGACCTCCATTTAAAAACCACCCCCGTTATTGATTTGCAAGAGGTGATTGATTTGACAAAAGACGAGGAGGAAGAAATTGATGAAGAAGCAACCCAAGCCATCGATTATTAATACCCCTTTTGTTTGTACATATAATTTCCATCCAATAGTTAAAGTTTTTTCTGTAATTGGTTGAGTAGAAGCGAGAAAGAGATGGGGGATCCTCAAGAAGTGAAATTTATGAGGTGTTTGTATGGTGTCTGTGAGATGATCAAAGAAGGTTTTGTGGTTAGTGGAGATTTTCTTAAAAACGTGTTAACCGACCCATCGAATCCCAATGTTTATGCCTCAGCGTTTGTGAATGCTGCATCCAACAAACTGGTCAAGGATATGTTTGACCAAGAAATTCAGCAAATCGAAGAGTTTATTGGGTCGACCAAACAAACCGTCAACCGCTTAAAACGTCTCAAATATCAACCCTGTGATTTGGGTCGCATTGACAACAGTCTCAAACGTCTCCACGAAGCAGTGAAGGAATACAAGAGCAAAAAAATATTTACAGAAATGTCTGTTCAAATGACTCCAGACTGGTATCGCAATGATTTGCATTTCAAAGTCATGGAGGTG
>CAZKFT010000053.1:0-8024 GCA_964552205.1 uncultured Gammaproteobacteria bacterium
TGGGCAAGGGAAATTTGGCATAGATGTCCTTCAATTCGTTCTTCCAGAAAGGAGTAAAGGTTGTAGCGTTGGAAGTCGACGTCATTGGTGACGTTTCTGACTCCATGCTCTTTCACAAAAATCGAACTGATGTTGTTTGATTTTCGAAACAAGAATGATGTGAGAATTTGAAAAATGAAAAAAGATACCATCTTGATTTCAAAGTGCGCGCCAGAGTCCTTGGTGAAAATAGCACAAATTTTTCAGAGAAAATAGGAGAAATAAAGAAAAATTGTGATTTTTATTAGTAGATATTTTGCCGCCATTACTCGAGATTGTTTACTTTGTATTTGGATACTTCCATTTGGTGCATTACTCAAGCTCTTTTTTGCTCCTGTTAATGTTGGGTCTCTTCAATCTTTTGCATTTTCTCCCGATAATAAGTTTCTACTTGTCAGTTTGGCCACAAAAAAAATCCGAATGATCGACATCGAGACAGGACAACCTATTTTCACTCGACCTGAAATAAAACTCGAAGATTCCTTGCTATCTCATCCACAGTTCTAATCACATACACATATTGAATAAATCCATATCGAATTTTATCAAGTTGTTCTCGTTTGAAACAAGGGATGTAGCGCAAATCCAATCCTTCTTATAATCTTTACATCAATCATCAGTTACCAAGATGAATTGCCAGTTGTTGAACAATACTGTGATTCCTTGGCTTTTTGGAAAAGATATCATTCGATTGGCAGTGTCTTCTAAATCCTTGTGGGATGTCGCCAGACCACAAGCGGAACGAGCACACAATCTCGCTCATCAAGATGCAAACATGAACCTGTATGATATAGAATTTTCTCCGAATGGAAAGATGTTTGCCTATATCGATCCCAAAAATAAAGTTGTTATCTGGGATGCCGAATCTGGAGAAATCCTCGGAACAATAGAAAATGCTATTTCCTTTTCTTTTTCCCCCAATAGTCGCTATTTGTCTACCATCAGCCAAAAATCCAATATCAGTAACATCATGTGGGACTGTCTTACAAAAACATGTGCCCTGTCCGGGTATGCTGATCTTGAAGTATTTTCGTTAGACAGTCGATATATAGCAAAATCATTTCAGAATATTATCTCTGTCTATGATTTTCATACTTCCTGCATTGAAGAAATTCCTTATGACTTAGACTTCCAAAATGGTGAATACGTTTACGATTTACGATTTCTGGAAAACAAAAGACTTTTGATTGCAATCGCTTTATTTCTTTATCCATCACAACTAAATCAGTTAGGACGTTACCACCATCAACGCATTATCATTCTTGATACGAATACTAAACAAGTGGTGTCGTCTTTTAGTGAATTTAATTTTGATGTTTTATATTTGTCCTCGAATGGTTCATCTATCGCTTTTAGTCATGATTTTGGAATTAAAGTTCTTTCAACACAAGATAATTTCAAAGAGATATTGTCTATCGGCCACAACCGCGAAGAAATCGCTAATTCTTTATGCTTTTGCATATCTCCTAACAACCACTATTTTTCATATGGCAACATGATCGTCTATGATCTTACGAATCAATCTATGATTCATCTAACATCCCCTCCAAAACTAGAAGACCTCGCAAATGGAAAAACAGAATTTATAGTGGAACCACAACAATGGTCATTGGCAACGAATGATTTTGATCTCAAAATAACTGCATTTTCTCATGATGGTCAATATTTTGCGGCGATCACTGAATCTGGATTACTTTGTATTTGGAACCTACCTTCGGGGGCATTGTGTCATTTATTTTATGATGATGAAGGCTTTTTATTTTTTTCGTTTTCTCCAGACAATCGCTTTCTTGTGACTGGATCACGTTCACAAGGAATCTCCATGATCTGCTTAGAAACTGCTCAATACAAACTAAAACCTAAAAAAATACAAACAATCCACTTGAAAAGCAAAGCAGATCAACTGATATACACAAGACCCCAAGTTGAAGGACCAACAAGATATTATTCATCTGTTTTTCAATAATGTTCTGATCAATATATAATATCTTTTATTGTTACTGAAGGATCAAGCGAAGTTGTTCCTTTTTGGAGATCTCGTTCAAAATACGTTTTTGTCGTATTATTTCCCAGTTGCAAAAGTGAGAAGGCTTGAATGTTTCGTCTCCTGTAATAGACCTTGCTTCAGCTGTTATTTCACAATCCACACGCTTATGCATAATGATATTCACCAGAATTTCAAAGGCTCTGTTTCTTGCATTTATATCCCCGGGTTTGCCAGTCTCCAAAAGTCGTAATAAGTTCAATTCCGAAGATGACAAGGGGTTCTTGTTGGAATGATAGACCACCCCAATTTCATAATCATTTCGAACCATAACAACTACAGACAGATTCTCTTCCAGCAACATTTTTATTATACTACACTTTTTCGTTTCAATCATAGCGCACATTTTACAACATAGAACTTGATTGTTTGTTGCTGTGATATGCGATACACTTGTTGGACATTAGAGATTTGCTTCCATTGCAAAAAGGCATCTGGCGAAAAAGACTCTTGTCCCGAAACATAACATCCATCTGTGATCAAACGTGGATTGCTTTCTTTTTTTGCAATCGACTCACAAAATACTTGCAATGCTTTACTTGCCAACTCATTCGATCTGGTAATAGTATCATTCTCTTGAAATATGGCAAGCCATTGTCTCTCGTGTGAATTGTGTGGAAAATCGTTTTTTCGATAGAAATACCTCGAAGGATCTTTGTAATCAATCACAATCACCACAATTGCTTCAAATTCGTCCATTCTCTCTCTCACCTAAGCGACATTTTTTGCTGGACCTACCATGACCCGGTCATGACCGGGCCAAGACCAGACCTTAAAAGCATTTATAAAAAAATTTCAAACATGTCTGGTTGGGATTTAGGTCAAGTAACACTTTCTGGTAACAACAGCAAGAACGTTGTGGTGAACGAATTCAGTGACGATTCACTCGTGGTGCATTTCCGACAGTTTATCAAGGAGTTTTATGTGGAAAATCACTTTATTTACTGGGAACAATTGTTGGCCAATTTGCAGATGGAAAATTATTCCTTGGTGATTCGATTGGAGCATTTGAATGCTTTTTTACCAAGTCTGTTTGAAGCACTCACTGAAAAACCATCCTCTACAATTGCTCTTTTTTGTGAAGCCGCTTCTCAACAAGCTAAACATCTCTATCCCAACTTCAATGCCTCGATTCAAGTCCTTTTTGAATCCAAACAAGATGTTGTTGAAATTAGGGACTTATCCAGCCTTCATCTTGCGAAAATTGTTCATATTGCTGGAATCGTTACTTCCGCGTCTCAAAACCAAGTTAAAGCAACTCGAATTATGCTCCAATGTCGCAACTGCAAGAACTTCCGAGCAATCGAGGCCAAAGAAGGATGGGGAGGCTATGAAATTCCAACACATTGTGATGCAAATATCCCGAGCAACCAACCTATTTGGTTTCGCAAACGCCACGAGAAATGTCCTCCCAACTCGTACGAGATAGATTGGTCTAGATGTACTTATGTTAACTGCCAAATTCTCAAGATCCAAGAATTCCCGTGGGCAGTACCCCCTCGTGAGATGCCCAAATACGTTATGGTCTATGTCGAACGAGAACTTGTGAGAAAGGTGACACCCGGAACTCGAGTCAACATTGTTGGGATCTTGTCACTTCTCTCTCGCAAAGCAACTCGAGGAAACACAGGCCGTTTATATATTCGAGCCTATGGGATCAAACCTCACGAATACAACAACTTTGGCTTTGATTTTTCAGCCGAAGAAGAAGCCGAGTTCCGTCAGATGGCTCAAGATCCTGATATCTACAACAAACTTCTCAAAGCCGTTTGTCCTCGTATCTACGGACATGAAGACATCAAAAAAGCTGTTCTGTGTCAGCTTTTCAACGGCACAAGCAAATATCTGCCCGACGGCATCCGACTTCGTGGTGAAATCAACGTGCTTTTGATTGGTGATCCAAGCACTGCCAAGTCTCAAATCCTCAAGTTTGCTGAAACTGTGGCTCCCATTGGTGTCTTTACTTCTGGAAAAGGAAGCAGTGCCGCTGGTCTCACTGCCAGTTTCAACAAGACCAAAAAAGGCGAATTCTACATTGAAGGCGGAGCCCTGGTGCTTGCTGATGGAGGTATCGTGTGCATCGACGAGTTTGAAAAGATGCGAAGTGAAGATCGCGTTGCCATACACGAAGCCATGGAACAAGGAACCATCTCTTTGGCCAAAGCAGGAATCACTACTATGCTCAACTCTCGCACTTCTGTCTTGGCTGCTTCCAACCCCGCTCATGGTCGCTTTGACAACTTTCGTCCCGCCAATGAACACGTGACCTTACCAGCCACCATTTTGTCTCGCTTTGATCTCATCTTTTTTGTGAAAGACCGACTCGATATCAAGCAAGACCTCATCATGGCAAAGCACATTCTGGGAGTCCACCAGAACGCAAGACCCAATTTTCTAGAACCTGAAGTTGAAATTCCCATTCACAAATTGAAACGTTACATCGCCTTTGCAAGAAGTCGCTGTCAACCGCAAATTTCTGAAGAAGGAGCTGAAGCATTGCAAAACCAATATGTGCAAATGCGAAGCCTGGTTCGCCAACGGGAAATCGAGTACAACGAGTCGGGCATTCCTATCACTGTTCGCCAGCTTGAATCCATTATTCGTCTTGCCGAATCTCTCGCCAAAATGTCCCTCTCTGAAACTGCCACCGAGCTTCACATTAACGAGGCCATCCGCCTCTTTAAAAATGCAACGATGGATGCAGCTACCAACGGAACGTGCACTGCTATGAGCGAAACAATGTCTGCCTATGCCTTGCAGCAGATTCAGATTGCCGAGTCTGAAATCCGGAAAAGAATCGCCATCGGGAATCATTATTCTGAAAAGCGGCTTATTGATGGTTTTATTTTCTATCGTTTCTGATTAACATATAGACTTGCGAAACATGACCGAGTTTGTCGTGCGAAAAGCCATCAGCATTATGGTAGAGCGAAGCGAGCTCGAATACCGATACCAACGAAAGCACATCTTTCGACGCTGTTGAATAAACATAGTATTATAGATCCAAAATATTTTTTTTCTAATTGAGTAAAAGATGTCTGATGTTCTTCCCATGGAATATGAGATTGAGGGAAAAAATACATATGAGCTGACCATTATATTTCCACCCCAAACAACTGCACACAATCTTTCATTAAAAATTCAGTGCAATGCTACCCAGATTTTCATCCAGAATTTTCCATCCATCACTTTGAAAGATACAAGCCAACCTGGAAAACTTTCAGGGACTGTAAGTCGGGACCGCATTCTTCTCAAATCAACCAATTTCCTTGTTGACCAAAATGTAGACACTACTCTTTCCTCTTGTAGTTCCAACCCCAAATTCACTCTAGAAAGCACCTCCATGTTGCTTGTTGATTACAAGAAAAAGAAATCTAGTGCCATTGTTTGGATTATCTTGGTAATTGTAGTCGTCCTTCTGATCGCAGCTGGTGTTGCTTATTATTTCCTTCGGATGAAACAATTGAAAAAGAGGATGATTAAATAAAAAAGTTTATTTTGACGATTGGAGGTAGCAGTGTCGGCACAAGGGGAGGTATTCGCTGGAACCAATCATCACTTCTTCTTGACTTGGAGCAATACGAAAGGAGAAGGAGGCAATGTTGAAGCATTTCTTGCAAACCGCATGCAACTTGTCATATTGCTCTGCTTTAGGGATCAAGTAGGGAATACGACCAAAGGGTTTTTGTTGAAAGGTGCCATCCAATGCTGCAATAATCACCACCTTGTTTTCGTTTGCCAATTGTTCTGCAATCGTGTCAATGTCGGGAACAAACTGTCCCTCGTCGACTAAAATTACATCGTATGATTTGATTGTTTCATAGACTTCTCCTAATGTCTCTGCAACAATGGCTTTTGTTTCCAACCGGTCATGGGTCGATACTGAATCGACCGAGTAGCGAGTGTCCTTCTTATACTTGACCAATATAGTGGACTTGCCAGCGATTTGGTAGATGCGAGCCCGGCGAAGCAATTCAGACGTTTTGCCAGAAAACATACATCCCACAATCAACTGGATATGGCCACGACCTGAGCTATCAAAAAAGTTCATCTCGGGGGCTTTGTTATGATTAGTGACAAACTGTTTTTGAATAGCGCAAGTTGTTCTTTGATGTTTGTGGCAAATAGAAAAGCTCAAGAACAAGAGTTTTCCTTGACCAATGTTAATTTCAATGGGAACTAATTTTCAAGTTGAATTGTTCTCCATTCTCAATCCCATTGCATCTACCTTTTCAACAAGATCTGATGAATGGGTTGAAATAGTGCATGTTTTAAACAACTTTAACGATACCAAGATAAAAAAGACCCCGTCTCTTCAGGATGATTATCTGAATGTGATTCAATCAGCCTCAGAATTAAACAATCATATATTCGACATCTTACACATTCTTCAATCAAACATCCAGACACTTTTATTGAGTATCCCGGAAAAAAGAGCTGATGTTTTGAATTTCGTCAAGGAAAGACTTTTTCGAGTTCAAAAAGAGATAAAACAATTGATAGAAACTTACAACCATTTGGTGGATCTTCTTGCACTTTTCATTCAAAAATTGGATCTGTCTCAAAACAACCCTCAGTCAGAGTCGTTGTTATTGAATTCAATTCTTATTTGTTCTACTTCTGTTCCTGTCGTTGTTTACATCTTTTCCATCTTGTTTCTTGTTGTTCGTTTCTCATTGGAATCACAATCCGAGCAAAAAATGGAGACCTTTATGGAGGATTTTGTGGAAACTTTGAAAACACAAGTTATATCAAGTCTGCATTCAAAGCGATCTAAAGAAATCCAACATGTTCAGGACGAGCTTTCCAAGGTGCGATTCAAAGATTATTTGAATCTTGATACAATCCTTCCCAAAATGAATCATGTTTTGAATTCCGCAATCAAACAACACCTTACCTGCTAAATAAATTTTTTCAGTTCTTTGGGGATAGACTTGCAATGAAAAAGAGAAAGTTGAATCCCGAGATGAAGAGTTTTGTTCCGCAGCCTGACTCGGCTTTGCTTCAGCTCCCGGAATCTATTTTGGGAGGAGAAATTCTCTCCAGGATTCGACCAGTTGACCTTGCATATGTCGAAAAGACATGCAAACAACTGAATCATTTGGCTCACGAATGTTGGAAGGAAAAGTTCAAACAAGAAGGCTGGCTCTTGCATTCGGATCTCGTTTCTCGTGGAGGTGAAAAAGCAGTGTTGGTGAGCATGTACAGTCATCTCTGTTTTGGTTGCCGTGAAAAAGCAGTCACTGTGTATAAGTATCGTGGCACAACTCCTCTTCGTCTTTGTCGGACTTGTACGCACGAAAAAGGAATGTTTCAAATGGTGAGTGCGACTGTCGCACGCGAAAAATATGGAAAGACCTCTTCTGAACTTGCTCAGTTGTATCATTATCAGTTTGTCTCCAAGTTTAATGTCATCTGTCGGTACTTTTTTGTCAAGGATCTTGAATAAAAGAAAAGCACTTAGAGTCAATAGAGCTGAATATGGGTGTGAAATCTTCCAGAATCCGACCTGTGACACGAATCGACGTCGTCTATGATGGATTTTTTATTTTCTTAAACAAGGAAAACAAGGAGACTTGGATGTCGCTAAAGGAGCGGTTTATCTTTTCCGAACATACATTTCCAGTCTATTACTTGAAAGCAGGCACAAGCACATTTTTGCCGATTGATTCCTTCATGGAAAAGGACCAAGGGATGATTGATATGGTAATCAAAGGTCAAGTCTATAAAACCTTTACGAGACAAGAGTTGTTCTCTGTGCCTGCGTATTGCTTCAATGACACTGCAAAGTTTTAACTCTTGTTGTTGGGCTTTCAATAAATATTTGTTGTGTTCAGTAGAGACGATGCAGACGAACAAAGAACTTCTTACACGAGAAGAATATGAAAGGGAAAACGCCGAACGATATCAAGGCCGGATTGAACAATTCTTGTCGCTTCTA
>CAZKFT010000053.1:8124-11263 GCA_964552205.1 uncultured Gammaproteobacteria bacterium
AAAGTAGTTACCAATGATGGCGTCGAGTTTTCTATTGCTGAGGAGGTTGTCTCACGATTAAATACCATTCGCAATATGAAAGAATATGTGGAGACCAACGAGGCTATTCAACTCCCCAATGTAGACAGCAATGCCTTCAAGGTGGTTCTCACCTTTTTTGAACAATTTCAATTCCCCTTGAATGAAGAAGAACACAAGACTCGAACCAAGACAACTTCAGAACAAGATCTTGCCTTTTTCAATGCTCTGCCATTGGAACTCTTGTTCCGCGTTTATGAAGCCACCAGCTATTTGGACTGCAAGTTTATGATGGACGTTATTTCTCGATACATTGTTACAACCAAAATCACAGGCAAGTCGGCTCAAGAAATCCGCACCGCCTTTGGCATCAACAAGCCAATTACTGAGGATGAAATCAAAGAGCTGCAAAAACACTTTTCTTGGATTAAATAAATGTTTATTAAAATCAGATAAAACAAGATGAATCCTCGTCAGAAAAGAAATGCCATTCTTCTTGCAAGTGTGATTGCGGCGGTTGTGGTTGTGGTTGTGATTCTCGTTCTCGCTCTTGTCTTGGGAAGAAAAAAAGAAGAAAAAGCAAAAGGGCTTTATCTGACAACCAACCAATTTTTGATCGAAAATCGAATCGCTTATGACTTTTCGGAGCAAAAGCCATTTTGTATTGATTTTATGTTTACACCTGAAGTATATTCTCCTCTGGGTATTCCGCTTTTCATCTACGATCAAGAAACTAGATCAAGAATTTTGTTTCTCTGGAATTGGGCAGAATCTTTCGAAGCAGAGATACCCTCTCTCAACAAACGCATTAGTGCCATTAGAGGGATTGATAGTGAAACCCAAACTTTCTTACAATATACCAAAGAACTTGAGCTGGGTGCCGAGATTTATGCTCGCATGTCCTACGATGGTAATCTTTTTCGATTAGGGGTTGGCCAATATGGCCAATTCAGATGGGTAGAAATGGAATCGCCTTATTCACTTGCAGCTCAAACCACACCTACTACCATTGGAGCCGCTATCATCGATAAGGATGGTGTTTATGAACCACTTATGAAAAGTCCTGACTTTGAATTTATTGTTCCAATTACGTGTGTTGGGGAATACTTTTATGTCAAGATGTGGGATGTTGCCAACCCGACCACCACAACACTTCCCATCGTCGATTATGACTTTACAAAAGACCCAGATGCCACGACTTTTCAGAGCACAGGAACAATCCCTGATCTCTTTCTCACTAAAAAGACTTACACACCCACCATCTCAAAGACAACATAATAAAAAGGTTTTACATATATTAACAGTCTATTTCCAAATGATGAGTGGCTATAATACCAGTTCGAACTTCCAAGTGTTTAACATAATGTGAGATTATTAAGAAAAATGCACGTAATCTCTGGTTGAAATTACGAGATTCGGGGCGATGGTCCACGTTGTAACTGTGTTTGAAAAAAGTCATTTTTTCAGCAATCAGATTTGCGAATTCGTGAACTTTTTTGGTGAGATCTACAAGTTCATCATGATTTGCACGAGTGCGGATTGGATCCTTTACTACTTCGAAAAAAAGTTGAATCAAAAACTGTCTGTTTTTTGGGATTGCTTGTTTTGAGAAGTTCATCACTTGGAGAACAATTTGATCATGAATAGCGTCCAAATCATTCAAAGAAACACGAATCGGATGAATAAACAAACTGGTGATGTATGCCAAGTGTGTTTCTTCTTCAACCCACTTTCCTGAAGTATAATTCATTGTGATGAAAAGTTATAAAATGTTGTCAAACTTGACCATGACCCAATCATGACTGGGTCACACAACTTTTCTTTCTAGCGCAAACCTTTTGGGTTTTTTGTTTAGGAATAAAAGGGTTGTTTTCATATGACTTTACACAATACGATCTCAAGTCTCATTGCTCAAACTTATTTTCTCGAGGATGGCCAAGTTCTTTTGATGATGTTAGTCCAGTTTCGATCTACAGTTTACCAATTGGATGATGTCCATCAGTGCATTAAAAACGATTTCGGTGGTTTAGACATTCAAACTGTGAAGTTGATACTTCCAAGGAGAATTGATAAATATCTCGAACAATTGGCTTACCTACTCATCGCTTACACCCGTGATCTTCAAAACATCCAAACAAGTTTGAAGCTTGACAAACAACAGGCTGAAATTCTTTTCAATAAGAAAAACGAGACAGTTGTGCTTGTTGAGATCCTCCTCGAGCTATACGAAGCAATAATTCTCGGAAATGAGAATAGCAATATTTCTGAATTGCTCGAGAAATTGAACACTCATTCTAAACAGCCAAGTAAACAACTGCAGACCTTTGTAAACTCTACCATCCTTCCAAGCGAGACAAAGAAAATAGCCAAAGACATTCTCACTTTGTTAAATTAAATGCAATAAAATTTTTCTTTGACTGTGATTTATTCGACCCTGCGTCGCTTTGTGGGTCTTGTTGCCTTTTCAAAAATCTCTTGAACTCTAGGTGCTTGGGTTGGCTGTAATGCCGGCAAGATTGTTAAGTCATTACCATAAAATAATTTGGTTGCATTGGGTGACCAAATATAATCATAGGCTTCTTTTTTTCGAGGATGCACGATCAATCCGGTTCTCTTATGAACTCGATAAAAGACTATTTTTTTAATTTGAGCAGAGATGTTTTTAACGCCAATGTGCCATTTGGATTCTATTTTAAACAAGGCAAAATAATTTGAATTGCGACATTCATAATTAAAGGCCACAGTCAATAAAGGATATTCTCGTTTCACTTTGGAAATAAGTTCATACATCCAATGATGAATTGAGAGAGGTCTGGGAACTCGCATATAAAGTGATCGACACGTGCAACGAAGATTCGCTCGAGAAGGCGGGTCTAAATAACCAATGAGTGTCTCTAAAATTTCTCCTGGTAAAGACAATATGGACATTGTTGATAAAATAAATTCGTATCTTGTCTTTCCCCCACTCATGACTGGGTCACACAACTTTTCTTTCTAGCGCAAACTTTTTTCACAAGTAGAGTTTTCCGCTGATAAAATAAACCTTTTCCAATGGGAGTAGAAATGATCTCTTTTTGTTGAGAATGTCGTCACTCGAAGATCTTAAAGAGGTTCCTGATTA
>CAZKFT010000054.1:0-11175 GCA_964552205.1 uncultured Gammaproteobacteria bacterium
AGCGACCATCAGGAGAAAAGGTAATATAATAATAATCTCTACGATATCCTCTTGCTAGGGCCAAATGACAAAGATCCTTGTTGGAAAGCCAGAGACCCAATCGTCGAACGAGGTCGGGATACAGCATTGTAGTAACTCTCAAGATTTGAAATTTATAAGGATGGAACGCGCATTAGACGTTGGTGCTCACTGCCTATAGTCGAATGAAAAACTCACACATCAAGAGAAAGTAACATCTATTTACAAAGGTTTTAAACAGGGTTTTTGAGAGGGCTTTGGTTTCTTTTGAAAACAAAGGCAATTTGAAGCAACACGGGGATGATCAACTTTGCAAACGAATCTTGAAACGGTTTTGTCATCTCTTGTTGTGAGCGAGAGATCCAAGAAAGCAATAATTGAGTATCACTAATCAGATTTGACAGATAGATTCTTTCGTGTTCGAGAGGGCATTGATTGATGAATTGCAACTCTCTGCTTTCGTTGCAAATGATGGTGACTAATCCAAATTTGAAGTTGAGTGTTTCTTCAGGAGATGTAATAAGTGCATCGGGCAAATAAGGCAACATACGGAAGATAAGGAGCAATAAAGAGGCTTCCCCAAAGACACAGTCTTGTATTGTCTTGCTGTCTTCTTCTTCCAAAACGTCGACAAGATTCTCTTTCGATTCATTTGAGAGAAGAGAAGAATCGGCAAGTTTGTTCATAAGATCTCGGCCAGAAAGCTTCTCAGCAACAAGGTCATCGATGTGTATTTGAAGAAATTCAATGCTGGACGTAATCGGATTGATTTGGCTTTGAAGATCGGGAGAAAGTAAAGACTGAATAGATTTGATAAGAGTAAGCGTTTTTTGAAGAACACTTGGAAGATTTTCAAAAGGGACTTGGGAAGTTGATGATTCTTGAATAAGTTGTAATAACTCTTCAATAATCTGGTTGATAGTATGAATTTGAGAGAGAATGTATGTAAACGGGGTTTCGTCAAACAAGTGGGCAAGATTTTCAATGGTACTCTTTACATATTGATCCATTGTTGAACCTTGAACTGTTTGTAATCCGAAGAAAGTAAAGAACATCTCTCAAGATAATGATGGAACGCGCAACTAATCTTACTTTATTCAAACATTATTTCATATTTTAGGATGAGTCTTGTACCTGCAACTAAAGGATATAATGATTATTGGCGCCCATATCATCCAATGGTGAGAAGTTTAACTTCCGAAGATATTGGAAAAGCCATCATGAAGGTTCGTCCTTCTGTATTGGCGAATGGGGTGTTTGACGCAAGTTATACGGCACCTGATGTTTTTTGCCTCGAGTCCATTACATTTGAATATCCAGTACGCGGTTTTTGTAATCATTGTGGTAAAAAATCTTCGCTACAATGTGGACGTTGTAAAAATGCCTTTTATTGTAATCAAGGCTGCCAAAGCAAAGATTGGAAACGAAAACACAGGAATGTTTGCAAGGCAAATTCAGCAAAACAACGTATTGTTGGGATGAAAGTTCGAAAAATCATTCATCCTATTCAAAACAATTTTTCTCGTTTTCCTTGGAGAAATAATTTTCCAACGTAACTTTCTTCTTCTCTTCTTACGTTTTTCAGTACAACACCCTTTCCTGATGAAAGATCAAGGGAACTTGATGCCAGATATTGTTTGGACTGGGTGGTTGTGGACGAAATAGAGGGAATCATGCCAGACGAAACACATTCCAAACCGGTTCCGATATCAAATTTAATGCCTGCACCCTCTGTAAATATTCATTCGTGGTTGCGTCTTTGAAAAACACATCCCTGAACTTTGAAAATCCCGAGAAATAAAAAAAGATTATCAAACATTGTGAGCATGCGCAAACAGAAACAAACAAAAAGAGTGATAAAAATATAAAAAGGGCCATTCCCATGCACATATCTCAAGACTTGGTTTTTTACGAGTTACTGTTTCGTATTGCCTCACAAAATGACCTCGTTGAGATGATCAAAGCATTAATCAACCCACTCTTTTTTGACGAGTCGAAAAAACAGAGAATCCAGACATTGTATCGTCGATTTTCCTACCTTGTGTCGGTTGATAGTGGTGGTGTTGTCAAGGTTTGGGATATGCCAAGCAAGATTGTTTTACAGACATTTGATTGCGATCATAATTACCCAACTTTGGACGCATGTCTATCTCCTGATGGCAATACGATTGTGATTGCGTATAAAAAATACGAATGCAAAGTTTTCGACGTTGCCACAGGATCCTTGATACAAATTTTAAAGTCTCAATATTACTATTATGCTACCTGTGTACGCTATTCACCAGATGGTCGCTACATTGCCTCTGGAAACATGGATGGCACAATTCAGTGTTGGAACGCATCAACTGGCTCCTATCTTTATACGCCTGTTCTCATACACTGCATAAGCAGCGAAAGTGATACATACGTTTGTTTCTCACCGAATGGGCAATATTTGGCCTCGAGAAGTGACGCATCAAGGGTAGCTGGTGTTTGGGACATTCAAAAAGGACAACCCTTTCGGGAGTTTAAAAGTTCTTCCTGTATTGCTGAAATATCTTTTTCGCCCGATGGACAATATTTCGCTTTGGTCAGCAATCGAGATATTAATGTGTGGAATATTTCGGAGAACTCCTTGCTTTACACTTTAGAACATCCTTCTTCGATCCACACGTTTTGCTATTCTCGACTGACAGGCCGATATCTTGTTGTCAGTTGCGATAACATGATCATCGCGTGGGACTTGTCCCATAATCCTCCAGTCAAAAGGCGATGCAATCCGGTCCAGCAAAATGTTTACCAAATTTGTTATTCGCCAGATGCCAAGTATCTGGTTGTCTGCAGATGTTCTTCCTCCATCGGACTTTGGAGCCACAAAAATTTGACACCCTTTGAATCCCTTCGTGCAAGCAATAGTTTTGCAATCAAATACGCTCGTTTCTTGCCATAAACAGAACCTATCAACCATGTAATAGAAATAAAGCTCGCGCATTTGTCTTTTTATTCTGGCTGCAAGGCAAAAGATGAGTCTCTGTCGCGAACTTGTATTTTACGAGATACTTGGTCATGTGTCATCAAGAAAAGAACTCATACAGACGATAAAAGCACTTGTCCCATTATACTTGGCGGAAAATTATGAAATTGTAGCTATGAAACAACAGTATCATCGCTTTCCACATCTGGTGTCGACTGGTTATGATTACGACATTATTACATGGGATGTAATGAACAAACATGTACTTCAAACCGATACAAGTCCAAGTGAAATATTAGTCCACCTTTCGGATGATCGAAATGTTGGCTGTCAATCCCCTGATGGTCGTTATTCGGTTGATGACGTTGGGTACGAGATCAGAATTTGGGATTTCCAAGAGGGAAAACCGATATTTCGTTTCGACGTAGACCCATACACTGTGGATTCCGTTTGTTTTTCTGGGGATGGACAGTATATTGCTTTAGTGAGTGCAGGTCCCATTATCCGCATCTGGAACGCAGATGTCTTCTCACTCCTTCACACTCTTCATTTCAATAATGAATTATCTGGAATTCTATCTTTTTGTATTTCCTCGGATGGCCGTTATTTTGCTTGGAGCAAATTCAACAATACCATCGATGTTGTGGACTTGACGACACAAAAAGTGATCTTTAGTTTACAACTGTTTTATCCTACAAAATCTCTCTGTTTTTCGCCTGATGGAAATTGGCTTGTTTCAGGCAGCGATGACAAGATGATTCGTTTGTGGAATATCAAGCAAGGATGCACACTTGTGAAAAACGTGACTGTAGAAGATATAGTTCTTTCAGTGTGCTATTTATCGGATGGAAGATATCTTGCTTCCAGCAATTTCAGTAAAAAAGAAATCAAAATCTGGACTATGCCCGATCTGTCATTATCTCACACCCTCAAAGGCCATTCTATGGCTGTTGCCTTTCTTAGATTTGTGCCATAAGGTTAATGTTAAATAAATCTTTCTTTGTCAGCGAAATATATTTTAAGTATATCAGATGTCGAAATTGTTGAATGACAATACCCAAAATCATCCATCACATCTGGATTCAGGGCTATGATGCTGTTCCAGAGCACCATAAGAAAAACATTGAAAAACTACAAAGTTTAAATCCAGAATATGAGTATTATTGCTGGAGTGAGGAAGATATTCGAAACATATTAGAAACCTCCTACCCACAGTTGGTAGTGGTGTTTGAAAAGATTCCGACGCTCATAGGTAAAGAAAATCCCCTCTCTGTGAAAAGTGATTTGGGAAGGTATGTGTTGATGAAAGAGTACGGAGGGTTTTATTTGGATATTGATATTACGTGTTCAGGATCGTTGAACGACCTTCTTGCTGGGTTTGATCGTGATGACACAATCTTTGTTGCCAGTTCTGAAGTCAAGATTCTCACACAAACTGCCTTTCTACGCAAATTCACCCAAAAATACTGTTCTGCTTTTATGGCTTTTCCTCCCCATCATTTCATTTGGGATGCAGTGTTTGCCTACATCGAAAAAGCCACATGGAAATCTGACATTGGCTCAGGTCTCGACAAAATGCTCCAAAAGAATAAACTTCCTTTGGACTTGGTCATCCTCGAGAAAAAAGTGAAAGGTCCTTATGCATGCAACAAGGATTCGTGCACCCGAGAAGATCAACACGTGTGTGTGATTCCTACCGAATCCTCTTGGAACAAACTTCGCCCTGCTGCAGCGTATTTCAATTGTCATTACGCAGCTATTATGTGGAGTGTTTTTGCAGTTGTCCTCTCCATTATTATTGTGGTTGTAGTTATCGTTGTGGTACGAAAGAAACGACGATCCCGCCTGAAAAACAAAAAAGGTTAATAAACTACGTTCCTCTTTTGAATAGTAAATTGTTCATCATCTAGTAGAGTCTGATGTTGTTGTTTATTTCCTATCCATCTTGGTGTGGGCAACCAGATTCCCTCCAAAAATTTCCACAACCCAAAAATCTCGATGACTTTGCGTGGCTTCAGGCAATTCAATGTATTGAATATTTCAAAAGCTCGCCATACATGATCGCAAAAACAATCGAAAGATATCCAGAATTACCATTGCTACCTCATTATATCCGATTTCTGATGCACACATACACAACAGAACGAGATTTTAAACGCCTTATTGATCTGAAGAATCGTTTAAATTTGCACTGGTGCAATCATCCACTATATGTTAGATATAAAGACGATGACTATTGTGACACACTGATGATTGATTGAAAATAAAACATGTATTTAATAGTTTGGCATCTCCATCGTATATTGGGGTGCTGGGTCCTCCTTAACAAATAAGGTCCTATTATCAAATTCGTGAATCATCGTGGCCATGGGAACGATATTAATATTGAATTCCTTGTAGATTGGATACTTGGCAAACAATTCGGCCTCTGTCATTCTTTTGCGATCTGCCAAGAATTGTGACGATTTCCACAGAGCATCCCATTCACGCATCTTGGCATCGTGTCTTTTGTTCCATTCTTCATTTTCCTTATCGGATAAGCCATCGTTATCGCACCCATTGCTCCGACCTCTTCCGTTGATCGTTCCCTCCACAACTTCAAACATGCCTTCAACAAGCCTTACTAGCATTCCGAATAGTATTGATGTGATATATGAATTGAAAAAAAGGTCATTTTGAGTGAGAATTGCGCATAAAGTAGTTCTTCTGTTTCCAACTACCGCCACAAACAACGTGCTCACCCCTTTTTAGAAATGCCAGCTCCCTCGATCGAGGAGTTGAAAGAGATTCAAAAAGCCATGGAAAACTATCTCGATGAAAAAAGGATTGAAATTCAGGGGCTCGGTACCGAATTTTATAATCCCGACATCGTAATGGTGGTTTATGTCTCTGCTGCAACTGAATCTCTTCCCCAAACAATTATATTACCTCTCGGAAATGAAAAAACTACAACTGTGACAGTAAAGCAAATGGTGGTGGGGCAGATTGTCCCTCTTTGACGTGTGTTATAAATTTTTTTTAACCATTCTTTTTTTCATAGGTAGTGATGAAATGAGAAAATGGATGGCTTTTCTTTGAGGTGCGAATTTGAAGCAGACTATCAACGTCTTTTGCCACTATTGCAAACTTTTCCTGGATATTCTCAAAACTGGTGGGTTGAATATGTCGGAGACACGTCTTATTTTCTTGTTCATTTCAAGACACACGATGATTATCTCTCACTTTTTCAATCCCTTGAACAATATATGGTTTGAAATAGTGTATTTTTAAAATTGTTTACAGACTTGGGAACAAACCATCCAGTGAAAGGGTTTGTTGAATTCAGGGTGGTTTAAAAAGCACAAGAGCTCGGCTCCTGCTCGGTCTTCCTCTTGTTCTTCCATTTCTTTGCGAGTTACTTCGAGATCAATGGGATCAAACGACCAGAGGGAGTCTTGGGAGGTGTAGGAGGGAGAAGAAAATATAGCAGGAGGAATTTCTTCCAGGTCGATGGGCTCGAATTCGGCAGGTTGCTCGGGAATAGCTTCTAAATCGATCGGATCTTCGGTGCAGAGGCGTTTGGGAGCAGATTCAAAGCATTCAGAAACTTGGCTGATAGAGCGTTTAAGAGACATGGTGAAGGAAGGAGATGAGAAAAAGTTGATGAGATGAATCCTCCACTAGGTCTTGGCCCGGTCATAAATGGGTCTTGAAATTCAAAGCGAAAAATGGGTTACGTTTGCATCTTTTTTATTTTTCATTTACAAAAGGGTAGACAACCATGGAGAATACTGAAATTTTATATCTAAATGGGATCCGAAGATTCAACTTGAAAGACCTCAATCCGATTGGCGGCGGTAAAACTGCTTTTCTTGTTGGCGTAGCTGGTTCGGGAAAAACTCATCTTGCGAAAGAAATCATACTTGCAAATCAAGACATTCCTTCTTGGCTGGTGATCAATCCTACAGAAAGTAGAGACGATGCCTACAAAACATGTGTTGATCCTTCTCACATCCGCGAAACACTCGATGATGATCTTGCGAAACGCTTTCGAGAGAACAGCAAACACGAGATTTGTTCTGGACTTGTGCTTGACGACTGTTATTCTGATCATCAAGAGGGTGGTTCTTTTTCCTTTTTTGACTGGGTGTATCTTGTCAGTCGGCATAATAATAATGTTCTCTCCATAACAACAAGCCAAGAATACACAAAAGTCCAGCTCAATCATCGCCAGCAAATGTCTCATATCTTTATTTTTCGCGACTGCGGAGAATTGCACAAGATCTACCAAGAAATAGCAGTAGCAAAAGGTTCATTCCCCACTCTCCAGGATTTCGAAAATGCTGTCAAGATCTGCACAACTGCCAAAAGGTGCATGGTTATCGACATGACTGCAACAGGATCATTGAAAGATAAAGTCTTTTGGTATTAATAAAATTGAAAACGCGCTTGTATCGTTCTTGTGTTTGAAAACAGTATTTCACAATTTGTGATGAATCGTCAACTTGTCCGCCATATCGGAGTGTGGCTCTCGAACAAAGAATTAGCGGAGGCCATGATGGCTTCACGTGTATTGCTTGATCCATTTGAAGATATTTTGGTAAAGAGAGAAACAAACAAAAAGGTTGCCATTCCAACTATAAAAAATTCTGCCTATCTTCTCTTTTCTTTGGATTCCCAATTTTTCTATTCGATTGGCGTTAATTGGTTTGGAGAAAGTAGATTGAATATATGGAATGTTCAAGATCTGTCCTTTCAAGCTTCCATGACAGTACTGAAACCGACCACCAACTGGCTTACCTATGTGTTTGCAACAAAAGATGGGATCATCACCAATGTTAACGAGCGTGTTTTGTGGTTTAGTATTAAAGAAAAACGCGAGATCTTATATGGAATGCCAGCTACGATCAATTGGATGTACTATTCTCCTTTGTCTAATGCTGTCATTATTTATGACATAACATCCCGCTTGCGTTGGTTTCAATGCGACCAAGTTCCGCCGACACAAGTAAATTTCCTGCAATTGAATGGTAGGATAAGACGTCATACTTTCTCTGTATCAAATAATGAAAAGATGATTGCGATTGCTGATGAGCACAACAAAATCCATATCATCCATTTCGACAAGTCACAATCAATAACGATTCAACGACCCTATCCATGTCTTTCTATTTGCTTTTCAAATGATGATCACTATGTCACCTTTCTTCTGTCGTTTTCTTATATCGAAATATTCGATATCCATAATAACACATCTGTTCGATATGCACAATTATACGACACAGCAAACAATAGTCTTCACAACATCCTTTCCATGAGAAATGGGTTTGACAATATTATCTATGCTATCTCTTCAACCTCGATATTCAAAATGAATTTTTTCGACCCTGAAGAATATGAAATCGAAGGCCGCGATGGTGTGATTGAAATCTTGTTCTCGCCCAACAAGAAACACAGGTTGCACGTTTATCATGATAAGATTCAAGTGTATACACATAAAACAAACACCCAATTCACTATCACATGTAATATCCAACAACAAAATCAAGTTCTCTTTTCGCCGGATGGACAGTTGATATTTATATTGGATGGGACATTTTCATGCAGGAATTTCCAAGTGTGGCATCTAGAATGCAAAACGTGCTTGTACAAAACAGAGCCATAAAATAATAATAATAAAAAAGGAATCGCGCAAACAAGGAGATTGGAAGAGAGAGAAGAAAACAATCTAGTCTCTGTGTTATAATGAATCCTCGACTTTTCCATCTCATTGGCGTGTGGCTTTCAAATAATGAACTGATCAAGTCCATGATGGCTTCACGTGTGTTGTTTGATCCATTCGAGAAAATTTTTATTCAGAGATCCAACAACTTTTTCAATGCGTTTGAAAATTATATGTATAATTATCTGACCATCTCTTCCGACTGCAAATTTCTCTGCACTGTGACGCTTGACTCCAAGTGGATGATCAACGTGTTTCATCTCCTCGATCTGAGTTTGTATTCAAACGTTCTAATTGACGGGGTGGTCACCGAACTTGTGGCAACGAATTCGGGAGTGGTTTACACTATTGTGAACAGCAATTTCATTCAAGAGATCAATTATCAAACTTGTATAGAAACCACAATGAATATTATGGAAGCAATTCAGTGGATTCAATATTCTCCCAAGCATTGGATCATCATACTTACGAACTCAGGCCACTTGATCTGGTTTAACCTACTGAACGAAACGAACAAAAAGATGTTTGTACACAAGGACAGCATGAATTCGATACGATGTTTTGCCTTTTCTATGAAAAAGGATATGATTGCTATTGTCTCAGACTCGAATACAGTTCATATCATTCCATTCGACGATTCAAAATACTCACGTCGCATCCAATTTACTGCATCCATTCTGTCGGTTTGTTTCGCAGACAACGATCGATATCTCTTTTGTAGCAGCCATCAAAAAATCTACATCTATGACCTTGAAAACAATTTGAGCAAATACGAAATAGAGTGTAGTAGAGCTCAGTGCATGACATACTGTCCCCACCAAAATGCAATCTGGGCTTTGGTTTCAAACGCACTTGTCAAAATTACCATCGACATCGAAACAAAAGAACTCAAAATGATCGAGAAGAACCGAGCCGATATAGGTGATTTTATCATCTCCCCAAATGGTCAATACTTGCTGCATTTATCCAACCAAGAAAACAAAATCTACATATGCAAACTCACAGAAGATGATCTAGAAGACTATTTTGAATTTGTGGTTAACAACCACCTGAATTTGCGTGATATGGAGTTTTCGTCAGATAGCAAATTTTTATTGGTTCGCAAGTTCGGATTCGGAGGGGGTAAGGGGTATGATTTTGAAATGTGGCACCTCGAAACCAAAACCTGCCTGTACAAATCGAATTAACAAAACCTTTAATCAACGCGCATCCAGCGTTTTAAAAATAAAAACTAGATACTTTCTCATGCGTTATTTTTGTCATGTAGGGGTGTGGCTGACGGAGAAGGAACTTGCTCAGTCCATGCTTGCCTCCCGTGTGCTGCTCGAGCCTTTTGAAGCGATAATAAGAAAAAGAAAAGAGCATCAAGAGCGTGCACGCAATCGTTTAGGTTCTTCAAATAGTATTCTCATTTCCTTGGATTCCCGTTTTTTATATTCCTTTTCCAAACTCGTTTCAAACCACTGGCAATTTACCTTGTGGGATATCTTGGATTTAACCTTATACAAAACTATGAATTTAACCATACATAACTATTCACATTTGATTGCAAGCCAGCATGGATTTCTCTACAATATGGACGATTGTATTCACATGTTTCATCTTGAAAAGGATACAAAAACAGTCTATCAAATTCCACAACAAAAGCAAATTCATTGGATGCAATATTCGCCTTCTTGTCATTGGGTGATTGCTTTTTGTGAAGACAAATACCTGTATTGGTTTTATCTGCATCCAGACCCACAAAAAATTCGCGTTTGGTCGCAACGCTTACCGGGCATCCAATATCACAGAATGGCCAAGGATAGCAAAAAGATTGCAATTGTGGACACTGAAAATGAGATTCACGTGATTGATTTCAATTATGAAAAAGTGCATTTAACCATTCGTCATCCATACAATAGGATTGATTCGGTTTGTTTTGCAAACGAGAATCGATATCTTTTTTTTGCCACGACACAAGAGCGAATTATAATTTACGATCTGGATAGCGATAATATTACGCGTCACATCTTACATTATGATCTTATATACAATGATACCTTTATATCTTCGTGTTTTTTGTATTCTTTTGCCAATATGGTCTATGGACTTGGTACACGCTCTCTCTTCAAATTCTCGCTGGAAACACAGACATACACACACCAAGATCACAATGGCATTATAAAGATTTTTATTTCTCCAAATGAACGCTATCTCCTTTATGCCCACCAAACAAAAATTATTGTCTATGATATTGCACAAAATAAGGAGCATTGTGAATTCCCCTTTAGATATTTACCTCATCGCACAAAACAAGTCCATTTTTCGCCCAATAGCGAAATTGTGTTCATTATAAATTCCTCTGCCTACTATTCGTTTCAAGTATGGCATCTTGAAACCAAAACGTGTCTGTACTCTATTAATTAATAGATGTGCGTACTTTTCAAATAAAAACAAAAGACCTTTAATGGTTTAGCAATTCCGAATGTGTCAACGTCGATTCGTTCTACAGTGCTCTTTC
>CAZKFT010000055.1:0-10917 GCA_964552205.1 uncultured Gammaproteobacteria bacterium
TTTGTCTTTCCCCGCGGCTCTGCGGCTCCGCGAGAACCGTTTATTTCATCGTGACCATTTCTTCCGCCGAAGTCGGATGAATCGCCACGGTATCATCGAAGTCGCGCTTGGTCGCTCCCATGCGCACCGCCACAGCAAATCCCTGCAGCATCTCGTCCGCACCATCCCCGATGACATGACAACCGACGATGCGCTCATCGTCCCCGACCGTGACCAACTTCATGGCGGCCGGCATGCGGCGCTCGGTAAGCGCGTGATACATGGGTGTGAAGCGTGTGGAATAAATGGTGACGGCGTCACCATGCAACGCTCTTGCCTGCGATTCGGTGAGACCGACCGTTCCAATCGGCGGGTGGGTGAACATCACGGTCGGAATATTGTCGTAATCCAGTTTCCGGTCCGTCATGCCGCCATACAGTCGGTCTGCCAGTCGACGGCCTGCGGCAATCGCCACCGGTGTCAATGCGACCCGGTTGGTTACATCTCCAATGGCGAAAATGCTGTCCACATTGGTTTGCTGGAACGCATCGGTCTCCACATGACCGGTGGCGTCAACGCTTACACCGGCCTCAGCCAGCCCGAGTTGGTCAGTGGCGGGTACGCGCCCCACGGCCCATACCACGGCATCGAAGGGACCATGGATGTCGCCGCCCTCCACACATACTTGAATTGCGCCCGGCTCACCGGTCAGACCGGTGACATTCGCGCCTTTCACAAGCCGCATCCCGTCCCGCTCCATGCATTCCATCAGCACTTCCTGCAACATCGTATCGAAAGCCCTGAGCGGCGCATCGCCACGGACAAAGATCGTGGTGTCGCTCCCCAAGGAGTTGAATACTCCGGCCAGCTCCACCGCCACATACCCTGCGCCAATCAACGCGACCCGTTGGGGCCGCTGGTCCAGCTTGAAGAACCCGTCCGAACTGATCCCTAAGTCTGCGCCAGGCATCCCCGGCAACAACGGCCTACCACCGGTTGCAATCAGAATGTGCTCGGCTTCCAGGGTCTCGCCGTCCACTTCGACAGTGGTCGGTCCGGTGAGCCGTGCCCAGCCCTTTTGATGACGCACGCCCTTATTGTCGAGGTTGCGGGCGTAGATCCCGTTCAGGCGCTCGATGTAGGCGTCGCGGGCAACTCGCAGCGCGGACCAGTCATGACTTACTTCACCGAGCTTGAATCCGTAGCCCTCGGCATCGTGCAATGCGTGCGCCAACTCTGCTGCTGTCCACATGACCTTCTTAGGCACACAGCCCTGGTTCACACAGGTCCCGCCGAGCCGGTCGGCCTCGATCACCAGCACCTCGCGGCCGTACTGCGCGGCACGCTGCGCGAACGCCAGCCCACCGCTGCCACCTCCGATGACGATTGTCTGCATAGATTTCGACATGGTTTCGTTATACTCGGCTCAAGAACGGTTGGGGGATACCACCATGTCACTGAGCACCTTTATTGTTTTGGGCGTCATCATCGCCCTGCTGGTTTACATCATAACCATCTACAACGGGCTGGTCAGCCTGAAGCACAACGTGTCCAAGGCTTGGGCAAATATCGATGTCATCCTCAAGCAACGGCACGATGAGCTGCCCAAGCTGGTGGAGACCTGCAAACAGTACATGGGATACGAGCAGGAAACCCTGAACAAGGTCATGGAAGCCAGGGCTGCGGCCTGGGCCGCTCGGGAAAAAGGCGATGTCGCGGGGGTAGGTGCTGCTGAAACCACCATGCGCATGGGTTTGGGCAACCTGTTCGCGTTGGCAGAGAACTACCCGGACCTCAAGGCCAACGACAACTTCCGGCACCTGCAGGCGCGCATCACTGGTCTGGAGAACGCGATTGCCGACCGGCGCGAGTTCTACAACGAAAGCGTGAATGTGCTGAACATCCGTATCGAGCAATTCCCGGATGTCCTGATTGCGCGCAATTTCGGCTTCACGGCAGCACAGCTGTTGGAGTTTTCGGAAGAAGAACTCAAGGACGTGGACATCAAGGCGCTGTTTTCCTGATCCATGTTTTCTGACCTGACGCGCTGGGCGACCAGCGCGGATACCGGCGAGTTCTGGTTTCTCACTGGCATACCGATGGTGGCGGCGGTCGCGCTGTTTCTGGCGGCGTTCTACTTCCTGCGCAAAGCGCGGCTGATGGAGGACACGCCAACCTCACGCATCCGATCCGCGGCGCAGGGATATGTCGAGCTGGAAGGCATCGGTCGACTGATGGAGGGCCCCGAGATTTTTGGCGCCTTGACCTCCCTGCCCTGCCTTTGGTGGACCTACAAGATCGAGCAAAAGGTCACGACCGGAAGCGGCAAGAACCGACGCACGCATTGGCGAACCATCTCCAGTGGCACCAGCACATGTCTTTTTCACATCGACGACGACACGGGTACTTGTGTGGTCGATCCCGATGGCGCCAAGGTGATCACGGCCGAGAAGGACTTCTGGTACGGGTTCACGCCCCGTTGGTCAGGCCCACCCAAGAAAGGCATGTTCAGGATGATGGGCGCCGGATACCGGTATACGGAGCGGCGCCTACAGAGAAATCGACCCCTATACGCGCTGGGCTGGTTCAAGACCGTGGGCGGCGCTGGCTCCGACTTCGATACCAACGAGGAAGTTCGCCAGAAGCTCGCGGAGTGGAAACGCGACCAGGCCGCGCTGACCGAACGCTTTGATATGAACAAGGATGGCGTCGTGGATATGGATGAGTGGGAGCTGGTACGCAAGGCCGCCGAAGATGAAGTCAGACAACATCAGTTGGAGCGGGCGCTCAAACCGGGCGTCAATGTACTGTGCATACCCCCGCGACACCACGGCCGTCCCTACCTGCTTTCGGCCATCCCGCAGGACAAACTCATCAAACGGTTCCGCTGGTCAGCGGGTGGCTGCCTGCTCGGTTTCTTCCTGACCGGCGCGCTGGCCACCTTCCTCGTCGGTGCTCGGCTGACAATAGGCATGTGAGACAATTGGCGGCATGAAGAATCCGCTGCTTGAGTACACGGGGCTACCCCCCTTCCAGGACATCAAACCTGAGCATGTCGAACCTGCGGTGGACGCCATCTTGGCGGAGAGCCGCGCGAAGCTCACCGAGATTCTCGCCTCGACCACGCCTCGCACTTGGAACAGCGTCGTCCAACCGCTGGAAGATCTGGATGAGCGACTGGACCATGCGTGGTCGCCGGTGGGGCATCTGAACGCAGTAAGCAGCTCGCCAGAACTTCGGAAGGCCCACAATGCCTGCCTGCCCAAGCTGTCGGATTACCACTCTGAACTTGGACAGAACCGCGAACTCTACCAAGCGTGGCGCACCGTCCGTGAACATGAGGTGGGGCTGGATGTCGCCCAGACGCGGGTGCTCGACAACGCCCTACGGGACTTTCGCCTTTCCGGCGTGGACCTTGAAGGTGAAGCGCGTGAGCGATTCCGCGCTATCCAACAGGAGTTGAGTGAGCTGCAGTCCACATTCGAGGACCATGTGTTGGACGCCACACAAGGATGGTTCCAGCACATCGAGGACGAGTCGCGTCTCGACGGACTACCAGGCCACGCCTTGCAAGCCACTGCCCAAGCAGCAAGTGAACGCGGGTTGACCGGCCATGTGGTGACGCTGGACTACCCGGTGTTCCACGCCGTGATCACGTTCGCGACCGACCGTGCGTTGCGCGAAGCCGTGCACTACGCCTGGGTGACACGGGCGGCACGCGGCGGGCCGCATGATGACGCGCACGACAACACGGATGTGATGCGCCGTATCCTGGAGCTTCGCCGCGAGGAGGCCCAGTTGCTGGGATACCCGGACTTCGCGGCATTGTCACTGGCCACCAAGATGGCCGACAGCAGCGAGTCCGTGGTCTCCTTCCTCGAGGACTTGGTGCGGCGTAGCCGCGACGCTGGACGCGAAGAGGTCGAGATGCTCCGCGCGTACGGGCATGAGGCGCTCGGTATCGACGACATGCAACCCTGGGATGTCGCGTTCATCGCGGAACGACTGCGGCTCGAAAAGTACGCCATCTCCGACGAGGATCTGCGTCCCTACTTCCCTGCCCCACGCGTGGTGGATGGCTTGTTCAAGGTGGTCGAACGCCTCTATGGCATTCAAGTGTCAGAGGTTAGCAATGGGAGCGGGCCCCGTGGGAGCGGCCCCACGGGCCGCGATACCATCCCCACCTGGCACCCCGACGTCCGCTACTACGAGATCCGGGACACAGACACCGGCACCGTGCGCGGCAGCTTCTGGCTGGATCTCTACACCCGCAAAGGTAAGCGTGGCGGCGCGTGGATGGGCGACTTCCGATCGCGTCGTCGTAAGGGCGATACGGTGGAGACCCCGGTTGCCTGGTTGGTCTGCAACTTCGCACCGCCTGTCGGCAACCGGCCGAGCCTGCTCAGCCACGATGAGGTCATCACCCTCTTCCACGAGTTCGGCCACGGTCTGCACCACATGCTGACCCGAGTCGACATCCCCGGGGTCGCGGGCATCAACGGCGTCGAGTGGGACGCGGTGGAGCTCCCCAGCCAGTTCATGGAGAACTGGTGCTGGGAGAAGGACGCGCTCGCGTTGATCTCGGGACACTGGGAATCCGGCGAACCCTTACCGGGCGCGCTGTACCAGCGCATGCTGGATTCACGACATTACCTGGCCGCCATGGACATGTTGCGCCAACTCGAGTTCGCTCTTTTCGACTTCCGTCTGCATATGGATCCGAACCCGGGTGACCCCGATTGCGTTGCCCGCCACCTCGCCGCAGTGCGCGAGGCGGTGACCGTCGTGCCCGTGGCTTCTTACAACAATTATCCCCACAGCTTCAGCCATATCTTCGGCGGTGGTTATGCGGCGGGCTACTACAGTTATAAGTGGGCTGAGGTGCTGGCGGCCGATGCGTTCAGCTTGTTCCAGGAAAACGGCGTGTTCGATGCCAAGACCGGCAAGCGATTTTTGTCAGCGATACTCGAACGCGGCGGCGTCCGTGATGCGATGGCCGGCTTCGTGGAATTCCGCGGTCGTGAACCGCGCATTGACGCGCTGCTTGCGCAGTACGGAATGGCGGCCTGATGCTGCTAGCCACCTGGAACGTCAACTCCCTGAAGGTGCGCCTGCCCCACTTGCTGTCCTGGCTGGCATCCGTGCAACCGGATGTGGTCGGGCTGCAGGAAACCAAGACTGTTGATGATGCTTTCCCAATCGCAGAGCTTGAGGCTGCCGGGTATCACTGCACTTTTTCGGGGCAGAAAACCTACAACGGTGTCGCGGTCCTGAGCCGCGAGCCCGCGACCGAGGTAGTCACCGGATTCCCGGGCTTCGAGGACGAACAGCGACGCGTATTGGGGGTCACCATCGGTGACCTGCGCTTCCTCAATTTATATGTGCCCAACGGGCAGGCGGTCGGGTCTGACAAATACCATTACAAACTGAACTGGCTGCAGGCACTGCAGGGCTACTGCAAGGCGCAACTTCAGGAAAATCCGAACTTTGCAGTGGTCGGGGATTTCAACATTGCCCCCGATGATCGGGATGTCCACGACCCGGACGCATGGCGTGACCAGATTCTGTGCAGCCCCGATGAACGCGCGGCATTCGAGACACTGACTTCACTTGGACTGGTGGACACCTTTCGTTTGTTCAACGAGGTTGGCGGAACCTACTCCTGGTGGGACTACCGGCAGGGAGGGTTCCGGCGTAACCATGGCTTGCGCATTGACCTTGTGCTTGCAAGCAAAGTGTTGGCAGAGCGGTGTATGGGTGTGACAGTTGATATAGAGCCCCGCACCTGGGACCGACCATCGGATCACGCCCCCGTCGTCGCGCGCTTCTCCTGAATTCGCGGACCGTAGGAGCGGTGCTTCGCACCGCGAATGGCTCCAGCACTTGCGCAAATACCAACCGTTGGCTCTGAGCCAACGTCATCATATTCGCGGCGCGAAGCGCCGCTCCTACATTTCAATATGAATTTTGGCGCAGCCGGCATCGGCGAGTTGCGGGCCAAAAAAAAGGCGGCCCTTGCGGACCGCCTTTCGGCCTCGGAGGATACTCTTCAGGCGTTAGCTGCCGGCATGAGCTTGGCACTCACGGGCTTTGGTTTTGCGCCATCGAGATAGGCCTTTAACGTTACGGTCGGCACTTTCAGCTTGTCGACCAGTGGATACATCTGGCACTTCTCACATGCCGCCAGTTTCGGCTGGCTTCCAGCAGGCGCCTTGCCAGACGGGCGCTTGCGCAACTTCTTGCAGTGCGACGTACTCATGATCGCTTCCTGCGGCACGCAGTAGAACATCAGTTCTTGGGTCAACGGTGTTCTCCTTAATAAAACTTCACGAATTCTGGAGGGACGGTTGCCTTGCGTCGGGCGATGCCGCCGCAGGACAGGCCTCACGGGAATGTCGTGGAGCTAGGGACCGCAGATTCTACCCGCAGGGGCGTTTCCCGGCAAGCGGTTAAGGGTGTGGATTTATTAATACAGTCGTTGCGCGTGACCAACATTGACGCATGGAAATGTCAAATACTGGCTTTTACTGCAGAATGGGCCCATCCCGCCGGCGCTTGGCCGTGAAACTTTCCAAAATCCGGCTTCTGGACCGTTTCATCGACCCGCACCAGTGTTTCCGCTCATCCACATCCTTGGGCATGGGACCCAGCTTGTTACGGGCGGTGCAGAAGCGGTCGTAGGCTTTGAGCAAGTCCCGCTCCTGCCGCAACAGCATCTCCATCATGATCGCGTCATCCAGGTACCCGATGACGGGCACATGATCCGGGATGAGGTCTTCCGGGTCGCTGAAGTAGACCAGCGCTTTCAACACTTCCACCCGATACCGCGACGGCAACGCCCAGGCTTCGTCCTCCAGCATGGTCACCAGACGCTGTACCTGTTTGATGCGGTCGCGGATATAGGACGGTGCGTTTCCGAGGTGCATCTGGTCCAACGCTTGGCGCGCCGCCTCGATGAGATCTTCTTCATCGGCGGAGCGGACGGCATCTCGTGCACGCGCCAACGCGCGCTTCAGATTGGCAATATCATCTGGCGCGAGGTCAAAGACGATTTTCATCGTTGCCAGGCCGAGCGAACCTGACGCAGATGCAAACGCGCGGCCGGCCATGGGTCCCGCGTGACATTCGGCTGACTGACAGCGGCACGCAAATAATCTACGGCCTCAAAGTAATAGGTCCCCGGAAGTCTCGGCCAGTTGGCAAACCCCGCCGCACAGGTGGTGCCCTCGGAACCGCGCACCTGAATCATCAGCGGCTTCTGTTCGCTCCGCAGCTCCGGACGCTCCTCGCTGAAGTTCCTGATCTCCGCAATCATCACCGAGGAGGCCTGCCGCAACAGTCGCAGATCCACGTCGTTACTCACGCGGCGATGACTCTCCGTCACGGTCACGGTGTAATCAGCGGCGGCGACCTCCAGCGTGTCTGCTTGCAGCTGGGGGAGCGACTCCCCACCCTCTCGCACGATGGACAATTGCCAGGTGCCATCCCAGAACGGACCGTAGGTGATGCGCAATTCCACGCCAGGCGGGAGCTCCGAATCACAGCTCAAATCGTCAATTGAGATGGCTGACACGGCTGGAGAGGCCGTGAATATGAGTAGAGTTAAACCAATTGCTGCTTTTTTGTTCATCACTCCACGGTAACCGATTTCGCCAGGTTGCGCGGCTGGTCGACATCCGTACCTCGCAACACAGCCACATGATAGGACAAGAGCTGCAGCGGAATGGTGTACACCATAGGTGCTTGGAGAGGCTCAACATGCTCCGGCATGCGCATCACCTCGATGCCGTCACCAGACCGGAACCCGGTGTGCGGGTCGGCGAAGACGAAGAGCTTGCCGCCACGCGCACGCACTTCCTGCAAGTTGGACTTGAGCTTCTCCAACAACTCGTCGTTCGGGGCGACGGCGATGACCGGCATGTCTTCGTTCACCAGCGCCAGGGGACCGTGCTTGAGCTCACCGGCGGCATACGCCTCGGCATGGATGTAGGAAATCTCCTTCATCTTCAGCGCACCTTCCATCGCCACCGGATAGGACGGGCCGCGCCCAAGGAAGAGGGCGTGGTTGCGTGGAACAAAGTGCTGAGCCCATTCCCGAATCTGCTCGTCCAGCTTCAGGGCTTGGTCCACCATTTCCGGAACATGCAGCAACTGGCGCACGCAACTCGCGATCAGCGCGTCGTCGCAACCGCGTCGCTTGGCCAAGGCAAGGCAGAACAGGTTGAGCGCCGCCAACTGCGTGGTGAATGCCTTGGTGCTGGCTACGCTCACTTCCGGCCCAGCGCGTGTCATCAGCACCAGATCCGCTTCCCGCACCACCGATGACTCAGGGACATTGCAGATGGCCGCCGTGGCGACATAGCCAAGCTTCCGGGCTTCGCGCATGGCGGCGAGGGTGTCGGCAGTTTCGCCGGATTGCGAAATCGCGAGGAAGAGGGTGCCGGGGGGAACAACCGGTTTGCGGTAACGGTATTCGCTCGCGACCTCGACCATGCACGGCACCTGGGCGATGCTTTCGAAGGCATAGCGCGCCACAAGACCGGCGTGATAGCTGGTGCCGCAGGCAATGATATGTATCTGGGACACCTGCGGGAGAATCTCGGCGGCTCGCGGGCCCAAAGTGGGTTCCAGCACATGGTCGGCCGCGAGTCGTTCGGACAGGGTATCGGCGATGGCGCGCGGTTGCTCATGGATTTCCTTGAGCATGAAATGCGGGTAGTCGCCTTTTTCCACCCCCGCAGCCGAAAGCGAGGACTCATGGATCTTGCGCTCGACCACCGCCCCGCTCGCG
Source organism: uncultured Gammaproteobacteria bacterium (assembly GCA_964552205.1). Classification (GTDB taxonomy): domain Bacteria; phylum Pseudomonadota; class Gammaproteobacteria; order Natronospirales; family JAIVGZ01; genus JAIVGZ01. Next base: position 8,771 of record CAZKFT010000055.1, read on the forward strand.
TCAAAAATCGTCACGCCCTCGCGGCGGATATCGGCAACATCGCCTTCTTCCAGAAATTGGAAGCGGCGCGTCACCGGGAGCAGGGCCTGCACATCCGAGGCCACGAAGTTCTCGCCTTCACCCAGGCCGACCACCAAGGGACTCGCGATGCGTGCCACGAGGACACGGTCCGGCTGTTCGGTGTCGATGACCACGATGGCGTAGGCTCCGTGGAACTGGGCGACGGAAGCCTGGACGGCCTCACGCAAGTCCATTCCCGCAGTCACGAAACTGTGGATCAGGTGGCCGATGACCTCCGAGTCGGTTTCCGACTTGAAGACATAGCCCTTGGCCGTCAGCTCGGTCTTGATGGCCTCGAAGTTCTCGATGATGCCGTTATGGATGACAGCGATACGCTCACCCGAGACATGGGGGTGGGCGTTGGCTTCGGTGACGCCACCGTGGGTGGCCCAGCGGGAGTGGGCGACGCCGATGACGCCGGCCACAGCTTCCTGTTCGACCTTCTCGGCCAGTTTCACCACTTTGCCCACCGAGCGCCTCAGCGCCAGCGTGCCATCGTCCTGAAGCACCGCTACCCCGGTGGAGTCGTAACCCCGGTACTCCAGGCGACGCAGCCCCTCCATAAGGATGGGCACGATGTCCCTGTCGGCGATGGCGCCTACGATTCCGCACATCTTGTGGCTCCTTTCCCTGCGCGGACCACAGGTCCGCACCTACGGTCATTGTTTCTTCTGTGGTCGCTTCCAACCCGCGATGGTGGCCTGCTTGGCCCGCGTCAGCGTGAGCTCGCCGGCGGGGGCATCCTTGGTCACCACCGAGCCTGCGCCGATGGTCGCGCCGTCGCCAATCACGACCGGGGCTACCAGCGATGAGTTCGAACCGATGAAGGCATCCGAACCGATGGTGGTCAGGTGCTTGTTCGCGCCGTCGTAATTGCAAGTGATGGTGCCCGCACCCACATTCGCGCGCGCGCCAACGATGGCATCGCCGACATAGCTCAAGTGATTCACTTTGGCGCCGGTGTGCAATTCCGCCTTTTTGAGTTCCACGAAATTACCGACATGCGCCTGGTCGCCGATGACCGACTCCGGACGGATGCGCGCAAACGGCCCGATGCGACACGCGCGGCCAATCTTCGCACCTTCAATCACTGTGTTCGCAGCAATGACCGTACCGGCACCAACATCCGCGTTGCGAAGAAAGCAGTTTGGCCCGACGACGACACCATCCCCCAGGTTCACTTCACCTTCGAGCACGATATTCACATCCAGGGAGACATCCTTGCCGCAGGTCAGGCGTCCTCTCAGGTCGAAACGCGCCGGGTCCATCAGCGTAACGCCACCTTCCAGCAGCGCATCCGCTTGCGCGCGCTGTAGCAAGCGCTCCATCACCGCCAACTGGCGCTTGTCGTTGATGCCGGAGACCTCGGCGTCACTTGCGGCTTTGACAGCTGCAACGCCCGTACCGTCTTTGGCAGCCATGCCGATGACATCGGTGAGATAAAACTCGCCTTGGGAATTGTCATCGCGCAAATCATCCAACCAGATACGCAAGCGCTCCGCGGGCAACACCATGATGCCGGTGTTGATCTCGGTGACATGCCGCTCTGCCTCGGTGGCATCCTTCTGTTCGACGATGCGTTTCACGCGTCCCGCACCATCGCGAAGCACGCGCCCGTAACCCGTCGGGTCCTTGAGGTCCACGGTGAGCAGCGCGGCGCCCTTGTCGGCGCTGTCCAGCAATGCGCTCAGGGTTGCGGGCCGCACCAGCGGTACATCGCCGCACAAGACCAACACCTGGTGCTCATCCGGGATGCCGGGCATGGCCTGCTTCACCGCATGACCGGTGCCAAGCTGCTGGTCCTGGAGAACCCACTGCAGGTCGGTGTCCGGGAATGCCGCCTTCACCTGCTCGCCCCCATGGCCGTACACCACACGGATGGACACCGGCTTGAGGGCGCGGGCGGCGGTGATGACATGGGCGAGGAGGGGCTGCCCGGCAAGGGGCTGCAGGACCTTGGGCAGCGCGGAATTCATGCGCTTGCCCTGGCCCGCGGCGAGGATGATGACTGTCAGTGACATGCGCCTATTCTACCCGCCCGCCCCGCCGAACGGACACTCCGTATCAGGCCCAATTGGGCTGCTGGC
>CAZKFT010000056.1:0-10534 GCA_964552205.1 uncultured Gammaproteobacteria bacterium
CCGGATCCGTCGCATCTGCTGCGCCGTCGTGGCTTACTGACGGAATGATGTAGGCGCGCAACACATCGGGGGCGCGCCGCTGCGCGGCGCGTAGGTCAGCTACACCGAGGCGCGGGCCATTGGCCCGCGCCTTTTTTATGTAGGAGCGGTGCTTCGCACCGCGAATGTGATGAGCCTCGGTGCGCTGAAGCGGTGTTATCTGCAATCGGTGCGCTGTACCGTTCGCGGCGCGAAGCGCCGCTCCTACAAGCCCTGTTCGGCGATCCAGGTGCGCATACGGGCTTCCAATGCAGACAGCGGCATCGCGCCCTCGCTGAGCAGATGGTCGTGGAAGGCGCGCAGGTCGAACTTGTCACCCAACGTCGCCTCGGCATCCGCGCGCAGCTGCCGTATCAACAACTCGCCGGTCTTGTACGCGAGCGCTTGTCCTGGCCAGGACACATAGCGCGCCACTTCCGTTCGCACATTGTGCGGAGCGAGGGCCGAATTCTCCAGCAGACACGCCTCGGCCTGTTCCACACTCCACCCGAAGTAATGCATGCCGGTATCCACCACCAATCGACAGGCGCGCCACATTTCGAAGGTCAACCGCCCGAAGTGGTCGTACGGGGTGTCATACAGACCCATCTCGATGGCCAGAAACTCGGTGTACAAACCCCATCCCTCACCAAAGGCGGTGATGTAATTGCGACGACGGAACGCCGGGACATTGTCCTGCTCCTGCGCGATGGCAATCTGGTGGTGATGTCCCGGGACGCCCTCATGCACGGTCAGCGCCGGCAGTTCGTACAAAGGCCGTTGGTCAAGCGCGTAGGTATTCACCATGTAAGCACCGGCGTTTCCCGCTTGCAGATTCCCGGCCCAGTACCGTCCCGTGGTGTAGTTCGGCGCGAGCGATGCTGGCACCGGGCGCACCCCGTAGGGTAGTCGTGGGAGGTTGCGGAAAAAGCGGGGCATCTGGTCGTCGGCGCGTTTCGCCAACCACGCAGCCCGCATCAGCAGCTCCTCCTCGGACTGCGCATAAAACTTGGCATCGGTGCGCAGGTAATTCAGAAACTCCGCAAAACTCCCCTCGAAGCCGGTCTCCGCAATGACGGCCTCCATTTCGGCACGAATGCGGGCGACTTCCTCAAGCCCGGTCTGGTGAACCTGTTCGGGTGTCAGGTCCAGCGTGGTGTGTTGGCGAACCAGTGCACGGTACATGTCGCGACCGCCGGGAACGGCGTGCAGACCCGGCTCGGTGCGGGCGTTCGGGAGGTACTCCTGTTCGAGGAAGGTCAGCAGATTGTGGTATGCGGGCAGGACTCGGGTTTCGATGGCGGACAGCGTGGCAGCCGCAATACGCTCCCGCTCTTCCTGCGCCATGGTCGAAGGTAGCGATCGGACCGGTAGGTAGAAGGTGCCCTCTTCGGCAGGTGTCTCCGCGATGGTACGGACCTGGTCGATGACCCCTGGGATGACATACGCGGCTTGTACGACGCCCGTATCGATTCCCCGTTGTAACCAAGCAATCTGTTGGTCGAAGTAGTCGGGTAGGTTTTCCAGCCTGCGCACCCAGCGGTCGCCTTCCTCGACCGTGCGCAGGCGTGTGGACAGCCCGGTCTGCGCTGGGTAGGAGAAGAAGCCGGAGTCGTTGGTGAAGGAAATGCGTTCTGGCTCGAAGGGTGCGATTTCCGTACTGGTGCGCAGCAGGTAATCCAGGACCGCGTGGGTGATACGTTCGTCGTCTGCCAGGCGGCGGGTTTCCAGCGACTGCAGACGTTGGTAGAAGCCCACTGTGGCTTCGTTACGCGCCGCAACAGTCTCGAACGAGGCATCCGGCCAGGCACCGGCGTCAAGATCGGGTCGCAGGATTTCCCCGTAGCGCTCGTAGTCCGTTATCAGGCGGTCAAGCGGGGAGGTCGTCGCGCAACCGGACAGCAACACCAGGCAGACAACAAGGAAACGCAGTTTCATGCAGCCACTCCTCAGGGAATCGGGTCCGAAAACCATAACCTCCCCACGAGGGGATTGACAGTACCCGGCCGCTGGACCACCGTAGGACCCTTGGTTTTCTTGGGAGGGAGTCATGAACGCTTCTATGCGCGCTGTCACGCTGTTCGCAGTCCTGTCAATCGTAGGGTGTGGGGGTAGTCAGATCCGGTCGGTGGAATCCACAACGGGCCTGGACCCGGCCAATGTCGCCGTCCATGTCCTTCCTACCCGACCGACCGAAGTGAACTATGCGGTGTTCAACAACCCAGCAAAGGCCGTCAGTCTTGCCCTCGCAATCACTGCAGACGCCGTGTCCGCCCAACGTGGCCGCGCACTGCGTGAGCACATGGGTGAGTTCGATATGCACGGGATGTTCAACGCGCATCTGGGCGAAGCGCTGACGGAGCGGGGCTATGCGGTGACTTGGGCCAACCCGGCCGTAGAGCGGCCGCTGTCGCGCAACCAATCTGTGCCACGCGAACAACAGCGGGATGGCTTCGGACTCAAGCAGCGCTATCGTGCGTCGCATGCGCCGAATCTGGTCCAGTTGGACTACGTCATCCAGTTCGTCGGCTACGCCGCCGCGGGGGTCAGCTCGGACCACCCACTCAAGCCGACCCTGGCGGTGAATGTTCGCATCATGAGTGCGGATGGTCGCCAGATGCTGTTCCAGAACTCGGTGCACTACAACCCGGTACTGGGCGGCGACACCTCGCTGAATCTTGACCCGGATGAGCGGTTCTCGGTGGCGGATTACGAGGCACTTCGCAATGCCGACCCGGCAATGTTACGCGAGGCGTTGGACACCGCCATGCGCGAGGCAGCGGTCAGGCTGGCGGCTGCGCTCTGAGACGATCGGCCAAACCGGATGCGCGCTGGGTGCGGCGACCCAGCGCGTAATCCAACACGCCATCCTCTGACAGAATCAGCGTGAACCGATCACGCGCCCGGGTGATGCCCGTGTAGAGCAGTTCGCGCGTCAGGATGGGGTTGGGGCGGTCCGGCAGTATGAGCGCCGTGTGCGCGAACTCCGATCCCTGCGATTTGTGCACCGTCATCGCGAACACCGTTTCGACCTCGGTCAGTCGACTCGGCAACACCCGTTTCAATGTGTCGCCCACCTTGAACCACACCCACGGTTTGCCATCCTCGTGCAGAGTCACGCCGATGTCGCCGTTCATTAGACCCAGACCGTAGTCGTTGCGGGTCACCATCACCGGTCGTCCGTGGTACCAGCGCGTGCTCGTGTCCAGCAGGCCACGCCGCGCCAGCAGCGTTTCAATCTGCAGGTTCAGGCCTTCTACACCCCAGTTGCCCGCGCGTAGCGCACACAGGAGCTGGAACTGGGCAAATGCAGACAGGACAGCTGCCGCATCAGTGCCCGTATGGACCTGCTCTGCGTACGCGCGGTAGCCCTCGTCAATGACCACCCGCTCGAAATCACTCGCCGGTGCGCGCGCAACATGGTCAAAGCCGGCATTCCAAACACTGCGTACTGTGTCGGTATCACCGGCGTTGACCGCGGATGCCAGTGCACCAATCCCGGGTCGTTCACCGAAGCGGTGACTATGGGTCAGCGTGGTGACATGCTCTCCGCCTACCTCACAGAGGTCTGCCATGACCGCTCCGGCTTCCACAGAGGACAGTTGGTCCTTGTCGCCGAGCAGCATGAGGCGGGCGTCCGGTTTGAGTGCCTGCAGGAGTTGCGCCGTCATCTCGATGTCCACCATGGACGCTTCATCCACGACGACCACATCATGAGGCAGCGGATGTTGCGCATCGTGGCGGAAGTGCCGTGAGCCAGGACGCCGTCCCAACAGGCGATGCAGCGTGGTGGCCTCCTCATGCAAACGGGCCGCGGCTTTGCCGGTGGGTGCCGCGAGCGCCACGCGCAAGGCGTTGTCGGCTTGGCCCTGCATTTTCGCGACGCGTTGCATGACAGAGGTCGTCTTGCCCGTGCCGGGGCCACCGGTGACGATGGTCAGCAAGCCCTTGGCGAGGCGCTCACGCGCGAGGGTATTCACCGTCTGCTCGTACTGCCAGTACCGGCGCAGGTACACACGATGGCCGTCCAGGACGAGTGGGGTGTTGCCCGCACCCGCGCCAACGCAATCGCGGTCGGCCGCCAGAGTGTTCTGCCATTCCGTCGCGTCGATTCGCAGGTCCTGTTCTGGCGAACGCGTACTCCCTGGCGCTTCATCCCCCAAGAGGGCCAGCGTACCGTCGAGATCCTGTTCCGCGGCCTTCAAGTCGAGACAGATGTGACTGCGCCCGAGTTGGTGGCTGGCAAGGGCTGCGGCCATCAAGGTAATGCCGCTGGCATCCGGCACCTCGTCGGCGATGAAGCGCGCGACCGCGCGGTCCAGGGCGCGCAACCACGCACGGTCAACCCACGCATCCAGAAGTGCCAGTGCGGCATCACGCTGCATCGCTGACCTCCTGTCCGTCGAACAGCGCGTCCAATGCCTCGATGAGTGCTCGCGGCGGTTTCAGCGCAAACACGCCATGCTGCGTAGGTTCGTGAATACCCCGCAGGAAGAGGTAGACAGCTTCGCCGACATGCTGGTCGTAGTCGTAAGTCGTCCCCAAGCGGACCTTCAGGAGACGGTGCAGGGCGAGTGTATAGAGCGTGAACTGCAGGTCGTAACGCTTCTTGAGAATCTGCGCCTCCATCGCGGCCTGGGTATACGACGAGTCATCATCACCGAGCGCATTGGATTTGAAGTCCGCCACGAACCAGCGGCCATCGTGACCAAACACCAGGTCGATGAAGCCTTTGAGCATGCCGTTGAGGACACCGGTCTCGACGCCAGGTCGACCCTGGCCGGGCAGGATGTGCTGGGTGACGAGGTCATCGATTCGCTGCACATCCACCTGCTGTGCTGCAATGAAGAACTCGAGTTCGGAGCGGTAATCGGACAGGGATGTCAGAGGCAACTGGCCACCCGCCACAGGGAGGGGTGTCACCAACAAGGCCTGCAGCCAGCGATCGAGGACGGGCACGGCAGACGGCTCGAATCGGTAACGACAGCGTCGGGCGACTTCGGCGTGGCGCGCCTCATCCTCTTTGGCCGCGGTTGCAAAACCGACCTCAGCCGCCCACTCCAGCAAGCCGTGCAGAAAGTTGCCGGTGTCAGCGCCGCGAGGCAAGCGGTGGATGGAGTCGTCCGTTGACGCCTGCGAGAAGGTTTCCGGTTCGTCGGCATCCTGCAGGACCTGCGCGCGCGCAGACTCCAGTGGTGCGTACCGTTGTGGCCCCAGTTTCAAGGCACTGTAGGAACCGATCCACCAACTCGTACGCGGGGCACCGCGGTAGACACGGGCAGGCTTGAAATCACCTTTGGGCGCCGGCGCGATCCAAGCATCACCATCGTCTTCGGGCGGCGGTGCAATCGCTATCGTCGTCACAGGGCCTTTCAGTTCTTGGAGCAACTCAGGGAGCGCGTCCGGCGGGATGAACTCGCCACCACTCAAGACATGCCCGAGCAGACTGCGATGTGTGGCGTGGCTATGGGCACCACCATGGGTGGTCGGGCCGGTGCCCACCCAGACCGCGCGCCTGGCGCGCGTAAGTGCGACATAGAGCAGGCGCTGGGTTTCTGCGGCAGCATCGTCATCGTCGCCATATTCGCGCTGCGGTGCGGTCCCGTACGGTAGAAACACATAGGGGTATTCCAGGCCCTTGGACTTGTGGATGGTCACCACCCGCACGACATCATCATCCGACTCCAGGCGTACGACATGGTCCTCTGAGCCCGATGCTGCACCGGCCGTGTCGATGCACTCTCGCAACCGCCTGAGCAGCGCGTGCTCCCCTTCCATGGTCTCCGCTTCGTTCTGCAACAGGTCGGCGAGATGCAGGTAGTTGGTGAGGGTGCGTGCCCCGGTGTCTTCATGGAGCAGGGCGTAGTCGTGCGCAATCCTGTACAGCAGGGACAGCACACCACGGGTCTGCCAGAGCTCGTGGTAGCCGTAGAAGCGCTCCAACAGGCGTTCCAGGTCCATTTCGTCTTCGGTCAGGCGTGCGAGCTCGGTCAAGGGTCGGCGAAGCAAGGGTATGGCGACCGCGGCGCGCACACGGCGGTCGTCGCGCGGATGCGCGCAGGCATCCAACAAGGTGAGTACATCCCGTGCCTCGGCGCTGGCGTATACCGAGTCGTTTTCGGACAGATACACTGAGCGCACGCCGCGATGATCCAGAGCCCAACGCACGCTGGCCGCCTCGCGCCAGCTTCGCACCAACACTGCGATGTCCTGCGGGCGCGTGCCAGTGCGCAACTGCTCAACCACGCCCTGTGCGCAGGCACGGGCCAACACACCGCGGAAATCATCGCCATTCATGGGGGTCGAGGTGTGCCAGAAGGTCAGCGCCGGGAATACATCCGCCTCCTTGCCCGCATCCAGAATGGGTGCGAAGCCGATGTCATCCCCTTTGAGGAAGGCACCGAGCGCATGCCGGTCGGCGTGTTCGAACACGCGGTTCACGGCGGTGACAAGCGCGGCACTTGAGCGGAAATTGCGGTCCAGACGGAACACCCGGTCTGCGCTGTTGCGTGCGGCGAGGTAGGTATCCACATCCGCGCCGCGGAAGCCATAAATGGATTGCTTCGGGTCGCCAATCAAGGTCAGCGAGACGCCTTTTACGCCGTGATAGATATGCCGGAAAATCGACCACTGCACGCGGTCGGTGTCCTGGAACTCGTCCACCATGGCGACGGGATACCGTTCGCGCAGGCGTGACGCCAAGGCGGGCCCCTGGGTGGCGCCCAGCGCCCGTGCGACTCGCCGCACCAGGTCATCCGAGCCGGCGATTCCGCGCTGCGCTTTCAGTGTCTCCAGGCGTGGTTCGCACCAGCCCGCAGCGTGGTCAAACACATGGCCGAGATCCGCGTCCTTGTAGCGTTGCGCGGTAGCGACCGCCGCCACCAGCGCTTGCACAAAGGGATGATCATGCGGCGCCGCGCCGTCCGTCCATCGCCCGCTCCAACCCTTACCAGTGAGATTCTTGATGGGCTTGTCCAGCAGAGCGATGTCGGTCACACCGTCCAACGCACACCATTGGTCCACCGCGTCCAGCCAGCTCGCCCGGTACCGCGCCTGAATTTTCATCTGCCCGGAGGCCACGCCTTGGTCCAGCAGCGCGTCAATGTCAGCGCGTGTGCTTCGCAGCTGCTGCTGTATGGCAGCGAAGGCGGCCTTCATGGGCTTGCGCGCGTCCTCCAGGAATTTGGAGAGCGGTACGAGGGTAGGGCTCGTGGTCCGTAGGCGCTTTTTCACCCCGAAAACCAGCTTGTCTGGCTGGTTGTGCTTGCTCAAGGTGTCGCGCAAGTCAGTGGGCAAGTCGAGACAGTGCGTGCGCCAGTAGTCGCGTATGACCTCAATCAGCAACTCGTCGCTGTCCACCACCTCCATTGCGCCCAGAGCCTTGCCCGCTAGCGGGAAACGCCTCAGCACCTGGCTGCACCAGCCGTGAATGGTGTGGATTGCGGCCTCATCCATCCATTGCATCGCAAGATCAAGGCGCGCCGCGCATTCCTCATGGTCGGCTTTGTTCCACTTGTTGCGAAGCGTGTTCAGGAATTCGTCATCCACGGCTTCGCCACGGAAGCACGCGATGCCTTTGGCAATGCGTGTGCGGATACGACTGCGCAATTCATCGGTGGCTGCATTGGTGAAAGTGACGACCAGAATCTGGTCGGGCTTGAGTGCTGGGCAGCCGTCGCCAAGGAGAAGGCGCAAATACAGCGCCTCGATGGTCCAGGTCTTGCCCGTGCCCGCACTGGCCTCGATGACCTGAACGCCCTGGAACGGGAAGTTGATGGGCTCAAGCTTGTCCACGAATCGCCTCCAGCATGGGGCCGTAGAGCGACCTGGCCAAGGGCCCGAATGCCTCGTTGGCCACCAGCGCGTCGTAGTCCGGCCAGCTTCGCGCCAGCCACGGTGACTCGCCGCGTTCGCCCACGCTGTTGTAACCGCCCTCGTAAACGCTCGAGGACTTCTTTTCCTCGGCCAGCCAGTGCAGGGCGGTTTTGGCCGCTATCGGCAGCGGCTCGCTCAGGCCGCGTCTCCAAGTGCTTAAAATATTGGCAAAAATATCCTCTGCGCGAGTCGGGTCAAGTGACGGAAAATTGACATCCATGTCGGGACCCAGCATCAGGGAGCTGAAACGCAGCCCTGCGGCGTGACCGACCACATGCGTGACCCAGGATTCGATCAATTTATGCGGTTTGTTCTTCAAATCCGACGGGCTGAGCCGTACGCGGACCAGCGTCCCGCTGTCGGCGGCGCTGTAAAGGTCCCCGATGCTGTCCTCGATGAGCGATTGGTAGCGGATCGGCATTGGATTGGCCATCGGAACGAGTCCGCGCTCGCGCAATTTGCTGAGTACAGTCTCGACCGCCTCGGTGCTGGCGTCCAAGAGTTGCTCACCAGGCCAGCCGGGCGGCAGTGCGCCTTCGCGGCGCAGTCGCTCGCGTTCGCTGGTGGTTTCGCCGCTGTGTCTCGCGCTCTCCAGCAAGCGACGGCTCAGCGCGTAGCGTTCCAGTGGGTCAAACGCGAACGGTTCGTGGTCGGGCGCCGTGTCCGCCTGCAAAGGTTCGTGAATGATGAGGCGTTCGTTGAAAAAATAATCTACGGGTTGGCGCATGAAGCGCACGAAATGTCCGATAGCCAAGGGCAAATCGGGGAGCTGTTCAGCGAGTTTTACATCCTGTTCAGTGCTGGCCGTTGCGCGCGGTTCCCATTCCGTTGCGAAGGTCTCAAGCGGCGAATCTGTCGTGAAATACCGCTTGCTGAAGGGTTGTAGAGGGTGGGCCGTGGTGCACTGCTCGCTGACTTCGGCACCAATAAAGTCCTGCAATTGCGAGACTAAAACCGACGGCGTCAGCACAGAGTTGTCGCGGACATGTTGTCCAATCCAGCTGATGTACAGGTGCTCGCGAGCGGCCAGCAAGGCTTCCAGAAACTGGTAGCGGTCGTCCTCGCGCCGAGAGCGATCGCCGGGTCGGTAATCCTGGGCCATGAGGTCGAAGTCCTGCGGCACCTGCGTGCGCGGAAAGACGCGGTCGTTCATCCCCAGCAAGCACACAACCTTGAACGGGATGGCACGCATCGGCATCAGCGTGCAGAAATTGATGCGTCCATACAGGAACTGCGGCGAGCGGCCACCATCGTCCATCGCGCCCAGCCAGGCATCGCGTACCACCGCAGCTGGAAGGACCTCATCCAGGCCTGCCTCGGCGCACTGCCGCGCCCAGTGCTCCAGCGAACTCTCCAGCTCGGCGAGCATCACGCGGCTGTCTGTGTCTCCGGGCTTGAAAAAACGTTCGAGCAGCTCGTGCAGCCGGGATTCCCATTCCGCCGGCGTTGTCGGGCTAGCCAGCGTGTGCCAGCTTTCCTCCAGCGCGTCGATAAGATCGACCAAGGGACCCGCCACCGCAGCCGAGAGCCCGCCCACCTCATCGAAAGGCTCGATGTCATGCCAGGCATCGCTGTGCCCGTTGGTGTATCCCAGCAACATGCGACGAATGCCCGAGCGCCATGTGTTGCGGTCATACCCGCTTGGAAGGTCCATGCGTGCACGATGGTCGGCATGCAGCCCCCAGCGCACCCCTGCGGCCGTCAGCCAGGCCTGCAAGGTGGGCAAGTCGTGCTCATGAATGCCGAAACGTGCGCGCACGGTGGGTACATCCAGCAGGGCAAGCACCTCGCTGAGTCCGAGCCGGCTGTCGGGTAGCGTGAGCAACCAGTCCAGCGCACGCAGCAAGGGATTTGCGACGCGGTCACGCCGGTCGGCAATGGTCCACGGCAGATGTCGCGCATCATCGCGACCCAAACGACCGAACACCGCGTCCACATGCGGCGCATAGGCCTCGATATCAGGCGTCATGACCACCACATCACGTGCTTGGAGATCCGGGTTACGCTCGAACAGGTCGAGCAGGTGGTCCTGCAGGATTTCCACTTCGCGTTGACGGCTATGCGCGGTCTGGAAGCGTAGGGATTCATCCGCGCTTGCCGCCGGTAAGGTTTTCTCCAAGTCGAAGATGGCGTGTTGCACGCGTTGCAACAGCGTGGGCGCTGGCGAACCCTCCACCGGACTGGTGAACAGGTCGATTTGCTGAAAATTGCCGCGGTAGGCTTGCGGTTGGTCGAAGCCATACAACATGCCGATGTAATCGCGGCCTTGTTTACCCCAACTGGCCAGCAGCGGATTGTTCTGGTTGGTAGCCACGGCATGGCGGGTCTGTGCAATCTCACCCAGGAAATGACGGTCCTCGACGATATCCGCCCAGAAATGTCGACACGGATTGTTCACGAACAGCAGTACCTGGCAATGCTGTCCGAGCGCGGCCAGCGCTTCGATGAACTGCTTCGGCAATGCCGAAATACCAAACACCACAATACGTCTGGGAAGCGTGGGAGCGGCCCCCGTGGGAGCGACGCCCGTGGGAGCGGCCCCACGGGCCAATGTGGGAGCGACGCCATGCGTCGCGATTCTTTTGACGAACTCCCGATGTATAAACGCCCGACTCATCTCTCGCTGCGACGCCGGCATGCT
>CAZKFT010000057.1:0-10177 GCA_964552205.1 uncultured Gammaproteobacteria bacterium
CCGTCGCACAGCATTAAACTGGCCTCATCGTCCCCTGATTGACAAATGACGCAAACAATCTTGTCCACATCCTCTTTTGTGGCAAGAATAATCTTTTCTGGAACCTCCATCTTGTATCTATTTGGATAAAGGTGAATTTTTCTTTGAAGGAGTTTTATTCAAGACCAATGGCAAAGGAAGAGGAAAATCCACACTCGACTTGAATAATCTTTTTGTTGGGAAGGGCACCACTTGAAACGAGGGTGGGTTGTATAACAAAAGGAATGTCGGCTGGGAGTCCAAGTTGACGTCTATTGTTTGAACCAAACACGTACACGTTGCCCTGATCATCCAGAGCCATAGAAAAAAGAACTCCTGCTGATACCTGGATGATTTTCTTTCCAACCACGTCACCACGATTCACGGTTAAAATTGAGTCCGTTTTCTCAAAGTCAATATTGCTGAATCCGAGTTGGCCAAATGAATTGGAACCCCATGCGTATAAAATTCCAGAATCATCCACCGCCAGACAATGAGAGCTTCCGCATTCAGCATGGACAATGTTCCCGATAACGCCACTAGTAACTTGGGATGGGCTGTCAAGGGCCGAAACAAAACTCGTATTTTTTGCAATTTGACCCTCAAAATTATAACCCCAGCAATAGACTCTGCCAGAAGCATCCAATGCTAAAGAGTGGAGACTTCCGCATGATACATGAACAATCTTATCGAGAAAACCAGTTGTGATCTTGGTAGGCACATTGACAGGCGTACTCGCATATCCTAACCCGAGTTGTCCACTTCCATTTGCACCACACGAATATACATTTCCAGCGTCATCCAACATCATACTGTGTGTTTCATTGCACGCCACTTTTACAATCTTTTGATTTTGAATTGCCGTAACGAGTGCCGGTTCATTGCGGTCTACATTGGTGCCGCCAAGTCCAAGTTGCCCATTTGAATTTCTTCCCCACCCATACACCAAACCAGAATCATCAACAGCCAGCGAGTGATCCGAGCATGCAATATAAACAATATTTTTCGCGAAAATAATGCCTGTTGTTAATTCTATTGGTACGTTAGAGTCTATGTCGTCTCCCAGTCCAAGTTGGCCCTGAGCATTTCTTCCCCACACATAGAGCTGTCCAAATGAGTTGATGGCCATCGAGTGTGCTATCCCAGATACCACTTGTGTAATTTTCTTGTCGGATAATGTAGTAATGATTTGGGGCTCAGGAACATCGCTGGTGTCTTCGGTACCAAGCCCAAGTATTCCAGGATTGTTATTGCCCCAGGCGTACACTGTATAATTGCCCAAGATGGGAGGATCTTCTGTACCATCCTCGGACTTTTTGGTTGTTACCAAAATAATCACGACAATAATCGCCACAATCACCAACAAAACCAGACCCAAAAAGATCCACTTTTTGTACTTTTGAAAAAAGCTCACCTTTGACCCCTCGTTTTCCATTCTCTACCTATCTATCACGAGAAACAAAAAAGAGTTTATTTAGTTCGTTGTCGTTTTGGGCATTGGTTGTCCTTTTTCTTTTGTTCTTGTTGGCAAAGGAGAAAGTTTTCTTTGGTTGGATTCTTGATAAAAGGTTCCCATAGATCATGCACATATTCCTTGAGATCGTTGCCAAAGAGAATCGTCAGTGTTTCCAGGCTAATCTGAAGAAGAAAGGAGAGGTCAATACATTCAGGCAGATCCTCAGTATAAAAAGTTACATCTTGTTTCTTGATGACTGCTTCATCAAAGTAAATTTTGGACGAGTTGCATTCGTGGCTTTGGACGACATTGCAATAATAATGAAACAGAGGATAAATCAATTTATCACCCTCTGCATTTTTGTTGCCTTCTTTGGCATAGTAAATTTCCAAGAGCCAAAAATAGTCTTGAGGATATAGGTTGTCGATATCATTTCTAGACCAACTACTTTCAATATATATGCAACCCTGATCTTGTATCTGCCCTTCATTTTCAAATCCAAACGTCAATCGCTTGATCTGTTCTGACCATTGAGGAAATTCGGCAGTTAATTGCTGACGAATTTCTCTGCTGGGTTCTTCCTCTGCTTCATCGATAATTTTTAAGAGTTCGTTTCGCAAGGAATCCGACAAAGTATAATTGCTTCCTAATATTGTCAAACATGCATTCTTGATTTCTTCTGCCATTTTGTTTTGTTAACCCTCTTTCTTTGTATGAGAGCGCAAGGAATAAAGAGAGCTCCTTTTTCCAAAGCACACTGAAATGTCCACACAAAACAGAGGGTCCTTCATCGTCTTTGAAGGCATTGATCGATCTGGCAAATCAACCCAGGTCAAGAAATTATGCAACTTTTTGGAAGAATGTTCGATTCCGATTGAACACCTCTCTTTTCCAGCAAGAAATACAACAGTGGGAAAACAGATTAGTGAATACCTTGCCAATTCCCGAGATGTTTGATCGTCATGTCAAAGAATTAACACTCTCAGATCGAAGACACGACTCTCCACGAAATGTTTTGTCAGAACCGATGGGAGTTCAACGACTTTATCCTAAAGGTTCTGGAGAGCGGAAAGTTTTTGATGTTTCATTAACCTTAGCTCTCCAGAACAGTGGTAGTGGATCGCTATGCCTTCTCTGGTGTGGCCTATTCTCTTGCCAAGCAACATCCCACCATGACCCTTGATTGGTGTAAACGAGGAGACCAGGGATTGCCTGCACCTGATCTGGTTATATTTTTGGAACTGTCTGTAGATCAAGCCAAGCGGCGAGCCGAGTTTGGGAAGGAACGATATGAAAAAGAGGATTTTCAACAGCGTGTGCTGGAGAGTTATCATTGTTTAAGAGAACCTAACTGGTTGACCCTCGATGCTACCATGTCCCCTGAGGATCTCCAAGCGATGATTCAGAACAGCGTCCTTGCTACTATTCGTAAGCACGCACAATTACCCATCAAAAAACTCTGGTTGTAAGCCGAACTATCATAAATAGTTTATTCAGTGTAGAGGGCGCTTTGTTGTGAATTAATACATTGGCTTTAGTACAGAAAAATGATTACGCGAGATCTCTTCTTGTATGAGATTCTCCCTCGGGTGAATCGCTCGGATTTTATAACATCTATAAAAGCCCTGTATTACTTGGTGTTAGGAGGCAAGCAAGTCGTTCAACAACTGTATGCTGTGAAACACACTAATTTAATCTCTTATAACTCGTTTGAGATTGAATGTCGAAACTTTCAGGATGGCAGGCTTTTGTGCTCGGCTACGACGACACACAAATCACATATGGTCCCCATTGTTGGCGTATCGCCAGATGCAAAACACATCACTTATTATTTCAACAATAATCTCATAACTATCAACAAGGATGGAAAATGCTTCTCGGATTTACGAAACAAAATCGTCTTTTCTCCAAGTGGAAAGTGGTTTGCTTCTTGGTATGGCGTTCCCAAATTTAAGTCGGAGGGGAACATGTATATTGGTGAGGAGCAACGTTTGTATGTGGGAATAACCGACCCATACACACAAAAGACACTAAAAGGGATTCTTTTCGCACCAGCCATGTGTTGTTTTTCGCATGATGATCAATATTTGGCAATAGAAAATCTGAATGGAATAACAGTGTATCATACCGAAACGTTAACCGAGATTCAATCCTTTCGATTTTCTTTCGTCTCAGCAAAGCATTTGATGTATTCGCCCGATGGAAAGTATCTCTTTTTGGCAGAGAGAGGAGAAATGATATACCTCATTAATGTTCTTACCAAAATGATTTATACAATCCCCTCCAAACAATATGGAACTCCTTATTGTTTTTCTCCCGACAGTCGCTATCTTGCCTTTGGGGGAGACCGGTGTTTTATCACGATCTATGACGTTCAACAGCACTGCTTTGTTCGTCAGCTCAACACTTCTCAACCCCAAGCAAAATACCTTTGTTTCTCCCCGGATGGCTCTTTCTTGCTTTCCAGCGGTCTTAAAAGCGGAACTATTGTGTTTTGGGACACATGCAACTGGCAACAAGTAGACTTTATCGAGACAAAGGCGAACGAAAAAATCTACCACACACAGGCGAATGACAAGTTCTTTTTCACCCAAGGAGATCCTCCTTCTGTCTTGTTTCAGCTTTTACAACAAAAAGAATAATAATTTATTCATAATCATCAAGCAAAGGGACTTGTATATATGCAGGACATAATGTTTCGTACTTGTTTCCTTCCTTGTCCATCAACGCCAGACAATATTTGTTGATTTCTTGTCCTTGTGAGTTGTATTTACGCCTTCCTTTGTCGGTAGATATCTCTATAATCTTGCCACATTTCGACCCATGTTTTCCGCACTCGATCACAATAATATTTCCTTTTTGTAAATCTTTGACTTGCACAGTCTTCATCTTGTAATGCGCTACCAAAAAAATTGAATCGCTTTTATTAGTAGATGTTAATATGATGCAACGAGATTTCTTTTTGTACGAGATTCTCCCACTGGTGGATCGCTCGAGTTTTGTTGAAGTGGTCAAAGCCTTTTTTGCTTGGGATGATGAAAAAGCGGTACACGTTGTACAAGAACTCTTCTCTTTGAAACATGTCAACTTGATTAGCTACAACAATAGCGAGATTGAGCGTCGTGACTTTGCCGACTCGTCTTTGCTTTCTTCTGCCAAGGTTCATCGACTCATATTGTCCATCACCAAAGACATGAAGTATATCGCTTATTCTGGTGGTTCGATAGACCCGACGCACACTATCACGATCCTGGATGAGAACGGAGAAAAACGCACGTTACGAAAAAGAATTATCGACCATACCAAATTTGAATTGTCCCCCAAAGGGACTTATTTTGCGTATGCAAAACTTTACAACAATGAAGTTCGGTTTGTTGTTGGGGTCACCAGTTCGATGCAATCGAAACTCGTGGGCGGTATGTTTGATACGTCGATGTTGTTTTGCTTTTCCGATGACGAACAATACATAGCTACTTATAGTTCTCCAATGCTGGTTATTTCGTATGCCCACTCTCTAAAGATCTTTAAAACCTGCACTATTAGATTACAATTTCATGCTGATAAAATCATCTTTTCTCCGGATGGAAAGTATATTTGTGTTGTCGATGCTGGTGCTGTTATGCTTTTCGATATTTTGAACAACACTCTAAAAGAATTCCAAATCTATGTACGCGGACATTATGGAGCCACGTGTTGTTTTTCGTCCGACAGTCAATATCTCGCTTTCTCTCAGACTCAGCAACATGCTGCTATATGGGATATTAAAAACAGATGCTACCAATCTATCTTTGCGCCCGATTCAGGAATCATTACTTCATTATGTTTCTCACTGTGTCAACGCTACTTGATCGTGGGATACAACTTTGGCTCGCTCTATGTTTGGGAGATTGCCAGCGAACGTCTCGTAAAAATGGTACATACAAGTACCCATGCAGATATGTTTTTCACCATTGGTGACGCATCCTATCCTCTCTTCAAACACCTTTCAAATACATTCGCAAAGAATTAAAAAGACAAAGTAGATATCGTGTATTAGGGCAGAAAAGAAAGTGAAATAATTGTTGATTGATCGCCTTGTAATGTTTTGACGAGTTCAAAAGTAGTGAGGTCCCAAATCCTGATTGCCCCAGATCCAAAATGGGATGAGGCAAGATAGCGGCTATCTTTTGAGCATGACAGTGAACTGATTCCTCCTCCCATCATTGTGTCGAGACTTTTTACAAGTTTGCCAGTTTTGTGCGAATAAATACGAATTTTTCCAGATTCGCTGCTTGAAATGAGAAATCGACTGTTTGGTGAAAATGTGAGAAATCTTGCGTCACGCGACTCAAAAGATGGAATAGAATGAATGATGTTGTGGGATGAAGAATCGCGTATTATGATTCCTTCATTGTTTCTATCAAGTGAAGTAATGCTATAATGTCCTGAAGCAATAGAACTGCCATCGGGAGACATACAAATGGAAAGCACAGAATGTTGTAGACTAATCAAGCCCTTGTCTTTTCCACTATGAAAATCCCAAATCCTGATACTGGTAGTATCCAAAGTGCAACCAGAAACAAGACTATTTCCATCGGGAGAGAAACAAATATGTACAGGGGCAATTCCATGTGCATCGATACTTTGTGCTGGGGCAAATGGAATGGTATCATAAATGACGATTGTTCCATCCATTTTTCCAGCAGCGATATAGCGACCATCGGGAGAATAAGAAAGAGAAGTAATGCAGGCATATGATTTTGGATGTTCAAATTCATGTTTCAATAATCCAGTCTCGATTTCCCTGACATAGACATTCTTTGATCGTTCTCCACTGTGTGCAATGTAGCGACCATCGGGTGAGCAACACATGGTTCTGATATCGACATCGGGCTTGACTGGGATGGACGTTTTTGATCCGTTGATTACATCCCACACTTGGATGCTTTTGTTGCTACTCGACACGAGGAAATAAAATCGATTATATCGAGAATGAATATGTTTGACTTTTGCCTCATCAAGAGAATGACATGGAACCAACGCCCTTATTGTTTCAATAAGAGATTGTCTTGATGAGGTGCGAGACAATATTTCATAACAAATAAGATCGGGAGAAAGATTCATCATTGGATTCAATCAATGATGTGTATCCCATGTCGGCGCTATATTTCCATAAATCAAACGTTATAGACTTTAGCAACATGAGACTGGATCAGGTGTGTAGGATTGTGGATCAGGTTTGTCCTTTTGCCGATACATTGGGCATCCTGTTTGAATACACGAACGACCTTGCGTTGGAATTGGATTCTTCCTACATCTTAAACATTGGAGATACTATCAAATTTGGTAGAACCCAACAAGAAATACAAGAGATATATGCCCTTTTGGAGGCTATCGACCACCCCGAGTTTTATGTGGTGATGGACAATCAATGGGACGTGATGGAATCGTGGATCTGCTTTTACAAAAAACGTGGAAGATCAACCCAGTTTGTATTCTGAAATAAAAGGTTTATTGAGGGATTCGCATTCTTTGCAAGGCATCGGTTCGAAAAAGTCAATGTATTGAAACAAGAAATGAATTTTGCTGTGTCGCGTACTTCTTTTACGAACCAGAAGAAAGATCAATCCGCAAGTCAGTAAAATCCAGCCGAGAAGATTGATCTCGTCACAAGTATCAAAGACCACCTTGTGAAAATTGTTGTCGCTACATTTGGCACAGAGAATCGTGACCATCTTTGTTTCCTCTACAATTTGATAAAAACTTTTTGACTTGCGCATGACTAGGTGTGTAAATGTCTTTTTATTTTCTTCTCTTTCGAGTTTGCAAAAACAACATTCGCTTCATCTCTGTAAGGTCCTCGCGATGAGTCTTTACAAGTTCGAGAGCATTGTCGGCAGTATTGCGGTAAAAACGGTGAACAATATGGTCATCCCAGATAAAACAATAAGGCGTTTGATTTTGTGGATGAAGAACAATGCCTGTTTTTACATGCACTCGACAAATGGCCTTCCAGAAAAAATGGACTTGGCGAGGACAACACCATTGTAGAATCTCGTAATAGTTTGGATTTTTCTTTACTTTTCGAAAACAAAACTTGATCTCTCTGATGATTTCTTCCTGAAATACAGCGACGCCATTCGAGTAGAGTGTGTGTATAATGGTCTCTTTTTTTCCAAACACTTTTTCGATTTTTTCGACTGCATCCTTGATCATTGTTTCCATCGTGGGAGGTCGTGGCAAGTGGTCAAAACAAGTCTTGCACGACAAGCAAAGAGCCCATTGTTCGGCAGGTGTGATAAACTTGAGCAAAGGCAAGAAAAAATCCGCCATCTTATGAAATAAAAAGCCTTTTTAACCTCTATAGAGCGCTTTCTTAAAGAAGATGAAAAAACCAAAGCAAGAAACTGTCAAAGTTCCGAGTTTAACGCTCAAAGACTGGCACACGATTTCGACCACCAAGGAGGCGAAAACTTATCTCCGCTCCCTCGGTCCGAAAGCCAGAGCAACCCCAAAACAAATCAGGGTCTACCTGAATGCCCGCTGGAAAGAATTGAGTATGGAAGAAAAATCACACTTGAGCCAAGAAGTCAGAGAAATCAACAAGTTGTATCGAAAAAGTGGAAAGATCCCTTCTTCATATCGATCTTTTAAGCGTGCCATCCTTGAGCGATTCGAAGAGAAAAAAGCACGCCAAGCAGCAAGACAAAGGAAGGAAAAGGTCGCCAAAACCAAGGTCAAGACAGATAAAATCAAGTCAGACAAGGTCAAGACAGATAAAATCAAGTCGGACAAGGTCAAGACAGAAAAGGTTGTGAAAGAGGC
Organism: uncultured Gammaproteobacteria bacterium; assembly: GCA_964552205.1. Taxonomy (GTDB): domain Bacteria; phylum Pseudomonadota; class Gammaproteobacteria; order Natronospirales; family JAIVGZ01; genus JAIVGZ01. Next base: position 8,279 of record CAZKFT010000057.1, read on the forward strand.
GGTTGTCCCAAAAACCAAAACACCTCCCAAAAAAATTTCAGAGTCGTCAGGGTTGGATATCCAAGTCAAGACATTCAGATTGTGGAACAAGGCTGATGCAGAAAAATTGCCTGCGTGGGTGACAGACGCGATTGTCCTTCGTATGCGAGTTGGTGCTCGAGGAGCGTTTGACCTGCCAACCAGCTATGTCGTTCCTGCGGAAAAAGTAGAGAGAGCGAAAAGGGTATTTCAAACCAATTTGAAAAAGTATTCGGAAAGCTTGTTTGGCAAAGAATTGCTCCATTTTTCTCAGTTTGAAAACGACGAGATTGCTCAAGAGTTTCTCAATGAAAACAAGTCGGATATCATGAAGGGGGTTGAAAATCTTGCCAGCGAACAAGAGGAATATCTTCGAATCAACCCCGAGGATGAGAAGAGCGGACGAAAAAAATGGCTTGTGATTGCGACGATCAATGGTGTTCCTTATGGTGGCGTTTTTGTGTTTCATCACGAAGCAAAAAACCCGAAAGAACTCTACATGCAAGGAATTGCCAAATATTTTATTCCGATGGTGTTTGATGTGAAATTTTCGAATCTCCCAGAAATCAAGCATCTTCCAAAACTCAACAGCTTGCTCCTTCCCAAAGTGCTGGAAATTGGAAAACAACTCAAACAAGTGGAAAGGATTCACGTCCAACCAGTCAACAAACAGGGGGACATTTTGGAAAAGCACTATGGCTTTGTGAAAGCCGAACGAAATCCCCGTCCTGGGGCTGAAGAATTTGGAATTCGTTATGGTGGTCCTTTCAGTTATTACAAATCGATAGATCATGTATGAATCAATAAAAGATATTTTTATTAGTCGATATAAGGGTCACACCTCACAAGGTCAATATGACATTTCTCTTTGATTTCGTGGATAAGAGTCCCGGATTGGATGTCCCATATTTGATAATACTGTTTTGTCACGAAAGAATCTGGTAATTCTTTGATCAGGACAAGGTTGCTGTCACGAGAAAAACAAGCGTGTATGCGTTTGTGCCGATTAGTTACGGACAATTTCAATTCTAAAATATCTTGATTGATGTGGACGACCGAGACTTGGGAAGTGCCATTCAGGTTTTCATTCACGTATAATAGATATTGTTGGTTTTCGGATACTTCAATGTGGCGTACACGCTTGACTGGAATCAATTCAATTCCTAGAATAATTCCTTCGCTGCTCGTGAATATAAAAGTGTTGGTGTCCACTGCCGCAATCATGTCGTAGGCGAATGGATGATATTCGTGTTTTCCACTATCGAGGTTCCAAAAAATAGTAGTGTTATCGTGATTAGTGGACACAAGGGTTTGGCCATCGCGAGAAAAGCAGAGTGTTTTGACAGTGCTTGTATGAGAATCTAGCAATTTTTCTTGGGACAAATCGTTCAAATCAACAAGAAGGATTTTAGAACCCACAGTAATAGCCAAAAGGTGGTTGCGGCGAGCCAATAGTATATGAGTCCTGGTGGACCCAAGATTTTTAAACTGAATGGGTCTTGTTTCCTCCAAGTCATAAACATAAAGAAAAGTATCAAGTGTATGAACATCATAACGGATCATACAAAACGGACTGTCCGAGCCATCAGAACAAAGGAGCCCCGGCGAAAAGATCATTCGATGGATCTTTTGAGTTTCAATGTTCCAAAATACCAAGTATCTATCGAGTGTTGGAAGTGCCAAGATTTTGTCGGAAACAAAACACGATTGTTTGTGGTTGACATTCAGCCAAGAAATCTCAAAGGGGAGTTTTGTGCTTTGGAAGAGCGTAAAGTCAGAAAGATGCCATAGTTCGAGGTTTTTTTCATCGGATATTGTAACGAGATAGCGACCATCAGGAGAAAAGGTAATATAATAATAATCTCTACGATATCCTCTTGC
>CAZKFT010000058.1:0-2067 GCA_964552205.1 uncultured Gammaproteobacteria bacterium
AGCTGGTTAGAATACCGGCCTGTCACGCCGGGGGTCGCGGGTTCGAGTCCCGTCCACTCCGCCATTTATAATGAGCACGGGGCGCCTCAAGGCGCCCTTTGCATTTGAACCGGAACACTATGCTGCAATCGATCAGAGATGGAATTACCGGTTGGATGGCCTATGTGGTCATCGCCATTCTTATCGTACCGTTCGCCTTGTGGGGCATCGGTGATTACCTTGGCGTGTTCGGGGAAACCTACGCGGTCAAGGTGAACGACACCGAGATCCCGCTCGTCCAGTACCGCGACAACTACACGCGTCGTTACTCGTCGATGCGCGAACAGTTTGGAGCGAACTTCCGGCCCGAACTCATCGACGAAGCGCGACTGCGTCAGCAAGTACTCGACGAGATGGTGGACGAGGAGTTGCTCTACCAGTACGCCATGGACCGTGGCCTGCGTATCTCCGATACGCGACTGGTGCAGGAAATCCACGCCATCCCCGCGTTCCAGGACGGCGGACGCTTCTCGCCTGAGCGGTACCGCTTCCTGCTGCAGACCAGTGGCCAGTCCCCGGCCGGCTTCGAGCGTCTGTTGCGTCGCAATCTGATGATGGCCCAGCTGGAATCCGCCATCGTCGGGACCGCGTTCATACCCGCCGATCGTTTTGAGGCGCTGTTGCGCGTGGCGGATCAGCGCCGCGAGTTTGCCTGGATCGAAATCATCTCCGAAGAACTGATGAACCGCGCCGCGATCACCGACGAGCAGGTCGCCGAGTTCTACGAGGCCAACCGGGGTCGCTACATGACCACGGAAACGGTGGACATCGAGTATGTCGAGCTCACCATAGATACAGTCGCCGGTGGCATCGTCGCCGATGAAGATGCCGTGCGTGGATATTACCAAGAACGCCAGCGTGCCCAGGCCAGCGACCAAGAACGCCGCGCCAGCCACATTCTCCTCACGACGGAATCTCGCACGGACGCCGAGGCCCGCGCCTTGGCCGAAGACCTGCGCGCCCGTCTCGACGCCGGTGAAGATTTCAATGCTTTGGCCGCCGAGTTCTCCAATGACCCCGACACCGCGCAGGATGGGGGTGACCTGGGTTGGGTGGAGCAGGGTGTTTTCGTACGCGAGTTCGAGAGCGCATTGTTCGCACTCGAGCCGGGTCAGGTATCGCAGCCCGTCCGTACCGGCTTCGGCTGGCACCTCATCCGTCTGGATGAAGTGCGTGGCACTGCACCGGAAATGGCGTCCTTCGAAGAGATGCGTGAAGAGCTGGAGACGGAGTACCGTCGCGCCGAAGCTGAACGCCGCTTCTACACCATGGTCGAGCGTCTGGCGGACCTGGCCTTCGAGAACCCGGACAGTCTGACGTTGGCAGCCGAGGATCTCGGCGAGAGCGTGCGCCGTGTGAATGGCGTCAGCCGTACCGCGGGCACCGGCATTGCCAGTGACGCACGCGTACGCAACGCGGCCTATTCACCGGATGTGCTGGAAGAGGGCTACAACAGCCGCCTGATCGAACTCGGAGAAGACCGCGTGGTCGTTGTCCGGGTATCCAATCGTGACCGTCCGCGTCAGTTGGACCTCGCCGAGGTGGAAGCGCAGGTGCGCGACGCATTGGCCATCCAGACCGCGCGTGCACGCGCTGCCGAGATTGCAGAGCAGATCATCGAGCGCGCCCGCGCCGGAGAGGAACTGTCTGACCTCGCGGTGGAGTTCGGTGCCCAGTGGCATGCCGTGCGCTCGGTCGGGCGTTCGGATGTGCAGGTGGTGCCGTCGTTGCTGGATGCCTTGTTCCGGGCACCGCGCCCGGAAGAGGGCGGGGAAGCCGTCATTCGCACCCATCGTCTCGGCAACGATATGGCCGTGTTCCGGCTTTACGATGTCGCCCCCGGCGCACCCGAAGACATGGAAGCCGACCAGATTGCTGGTATCCAGCGTGCGCTCACCCAGCGGCTCGGTAGTGCTGAGTTCATGGCCTTGCTCGCCACCCTGCGCGCCAAAGCCTCCATCTCCTACGGCACCAACCTCTTCGGCGAAGACGATTTCTAAGCGGTTTGTATCGCGACCCGAATCGCGA
>CAZKFT010000058.1:2167-9950 GCA_964552205.1 uncultured Gammaproteobacteria bacterium
AACCTCTTCGGCGAAGACGATTTCTAAGCGGTTTGTATCGCGACCCGAATCGCGAGCCGAATCGCGACCCGTGGGGTCGCTCCCACGGATGAAAGTTGTGCTATCTCAAAACGTGGGAGCGACCCCACGGGTCGCGATTACCCACGGGCCGCGATTATCCGTGGGAGCGACCGCACTCGGTCGCGATACACCCCTCATTCGAATCTGGGATAAACCCACGGCCAATCAATCAATTCGGCTCGCCAAGGATTTTGTCTAACATAGTCCGTAGCAAGTTCCAGAGCAAAATCACTCCTGATTACGCTGTCGTGAAACCCCGGCTGCCAAAGCCGAACTCCAGGGTTTGTCGATGAGAACGCGCGCCCAACCCAACTTTTGTAGGTTTGAATGACTTTTGAAAGTGATGATGACTGGAGCTGGAACAACCAGTGGATGTGATCAGGCATCACCACGGCGGCATAGGTAAGGGTTCGACTAAGGGAGTCGTGGTGTAAGAAGTTTTCGTAAGCGATAGAAGCAAGACGGCTATCTCGAAAAACGGGCTGCCGATCCGCCGTCCTGAACGTTACGAGATAGCGCACACCGATACAGGAATAGCGGCGTGTACGCAGCCGGTGGCTCTTGGGCAAATGTGGGGTTGGCACTGTCAAAGCTTGATGAGGGACAGGTCAGCTCTTCAAGCACCATGCGTCCCATTCACTTCGATGTATCGCGGCCCGAATCGCGACCCGTGGGGTCGCTCCCACGGTCGGAGAGGGTGCAACACTGACTCAGAAGAAGTCGCGGCCCGTGGGGCCGCTCCCACGGATGAAAGTTGTGCCACACCCATCCCACCGTGGGAGCGGCCCCACGGGCCGCGATTACCCACGGGCCGCGATTGCCCACGGGCCGCGATTGCCCACGGGCCGCGATTGCCCACGCCCTAAATCAGTAGATTCTCTTCGCCTTCCAGGCGCGCGACAATGACGGCGCACACTGCATCGCCATAGATATTGACGGCCGTTCGCATCATGTCCAGCAGTCGGTCGAACACGAACAACACACCCAAGGCTTCCAGCGGCAAACCAATCGCCGTCAGGATGATGCCGATCGCCACCATGGACGCCGCCGGTACACCCGCGACTCCGATGGAGGTCACCAGCGCCGTGACCACGATGATGAACTGCACGCCAAATGTCAGTTCCAGACCATACGCCTGCGCGATAAACATCGCCGCCACGCATTCGTACAGCGCGGTACCGTTCATGTTCACGGTCGCACCCAGGGGCAACACAAAACTGGTGGTGCGTTGCGACACCCCGACATTCTCCCGCACACAGCGCAGGGTCAGCGGCAGTGTCGCCATGGACGACGCGGTCGAGAAGGCCGTCAACAAGGCCGGCGACATCGCTTTCAGCATCTTCACCGGGCTCACACGCCCGATAATCCTGAGCAGTGCCGAAATGGTCACGAACAGATGCAGCAACAAGGCCACCGCCGTGGTCGCCGCGAATATCAACAAGGGTTGCGCCGCATCGAATCCGGTCTGCGCCACCACTTTCGCCACCAGCCCGAACACGCCTATGGGCGCGAACATCATCACCAGAGCGGTGATCTTCATCATGATCTCGAACACGCCTTCCCAGAAGTTGTACATGGTCTCGGCGGCGGCATGATCGGAGCGCGCCATGAAGAAGCCGAACAGCAGCGAGAAGAAGATCAGGCCCAGCATGTCCATGCGGGCGGCGGAGTCCACAATGTTCTCCGGCACCATGCGCACGAACAACTCGACGAGGTCGGTCATCGACCCTTCGGCGACCCGCGAGCGCACATCAACGGTTTCGGCCTCCAGCGCCAACACATCGCGTACTGGGTTACCTTCCGAGTCGAGCCCTGGGTTGACCATGTTCACCAGCAGCAGGCCCATGAGCACGGCCAGCAGGGTGGTGGTGAGGTAGAAGCCCACGGTCTTCACACCGAGCATACCGAGGCGACCGCTCTTGGCGATGCCGGCAATGCCGACGATGATGGAGGAGACGATCAGGGGAACAATCAGCATCTTCAGGGCGTTGAGGAAGATGCGTCCGACAAAGTCGTAGATGGAGAACCAGTGGATGCCCAGCGTGCGGCCATCTTCCCCGGAAGCCCAGCCTGCGACGATGGCGAGGAGGATGGCGGCAAGAATCTGCCAGTGTAGTTTCCATTTCAGGGGGTTCAAGTTCAAAACCAGCCTCCTTTAATTCGCGTTGTAATCGCGGCCCGTGGGAAATCGCGGCCCGTGGGAAATCGCGGCCCGTGGGTCCGCTCCCACATTTACCCGTGGGAGCGACCGCACCCGGTCGCGATGCCAGGGTCCGCGCCGGTCTTAGATCACCATCCCAACGATGTTGTACCCGGAATCGACATAAATGATTTCGCCGGTGATCCCCGACGCCAGATCCGAACACAGGAAGGCGGCGGTGTTGCCCACCTCGTCAATGGTGACATTGCGCTTCAAGGGTGCGGTGTCTTCGCAGTGGTCCAGCATCTTGCGCAAGCCGGAGATACCAGCCGCGGCCAGCGTCTTGATGGGGCCTGCGGAAATGGCATTCACGCGGATGCCTTCCACACCCAGGTCGAAGGCCAGGAAGCGCACATTGGCTTCCAGGCTGGCCTTGGCCAGACCCATCACGTTGTAACTCGGGAGTGCCCGCACAGCCCCGAGATAGGTTAGTGTCAGAATGGAACCATTGCGTCCGTTCATCATCGGCCGCGCGCCCTTGGCCAGCGCTGCCAGACTATACGAGCTGATGTCGTGCGCGATGCGGAAGCCCTCACGCGTCACCGCATCGATGAAATTGCCCTCGAGCTGTTCGCGCGGTGCGAACCCGATCGAGTGCACCATGCAATCCAGACCATCCCAGTGCTTGCCCAGCTCGGCATACATCTCGTCAATCTGGGCGTCATCGGCAACATCACAGGGAAACACCAGATCAGACCCCAGTTCCGCTGCCATGTCCTCGACGCGACCCTTGAGCTTCTCACCCTGGTAGCTGAAGGCCAGCTCCGCGCCTTCGCGACGAAACGCTTGCGCGATGCCCCAGGCGATGGAACGCTGGCTTGCAAGCCCGCAAATCAATGCCCTCTTGCCATTCATGAACCCAGCCATCGTCGCTATCCCCCGGTTTGTGCGGTGACGTCCACATACACCCGTAGCCGTTGTCCCGGCTGCAGGAAGCGCTGTGGATCGAGTTGGTTCCAGCGCGTGAGATCGTTCACGCTCACCCGGAACCGCTGTGAGATGCGCGCCAGCGAATCGCCGCGGCGCACGGTATAGGTGATGGACCGCGTCGTGTGCTCGGCCATGGGGCCTGCAGCAGTGCGCGTCGGCAACCAGATGACCAGTCGTTGTCCTTCACGCAGCGTGTCGCCCGGTGCCATGGCGTTCCAGCCCGCGAGTGTGCGTACTGCCACGCCGTGTTCCTGCCCGATACGCCACAGCGAATCGCCGCGCTTGACGGTGTACTCCATGCGCTGGCCGCCTCTGTCCACCGACTGCGTGGCAGCGGTGCGGTTGGTGGCCGTAAGCGCATAATCGTCCGAGGGCCGGCTCGCGGAGGGCACCACCAGTTCCTGACCGATACGAATCATCGTGCCATCCAGATTGTTGGTGCGCTGTAGTTCGACCACGGTGGTGCGGTATTGGCGGGCGATCTGGCCCAGCGTCTCGCCTCGTGCCACACGATGCTGATGCCAGCTCACGCGTTCGACAGCCGGCACTTCGGCCAGCGCCGTGGTGAACAGGTCGATGCGGTCCAGCGGAAGCACCAGGCGGTGTGGGCCGGCCGGGTCTGTGGCCCAGCGATTGAACGCCGGGTTCAGCAGGTAGAGGTCATTGATCTCCATATCCGCCAGACGGGCCGCCAACGCGAGGTCGAGCTGGCCGTCCAGATCCACGGTGCCGATATAGGCCTCATTGGCCACCGGCAGGAGGGTGATGCCATAGTCCTCGGGATTCAGCACCAGATCCCGCAGGGCGAGCAGCTTGGGGGCGTAGCCACGGGTCTCCTGCGGCAGGTTCAGCGAGAAGAAGTCCGTGGGGCGCCCGGCGGCCTGGTTGCGGCGTACGGCGCGGGCCACATTGCCCTCACCGGCGTTGTAAGCGGCCAGGGCCAACATCCAGTCGCCGTCGAACAAGCCATGCAGATATTCCAGATAGTCCAGCGCGGCGCGCGTGGACTCGATGACATCGCGGCGACCGTCGTACCACCAGTTCTGTTTCAGGCCGTACTGCCGTCCCGTACCGGGGATGAACTGCCACAAGCCGGAGGCACGACCATGGGAATAAGCGTAGGGATCGAACGCGCTTTCCACCACCGGCAACAGCGCGATCTCGAGCGGCATGTTGCGCGCTTCGACTTCCTCGACGATGTAATGGAGGTAGGGGCGGGCGCGGTTAGCGACGCGGTCCAGATAGGCCTGATGGCGTTTGTACCAATTGCGAGCGGTGATGACGCGGGGATGGTCGCTTTCCGGGAGGCTGAAGCCCTCGCGGACCCGGTCCCAGATGTTCTCGTGACAGCCGCAACCTTCCAGCCCGAGGTCCTGGGAGGGCTCGACGATGTTCTCTTCGGCCAGCACGCCTTCTTCCAGGGAAAAGTCGGTGGCGTCGTCGGCAGTCTCGACGACCATCTCGGGGTCTGGTGTGACCACGGCCACAGGATGCGTGGCACAGCCCGCCAAGAGCAGGAGGGAACCAAGAACCAGTGGATGTAGAAGCTTATCGCGGTCCATGGGACCGCTCCCACGGTGAGTGGATGGGTATTGGAGCCAACCCCAATGCATGTGGAAGCACCCTCAATGCATGTGGGTGCGACCCAAATTTATATTGTGGGAGCGACCGCACTCGGTCGCGATTCATTAGCCAGGTCATGTCCCCTCTCAGAACCCGTCTTTCCAGCTCCGTACTGTAGCAAAAACGGCCACTGGCGTGGTCAATGCTTGCCCTGCCATCCGGCTCGCAGCGGCGATGACCGCAGGCTGATCCCAGCGCAGAAAGGGATTGGTCTCGAACTCATCACCCAGTCGGCTCGGTATCGTAGCCTCACCGGCCTCGCGTTGTGTGCGTGCCATACCTTCCCGCGCAATCAACGCCTCATTATCCGGCTCGACCGCGCGAGCAAACGCCAGATTGGCCAGCGTGTACTCATGTGCGCAGTACACCAATGTCTCGGCTGGCAACTGCAGGAGTTTGGCCAGCGAGTGCTGCATAAGTTCCGCCGTGCCTTCGAAGAGTCGACCGCAGCCCGCCGCAAACAGCGTGTCGCCAATCAGCAGCAAGCCCTCGCCGTAGTAGGCGATATGGCCTGCGGTATGGCCCGGTACATCGAGGATGGTGAAGTGCAGACCGAACACATTGATTGCGTCGCTCTCACGCAGCGCATGCGTGCGGCAGGGGATGTCTTCGCGCGCCGGTCCCCATACAGGGCACTGCCACTCGGCGACCAGTGTTTTGACACCACCGACATGGTCCGCGTGATGATGCGTGATCAGGATGCCGACCAGCGTGAGGTCGTGGTCGTCGAGGTGGCGGGTGACGGGTGCGGCATCGCCGGGGTCCACTGCCAGCACCCGGGATTCGTCGCCGGGCAAGTGCAGCAACCAGATGTAGTTGTCCTTGAAGGCCGACACACGGCTGACCTTGACCATAAGCAAACCTTACCAGATGCCTGTAGGAGCGGTGCTTTGCACCGCGAATGAGGTGACGTCTGACGCTGTACCATTCGCGGCGCGAAGCGCCGCTCCTACATAGTCTAATCAAGTATGCTTTGGCCATGAAAATCTCCACGCGCCGCCGCGACGCTTGGCTCCGCCACCCCTTCGGGGCGCGCCTGCTCGCCACCGAGCGCGCGCTCATGGACGCAGTGCTTCACAACCTGTTCGGCTACTACCTCATCCAGGTCGGCGGCTGGGGTCGCGCGGCCTACCTCTGCGACGCCAGCCGTATCCGCCACCAGTACATCGTGGACGACCGCGGCAACGATGCCGACCTGTTCGCTGACCCAGACGCCTGGCCCATCGCCAGTGACAGCGTGGATGTGGTGGTGTTGCCGCATACCCTGGAGCTCACCGCAGACCCGCACGCGGTGCTGCGTGAGGCCGAGCGCGTCCTGATTGGAGAAGGGCACCTGGTGGTGCTGGGATTCAGCCCCTGGAGCCTCTGGCGCTTCTTTCGACCGGGGAAAGGGCGGCTGGTGTCGGAGTGGCGCCTCAAGGACTGGCTGGCGCTGTTGGGCTTTGATGTGGTGCAGGTGCGGCGCCACAGCCCGAAGTGGCTGGGCGGGGCCTATGTGTTGTTAGCCAAGAAAAAGGTGGCGGGCATGACCCTGGTCGGGCCTAAGGTGAAAGCGAAGGCGCGGGGTAGTGCAATTCCGGTCGGTGCCGGTATGTAGATTCGCGGCCCGTGGGGCCGCTCCCACGATTGGGGTTGGCACAACTTTTATCGTGGGAGCGACCGCACTCGGTCGCGATACAAATCGCCTACAAATTCTTCCAGACAGCACCATCACCCATCTTGGCCACCATCTCGGCATGGGCAGCCGCTTCACTCTCGGTGGCTTTCACCACCCTCAACTTCAATCCGGTTCTGTCCACCGGTCTTGAAACCTCCAGCCCCGACCCGTGCACGCCATCGCCTAAGCCATCCAGCGACAGCGCCGCCTGACCGCCAGTCATGGCCAGATACACCTCAGCCAGAATCTCGGCATCCAGTAGGGCGCCGTGCAGCGTGCGCTGCGAGTTGTCGATCTCATACCGCTTGCACAACGCATCCAGCGAGTTCTTCTGTCCGGGATGCATGCGTCGCGCCATCGCCAGCGTGTCCAACACCTGACAGTGGTGCGCGATATCCGCCGGCTCGCGTCCGGCGCGCTTCAGTTCATCATTGATGAAGCCGACATCGAAGCTGGCGTTGTGGATGACGAGCTCGGCGCCCGCCACGAACTGCAGGAACTCGTCCAGGATGTCCGCGAACAAGGGTTTGTCCGCGAGGTCGGCGTTGGTGATGCCGTGCACTTCGATGGCACCCGCATCGATGTCGCGTTCGGGGTTGATGTAGCGGTGGAAGCGGCGTTCGGTGAGGCGACGGTCCACCATCTCGATGCAGCCCACCTCGATGATGCGGTGGCCTTGGCTTACTTCCAGGCCGGTGGTTTCTGTGTCTAAAACAATCTGTCTCATGCTCTCCCCCCGTGGGAGCGGCCCTCTGGCCGCGAAGCGCGCTGCACAGCAGCGCGCCTACATCAAATCACTGTGCGAAGCAGCGCGCCTACAAAATTTCATCAATGCCGCGGTTCGCGAGCGCATCCGCAATCTCATTCTCGGGGTGCCCGGCATGTCCTTTCACCCAATGCCATCGCACTTGGTGCCGCAACCGCGCCGCATCCAAACGCTCCCACAGATCCTGGTTCTTCACCGGCTTGCGGCTGGCCGTCTTCCAACCGCGCCGCTTCCAGTCGTCCAGCCACTCGGTGATGCCCTTACGCACATACTGGGAATCGGTATACAGGTCCACCACGCAATCCCGGTTCAAGGACTCCAGCGCCATGATGGCCGCCATCAGTTCCATGCGGTTGTTGGTGGTGTCCGCTTCGCCACCCCAAAGGGATTTCTCATGTTGGCCAGAACGCAGCAACGCTCCCCAGCCGCCCGGCCCTGGGTTGCCTCTGCAGGCACCGTCGCTGTAGATCTCTACAAGCATGGCGCAATTGTATGCACTTCCATGTGCAACAAGCATCCCTGCGTGACTTCAAGGTCACGCGGGACA
>CAZKFT010000059.1:0-6964 GCA_964552205.1 uncultured Gammaproteobacteria bacterium
TCAGGGTCGAGGACGACGACCGCGGTGCTGAGGTGCGCGAGCATGCACCATTATAAGGCGATTTAGGCGCTATGCACCAATATTGTGCGAACTACGGTCGGCGTTGCGGGCTGTGAATGGACGCCTGAAGCACGTTGAAATTGACATCATCCGAGAAGATGAAGATTTGTTGGGATGGTCCGACAACTGCGGCCTGAACCGTATACGCCCCGCGAATGAGTCCGGAGAGGGTGATCGAGGTGTTGGCGACCGGTGTGCCCGGAACGATATCCCCGTTCAGCGTCAGCTGAATCTTGTCGCCCGGACGAAGCGCGGGTTGAACCTCAACTTGGACAGTCATCCCACCACCGGTCGCCCAAACCGCACCGTCATTTTCCGGGGAAACGATACGAACGGCCGTGTAATAAGGGCCTTCCGGCTCCTCCTGAACCGCTGCCGGATCGGAAGCCGTCGGATTGGCGGTCGTCCCGGACTCATAGCCCTGAACCGACCGGATTTGCACCCGCTCCGCACCGTCCCGAGGTTTGTCGGAATAGTGCACGGTGCCGTTTGCATCCACCCAGCGATAGACATCCTGAGCCACGGCGGGCGCCGCAGCGAGGAGGGCCAAAAGCATGAAAACCGCGTATCTCATCATCACAGACTACACCTGCAGAGACCTTGACCGCTACTTGCTACCGCACAATCGCGGTCCGTGGGACCGCTCCCACATTATGTAGGAGCGGCGCTTCGCGCCGCGAATATGATGAGGCCTCAGTGCCTGAACGGGGCTTTCCCAAGTACCAGCGCTGTTCCATTCGCGGTGCAAAGCACCGCTCCTACGGGTTCTTAACTACAAACTGTAGTACATATCGAACTCGACCGGATGTGTGGTCATCCGCAAGCGAGTGACATCCGCCATCTTCAGCTTGATGTACGCGTCGATCAGGTCGTCCGTGAACACGCCGCCGGCCTTGAGGAATTCGCGGTCCTTGTCGAGGGCGCCCAGCGCCTGATCCAAGGCGAAGCACACCTGCGGGATGTTCTTCTCTTCTTCCGGTGGCAGGTCATACAGATCCTTGTCCATGGCGTCGCCCGGGTGAATCTTGTTCAGGATGCCGTCCATACCCGCCATCATCAGCGCGCTGAACGCGAAATAAGGATTCGCGGTGGAGTCCGGGAAACGCACTTCGATGCGGCGCGCCTTCGGGTTGGCAATAAACGGAATACGGATGGAGGCAGACCGGTTACGCGCCGAATACGCCAACATGACTGGCGCCTCGAAACCCGGCACCAGTCGCTTGTAGCTGTTGGTGCTGGGGTTGGTGAAGGCATTCAAGGCACGCGCGTGCTTGATGACACCGCCGATGTAGTAGAGCGCGGTCTCCGAAAGCCCACCGTACTTGTCGCCGGTGAACAGGTTCACGCCGTCCTTCGCCAAGGACATGTGCACATGCATACCGCTGCCGTTGTCGCCTACCAGTGGCTTGGGCATGAAGGTCGCCGTCTTTCCGTAGCCGTTGGCGATGTTGTGGATGACATATTTCAACATCTGCACTTCGTCGGCTTTCTTCAGCAGCGTATTGAAGGCGACACCGATTTCGCACTGACCCGCAGTGGCCACTTCGTGGTGGTGAACCTCAACCTTGAGCCCCATTTCCTCGAGCGCAAGGCACATGGCTCCACGAATGTCATGCAGCTGGTCCACCGGCGGCACCGGGAAGTAACCGCCCTTTACGGTCGGGCGATGCCCGAAGTTGCCGTCGGAATAAATGCGCTCCGAGTTCCAGCCCGCTTCCTGGGAGTCGATCTGGTAGAAGGAACCGCTCATCTGTGAGCCCCAGCGCACATCGTCAAAAATGAAGAACTCGTTCTCCGGCCCGAAGTAGGCGGTGTCCGCGACACCCGTGGACTTCAGCCAGGCCTCGGCGCGGCGCGCCAGCGAGCGCGGGTCACGGTCATAGCCCTGCATGGTGTTCGGCTCGATGACATCGCAGCGCAGAATCATGGTCGGCTCATCGGAGAAGAGGTCCATGGACGCGGTGCTGGCGTCGGGGAGCAGGATCATGTCGGACTCGTTGATGCCCTTCCACCCGGAGATGGAGGACCCGTCGAACATCTTGCCGTCCTCAAACAGGGCTTCGTCGATGGTATGGGCGGGCACGGTGACATGCATCTCCTTGCCCCGGGTATCGGTGAAGCGGAAGTCGACAAACTTCGCGTTCTTCTCGTCGAGCATTTCAAAAACGGCTTTGACTGACATCGGGTGGCTCCTCCGCGAGCGGGTGTCTGGTGCCCAGCTTAATGCAAACACCGTGCCAAGCTGAAAATTGGATGTAGGAGCGGTGCTTCGCACCGCGAATATGATGAGATCTCAGCGCCTGAAGAGCGTCTTTCCGGAAACCACCGCTGTTCCATTCGCGGCGCGAAGCGCCGCTCCTACATTGCTTCTGCTTGGTGCAGAGGGAAAAGGGGGGCGCTCCAACATGGTGCAAAATGGCCGAAAAACTCCCATACCAGCTATACTTGCGCGCGATGACCTTCCAGGACCTGATTCTTGCCCTCCAAAAATATTGGGCGGCCCGTGGCTGCGTGATTTTGCAGCCATTGGACATGGAAGTCGGGGCAGGCACCTTCCACCCCGCGACCTTTCTGCGCGCCATCGGGCCCGAGCCCTGGAGCTGCGGGTATGTCCAGCCGAGTCGGCGCCCCACCGATGGTCGTTATGGCGAGAATCCCAACCGGTTGCAGCACTACTACCAGTTCCAAGTGGTTATCAAGCCGTCCCCTGACGATATCCAGGACCTCTATCTCGGCTCCTTGGTCGCGCTGGGCGTGGATCCGCTGGTACACGATATCCGCTTCGTGGAAGACAACTGGGAATCCCCGACGCTTGGCGCCTGGGGCCTGGGCTGGGAAGTCTGGCTGGACGGCATGGAGGTCACGCAGTTCACCTACTTCCAGCAAGTCGGCGGACTGGAGTGCCGGCCGGTCACCGGCGAAATCACCTACGGGCTGGAGCGCCTGGCCATGGCGCTGCAGGGGGTGGAGAGTGTGTACGACTTGGTCTGGACCGACGGCCCGTTGGGCAAGGTCAGCTACGGCGATGTCTTTCACCAGAATGAGGTGGAGCAATCGAAGTACAACTTCGAACTTGCCGCCACCGCCGACTTGTTCCAGTGGTTCGATGTCTGTGAGCGCGAAAGCGCGCGCTTGGTCGAGGCCGGTTTGCCGCTCCCCGCATACGAGCAGGTGCTGAAGGCCTCCCATACGTTCAACTTGCTGGATGCGAGACGAGCCATTTCCGTTTCCGAGCGCCAGCGCTACATCCTTCGTGTGCGCACCTTGGCGCGTGGCGTTGCACAGGCCTATCTCGATGCGCGCGAAGCACTCGGTTTCCCGATGATGAAGCACCATGAAACCGCGTAGCTTTCTGGTCGAAATCGGCACGGAAGAGTTGCCGCCAAAGGCGCTGGCAACGCTCGCTGAGGCGTTCGCCGATGAGATTGCCAGCGGGTTCGCGGCAGCAGGCATCACCTCAGACGCGGTGGAGCCCTTGTTCTCGCCTCGCCGTCTGGCGGTCATCGCGAGCAACGTGCCAGTACGCCAACCCGATACTTCGCAGCAACGACTCGGACCAGCAGTCAAGGCAGCCTTCGACGCAAAGGGCGCGCCCACCCGCGCGGCCATCGGATTCGCCGAGTCCTGCGGCATCGCACCGGGTGACCTGGAACGCGTGGTGGACGGCAAGAACGAACGCGTTGCCGCGACCGTCACCACCAAGGGCCAAGCCACAGAGGACCTGATACCCGCGATTGTGAAGACGGCGCTGGATCGTCTGCCGGTGCCGAAGCGCATGCGCTGGGGTAGCGGCGACGCGAGTTTCTCGCGCCCCGTACGCTGGGTCGTCATGCTGTTCGGTAGCAAGGTCATCCGCACGGACATCCTGGGTGTCCCCGCGGGCGCTTCCACCAGTGGCCACCGCTTCCATCGCCCGCGACGCCTGCGCATCACGTCTGCGCAGCAGTATCGCGCTTTGCTGGAAGCGAAAGGCCGCGTTCGCCTGAACGACCGAGATCGCTCGCTGACCCAGTGGGTACGCAAGCAAGTCGAGAAAGAGGCGGCGGCATTGGGTGGTAAGGCACTGGGGCTCGACAGTGGTTTACCGGATGAGGTTGCATCCTTGAACGAGTGGCCGGTCCCTGTGGTCGGTGGCTTCGACGAGAAATACCTCACGCTGCCACCCGAGGTGCTGACCACAACATTGGAACACCACCAGCGTTACTTCCCGGTTGTCGGCAAGGACGGCGGAATGCTGCCCTGGTTCATCACATTCGCCAACATCGAGAGCAAGGACCCGATGGTCGTGCGGACGGGCAACGAGCGCGTCGTCGTGCCGCGGCTTGAGGACGCGATGTTCTTTTGGGCGCAGGATCAGCAGCGCAAGCTGGTGGAACGCGCCGACGATCTGGCTGCCGTGAGTTTTCAGGCAGGGCTTGGCACGCTGGCCGACAAGGCCCAGCGCGTTGCAGCACTGAGTGATGCCATCGCCGACGCCCTTGCGTTGGACAACAACACGCGCAAGCACGCAAATCGTGCCGCCGCGCTGGCGAAGTGTGACCTGCTCACCTCAATGGTCGGTGAATTCCCGGAACTCCAAGGCACCATGGGGCGTTACTACGCCCTTCACGATGGCGAAGATGCTGTCGTCGCAAACGCCATCGGCGAGCACTACCTGCCACGCTTTGCGGGCGACGCGCTACCGGCCTCGCCTGCAGGCCGTGTCGTGGCGCTGGCGGACCGTCTGGACACGCTGTGCGGCACCTTTGCTGCCAGCGGCAAGCCGACCGGGGACAAGGATCCCTTCGCATTACGCCGGACAGCGCTCGGCATCATGCGCATACTCGTCGAGGCTGAGCTGCCGTTGGACCTGCAGCAACTCGTCGAGCTTGCGGTGTCGCGCCTGCCCAGCTCGCTCCAGCGGGATGGCCTCGCCAACGAGATCTTTGATTTCTCCATGGATCGTTTGCGCGCCTGGTTGGGAGAGGCCGGCGTTCCCCAGGACTCGTTCGAGGCCGTGCTTGCGGTACGGCCAACGCAGCCGCTTGATTTCGTTGCGCGTGTACACGCCGTGCAAGCCTTTCGTTCGTTACCGGAGTCGGAAGCGCTCGCCGCCGCCAACAAACGCATCGGCAATCTCCTGAAGCAGGCCGACACCGGGGGAGGCATGGTTGACGACACCCTGCTGACCAACCCGGCGGAACAGGCTTTGTGGTCCCAGCTGGTCGCCTATAGCGCCCGCTGCAAGCCCTTGCTCGCGAACGGTCACTACACCGAGTTTCTCACCCTGCTTGCCGAGCTGCGTGGCACTGTGGATGAGTTTTTCGAAGCGGTGATGGTCATGGACAAGGATCCTATGGTGCGCGCCAACCGCATCGCCCTGTTGGCGCGTTTGCAAGCCCTATTCCACAAGGTTGCCGCCATTGGTCTCCTGCAGCAGCGAGCCGACTCATGAAGCTGGTCATTCTTGACCGCGACGGCGTTATCAACGCTGATTCGGACGAGTATGTGAAATCCGCGGACGAATGGGTGCCCATCCCCGGTAGCCTGGAGGCCATCGCCAGGCTGCACCGCTCAGGTTGGAAAGTCTTTGTTGCCACCAACCAGTCAGGGATTGGTCGCGGACTGTTCGGGCTGGATGCGCTGGTGGCGATGCACGACAAGATGATGCGTGCACTCAATGAGCTTGCCGGCACGGTGGATGGAATCGTGTTTTGTCCACACACCCCGGATGACGGCTGCGAATGTCGCAAACCGAACCCGGGCATGTATCTCGAAATCGCCCAGCGTCTGGATTGCGCACTGGCCGGTGTTCCCATCATCGGAGATGCGTACCGCGACCTCGCGCCAGCAGCCTCGCTGGGCGCCCGCCCGATTCTCGTCCGCACCGGAAAGGGGAAGCAGGCACTGGTCGACCAACCGGAGCTTGCGGAGTTCGAGGTGTACGACGACCTCCTCGCCGCATCCGAAGCGTTGTTGCAGGAGTAGCCGTGCGCCTGTTTGCCTTGGCGAGAACGAGCTTGTTCTATCTGGTGGTGGCGGTGCTCGTCATCGTCGTGTCCATTCCCGTCATCCTGTCCATCGTGCTTCCTTATCGCTTCCGTTGGCCGCTGGCCTACCTCTGGTCGCGTTGCACGCTGTGGAGTCTGGGCGCTATCTGCGGCTTGCGTTATGAAGTACAGGGCAGGGAGAACCTTCCCGCCGGCCCGGCAATCGCCTACTGCAAACACCAGTCCGCTTGGGAAACAGTCGCGATGATTGCGACTTGTCCACCACACACCTGGGTGTTGAAACGAGAGCTGCTGTGGATTCCCTTTCTCGGTTGGGCGCTGGCGGCGATGCGCGCGGTTGCCATCGACCGTGGAAGCGGCCGGCAAGCGGTCATGCAGGTCCTGGAGCAAGGTCGGCAAGCGCTGAGTGAAGGGCGTTGGATGATGATCTTCCCGGAGGGTACGCGGCTCGCACCCTATACCACACGGCGTTACGGGATGAGCGGCGCGCTGCTCTCCAAGGACACGGGTGTACCTATCGTGCCCATCGCGCACAACGCCGGTCATTACTGGCCGCGGCAGGGTTTGATTCATCCCGGCGTGGTGAAGGTGGTCATCGGCCGACCCATCGACCCCTCCGGCAAGACGCCGGAGCAGATCAATGCCGAAGCGCAAGCGTGGATCGAGGCGCAGATGGCCGTCATTGAGCCACCACCAGAGGCTTGAAGGGTTCTCTCGCGGAGACGCAGAGACGCGGGGAAAGAATAAAGAGAATATGTCTCGCAAAGCCGCAAAGGCGCCAAGAAAAGATATTTTGGGAATTACAACTTGAGTTTTTAACTCTTTAACTCTTTAACTCTTTAACTCTTTAACTCTTTAACTCTTTAACTCTTTTCTTTTCCTCTGCGTTCTCTGCGTTCTCTGCGTTCTCTGCG
>CAZKFT010000059.1:7064-9595 GCA_964552205.1 uncultured Gammaproteobacteria bacterium
CTCTGCGTTCTCTGCGTTCTCTGCGTTCTCTGCGAGAAATTTCTTGGTCTTTTTCTTTCCCCGCGTCTCCGCGGCTCTGCGAGAGTCGTCTTTAAGCGTCGATATTCGAAGCAGCCAAAGCATTGCGCTCGATGAACTCCCGCCGCGGTTCCACCTGGTCGCCCATCAGCGTCGTGAACACCTCGTGCGCTGCCACCGCATCCTCGATCTGCACCTGCATCAAGCGGCGGGTGCTGGGATCCATGGTGGTTTCCCAAAGCTGCGTCGGATTCATTTCACCAAGGCCCTTGTAGCGCTGGATGTGCTGACCGCGCTTGGCCTCATCAAGCAACCACTGGATCGCGTCATGGAAGCTGCTCACCGGCTGGGTGCGCTCGCCGCGCTTGACCCACGCCCCAGCCTCGATCAACCCATCCAGCTTGGCACCCAGCTCAACCAAGGACTGGTATTCCGCGGACTTGAAAAACTCGCGGGGGATGGAGCGCTCGGTGGCAACGCCATGGTGGTGGCGAATGACCCGTAGTTCGAAACTCGACCGCTCCGGGTCCGGCTGTACCCGCAATTCATAACGGACCGCACGATCGCCATCGTTGAGCGCGGATTGCAGTTGCGAAATCCAGTCCGCGACCCATGCCGCATCGTCCAGCTTGTCGAAGGTGACCACTGGCATGGCGATCAGTTTCTCGAGCACGGTCTGGTCAAAGCGACGGGCCAGGCGTCTCGTGGTTGCCGCCACTGTCATGTACTGTTGCGCAAGCTGTTCCAGCGCTGCACCACCGAGCGCCGGCGCGTCGCCACTGACATGCAGCTCAGCGTCATTCAATGCCGCCTGCAGAAGATAGGACGCCAATTCCTGGTCATCCTTCACGTAGTATTCCTGTTTGCCGCGTTTCACTTTGTACAGAGGTGGCTGGGCGATGTAGACATGGCCGCGCTCGATGAGCGCGCGCATGTTGCGGAAGAAGAAAGTGAGCAGGAGCGTCCGGATGTGGGAGCCGTCAACGTCCGCGTCCGTCATGATGATGATGCGATGGTAACGCAGCTTGTCCGGGTTGAAATCCTCTTCACCGATGCCACATCCAAGCGCGGTAATCATCGTGCCAATTTCAGCAGACGAGAGAATGCGGTCCAGGCGGGCGCGTTCCACATTCAAGATTTTGCCCTTGAGCGGAAGAATGGCCTGCGTACGACGGTCCCTACCCTGTTTGGCTGAACCGCCTGCGGAATCACCCTCGACTAGGTAAATCTCGCACTGGGCGGGGTCCCGCTCTTGGCAGTCCGCCAGCTTGCCGGGCAGTCCCGCGATATCCAGGGCGCCCTTGCGACGCGTCATTTCTCGCGCTTTGCGCGCAGCTTCGCGAGCACGCGCAGCGTCGATGATTTTTGCGACGATGGCCTTGGCCTGCTGTGGATTCTCCAGCAGGTATTCCTCCAAGCGTTCCGCCATCAGCGCTTCGACCGCGGATTTCACTTCAGACGAAACGAGCTTGTCTTTGGTCTGCGACGAGAACTTTGGATCATGGACCTTGACCGATAGCACTGCCGTCAACCCTTCGCGGGAGTCATCACCGGTGGGCGCGACCTTCTCCTTTTTGCCGAAGCCTTCCTTCTCGATGTACTGGTTGAGCGTGCGCGTCAGGCCAGCACGGAAACCGGCAAGGTGCGTACCGCCATCGCGCTGCGGAATCGTGTTGGTGAAACAGAATACGTTTTCCTGATAGGAGTCGTTCCATTGGAGCGCGACATCAACGCTTACGCCGTCACGCTCACCGCTGAAATAGAACACGGTCTCGTGCAGCGGTGTGTTGTTGCGATTCAAGTGCTCCACGAAGGCGCGGATTCCGCCCTGGTACTCAAAGACATCCTGCTTGTCAGTGCGTTCGTCGGTGACCGTGATGCGGATACCGGGATTGAGGAAGGACAACTCGCGCAGGCGCTTGGCCAGGATGTCGTAATGGAAAGAGATGTTCGTGAAAATCGTCGGGCTCGGGCGGAAGCGTATTTCCGTGCCGCTGCGCGCGGTATCGCCGATGATCTTGAGCGGCGCTTGCGGAACACCCAAACGGAATTCCATGAAATGCATTTTGCCGTCGCGATGGACGGTGAGACGTAGCCAATCCGACAACGCGTTGACCACGGACACGCCGACACCATGCAAGCCACCGGAAACTTTGTAGGAGTCGTCATCGAATTTTCCGCCTGCATGCAGCACGGTCATGATGACTTCAGCGGCAGACCGCTGCTCTTCCCCGTGAATGTCCACCGGAATACCGCGACCATCATCAATCACTGTGATGGATTCGTCGGAGTGGATGGTGACTGCGATGTTGGTGCAATAACCCGCGAGCGCTTCGTCGATCGAGTTGTCGACGACCTCGAAAACCATGTGGTGAAGGCCTGTCCCGTCATCGGTATCGCCGATGTACATCCCGGGGCGTTTTCGGACGGCGTCGAGTCCCTTCAACACCTTGATATTGCTGGAGTCGTAAGCCTTCTGTTCGGTCATTGGGTCCGCTCTGAAATGGAACGGC
>CAZKFT010000060.1:0-5153 GCA_964552205.1 uncultured Gammaproteobacteria bacterium
GTAACAGCGACACGGTCATTGGTAGTGGTGCGACCTACACGCTGACCAACGCGACTCCGGATGCTGGCACCAACGGCACGGTGAGCTGGACTTCGATCGAGAACATCACCGATGCCACGGGTACGGTGGACTTCCAGGTCTCGGGCAGCGTGACGGGTGATGTCACCGCCGCAGTCCTCATTTACAGCACCTATGCCGCTGATCTGACGCTGGATGTGACCAACGGCACGCTCACGGGTGCGGGTGGCACGGTAATAGCCAATACGATCAACGCCAACGCCGGTCAGACCAACACGGTCACGGGTACGGGCGAGACCTATCTGCTCACCGACGGTACTCCGGACGCGGGCTCCTCGAACGGCTACGCATGGACCGCGTTCCAGAACATCAATGATGCCACGGGCACAGTGGACTTCCAGGCCTCGGGCAGTGTCTCGGGCAATGTGACGGCGGACACGCTGGACTACAGCGGAGTCGCCGGGCCAATCACCGTCAATTTGCAGGCGGGCACCGCAAACCAGATTGGCGGCAACTTCAGTGGCCTGGGCAACCTGATCGGCAGCCTCGGCGCCGACACGCTGATTGGCGCGGATGGCGCAAACACCTGGACGGTGAATGTCGACAATGGTGGTGACGTCAACGGTGTCACCTTCAGCTCAATCGAGAACTTGGTAGGTGGCTCGAATACCGACCTGTTCAACCTGTCGGCCGGCGTGACAAGCATCACCGGCATGGGCAACACCGACACCGTCGCAATCGTGGGCTCGTTCACCAACCCGGTGACCACGCTGACGCTGGATGTCGAGAACATCACCAATGCGGCAGCCGAGACGGTGACCGTCACCAATCTCGTCATCAACAACGCGAATGCCATCGGTTCACTGGCCAACCCTCTGTTGATTGATGTCGACCAACTCGACATCGTCGGTGCGGTCGCGGGTGGCGCCTTCATCGACGAGATGAACGCACTCACGCTGGGTACCATCAACATCACCACGGGCGTCTTTGATCTCTTCGCGCTGGGCACAGTGACCACGACCGGCATCACCGCCAATGGAGGGCTGACCATCTTTGCGCCGACCGTGATTGCCAGCGGCACCCTAACGACCGCAGGCACCAACCTGACCATCGACGGCGACCTCGCCATGAGCGCGGCCACCACGCTGGAGACGGGCGCGGGCGCGGGCGATATCTTGGTCACTGGCGCGACGACGGGTGCGTTTACCCTGACCCTCAATGCTGGCTTGGGCGGCATCGACCTGCAGGGCGCGGTCGGCACTGCCGGTACGCCAGTCGGCATCCTGCTGGCGAATGCCGCAGGCACGACCATCTTCGGCAGCACCGTGAATGCGGCGTCCGTCACCACGAATGCGGGCGGCACCACACAGCTCTTCAATGATGTCACCACGGTTGGCGCGCAGACCTACAACGACGCGGTGACACTGGCTGCAAGCCTGGATCTGACTGCCACGACGGTGCAGTTCGCCAGCACGCTCAACGGCGGCGGCTTCGATGTGTTCATCAATGCAGCGCTTGACCTGGATGATGCGGCGACCAACCTCGGCCTGTTCGAGGTCACCGGCACCGCCAACCTGGGTGCGGATGTCACCAGCACTGGCGCGCAGACCTACAACGATGTGGTCACATTGTCCGGTGGCGATCGTATCCTGACGGCCCCGGGCCAGTTCGTAGATATCTATGGCCTCAACGGCGGCGGCAGCAGCCTGACGGTGAACGGCGAGTTGGGCGTGTTCGATGACTTCACCAACCTGAACCACCTGGTGGCGAACGGCAGCACCTACTTTGAGGCGAATGTCACGACGGCGGGCAACCAGACCTATCAGGGCTTCGTCATCATGGGTGCGGACCCGACCCTGACCGCCGGTGGGACTGTCACCTTCAACAGCGCGGTGGACGATCCGTTCAACCTTGTGGTGTCGGGCGCGGCGGTGGTGTTCAACGGCTTCGTCGGTGGCACCAACGCACTGACCAGCCTGACCGTGAGTGGTGCAACCGCGATCAATGGTGGCTTCGTCGAGACCACCGGCGCACAGACTTATAATGGTGCGGTGACGCTGGGCGCGGCTACACAGCTGTTCGGTTCCACCATCCAATTCGTGATGGGTCTGAACGGCGGCGGCAACGGCCTCGACATCTTCGGCAATCTGGATTTGGATGATGACGTGCTCAACCTGACCTCCATCTCGGTCAGCGGCGCGACCAACCTCGGTGGTGATGTCACGACCTCCGGCCTCAATACCTTTACTGGCCTGGTCACGCTCTCGGGCGGTGACCGCAGCATCACGGGCACGACCACGAACTTCGTGGCAGGTGTCGTCGGCGGTGGCAACAGCCTGAGCATCACCGGTCACATGGACCTCGACGGACCCATCACCGGCGTCAACAACCTGTTCGTTGGCGGGGATTCCGACCTCGGTGCAGATGTGACCACGACCGGCTTGCAGACCTACGCTGGCGCGGTCGTACTGTCCGGTGGCAATCGCATCCTGACGGGTACGACGGTGCGCTTCATGACCTCGCTGGACGGTGGCGCCAACGGCCTGACCGTGGGCGGCGATCTTGACCTCGACGGCCCGGCGACCAACCTCGCCTTCCTGACGGTCAACGGTGCGTCCAATCTGGGTGCCAATGTCACCAGCACCGGTTTGCAGACCTACACTGGCACAGTGTCCCTGACGGGCGGTGACCGGATTCTGACCGGCAGCACGGTGAACTTCATCGCCGGCGTCGCGGGTGGTGGCAACAGCCTGAGCATCATGGCCGACCTCGACCTGGATGGCCCGATTACGGGAGTCAACAACCTCTCAGTCGCCGGCCAGTCCAACTTGGGCGCGGATGTCACCACAACAGGCACGCAGACTTACACGGGTTCGGTAGTCCTCTCGGGCGGCGTGCGCATGCTGACTGGTACAACGATGACCTTCACCGATGTTGTCACTGGCGATGGGCTTATCGTGAACGGCGCAGTGGCCATCAACGGCGGCGTGGTCAATACGACAGGCATTCAGACCTACAACGGCACCGTGACACTTGGCGCGGCGACGGCACTTACCGGCACCACCGTCACCTTCAACGACGCCGTGACGGGCTCTGACCTCACGGTCACCGGCGCGGCGGTCCTTGGGGCGGGCACAGTCAATACCACTGGCTTCCAGCTATACAACGGCACCATGACGCTCACCAGCGCCAATGCCCTGGTGGCGGGCACCAACTTGGCGGTGACCGGCACGGTCAACGGTGCCTTTGACCTCAGCCTGCAGGCCGGCGGTACGCTGAATCTCCAGGCCGCGGTCGGCGATACCACAGCGCTGGCGAGCCTGGTGGTGAATGGCGCGACGACGGCACGCTTCGGCGCCAATGTCACAACCACCGGCGTACAGACGGTGACCGCGACCACCATCCAGACCAACGGCACGCATACGACCAACGGCGCGAACATCCTGTTCACGGGCAATCTGTTCCTGCAGGCAGCCACGGTCCTCAACACCGGTGCCGGCGCAGGCAACATCACGGTCACCGGGACGGTGGACGGCGGACGCATCCTGGCGCTGAATGCCGGCACCGGTAATATCAATCTGCAGGGTGTGGTCGGTGGCGGCACGGCGCTGAACAACCTGACCGTTGTGAGTGCGACTACCGCGCGCTTCGGGGCCAATGTGACCACCGCCGGTGCGCAGGACATCACAGCGGGGACGGTGCGGACCAATGGAGTTCACACCACAGGCAACGCCAACCTCACGGTAACGGGCAACCTCTTCTTGGAGGCTGCCACCACCCTAGACACGGGTGCGGGCGCAGGCAACATCACCGTGACCGGCACTACCGATGGCGCCCAGACGCTGACGCTGAACGCGGGTACGGGCAGCACCGACTTGCAGGGGGCTGTGGGCGGCGGTACGGTGCTGACCAGCCTTACCGTCACCAGTGCGACCAACGCGCGCTTCGGCGCCAATGTAACGACGGCCGGCACACAGGTCTTCACCGCGGGTACGGTCCAGACCAACGGCACGCACACGACCACGAATGCGGCGATCACTGTCAATGGCGCACTGGCCGCGCAGTCGGCGACCACGCTGTCCAACGGCACAGGCACCACGACCCTGAATGCCGTCAGCGGCACCACGCTCACGCTCCAGAACGCGGGCACCGTGAGCCTGAACGGCACCATGACCCTGAACACGCTCAACGTGGCAGGTGTGACCGGCGCCGTTACCTTGGCCGGTGCTACCACGATCAACACCAACAATACGGCGCTGAACTTCGCCAACGCGAGTGGCATCAACGGTGCGCAGACGCTGACCATCAATACCGGCACGGGTACGGTCAGTCTGACCAACACGGGCACCGGCACGGCGCTGGCCTCGTTGACCATCGACGGTGGCGCGATTACCTTGCAGGCGGTCACAACAGCGGGTGCGCAGGCCTACACTGGCGCGACCACGCTGAACGGCAACATCACGACGGCCACGGGCAGTGTGACCTTTAATCGTGCGGTCACGCTGGGTGCCAGTGTGACCATCTCGGCACCGGCCGCGGCCAGCGATGTGACCTTCGCCGGCACGCTGAACGGCGCCTTCAACCTGACCATCAACGCGGGTGATGGCGATGTGAACTTCAACGCCCAGGTGGGTGGCATCACACCGCTGACTAGCCTGACGGTAACCGCGGGCAACACATCCATTCACATCCTGGACGGCGTCATCACCAGCGGGGTGCAGGAGTACACCGGACGCGCTGTGGTGAACGGTGAGCTCATAGGTAGTGCCATCATCTTCAACGGCGTGGTCGTAGTGGATGCCGGTGGGATTGCCACCATCATCTCCGACACCGTCGACTTCAACGGTGGCGCCAACAGTCTGCTGGGTTCGGGCGAACTGAACATTGTGCCGGCGACGGACGGTGCAACGATTGGTATCGGTGGTGCCGGGTCCAACCTCATCCTGAATGGCGCGGCGATGAGTGGCTTTGATGGCATCCTGGTCATCGGTGCCACGGGCATCGTCAATGGTCAGGTTGACTTCAATACGCTTGAAGTTGTCGCAGGAGAGACCACGCTCAATGAGACCATTGCGGTCAGTGATCAGGGCACTCTCATCATCTTCGTGAACGGCAGCTTCGTGATGGAGCAGGGT
>CAZKFT010000060.1:5253-9241 GCA_964552205.1 uncultured Gammaproteobacteria bacterium
TGTTCGAGGAGATCGCGCTCTACGCGGTCGAACAGGGTCTGACCCTGCCAGCCGACCAGCGCGAGGACGATGAGTGCGACCCAGACGATCCGGACTGCGATACGATGTTCGGCCTGGACCTGGAAGAGGGCGAGCCCATCGCCCTGCTGGACGCGGCCTGAAAAATTGCGACGTGGGTCACGGAATGTCGAACAGTAGTATGTTCGACTGGAGCCATGAGTACAGGAGCGCACGAGGTGTTTGAAGGATTCTTCAAGAAGTTCCGCGGGGGCAAGTCCCAGCCTGCGCTGACGCTGACGGTCAATGGCGTCAAGCTGACCTTTGCATCGGTCAAGGACTTCGAATTCGCACTTGCCAGCCGCATCGAGGTGCCCGGGAACAAGATTTCCCAGTTGGTGCGCCTGAGCGACGAAGAACTGCTGGCAGAGGTCGAGGGTATCCGCGACGTCAAACGGCGGTTCGTGTCGGTGCTGCTTCGCTCCATCACCCAAGCCGATTCCATCAGCCATTCGTTGCGGATGTTGGATGCCACGCTGTTCTCGAACGACCACAGCTGGCGCCACTTCATCGGCGCCCTCAACGCGGATGACCAGATCCACGATGCCTTCAAACGGGTCGCGCTGGTCAAATACCTACAGTATCTGAATGCGCGTCACGAGGTGGTCCGATCCATTTACCGTGATCGGTTGCGGTCTGGTGATAAACCCATGCCGGACGCCTTGGCGGAAAGCGGACGCTTCGTGAACTTCGCCCGTGTGGATGAGCGCGGCCATGTGTCTTCCACCGCGCAGAACAACGAAGTCACCCGCCTGCCGCGTGGTGAGCAGATTCCGTTGACCGTGCGCGAAGGGGATGAGGTTTACCTGTTTCTGTCCAAGAAGCAGTACAAATTGCGCCGGAGCGAGAACCTGAAGCTCATTGACGAGAACGGCCATGAGTGGGAGCTACACCCGGGCAAGAACATCATTGGCCGGGCGCCGGACGCGGATGTGCGCGTGGGCACGGACAACAAGGACATTTCCCGACGCCACTTGGTCATCGAACTTCCGGATGATGAATTGGCGCTGCTGACTGATATGTCGTCCTTCGGCACCTTCGTGGATGAGAAGGTCTTGGCCAGACGACGGTCATCTGAGGCAAAATGGTCGGGGTGATAGGATTTGAACCTACGGCCCCTGCGTCCCGAACGCAGTGCTCTACCAGGCTGAGCTACACCCCGACACTAATAACTTCTACTGACTGAGAACGCGGCGAGGTCCTCGAGGGCGTCCCTATAAGGGGACGGCGGCAGGGCAGCCAGGGAAGCCGCCGCGCGTTCCGCTTCCTCACGCGCAAGCCGCGCAGTGTAAGCGATGGCGCCAGTCGATTCAATGGCTTCCAGCACCTCCCCGATGCGCTCTAGGCCCCCGTTCATGATGGCTTCCCGGACCAAACTGGCCTGTTCAGGCGTGCCCTCACGCATCACATGAATCAGTGGTAGCGTCGGTTTGCCCTCGGCCAGGTCATCCCCCAGGTTCTTGCCCGTATCCTCACCCGAGCTTCCGTAGTCCAACGCATCGTCAATGAGCTGGAACGCACACCCGAGTCGCAGCCCGTAGTCCGTCATGGCCTCAATCACGGGCTCCGGCTGGCCAGCAAGTACGCCAGCACAGCGGGCGCCGGCCTCGAACAGTTTGGCGGTCTTGCGGCGAATGACCGCGAGGTAACGCTCTTCGGTGGTGTTCGCATCATGGGTGTTGATGAGCTGGAGCACCTCACCCTCGGCGATGGTATTGGTGGTCTCCGCCATGATGTCCATGATCCGCATATCCCCAAGCTCGACCATCATCTGGAAGGCCCTGGAGTACAGGAAATCGCCCACCAGGACGCTTGCCTCGTTGCCCCAGACGGAATTGGCCGTCTCATGGCCCCGGCGTAGCTGGGAGGCATCCACCACGTCATCGTGGAGCAGGGTGGCGGTATGGATGAATTCGATGATGGCCGCGAGTTCCAGGTGTCCGGAGCCCTGGTAGCCAGCAGCCCTGGCTGCCAGCAGGACCAGCGCCGGCCGCAGGCGCTTGCCACCGCTGTTCACGATGTAGTGGCCCATTTGGTCGATCAGGGCGACCTCGGACCGCAGGCGTTGCCCAATCAGGGCATCCACGGCGGCCATGTCTTCTGCGACCAGAGCTCGAATCTTGGGAAGGGGCATAGATGCGAGAGTTTACCGACTTGCGGGGGACCCGACCAGCGGGTACAATTCGCCTCTTTTTAGAGGGGCTTCAGCCATGTACGCCGTAATTGTCACCGGAGGAAAGCAGTACCGCGTTGTCGAAGGGGAGACCCTGCGCGTGGAACTGTTGCCTGTCGAAGAAGGTAGTGAAGTGAAGTTCGACGAGGTGCTGCTGGTTGGCGCAGGCGAACAGGTCAAGGTCGGCAAGCCGACAGTCGATGGCGCGAGCGTCACCGCGACTGTGAAGGCGCACGGCAAGGGTGACAAAGTGATGATTCAGCGATTCAAGCGTCGTCAGGGCTACAAGCGACTGCTCGGCCATCGCCAGAACTACACTGAAGTCCAGATTACGAACATCAAGGGTTAATCAGAGATGGCACACAAAAAAGCAGGTGGTAGCAGCCGCAACGGTCGCGACTCGGAAAGCAAACGCCTTGGCGTGAAGCGCTTCGGTGGCGAGGCCGTCATTCCGGGCAACATCATCGTGCGCCAGCGTGGTACCGAATACCATCCGGGCACCGGCGTCGGTATTGGCCGCGACCACACCATCTTCGCCACGGTGGAAGGCAAGGTTGAGTTCGCCGTCAAGGGCGCCAAGAACCGCCGCACCATCTCAGTCGTCACTGACTGATTCCAGCCTGTAGGCGCGCCTCTGTGAGGCGCGCTGTCGCGGTCCACAGGCCCGCGCCTCCCCCATTATGAAATTCGTAGACGAAGCCATCATCAAAGTCGCCGGCGGTGACGGCGGGTCTGGTTGCGTGAGTTTCCGGCGCGAGAAGTACATTCCGTTCGGTGGTCCCAACGGCGGCGACGGTGGGGATGGCGGCAGCGTATGGCTGGTCGTCGACGAAGGCATCAACACGCTCGCCGACTTTCAGGTGAAGCGCAGCTTCGCTGCCGAACGTGGTCAGAACGGTATGGGCTCGGAATGCACGGGCAAGGGCGGCGACGATATCGATATCCCGGTACCGATTGGCACGCTGGTGCATGACGCCGATACCGGCGAACTGTTGGGAGACCTCACCGAACACGGGCAGCGCTTGTTGGTGGCGAAGGGTGGGTTCCACGGACTCGGTAACACGCGCTTCAAAAGCTCCACCAACCGTGCGCCGCGTCAGTCCACTCCCGGCACACCAGGCGAGCATCGCACCTTGCGTCTCGAGCTCAAGCTGCTGGCGGATGTCGGCCTGCTCGGTCTTCCGAACGCAGGGAAGTCCACACTGATTCGTCAGCTGTCCGCAGCTCGACCGCGGGTCGCAGATTATCCCTTCACGACGTTGCACCCCAATCTCGGCGTTGTCAGGGTGGGCGAGCTGCAGAGCTTCGTGATGGCGGATGTGCCTGGTCTGATCGAGGGTGCGGCCGAGGGAGCAGGTCTTGGTATCCAGTTCCTGAAACACTTGGGACGGACCCGGCTCCTGATGCATCTGGTGGATATTGCCCCTGCGGACCCCGCCGAGGACCCCGTCGAGGCCGTCAATACGATCGCCAACGAGCTCGAGCAGTTTTCGCCAGAGCTAGCGGCTCAAGAGCGCTGGCTGGTCCTGAACAAGACCGACCTGGTGCCTGCCGACCACCTGGACGCCCACTGTGAGGATATCCAGACCCGTCTCGGGTGGAGCGGGCCTGTCTACCGGATCTCCGGGGCCACGGGTGCCGGGTGCCAGGAGTTGGCACAAGACATCATGAGGCACCTGGAATCAGTTGCCTCTGACCCCATCGATGTGTAAAATTCGCGCCTTTCCACGCAGTTACAGAATTCAGGAGCAGTAAACA
>CAZKFT010000061.1:0-9206 GCA_964552205.1 uncultured Gammaproteobacteria bacterium
GCCTTCCGGGCATCACTCATCCAACTCGGGGTTTTGCTGATTGCCATTTTCGCAGCGTTCCCGACACCATGAACGCGCTCTCGGCGATCATCCTGGTCGCCGGCATCCAGGCCGGTGACATCGAGCGCCGCGCCATCGAGTACAGCCAAGGGGCGTTGGGTGGTACGGTTGCGGAGGCGGCGTTCGTCGACGCGCGAGGCCAGCGCCTCTCCATGACGGAGTTTCGGGGAAAACCCGTGGTTATCAGCATGGTTTTCACCTCCTGCGCGCACTCCTGCAGTATCTCCACCCGTCACCTGGACCGCATTGTAGGTATCGCCCGCAATGCGCTCGGGCACGACGCATTCACACTGCTCACTATCGGTTTCGACCAGCCGGTGGACACGCCGGAAGCGATGCGGCATTACGCAACCCGCCATGGAGTCACCGACCCGGAATGGTATTTCCTTTCCTTCGAGGATCCAGGCGATGTTGCCCCGTTCGCGGAATCTCTGGGATTTCTGTATGCGCCGTCGCCTCGCGGATTCGACCATACCGTGCAGGTCACCATTATTGACCGCGAGGGCCTGGTGTTCCGGCAGGTCTACGGTGAGTTCTTCAACACGCCACTACTGGTTGAGCCGCTGAAGTCGCTGGTGCTGGGGGTGCCTGCACCGGAGGATGGTTTCCTTACCCAAGTGGGTAACCGCGTGCGCCTGTTCTGCACCGTCTACGATGCTCGTGGTGACCGGTATTACTTCGATTACTCCCTGTTTGCCGGCATCTTTATTGGGGTCTTGTTCCTCGGCAGCACGATGGTTTGGCTCGCGTGGGAATTTCTCGGCCGCCGACCGCGGAGGGAGGCATGACCGTAAGCCCGCTCCGCCATCTCGGTGCACTGGCAATCTACTGCTTCTGGATTGCGCTGGTCAGCGGGGTGTACCTGTTCATCTTCTACGAAACCAGCCTCGCTGGCGCTTGGGCATCGGTTGAACGCCTTACGCAGGACCAGTGGTTTGCAGGGGGAATCATGCGGAGCCTGCACCGGTACGCGTCGGCCGCAGCTGTCTTGCTCATCCTGGTCCATGTCATCGTGGAGATTCTCAAGGGCCACTACAAAGGGCCGCGATGGTTTTCCTGGGTGACCGGCATCCCGCTAGTCTGGATAGTGGTCATCTTCGGAATCTCCGGTTACTGGATGGTCTGGGACGAGCTGGCACAGTACATCGCGGTGTCCACAGCGCGCTTATTCGACTCTCTTCCGGTGTTCACCGATCCGATGAGTCGTAACTTCCTTACCAACGAGAGTGTGAGTGACCGTTTTTTCACGCTCATAGCGTTCATCCATCTTGTGGGACTGCCAATCATTCTGGTGCTTGGCCTTTGGTTCCACCTCCTGCGTGTGCGGCTTCCCCGTATCAACCCACCGCGGGTGCAGATGGCCATGTGTCTGGGTCTGCTGACTGTGCTCTCCTTGTTCGAGCCTGCTGTCAGTCACGGGGCCGCCGACCTCACACGGGTCCCCACGGAGTTGCGCATCGACTGGTTCTACCTAGCGGTCTATCCGCTGTTGTCAGAGACCTCGGCGGGTTTCACATGGGCTGTGGTGGTGGGTGGCACATTCCTGTTGGCGGCGCTGCCGTGGCTTCCTCCACGCAAGGCACCTTCTGTAGCTCAAGTTCATCTTGCGGACTGTACGGGCTGCGGGTATTGCGCGGACGACTGTCCGTACGGGGCGATTGACATGGTCCCACGCACGGATGGGCGCAACTTCACTATGGAAGCGCAGGTCGCTGCCGACCTTTGCGTTGGTTGTGGAATCTGTACTGGATCGTGCCCCTCTTCGTCGTTGTTCCGACGCGTAGAGCCGCTCACAACAGGAATCGAGATGCCCATTTTCACCATAGACCGGCTGAAGACCACGATTCTCGATGGCCGTCGCGGGCGACAGGGTGGCTCTTTGGTGGTTGGGTGTGAACATGGCGTGGAGGTTGGTGCAGGCCTTGGGAACGACGACCGGGCAATCGTGTTGCCCTGCATCGGTATGTTGCCGCCGGCGGCCATCGATTACGCGTTGAAGGTCGGGGGGTACAGGGACATCGTAATCGCGGGATGCGCGCCGGATGGCTGTCATCATCGTTTCGGCGATACGTGGACCATTGATCGCATCGCACGGCGCCGACCCCCCATGTTACGTGAACGTGTCCCGCGCGAGCGCGTGCGTCTGCTGTGGGGGCGCAAGCCATGATTCGCGCAGCGACTATTTTCGTGCTGGGCACTGTCATCGTGGGCGTGTTCACGCAATGGCCGGTTTACTCGCCGCTGTCGCCAGGCCAGGCGCAGCTCACACTCAGCCTGGCCCACCTCGCCGAGCGTCTCGAACCCTGCCAGCCATTGAGCATGGAAGAGATTGCCGCGCTTCCCCCAAACATGCGCGTGGTGGAGCGCTGTGAACGTGCGCGCGCCCCGACCCGGGTCATGCTGTCCCTTGGTGGCGAGCCATTGTTGGAGGCCGAAGTGCAGGCTGTGGGTTTGCATCGTGACGGGCGTGCCTATTTCCATCGCGTGTGGACCGTGCCTGCAGGCAGGCATGAACTCGTACTCCAGGTCGCCGACAGTGCCGACGGGAGCGGACATGTCATACGTGAAGCCTTCGTCATCCACCTCGAGTCCGGCAGCAATGCGGTACTCCGTGTCGGTGACGGTGCCGCGACCCTCGCTAATCTGGAGTCGTCTCAATGAATGACCATTATCATTTGCCCATCCCCGACGATGACCGGAGGCCGATGGCAGCTGCCTGGCTGCTGTTTGCCATCACTGCACTACTGGTCTCGGGCCTGTTCGTGATTCTCATCCTCCTGTCGCGCATGCCGGTGGTAGGGGAATGGTTCCCCGCTGGAGACTTTTTCCGTCTCGCCATCGTGGTGCATGTGGACTTCTCGGTACTGATCTGGTTCGCCGCCATTGCTGCGGTGTTCTGGACGCTCACGGCCCGCGCGCTGGCGTGGCCAGTCGCGTGGATTGCTTTCGGGCTCGCGGTCGCCGGGTCCGTCATGCTCGCTGCCTCGCCGTTCCAGGGTGGCGAGGCTATCATGAGCAACTACATCCCCGTGCTGGACAATGTGACCTTCCTCGCCGGGTTGGGCGTCATAGGTGTCGGGGTGGTGATATACGCACTCCGCTCCCTGCTGCACGCCATGCCGGTTCGCATGCCGCTCACACCTGATGGGGTTCTCCGCTTCGGTGTCCACTCCTCTGTCGCTGTGATGGTGGTCGCTGCGATCGCCCTGGTGTGGTCGCTTGTGGAGGTGCCACTCGCATTGCCACGTGACCAGTACTTCGAAACGCTGTTCTGGGGTAGCGGTCATGTAATGCAGTTCGCCTGGACGCAGCTCATGCTGGTGGCGTGGTTATGGTTGGCTTCGGTAGCCGGTGTGCGTATGCCGCTGACGCAGCGACTGGTCCTCCTCTTGCTCATCGCCGGTGTTGCGCCGGCGTTCCTTACCATCTGGGGATACCTCGCCTTTGACGTGGGCAGCCCGCAGCACGTGCGGTTCTTCATCTGGCTGATGGCTGCGGGGGGTGGCGTCGCAGCAGGCCCAATCGGGCTGGCGTTGGTGGTCGGCTTGCTGCGCGCACCTACTGCCAAGGACATGGTGATGCGTGGACACCGCGCCACGCTCGGGTTCTCGATTCTGCTCTTCGGCGTAGGCGGTGCGCTCGGGTTCCTGATTGCCGAAAGCAACACCATCATCCCCGCGCACTACCATGGCTGCATCGTGGCGGTGACCCTCACGTTCATGGGTCTATCCCTGTACTTGCTTCCCCGTCTGGGATTTGCGTCGCCTAGTCCCAGGCTCGTATTCCTCATCCCCTGGGTCTATGGCATTGGTCAGACACTGCATGTGATCGGGCTCGCGATTTCAGGTGGGCACGGCGCCCAGCGCAAGGTCGCAGTGGCGGAGCAGGGCCTGGAGAACTTGGCGCAGGTGGTCGGCATGGGCGTGATGGGCATCGGTGGATTAATTGCGGTCGTCGCGGGCGTGATGTTCCTCATCGCCGTTGGGGGAGCGCTGCGCAAGCGACCGATTGTGGTGGGAGCGGTCCGCCATGCTTGAGATTCTGCTTTTCGGGTTGGTGCTCGTGGCCTTCTACTTCATCAGCCATGTTGTGGTGATGCGTCTGGAGCGCTGGTACGGAAAACCGTTGGGTGGCACAAGGCAAGTGGCATTCTTCTGCATCTTTCTCGGGCTTACGCTGCTCGCAATGTGGTTGATACCCGGTTTGTCCGGGGGTGGTGCATGAGAATCGACGACCTACCGAGCTTCCTACGCTGGGCAATCCGGCTTGAAGCAGAGGCAGCCGACGGCTACCACCAGCTTGCCATGAAGCTCACACGGGAGGGGAATGCCGCCACGGCTGCTTTGCTGAACAAGCTTGGTGAGTATTCCCGCATGCATCTGGAGGAGGTCTCCGGTCTCGCGCGGGAGCATGGCTTGGATCCCGAGTCCCCGCCGCCGGTCGAGGCCTGGCCGGACGGCGTCAGTCCAGAAAATCCGCTGGGCGCGCTACAAAGCGCCTACCTCACACCACGCCAGGCCTTGCTGGTAGCACTCGCTGCGGAGCGTCGCGCGTGTGATTTCTATGCTGTGGTGGCAGGACAAACCCGGTCGGAAGAAGTGCAAGAGCTCGCTCAGGCCTTCGTGGAGGAGGAATCCGAGCACGTGGACCACCTGGAGCGCTGGCTCGACCGGCTCGAATCATGACACACTGCGCGGGTGCCAGTACCCCGTATGTCAGACATGAACCTCCATCCCGCTCTCGCCGCGCTCAACGGGGAGCAGCGGGAGCGCATGTTGCAACGCACACGCATCCGGGAGCTTGCCCCCGGCCAGCTGTTGTTCCAACAGGGTGAGCCGGCCAAGCGCTTTTACATTGTCCGGTCCGGTCATGTGAAACTGTTCCGCATCTCGCCGCAGGGTCAGGAGAAGGTCATCGAGATCATCACACCCGGCCAGAGTTTCGCGGAGGCCGCATTGTTCACTGAGAAGCCGGTGTACCCGGTCTGTGCCACGGCTCTCGAGGACACCGTTGTCGAAGGGTTCGACGGGGAGTTACTCCGGTCGATCATTGATGAGTCACCAGCCACCGCGCTCGAGATGTTGCGAACACTGAGCATCCGCCAACACAAGCTGATTGGCGAGATAGAGGCCCTGTCCCTGCAGAATGCCACCCTGCGTGTCGCCAGCTATCTCCTGCGCGCCGTGGAGGAGGGTGATGGTGGCGCGGACATTCGGCTTGTCAGCCAGAAGAAGACCATTGCCTCACGGCTGTCCACCCAGCCGGAGACACTGTCGCGGATATTTACCGCATTGGATCGTGCCGGCATCGTCAAGATTGACGGCGCAAACGTGACCTTACTCGACTCCGAGGCACTCCGGGCAGTCGCAAGCGGCGAGCGGCCCATCTCAGTCTGACCTACTCATCGTTGGGCGCGGCCACGCATTAAGTTCTCCAGCCTTGATGGTCGTCAAGGAGTTGTCGGGCCCGAAAGCGGACGCTTCCCCAATGGAACTCGTCTGCCCGGCCGGCAATCCTGCTGCCCTTGAAGCCGCCTTGGAGAATGGTGCTGATGCGGTTTATGTCGGCCTACGCGACGAGACCAACGCCCGCGCTTTCCCCGGTTTGAACTTCGACGCCAAGATGTTGCGACAGGCCGTACAGGAGGCGCACCGTGCCGGGCGTCGTTTGTTCCTGGCCATCAATTCCTATGCGCAGGCCGGTGAGGAAGTGCGTTGGCATCGTGCTGTTGCGGTCGGTGCAGAAGCAGGAGTGGATGTCTTGATTCTTGCGGATATCGGCGTGATGGAGTGGGCAACCCGGCACTTTCCGGAGGTCACCCGGCATCTTTCTGTTCAGGCATCGGCCACCAGCGTGGAGGCATTGAAGCTCTACCATGAGGCCTTCGACATTCAACGCGCAGTGCTACCGAGGGTACTTTCCCTGGCGCAGGTCAAAGCGCTCGCCGAGGCCAGCCCGATAGAGCTGGAGGTGTTTGGGTTCGGCAGCCTTTGCGTCATGGTTGAGGGGCGGTGCGCGCTGTCCGCTCATGTCACGGGACAGTCGCCGAACACGCATGGTGTCTGCTCGCCGGCGTGGGCGGTGGAGTGGCGCGACTGCGGACCGGAGCTCGAAGCCCGATTGAACGGTGTCCTGATCGACCGCTTTGGGCCAGGAGAAGCTGCCGGATACCCCACGGTTTGTAAAGGCCGTTACGAGGTGATGAATGCCGTCTATCACGCGTTCGAGGAACCAACCAGCCTAAACACTCTGGAGTTGCTGCCGGAACTGATGTCGATGGGGGTTTCCGCGGTGAAAATCGAGGGCCGCCAACGCAGTCCTGCTTACATAGCCCGTGTCACGGCAACTTGGCGAGCCGCCGTGGATGCAGTCAAACGCGGCAGCGGCCTTACCCGAAGGATAGAGTGGCAGAACACGCTCGCATCGCTGGCCGAGGGTAGCCAGACTACGCTCGGAGCCTATCACCGCCCGTGGCAATGACGGTTTCCCTCGCCCCGGTCCCGCTGCACTGGAATGGACCACGAATGCGCGGCTTCTACTCCGACGTGGCGACGTGGCCATTATCGTGTGTCTATCTCGGAGAGACGGTGTGTTCCAAGCGCCGTGAACTTACGACTCGTGACTGGATTGTCATCGCATTCCAGCTCAGGGAGGCCGGAATCGGTGTCGTTCTGTCGACGCTGACATTGATCGAGGCGCGTTCGGAAGCTGCGGCGCTACGGCGACTCTGCGAAAACCGGGAGTTCATGGTGGAGGCCAATGACTACGCGGCTGTGTATGCCCTCGAAAAGCGCAGGGTTCCTTGGGTCGGTGGTGCCACGCTCAACGTATATAACGGGACTACCCTCCGCTGGCTTTGCGCGCGCGGCATGGTGCGTTGGCAACCGCCTGTGGACATGCCACTTCCATCGCTGGAGCGCATGCACGCGGAATGGGAAGGTCATTGGCCGGAGACCGAAGTGCTGGCTTGGGGCCGCCGCCCACTCGCCTGGTCCGCACGCTGCTATACCGCTCGTGCTCACAACCGGCAGAAGGACGACTGTGGATTCATCTGTTCCGAGCATCCGGACGGATTGACGGTTTCGACGAGGGACGGTACATCCTTTCTCAATATCAACGGAACCCAGACGCGCGCGCACGATGTCGTAGATGTGAGCGACGACATCGAAGCACTGCGTACCTGCGGAGCGTCGCTATTGCGGGTCATCCCCGCCGTGGAGGGGACAGCCGCCGCAGTAATGCAACTGGCCAGGGCGGCGGCAAAGACTCCATCACGTTCCGCAGGCGCAACGCCAGCTCCGTGTCTCCCGTGACAACCAGGCGCCGTTGGAAGAACAGCGCATCCGCGTCGGCGCGCCCCGTCGCGAGCGCAATCAGATCCCCGGGATCACCCCTGATGGCTACATCGGCGGCGCGACCGGGTGAAAGATGTATCCAGCGCCCGCTCACCCGGAAGGACATCGCGATTTGACCACACCGCACCGCCAAAGTCTTACCGCGAAGGAAATCGAGCTCTCCGGTCTCGAGGTGGCGTTTCAGCAGGAGTGTGAGCAGGGGGTCACGCATGGGCCGGAGCATCCCATCAATCCCCGTCCTGTGGCATTGACGGAGGTCAACCGGGAAATCCAGAGGTACCGTACGGAGATTGATGAGCTGGATATCCAGCTTTTGGCGCTCCTCATTCAACGCTACCACCTCTCCCGTACCCTGCAGGGAATAAAGCGGGCCGCCGGCCGGCAGGTTCACGATCCCGACAGGGAGGCTGAAATCACCTCTCGGCTCAGGCGCTTGGCGCACCATCATGGCCTTCCGGCCCAGGCCTATCTGGTGGTTGTCCAAGCGGTCCTGACGCTCATGAAAGCCAAAAACTGAAATCTGGGGTACGCCACCACCTGTACGGCCGAAGTGACACCGTCACAAAACTGGTGCAGAATCCCCCTCCCCATGAGGAATTTCGTCAAGATTATCGGTAGCTTAGTTGTGGTGCTGGTGGTTCTGGTCATCGCCTTGGCGATTGCCGTGCCGCTGCTCTTCGACATCAACGACCAGAAGGGCCGGATTGCGGAAGCAGTCGAGGACGCCACTGGTCGTGCGCTCACCATTGATGGCGACCTCGAGCTGACCGTGTTCCCCTGGTTAGGTGTGAAGACCGGGCCAATGTCATTGGCCCAAGCAGAAGGGTTTGACTCCACCACCCCGTTCGCCGCTTTCCAGGTCGCCGATGTCCGTGTGAAGTTGGTTCCGCTAATCCTGAGACGAGAAGTGCAGATTGGACGCATCACCCTGCAAGGTCTCAATTTACATCTGGAGCGCGACGCGGACGGACGCGACAATTGGTCCGACCTTCTGGCCGACACACCGGACACCGACACAGCACACGCCCCGCGTTCCGATCGCGACGGTATCAAGCTCGCAGATATCGAAGTGGAGGGAATCACGCTGAGCGATGCGCGAATTGCGTTCAGGGATGCGCAGGCGGGCGCGAGCTACACCGTCGAAGACTTGAACCTCCGTACAGGTGCGTTGCGCCTGGGCGCGCCGGTCGAAATGTCCATGGATGCGAGGATTTCCAGCGGTGTCCCGCAATGGCGCGGCACAGTAGCCTTCGACGGCCGCGTGAACATAGACCAGGCGACGAAGGACGCTGACCTCATCATCGAGCGTGCCACGGCAGAGCTCGAAGGTGGCGCATTGCCTGTTGCTTCCCTTCGCGCGTCTTTGTCCGGACAGACCCAAGGCAACCTTGACTCCAAGGTGTGGCAAATCAACGGGCTGGTATTGGACCTGGTGGCACGAGGGGGACGGATTCCCGACCGCGACTTCAACGCGCGCATGAGCGGCAATGTCGCCGCTGACCTGTCGGCACAGACCGCCACGTTGTCTGACTTCCGCTTTGACGGTTTTGGCTTGCGCGCCAACTTGAATGCGCAGGGCAGCAGTGTCCTGGATGCACCGTCCTTCAACGGTCACATCACCGTAGACGCGTTTTCCCCACGACAAGTGCTTGCGGACCTGGGGCAGACACTCCCCGACGCGAAGGACCCGACCTCGCTGACCCACCTGCAGTTTGAGTCGCAGTTTGTCGCCACCACCAGCTCAGTAGCGCTGAGTGGAATGAATGCACGATTGGATGCGAGCCAACTGAC
>CAZKFT010000062.1:0-7104 GCA_964552205.1 uncultured Gammaproteobacteria bacterium
AAAGGGGACATTTGAATCTGGCTAAAAGGGGACATTACGACTTTGCGCTGTCACAAAGAACTCGCTGTTTGACGAGGACCGAGACGCGGACGATACTGTGACAGCATGTGACCCGTGTTTGATTGAACCCGCCCGATGCCAACTGTGCCGCAAACCCGTTATGCCAAGAGTGGTGATGTTCACATTGCCTACCAGGTGCTCGGGTCGGGACCAGTGGATCTGGTGCTGGTGCCGGGCTGGGTGTCCAACATCGAGTGCTTCTGGGACGACCCCGCATGTGCCAGGTTCCTCGATACGCTGGCCTCGTTCTCGCGCTTGATCCTGTTTGACAAGCGTGGCACCGGCCTGTCGGACCGGGTCACCCACATGCCGCCCTTGGAGACGCGCATCGACGACCTGCGCGCGGTGATGGGCGCCGTCGGCTCGGAACGGGCCGTTCTGTGCGGGTACTCGGAGGGCGGGCCGATGTGTGCGCTGTTTGCCGCGACCCACCCGGCCAGTTCACTGGGCCTGATCATGATCGGCAGCTATCCCAACCGCGTCCGCAGCGCCGAATCGCCCTGGGGACGCACGCCTCAGGAACTGGACGCCCTGAACAAACAGTGTGAAGCCGATTGGGGCGCGCCGGTCTCGATCGAAAAGATCATGCCCAGCATGGCGCAGGATGAGACGGTGCGTAACTGGTGGGGCCGCTTTCTGCGCATGAGCGCCAGTCCGGCCTCTGCGATCGCGTTGAACACAATGAACTTCGTAATCGACATCCGTCACGTATTGCCTGCCATTCGTGTTCCCACATTGCTGCTGCATGCCGTGGGCGACCAGCAGGTTCCCGTGAGCGCCAGCCGCTACATGGCGCAGCGGATACCGGGCGCGGTGTACGTCGAACTACCCGGCGTCGACCACGCGCCCTGGGTTGGCGACAGCGAGGCGATCCTAGATGAGATCCAGCGCTTTCTGGTTGCGGCACAACAACCCGTCGAGGCGGACCGGGTGCTGGCGACAGTGATGTTCAGCGACATCGTTGGCTCGACCGAACGCGCCGTCACAATGGGCGACCGGCGTTGGCGCGAGTTGCTGGCACAACATCATCAGGTGGTGCGGCACGAGTTGCAGCGTTTTCGCGGGCACGAGGTCGACACCGCCGGCGACGGCTTTCTGGCCACCTTCGACGGACCCGCGCGTGGCGTGCGCTGCGCTACGCGGCTGGTGGAAGCGCTGCGGCCGCTGGGACTGGATATCCGCGCCGGGCTGCATACCGGTGAGTGCGAGATGGTCGGCAACAAGGTCGCTGGGATTGCGGTGCACATCGGCGCGCGTGTGGCGACTGCGGCCCAACCGGGCGAGGTGATGGTGTCGAGCACGGTCAGGGATCTGGTGTCCGGCTCGGGCCTGCGGTTCGAAGACCGCGGGATTCAAACCCTCAAGGGCTTGCCGGAGCCCTGGCGGCTGTTCAAGGTCGAAGCTCAGTCAGCTTTGGGTTGAAACGTTGCCTGGCGTGCGTCTGCCAGGACG
Source organism: uncultured Gammaproteobacteria bacterium (assembly GCA_964552205.1). Lineage (GTDB taxonomy): Bacteria > Pseudomonadota > Gammaproteobacteria > Natronospirales > JAIVGZ01 > JAIVGZ01. The sequence continues at coordinate 1,513 of CAZKFT010000062.1, forward strand.
TCAGCATCTGTCCCAACAAGAATTGCTGTCTTTGATGGTCAGCATCAGACTGAACCCGGGTCACATGACTTTTCGATCTGCTTTCTCCGCAGCGGTCTCAGCGTGTACACGCTTAACGTGTCGGCAATGTGGCGATGGATTCGATGCACAGAGCATGCGCCTCCAGGTGAAATGTCGCGCGCCCCGAAGTCTGCCGTTCCGGTGAACGCAAGGCGCCGTACTTCTCCCAGCACGAAGGTGACACTGAGATCAGTGACGATCACGCCCACAAGCTGGACACGCCTCTAGAACGATGCAAAAACATCCCCGCGCAATTCCCCGACCATCTTGACCGGCAGATCGGTGGCCGCTTGCGCGCGCAGTGCCTTTTGCTTGTCGGCCGCCGCAGTAGCGGTGGCCTCGTCTGGATAAATGCTCACCACGTTGAATGTGGTTTCGCCTGTGGCAATAAAGAACGCATGCAGTGCACCGAGCGCCTTGATTCCGGGGACATATTTCTCTCTTGCTGTGGCCTCCATCGCCGCATCTCTCGCGACGCTGGACGTCCATTGGGAAACTACACCATATGCCATTTGAATTTCTCCTTGTTGAGGATAAAAAAGTCATAACCAACAGGCGGAAGAATCGAGTGAGCCGATTTGAAACCAAATGTTGGGTTCGTCACGTTAACAGCAGAAATAAGCTTGTCAACTCTCCCCGGGCGGACACTCCCCGGGCAGACCCCGGTGATGCATTGCAGCTCGCCCTGAAGTACGTCGCGCATTTGGTCGCCGACGTTCACCAGCCGCTGCACGCCGGCTACGCCGACGGCCGTGGCGGCAACACCTACCAAATCCAGGCATTCGGTCGCGGGACGAACTTGCACGCGATGGGGGACGTGGGTCTCATCAGACACTTGGACCTATCGAATGAGGCGCTGACCGCCAGACTACTTGCAAGCCTGTCCCAAGCGGCAAATTGAGTGCTGCGGCCGTGGCTGAAGAGCCTTGCCGAATCGTCGGTAGACCAGGGTTTTACCCGGAACGGCTTGTCGATTTTCCGTACGTCGAGCTAGTCCAGTTTTTCAAAGCCTGACCCGTCGCCGCAGGTGCCGGTCCAATTGATGGACGGGTCGGAGAAAATCGCATACCCAAGTTGCGGGCACGGCCATTTAATCGGCGACGACTGGACGTCAGGTCTCGTCTACATCAGTTATTGGATCACCTCATCGGCGCGCAACAGTATCGAATGCGGTACGGTCAGGCCGAGTTCCTTGGCGGCCTTCAGGTTGACCACCAATTCGAATTTCGTCGGTTGCTCGATGGGGAGGTCAGCCGGCTTCGCACCCTTGAGGATCCTGTCGACGTAGACGGCAGCGCGCCGGAAATTCCACGCGAGGTCCGGGCCATAAGCGAACACTCCACCAGCTTCCGCAAACTCGCGTTCGGGGAATACCGCAGGCAACCGGGTCTTCGCCACGAAATCGACCAAGCGCTTCCTGTTACCCCACAGCATGCCGTCCCCGAGAGTGGTAAGCGCGCCGGGACGAGCGCTCAATACGGACTCGAACGCAGCGTCGAGGTCCGCCGGGTTCCTTACCCCGGTGAATTGAATCGCAAGGCGCAACGATTGCGCGGCGGCTTTGGCTTCCGCCAGGCGGTCTCCCTTGTCGGGCCTGGCGGCATTGTAGATAACAGCAATCACTGTCGCGTTCGGTACGATCTCCTTCACCAATTGCAGCTGCTTTCCAGCGCGGTCGCCTGCGCGGTGCGTTACCCCGGTGACGTTTCCGCCGGGCCGGCTAAGGCTTGAAACCAGGCCTAACCTAACAGGGTCCGAAACGGTGGCCATCACAATGGGAATGCTCGTCGTTGCGCGTTTGACCGCCACGGCCGTCGGCGTGCCTTCCGTGACGATGACATCAACGTTGAGGTCAACCACTTCGGCCGCGAACGCAGCAAGCGTGTCAACCCGGCCTTCAGCGAATCGATATTCGAGCGCAATGTTCTCTCCTTCTACATATCCATGCTCGCGCAGTGCCTGACGAAACGTCTCGACTGGGCGCGACGAAGGTTCAAATCCGAACGTAAGGACTGCGATCCGCGGTCTCTTCGCCATCTGCTGTCCCTGGGCGACAACCGGCGCCGCAAGTAACGCCCCCGTTACGGCGAAAAATCGCCGGCGACCAAACTGGCTCATGTTGTCCTCATATGGATGCCTGCCGGATAGCAAGAGGAATTTGTGTTGAGATGCGATGAAGTCGGCTGAGGCCCAATATCCGGTCTTGATTGCATGTTCTGACTGGTTTCCCAGTCTCGCCCGCTGGCTGGACGCAAATCCGCTGACAAGCGCCTTATGTTTAGGTTTGTCCAACACCTGCCCTCAAGCCTGCGTCATGCGTCGCACCTTCGAGTCGCGCTGGCAAGTATCGAACAAACTTAAACAGTAGCGGACGTTGGCTGACCTGTCAATCGATCACTTGGTCACAGCGCATCCAACGGTTCCGTCGCCAGCGTTTCGAATGCACGAGCAATGGTTGGGGCATCGCTGGCCTCGACGAACTGGACATCTACGCCCAGTGTCTTCCCCGCTTCCTGCGCCCGTTTCAGCGCCGCTTGCACCCCGGTGTTCGCGCCCGGACCGAGCAAGCCCATGCGTCGCGCTTTGGGAACGACCTCGCGCATGAGTTCGAGGCGTTTCGTGATGACGCCACCAAGATTAAGAGAGATTCCCGTCACATGCCACCAGGGCGCGCGAGCGAGGCGACCAGACGAGTTGCCACCGGGTCCGCCGTGCCTGTCGTCACGATTGGAACCTCCTTGCTCAGTCGCATCAGAGCCTGCGTCGCGGGGGTCGTAATCACGACGACGACCTCCGGATTGCCCGCAAGCAACTCTTGGGCAAGTTGCGGCAACCGTGCGTCGACGCCATCAGCCAAACGGCGCTCTAATACGAGATTCTTTCCCTCCACGTATCCAAGCTCTTGCAGCCGCGTCTCCAGCAATCTCCATAGGTCAGCACGCAACGTCTTGCTAACCGGTTCGAGGATCGCAATCCGGCGCACTATTTCGACTGGCTGCGCGAGAGACCCTGGGGGCGCGGCGAGAAGTGCCCCAGATGCGATCAGAAACTCACGTCGCCGGCGAGTTCGCATATATCTTCCTTGGTAGAGCCCCCTTGGAACTCTACCGGCCGATCGACCCTTTCGGGTCGTTTGCTGGCGAACACCAACGGCGGTTGACCGGCACCCAAAATCCTGCAATTGGACCGCCGCATTGCGGGCATTGGTGGGCGACTCGTTACGCTGCTTATGGAAATCTTTCCATAAGCAGCGTTATGCAAAGATGTCAGTTATGAGAAGTTCTGGTGCGGCGTAGGCCGGCGAGCCGCGTAAACGCTCGCGATTCGCGATGCATGGACGCGTCGCACTGGACATAATTTCACTTATCTGGCAGCACTGACGGCCCTACTTCTGGAGACCGTCATGTCTGAGATTGCTGCATTGCAACCGGTAATTCGAGCCTGGTTGCTCGAAGGGCCACTTTCTTCTTACGTTCCTGCGTATGTCGCGCGACTCAGGCGCGGTCGCTATGCGGCCTGCACGGCAGGTCACTGTTTGAACGGCGTGGCGCACTTCTCGCACTGGATGACTCAGTGTTTCTTGCCGGCACAGTTGCTGGACGATGGCTGCATTGACCAGTTTCTGCGCTACCACCTGCCGCGCTGCGACTGCCCAGGCGAGGCGTTGCGCACGCCGAAGTCGCTTCATGCCGCGTTGACAGCCCTGCTGGCGATTTTGCGCGAGCGCGGCGTCATCGCCGAGTTGCCTTCGCCAGCAGGCCCGATCGCCGACGAGCTTCGCAACTACGACACCAGCATGCGTGACGCCCGAGGCTTGGCCGATGGAACACGCAGGAGCTACCTGCGCATCATCGAGCGCCTGCTGCTTTACAAGTTTGCAGATCGACCAGTGGCCTTTGGTGAACTTCAGCCTGAGGACGTTCGGCGGTTCATCGCCAATCAGATGGAGTCGCTGAGTTCGATCAGCAACGCCACCACGATTGCGGTGACGCTGCGGGCCTACCTTCGCTACCGCGCCACTTGTGGTGATGCGGTGCAGCCGCTGCTGGCCGTCATCGGCTCGACCGCCCACTGGAGCCTGGCGTCGTTGCCTCGGGCCCTCAAGGCCGAGGAAGTGGACCGACTGTTGAGTTCCTTCACTGCCACGCTACCGTCTGCTCGGCGGGGCTACGCCGTCGTCCGCCTGGCGCTGGACCTGGGACTGCGCAGCATCGAGATCAACCGGCTTCAATTGGCCGACATTGACTGGCGCAAAGGCACTGTCACGCTCAAGCGTACGAAGTCGCGCCAGCAGGAAGTCTTGCCGTTGCCCGTGGAGACGGGCCGGGCGCTGGAGGCCTACGTCCGCCACGAGCGCCCCGAGACCAGCTGCGGGGCGGTGTTCGTGCGTCGCCTCGCCCCACACGACAAACCCCTGAGCGTGCACGGTATCCGCCGCCTTGTACGAGACGCCTTCCTACGCGTGGGAATCCCACATGGCCGATCGCATGCACTGCGACACACGCTGGCCTGTCGCATTGTCAATCAGGGTGGCTCAATCAAGGAGGTGGCCGATGTGCTGCGGCACCGCTCGCTGGACACCTCGCTCATTTACGCCAAGCTTGACCACGGCGCGTTGGCCGGCGTCGCGCTACCGTGGCCCGGGAGTGCCCCATGAACGCGCACGTTACCTTGCAGGCCCGGGTCGAGCAGTACCTGGTCGAGCGCCGGAATGCCGGCTTCGAGCTCAACACCATGGGTCACGGTCTGGTGCGCTTCGCCCGGTACGTCGCCAAGATTGGCCACCAGGGGCCGCTGACGGTCGATCTGATGGCCGCCTGGGCAAGCCAGGCCAAGGGCGGGCACGGCGACCGGGCCACTTCGGCGCGCCAGTTGAGGCTGCTGCGACCGTTCACCGGTTGGCTGCGCCAGTTCGAGCCGGCAACAGAAGTACCAGATGAGGCCGTCTTCGGCCCAGTTCCGGGCCGCACGGCGCCACACATTTACCACGAGCACGAGATCATCGAACTGCTGGCCGCTGCCAGAGGCCTTGGGCACTCGGGTGGCGTGCTGGACGCCCTGCGATCGACAGTGATCGAGACGCTGTTCGGCCTGATCGCCTGCACGGGACTGCGCATCTCCGAGGCGTTGGGGCTTCACGATGCCGACGTGGACCTGCGGGCCGAGGTGCTGACGATTCGGCAGAGCAAGTTCGGCAAGTCCCGACTGGTGCCGCTGCACCCCAGCGCAGTCCAAGCGCTGACGAGATACCGAACGCAGCGCAATGTGTTTGTGCGTGCCATTCCCCAGGCTCCGTTCTTCGTCTGCACGCGCGGGCGCCTACTCGGGAAACCTGTTAGCGATCGGCAGATTCACCGCATCTTTGAGCAACTTCGCAAGCAGCTCGGCTGGGTCGATCGCGGCAGCCACGGCGCGCCTCGCGTGCACGATTTGCGCCACGCCTTCGCTGTACGCCGACTGATGCTTTGGCACGAGGAAGGTGTGGATATTGACCAGCGCATGCTGGCACTGTCGACCTACCTGGGCCACGCC
>CAZKFT010000062.1:7204-8477 GCA_964552205.1 uncultured Gammaproteobacteria bacterium
AGGTGTGGATATTGACCAGCGCATGCTGGCACTGTCGACCTACCTGGGCCACGCCAGGGTCACCCACACCTACTGGTATCTGAGCGGCGTTCCGGAGTTGATGAACTTGATCGGCCAGCGCTTCGAGAAGTTCGCCGATCCATGGGAGGACTGCGATGAGTAAGCCGACCACACCAAGAGCTCCGCCAAGCTTCGCTGTGTTGGTGCATTCCTTCTTCAGTGAGCACTTGACGCAACAGCGCGCCGTGAGTCCGTGCACGGTGGCGACCTACCGAGACGCGTTCGTGCTGTTCCTGGACTTCGCCACGGGGTACCTGCACAAGCAGCCCACGGCGATCCGGTTGGACGATCTCACGTCGGCGCTGATCCTGGCCTTCCTCGACCATCTCGAGCGTGCGCGCGGCAACGCGGTGCGCACCCGCAATGCCCGGCTGGCGATGCTGCGCACGTTCCTGAAGTTCGCGGGTCACCGCGACGTCGGCGCGCTGCGTGTTGTCGAGCAGGCCCTGGGCGTGCCTATGAAGCGCTTCGAGCGGCCGATACTCGGTTTCTTGTCGCCTGAGGAGATGCTGGCAATCATTGGCAAGCCCGGCGCAACCTGGACCAGTCGGCGCGACCACTTGCTGCTGCATATGCTCTACAACACCGGCGCAAGAGTGTCGGAGATCATCGGCGTGCGTGTGGCCGACGTCTTGCTCGACGGTGTCGCCTGCGTGCACCTGCATGGCAAGGGCCGCAAGCAGCGAACAATGCCGTTGTGGCGATCGACGGCCAAGGCGGTACGGATGTGGCTGAAGCTCAACCCCGAACTGCTGCCTACCTCACCGTTGTTGCCCAACCGCGACGGCTATCAGATGACGCGAACCAACGTTGCGCAACGACTGGCACTGGCGGTGAGGGCGGCGACGCCAAGAATGCCGAGTCTGGGTGATCGCCGAATCTCCCCGCATACGATCCGCCACACAACAGCGATGCATCTGCTGCAGTCGGGTGAACAAATCGAGGGAATCGCCCTGTGGCTCGGGCATGAGAGTCCGACCACCACGCATCAGTACACACAGGCCAACCTTGCGATGAAGGAAAGAACGCTCGCCAAGCTGAACGATCCGGGCACCCAGGCCGGCCGCTTCCGGGCCTCGGACTCGTTGCTCGACTTCCTGAAGAAGCTGTGATTATGAGAAGGGCTTCAAGGCAGCGGACCACTAGTCACGAGGCACCATGTGCGCCTGTCAAAGGCGAACTTCTCATAACTGACATCTTTGCATAACGCTGC
>CAZKFT010000063.1:0-8472 GCA_964552205.1 uncultured Gammaproteobacteria bacterium
CGCCTTGCGGTAAACCCCTGAAGTCCCTATAATCCCGCGTCTCGGGTGCGGGGTGGAGCAGTCAGGCAGCTCGTCGGGCTCATAACCCGAAGGTCGCAGGTTCAAATCCTGCCCCCGCTACCAACATTTGTTGTTGTATGGCAGCCCCGAGAAGGGGCTTTTTTACGCCCCAAGGTCAGGAATGTTCTGTAAGGCCTTGATATATATGGAGTTGAAAGATGGGCACTAAGCCCTTTTTTCGTTTGTGGAGACAGCAGAACAGTGGATCTACGAGACAAGCTGATAGCGCTGCTTGAGCCGGAAATCGAGGGCATGGGCTACGAGCTGGTCGAGATCCAGGCCAAAGGTCGGGGTGGTTCCGGCTTGGTCCGCATCTTCATCGACCACGAGGACGGCATCGGTCTTGGGGATTGCGAGAAAGTCAGCCGGCGCGTCAGCGCGCTGCTGGATGTAGAGGACCCCATCAAGGGGGCCTACGAATTGGAGGTGTCCTCACCCGGTTTCGACCGGCCGTTGAGGACGCTGGCGCATTATCACCAGTACACCGGTGAGCAGGTGAAGGTACAGCTGGTGCGGGCCCTAGAAGGCCGGCGCCGGTTCAAAGGGTTGCTGCGGGGCGTCGACAACGACACCTTGCAGATTGAAGTAGATGGTGTGATGCAGGCCATTCCGCTCGATCAGGTCGAGTGGGCCCAGCTTGCCCCGGACGTTTAAGTCGTTTCTGGAGAGAGTGGTTATGAACAAAGAAATTTTGATGGTTGCCGATGGCGTCGCGAATGAAAAGGGCGTCGAGCGGGAGATCATCTTCGAGGCAATCGAGGCCGCACTGGCCCACGCGGCCAAGAAGAAGCACGGTGGGGACATTGATGTCCGCGTCGCAATCGACCGTGAGAGCGGCGCCTACGAGACTTTCCGTCGCTGGGAAGTGGTCGCCGATGATGCCGACGAGTTCATTCCGGAGGCGAACATCTGCCTGTCCGATGCGCAGGACGATTACCCGGATATCGAGGTCGGTGCCTACATCGAAGAGACGATGGAGAACGCGGACTTCGGTCGCATTGCCGCCCAGGCCGCCAAACAGATCATCGTGCAGAAGGTGCGTGACGCCGAGCGCGCGCAGGTCGTTGACGCCTACATGGACCGCATCGGCACCCTCGTGAACGGTGTGGTCAAGCGCGTCGAGCGCGGCGAGGTTTTCCTCGACCTTGGCAACAATGCCGAAGCCAAAATTGCCCGCGAGGACATCATCCCGCGTGAGCCGGTGCGTGCCAACGACCGTCTGCGTGGGTACCTCAAGGATGTGCGCCCGGAACAGCGCGGACCGCAGTTGTTCGTTTCGCGCACCACCCCTGAGTTCCTGGTCGAGCTGTTCAAGCTTGAAGTGCCGGAAGTCGGGCAGGGCCTCATCGAGATCATGGGCGCAGCGCGCGACCCGGGCGTTCGCGCCAAGATTGCCGTGCGTACCAAAGACCAGCGTATCGACCCGGTCGGTGCTTGCGTGGGTATGCGCGGTTCGCGTGTGCAGACCGTGTCCAACGAGCTGGCTGGCGAGCGTATCGACATCATCCTGTGGGACGCCAACCCGGCACAGTTCGTCATCAACGCGATGTCCCCGGCGGAAGTCGAGTCCATCGTGGTGGACGAAGATGCGCACTCCATGGACATCGCAGTGGCGGAAGACAAGCTGTCGCAGGCCATTGGCCGCGGTGGTCAGAATGTCCGTCTCGCCTCCGAGCTGACCGGTTGGGAATTGAATGTCATGACCGCAGCCCAGGCCGAAGAGCGTTCAGAGGCCGAAATGAAGTCGCTGCAGCAGATGTTCCACGAGCAGCTGGATGTGGACGAGGAAGTGGCGGTCATCTTGGTGCAGGAAGGGTTTTCGAGCATCGAGGAAGTGGCGTATGTGCCGGCCTCCGAAATGCTGGGCATTGAGGAATTCGACGAGGAAATCGTCGAGGAACTCCGTACCCGTGCGCGCGATGCCTTGTTGACCCGCGCGATCGCCACCGAAGAGAAGATCAGCGAAGGGCAGCCGGCGGAAGACCTGCTGACCATGGACGGTATGGATCCTGAGCTCGCCGGTGAGTTGGCCTTGCGCGGTATCCGCACCATGGAAGACCTCGCAGAGCAGGCGGTTGATGAACTGATGGAACTTGACGGCATGACGCAGGAGCGCGCCGCGGAGCTGATCATGACCGCGCGTGCGCCGTGGTTCGCGGAAGAGCAGGCCTGAGTCCAGGAAGTAAAACAGCGGGAGCGGTGAATATGGCAGATGTAAGCGTCAAACAACTTGCGGAAGTGGTGCGTACCGAAGTCAGTCGGCTGCTGGAGCAGCTGGCAGAGGCGGGCGTGTCCGGAAAGAACCCGGACTCATCGATTACCGATGAAGAAAAGTCCCAGTTGCTGTCCTACCTTCGCCGCTCACACGCAGGCACCGGCACCGAGGCCAAGAAGATCACGCTGAAGCGCAAGACCACCAGCGAGATCAAGGTCGCCGCCGGCGCCGGTCGCGCCAACAAGACCGTCAGCGTGGAGGTTCGCAAGAAGCGCACCTACATCAAGCGCACCGCCGTTCTGGAAGAAGAGCAGAAGCGCCTCGAGGAAGAACAGCAGGCACGCGACGCCGAGGAAGCCGCCAAGAAGGCCGAAGCCGCAGCCAAGAAGGCCGCGGAAGACAAGGACCGCGCCGCAGCCGAAGAAGCTGATCGTGTAAAGGCCGAGGAAGCTGCTCGTGCGAAGGCGGCGGAAGAAGAAGTAAAGCGCCAGCAGGCCGAGAAGCAGAAGCCTGTCGCTGCCGCACCGTCTACGCCGTCGCAGAAGGACAAGCGCGATGCCGACGAGCGCCAGACCCGCTATGGACGCAAGGAACTGCACGTTTCCTCGGACAAGAGTGGCAAGCGTAAGCGCAAGCAGAAGGTCCGGTCCGGTCCGGTGCGTGTGGATTCACAGCACGGTTTCGAACGCCCGACCGCACCGGTCATCCGTGAAGTGTCCATTCCCGAGACCATCACGGTCGGCGAACTCGCCAACAAGATGGCGGTGAAGGCCACCGACCTCATCAAGGCGATGATGGGCATGGGCCTGATGGCGACTATCAACCAGGTCATTGACCAGGACACCGCGACCCTCGTGGTCGAAGAGATGGGCCATACGCCGAAGCCGCTGAACGATGCCGATCTTGAGACGGAGATGCTCGGGGGTGCAGCCGCCACTGAGGATGCCACTTCAGTGGTTCGTCCGCCGGTGGTCACCATCATGGGCCATGTCGATCACGGCAAGACTTCCTTGCTCGACCACATCCGTAGCACGCGCGTAGCCGCAGGCGAAGCAGGCGGCATCACGCAGCACATCGGTGCATACCATGTGCCGCATGAGAAGGGCGTGATCACCTTCCTGGATACGCCGGGCCACGCAGCATTTACCGCCATGCGTGCGCGCGGAGCGCAAGTCACCGACGTCGTCATTCTGGTTGTTGCAGCCGATGATGGTGTGATGCCACAGACCATCGAGGCCATCCAACATTCGCGCGCAGCAGAAGTGCCGATGATTGTTGCAATCACCAAGGTGGATAAGCCGGAAGCGGATGTGGACCGCGTGAAGAACGAACTCGTGAAGCACGAGGTCATCCCCGAGGATTGGGGCGGCGATACACAGTTTGTCGCGGTGTCCGCGCACACCGGTCAGGGCATTGATGACCTGCTGGATTCCATCCTGTTGCAGGCGGAAGTGCTGGAACTGCGCGCCAAGCCAGACCTGCCGGCAATTGGTTTCGTTATCGAATCCACGCTGGACAAGGGCCGTGGCCCAGTCGCCACCATCCTCGTGCAGAACGGCACGCTGCGTAAGGGCGACATCCTGCTGGCAGGTCCCGAGTACGGACGTGTGAAAGCCATGTTCGACGAGACCGGCAAGCCCATCGACGCCGCAGGTCCGTCCATGCCGGCACAGGTGCTCGGCTTGTCCGGCACGCCACAAGCCGGCGAACAGACCATCGTCGTGGCCGACGAGCGCAAGGCGCGTGAAGTCGCGCTGCATCGCCAAGGCAAGCATCGTGATATCAAGATGGCCAGCGGTCAGTCCATTAAACTCGAGGATGTTTTCGCCAACATGGGCGAGGGCGAGAGCCAGACGCTCAACCTGCTGGTCAAAGCCGATGTACAGGGTTCCGCCGAAGCGCTGCGTGATTCGCTGACCAACATCTCCACCGAGGAAGTGAAGGTTAAGATCGTCTCCAGCGGCGTGGGTGGTATCACCGAGTCGGATGCCAACCTGGCGCTGGCTTCGAACGCGGTCATCATCGGCTTCAATGTCCGTGCTGATGCGGGTGCCAAACGCGTCATCAACGAGAACGGTCTCGACCTGCATTACTACTCGGTCATCTATGATGCGATTGATGAAGTGAAGCGCGCCGTGTCCGGCATGCTCGCTCCGGAAATCCGCGAACAGATCATCGGTGTGGCGCAGGTGCGTGAGGTGTTCAGCTCACCGAAGTTCGGCCAGATTGCCGGCTGTCTTGTCACGGAAGGCACGATCAAGCGCAGCGCGCCTATTCGTGTCCTGCGTGACAATGTCGTCATCTATGAGGGTGAGCTCGAGTCGCTGCGCCGGTTCAAGGACGACGTCAGCAAGGTCGAGGCAGGTACGGAGTGCGGTATCGGCGTGAAGAACTACACCGATGTGCGTGCAGGCGACCAGATTGAGGTGTTTGAACGCACCGAGGTCAAACGGAGTCTCTGATGCCCCGTGAGTACCCCCGCAGCCGGCGGGTCGGCGACCAGATCCAGCGCGAACTCGCGCAGATGGTGCGTGACGAACTCAAAGACCCGCGCGTGGCATTGGTCACCATCACCGAGGTGGAGGTCACCCGTGACCTCGCTTACGCCAAGGTGTGGTTTGCCTCCCTGAACCAGGACACCGACCCCGAGACGCTGGGCAAGGTCCTGAACGGCGCGGCCGGTTTCCTGCGACGCGAACTGGCCCAGCGCATGCGCACACGCATCGTCCCGGAATTAAAGTTCATTTACGACACAGTCCCCGAACACGGTGCGAAAATGGATGCCCTCATTCGCGCTGCCCGCGAGTCCGACTCCAAGGAATGAACCAGCGACCGAAGGTCGTGCGGCGCGCGATCAGCGGTGTCGTACTCCTGGATAAACCCTCCGGTCTCACCTCCAACCAAGCCCTGCAACGGGTGAAGCGCATGTACCGCGCCGAGAAGGCAGGGCACACCGGAAGTCTGGACCCGCTCGCTTCCGGCTTGCTACCGCTATGCCTGGGTGAAGCCACCAAAGTCTCGGCCTACCTGCTGGACGCCGATAAGACCTACCTGGTGGGTGCCCGTTTTGGTGCGCGCACGGATACCGCGGATGCCGACGGCGAGGTCATCGAGACCTGCGCACCGCCGTCGCAGGATCCAGACGCCTTGGAGCGTGCTTTGGACACGCTGCGCGGGCCGATTTCCCAGATTCCACCCATGTACTCGGCTCTCAAGCACGAAGGCCAGCGCCTCTACAAGCTCGCCAGAGCCGGCGAGGAGGTCGAGCGCAAGCCCAGACCGGTGACCATCCACGAACTGAAGGCATTGGGCTGGGAGGACGCACAAACGCTCAGCTTGGAAGTCCATTGTTCAAAAGGCACCTATGTCCGGACCCTGGTCGAAGATCTCGGGCGTGCATTAGGCAGCTGCGCGCATGTGGTCAGCCTTAGGCGCATCCACGCTGGCCCGTACCGCATAGGCGAGCAGTCTGTGACCCTGGACACGCTGGAGACGGTCTTGGCGGAGCAGGGCGAGGAGGGCCTGGATACGCGGCTCCTGCCGACGGATTCAGCGATTGCCGACTGGCCCAAGGTGACCCTCGGTGCGGACGCGGCGTGGTTCCTCAGGCGTGGTCAGGCGGTCATCGTGCCCAAGGCCCCGGTTGGGGGACTTTTGCGCCTCTACGGACCGGAGGAGCAGTTTCTTGGAATTGGCGAGATTCAGGAGGACGGGCGGGTTGCTCCCAAGAGATTAATTGCAACCCCATCTGAAGCAAAAAAACCTTGAGATTAAGTAGCTTGCGCAGTTAGAATACGCGGCTTCCAACAGGACCAACAAAGAAGAGATTAGGAGACTATTTGATGTCCCTCGATACAAATGTAAAAGCGGCTGTTATCAGTGACTTCCAGCGTGCCGCTGGCGACACCGGTTCCACCGAAGTGCAGATTGCGCTGCTGAGCAAGCGCATCGAAGAGCTGACCGGCCATTTTGCCGAGCACAAGAAAGACCACCATTCGCGTCGTGGACTGCTGATGATGGTGAACCAGCGTCGTAAATTGCTGGATTACCTGAAGCGCACCGATCAGAAGAGCTACCAGGACGTTCTCCAGCGTCTTGGCTTGCGTCGCTGATCCCGTCATGACGAATTTCACGAAATCCTTCGCATACGGCAACCACACAGTCACCCTCGAAACCGGCGAAATCGCTCGCCAGGCGACCGGTGCTGTCATGGTCCGTATGTCGGACACCGTAGTTCTCGTCACCGCCGTCGGCCGCCGTGCTGCTGACCCAGGCCGTGACTTCTTCCCACTGACCGTCAACTACCAGGAGCGTACTTACGCTGCCGGCCGCATCCCGGGTGGATTCTTCCGCCGCGAGGGTCGTCCGAGCGAGAAGGAAACGCTGGTCTGCCGTCTGATTGATCGTCCGATTCGCCCGCTGTTCCCGAAGGCGTTCAAGAACGAAGTTCAGGTTGTCGCGACTGTGTTGTCGCTGGACCCGGAAGTCGATCCGGATATCCCGTCCCTGATTGGTGCGTCTGCTGCACTCGCCCTGACCGGTATGCCGTTCAACGGGCCGATTGGCGCCGCACGCGTTGGCTACAAGGATGGTAACTACCTCCTGAACCCGACCCGCACCGAACTCGCCGAGTCCAAGCTGGACCTCGTCGTCGCCGGTACCAACAATGCTGTGCTGATGGTGGAGTCCGAAGCGCAGGAACTGCCTGAAGATGTCATGTTGGGCGCCGTCATGTTCGGTCACGAGCAGATGCAGGTCGCTATCACCGCGATCAACGAACTCGTCAAGGAAGTCGGTGTCGAGGCGTGGGATTGGCAGGAGCCCGCCAAGGACGAGTCCCTGGTGGAAGCTGCTTCCGTCATCGCCAACGACATCACCGCCGCCTACGCCATCACCGAGAAGCAGGCCCGTACCCACAAGCTGTCCGAGCTGCGCAAGTCGCTGGTCGAGAAGCTGGTCACCGACGGTGGCAAGTGGTCTGAAGACGAAGTGAAGGGCGCGTTTGGTGCACTCGAGAAGAAGATCGTGCGTAACCGCGTTCTTTCCGGCGAGTCCCGTATCGACGGCCGCGACACCAAAACGGTTCGTAAGGTCACCGTGAAGGCCGGCATCCTGCCGCGCGTCCACGGCTCGGCACTGTTCACCCGCGGCGAGACTCAGGCCATCGTGACTGCGACACTGGGTACCACCCGTGATGCGCAGATCATTGATGCCATCGAGGGCACATACCGCGAGCCGTTCATGCTGCATTACAACTTCCCGCCGTACTGCACGGGCGAGACCGGTATGGTCGGCACCCCGAAGCGGCGCGAAATCGGTCACGGCAAGCTCGCCAAGCGCGGCATCCAGGCCGTCATGCCGAAGATGGAAGATTTCCCGTATGTCATCCGTGTGGTCTCGGAAATCACCGAGTCAAACGGCTCGAGCTCCATGGCTTCGGTCTGTGGTTCGTCGCTCGCATTGATGGACGCCGGTGTGCCGCTGAAGGCGCCGGTCGCGGGTATCGCCATGGGTCTGGTGAAGGATGGCGACCGCTTCGCGGTTCTGTCCGACATCCTGGGTGATGAAGATCACCTCGGCGACATGGACTTCAAGGTGGCCGGTACCGCTGAAGGCATCACCGCGTTGCAGATGGACATCAAGATTGATGGCATCACCAAGGAAATCATGCAGAAGGCACTGGCGCAGGCCGGCGAAGGTCGCATGACCATCCTCGAGGCCATGAACAAGGAACTGTCCAAGCCGCGTGAGCAGATGTCCGACTACGCACCGCGTATCATCACCATCAAGATAGATCCTGAGAAGATTCGTGACGTCATCGGCAAGGGTGGTTCGGTCATTCGTTCCATCACCGAAGAGACCGGTGCCACCATCGACATCACCGACGATGGCACTGTCACCATCGGTGCAGTCGAGCGTTCCGCTGGCGATGCCGCCAAGGCGCGTATCGAACTCATCACCGCAGATGTCGAAGTCGGCCGTATCTATGAGGGCAAGGTTGCCAAGCTCATGGACTTCGGTGCCTTCGTGACGATCCTGCCGGGAAAGGATGGTCTGGTACACATCTCGCAGATCTCCGACGAGCGTGTGGAGAAGGTTTCAGACAAGCTCACCGAAGGCGAGGCCGTGCGTGTGAAGGTGCTGGAAGTGGACCGTCAGGGCCGCATCCGCCTTTCCATCAAGGCAGTCGACGCCGC
>CAZKFT010000064.1:0-4909 GCA_964552205.1 uncultured Gammaproteobacteria bacterium
GTCATCATCGGCTCCACAAAGGATTCAACCAAGGACAATACAGGTATAATGACAGGGTTGAATAATTCGATTGATGACAATTTACTTGCGAACGTCCTAAATGTCATCATCAATCCTCGAATGATGAGGGTCTTTTGTTCTTCTAATTTTTCTTTTTGCCGCTGGACATAATCAACAAATGTGCCTGGCTTGTCGTTGTAGACATATTCTGTAAGATACGTTTCTTGTTTTTTTTGGCAGTCACGTTCTTTCCAATACCGAAGCAAGGTGAAAATCATAAAAATAACCTTGTGATTTTGAAAGGTAAAAAGGGCTGCCATTGTGACGAACTGACCGATTGCAGCCAAAATTGAGCCCACCAACGCAGTTACATTCCACAATAACTTTTTTGAGATGGACAAGAAACTTTTGAACTTATCCCACCAGCCTTCTGATTTGTTGAAAAAGTCTTTCACGTCATTCCAAAGATCGGATGCTGACGTCATACTATTCCATAGTGTTTCGCGAATAGAAGACAACATTTGCCCTGCTTTTTGTGTTGCAAGAGCAATAGTGATCATCCGCTCATCCACTCGCTGGGCAATCAATATGTTTCTCAATTCATCACGATTTCCTTGTAGTGTCTTTTGGAATGCGTCCCACTCTTCTTTCGTGATATTTTTAATATTTTCTCCTTCTTCTTTGAGGATTTTTTTGACATCTGAGCTTGATTTCCATGGCAAGAATCGATCCAACCAATTCTCATATTTGTTTCGTTTTTTCAGATAAATATTGAAATTCTCCTGCATATCCATTTCTCGGAGTGCCGCATTGTGACGAGCACAAATCTCGACCAAATCTTCCTTTTTCATACCGCTCGTGTGGAATTGTCCTGTACTATTGCAAATTTCGTGCAACTGAGCGACCGTGAATTTATCAAAGTTGGATTGTTTGGGATCATAGACATGCTTGTAATATTTGCAATAAAGTTGCAGCACCTCCTTCTTCTCATCGAGGGTGAGCTTGTTGATCCCTGCAACCTTTATGTCTCCGCATACTTGTTTGAGTTCTTTAAAGGTCATCTTGCCCAATTTTTCTACAAAGGCAGCATCTGCTTTGGCTTCTACTTCTGCCACCTCGTCAAAGAGATCCTCCTCTGTTTCCTCCCGTTTTGCCTTTTTCTTCGGTGGGGTTTTGCCTTTTTTTGCCCTCGGTGTCGGTGTTTTTTTCTTCCCTGTTCGACCCCGTTTTCGAGACTTGGGAGGTGGTGTTTCTTCCTCCTCTTCTTCCTCCTCTATTTCGTCCTCATACTCCTCTATTTCTTCTTCGACCTTGGCGTTCCGCTTTACTTGAGCAATGAGATCTTCGAGCGCGGGAGATCGCTGGGCACCTCTAATTTTTAATGATGGCATTCTTTTGGAATTATCCAGGAAAAGTTTCGTGTCTATTTTTCATGGAACAAATTTTTCATAAATTCAAAACCTTGAATATGGAGATCGAATTCAATTCACAACATCCAATCGATACACTTTTACCTGAATTATGGGTTTATATTCTTTCTTTTCTGACTGTTGATGAAAGATGCAAGATGTTGATGGTTGATAAAAAATTTTATCAACTCGTGATGAATCGTTGTTTGTATTATCCTTTGCAATTCAAACCCATGTCAAGTTTAGGTGCACATCTCGATGCTGTAATATTACAGGATATCGAGAGTGTATCTATCTTGCGTCAATATCCTACCATTTATCAAGAAATTTTCACCCAAGATCGACGACATTTGCCAACCATCACAAATTCCTTTTCTCAGGTTACACACCTCTGTTTATCTGGTGGTTTCTTTTCAACGCACACATCTTCTCTTCGTCGTTATGTTCGGGATCGATCACGATCCATCCAACCCCCGCAGACTGCAAAATCGATCGACTATATGTGGTATGTACTTTCTCAAGCCATGCCCAACGTCAAATATCTTGCATTTACACCTGAAAACCACCAAACCACCCCCTCCTTTGATCCAATTTTTTATTTCCCAAAGCTCCAATTTTTGCACATGAATCTCTTTATGAACCCCGAAACATCTTTGATTTACAACTTTGCTATTCGCTATCCTCATCTCAAATGGATTATCCATGACGTAGGAAAAGAACCTCTCGATCCCTTGGTCGGCTACTTTTGTTATTTCGTGCATTATCTGGATATGAAACACTGGGATGATGTTTGGTTTCAACAACTACCTCCATACTCTCAACTTTCGAAACGAGTTCGCAGATATCTCTTGATCGGCCTCTATGAAAACCTGAATGGCTCTCATTTCGACAAAGTTTTGGCTCTTATGACATTTTACCCAGATCTGGCGTTTGAAAACATAAACATCATTAGACCAGAATCAATTAAACACTTGATGCCAAAGGGGTTTTCACAACCAGCCGAAATGTGGCAAGAATTTACATTTGAAAATAACACAGAATATTATTTTGACGGAAATGAAGACCAATATTTCTGCTCGCTTCTTGTTTATGTTTGGGCTGGAATCCTCAGAAACACAGAGCAAGTGGAACCACCACAAAATGTCCTCAAAATTTTGGACATGTTGATACATCCAGCACACGTCAACATTCCTGCAATTTCTTACCAGGACAAAACGAAAATCTATCCCATTCAATTGGCAATGTTCCATCCCAACGAAACATTGAGACTGAAATTCTGGCATGCCTTGATCCAGGCTGGTGCAAATATCCACACACCAGATTCGCCATTCAAACCTCCTTTTATTTATGCGGTCGAGATGGCTATTATGAAACAGGAAACTACTTTTCTACGATGGTTTTTGGATGCCCTTTTAAAGGACCGATTCTGTTCCACCTTTTATAAGACGATCTATCATTTCTCCACAGAACAAGTCCAAGTCCAAACAACCTTGTTTTTGTCTCTTCTCAACTATACCAATGTACTTCCTGGTTGTTCACAAATCCTCACGCAAATCATGCCACCACCGACAGACCAAATACCAAAATTGCCCCTTCATTATTATCGTTTGCACAACACTCACCACGTCTTTTCTCCATTTCGTCTGATCAACCAAGAGAAAGTCGACTATCAACTCGCACAGACCCTTTTGGATATGGGGTTCTCCATCGATACATTGTGCTTTGAGTATTCTGAAACATCTCAAAACGTCACCAACGCATTCTCCAATGTCATGGAGCGTGAACATGCCGAATATGCTATTTTTTTAATAGAACGTGGAGCAAATACCAAATTTCTCGAAAAACGCGTTACTTTGTCCCCCTACTATTCTTATTCAGTGTCAATGTGGGAATTGTATCAACAATTCCAAAAAAAGAACAAGAAATTGGAAGCGTTGTTGTGTGCTTGATTGAAAATACACATCTTTTGTAATAGTACATCATCATGGATACATTACCTGACGATTTGGTCTTGGTGATGAGTGGAGGAGGGATCCGAGGAATGGGTCACGTGGGTGTCATTTCGGTCTTGGAAACGACCGGTATCCTTTCTAAAATTCGTATTTTTGCAGGCAGCAGTATTGGCTCGTTTGTCGGTATGTTGTGTTGTTTGTCCTACTCGAGTGCTGAAATGTTCAAAATCATGAGCAACCTCCCATTTGAGCGATTTATGGACGAGATTAACTTGAACAACTTTTTAGAGAAAAAGTTTTTGTGTAATAGTGAATGGATCAAGAAATACATAGAAGAAATTGTGGCTTACAAAGGATTTGACCCCCAAACCCTCACTTTGCAAAACCTTTACGAATTGACTGGGTTGGATTTGGTGTGCACAGCCGTTAACCGTGATCAGGGGATTCTGATCTTGCAAAACCGAAAAGAATTTCCAAAGTTAAAAGTGGTGGATGCCGTATATAATACCATGGCTTTACCGAGTGTGTTTGAACCCAATTCTCTGGATACAGAACAAACAAGCCGTATGATTGATGGTGGCACGCTCGATAACTATCCCATTACGTTTTTTGATCTTGATCGTGTGATCGGCATTCGTCTGGGAAACCGTAGAATCACAAATCGACGATCTGCGATTGGCTCCTTTGTTAACACCAGATCAACCACAATGATCGAGCAAATGAAGCGTCGTTTTATGGAGGTTTTTGAAGATAATATCAACCTGTTGGGTCACATTATTGAGATGATCGAAGAACGCAGTCTCGAAGGCAAAGAATTTCGTGAAATTATCGTGGATACTTTTAATCTATCTACTTTTGAAACCAAACTTGGGAAAGATGAATACTTTAAATTGTTTACCAATGGAGTACAAGCCGCTGTTACATTCTTGAAAGATCCTCAAAAAAAGATGCACATTCCCATGCGAAATCTCTATCAATAAATTTTCTTTTATTCATCTGCCTGTTTCCTTTTAATGCCCTCCATTGTTTTCTGATCGTCTTCTTCGTCGCTTTCCTCATTCGAATCGTCTTCTTCTTCTTCCTCCTCCTCTTCTTCCTCTTCTTCCGGTTCCTCCACTTTTCCTTCTTCCATGTTCTCTTCTTCTTCGATTTCAATTTCTTCTTCCTCTTCCTCTTCTTCCTCCTTTTCTTCATCTTCTTTTTCTTCTGCATCTCCCTTGGCAGCGACTTCTTCCTCTTCTACTTCATCTTCCAGCTGTTCCCACATGTCTTCCTCCCATTCGTTTTCATCCCCCGAATTGGTGGACCGCGATTTTGATTTGCTCACTTTGAGCATTTTGTTCTTTTTGATACTTTTGGCCTGTTGCACTTTGAATAACAGTTTTCTTTTCGAGTAGGCCGATTGAAGTTCTTGCAAAATATTCGCTTTCGAATCACGTGGTTGAAAGTCAAAGCAAGGGCGAAAAACAGCCAGACGAGTGATGTTCTCTAGCCGTCTGTCATCGCAAGTAATACCACCTGGTCCACGAAATGAAATGGAAGTATTTT
>CAZKFT010000064.1:5009-8461 GCA_964552205.1 uncultured Gammaproteobacteria bacterium
AGATAGATGACCGCTTGTGTTTTCCGTTCATTTTGGGTTTGTAGGTGGAAAATACTTGGTTTCTTTCCACTTAGACAGACGTGACTGAGAGCCGCTGCACTCCCCAAACCGCCAGACAACAACACAATACAGAGACGTTTCGGATCCAACATCCTTTTATTGGTTTCCTTTCTTTTCCTTGGTTTGCGCGCTTTTCTCGGGGAAAAGGAGCTTGTTTTTTTGTAGAATGTCTCCGGTTTTGCGTTTCTTTGCTTTGTTCTTGGAGGGTTGTTTCTGTGCCAATCGCTCAATGACTCGCAGGTGATCAAGAGCTTGCAGGCATTGGAGATATCGGTCTTCAATTTGTTTGTCTTGGGTCTCGAGTTTCTTGGTAAACATCTTGTAAAGGGACTCGGAGGAAATTTCGGTTTGTTTTGAATTCTGGAGGAGACGATACAATTCCGGAAGATCGCCTTCACATTGAGCAAGATTGTGAATTTGAGAGATGGGAGAAGGATTAAAGGCTTGTTGGAGATTATTCTCTGAACGATACACAAACAAGTCGTGCAGTTCCAAGGAAGACAATTGTTCAAAGTAATTACTGCAACAGTGAGAGATGATCAAAATAAATCCTACAAGAAATAGTCCTTTACCAATTGGACAAGAGAGTCAATCACATAGATCAGAGGGTCGCCTTGCTCTAGCTGCCACGAACCGTCCTTGTTCTTTGTGTTTTGTTTTGAATGGGAAACCATCACAGTTGATCCATAGGATGGAATCTGACGAAATTCGTTCTTGGAGGAACTCAACAAGCTATCCAGCTTGCGAATTAGTTCGAGGTCTTGTGTGTCTGCCTTCCATTCCAAGATCAATTGTTGCACATAATGTAGAGTGACATCTCGATAATTAGAAATTGTTCGAATGCGATCCAGAAAAAATTGTTGCTCGGATGGGCTCAGTGCGTCAGCCAGAGAAATAGGTCCATTCAACTTGCGAAAAAGCTTTAGCCGGTCGGGGAAAATTCGGTGCATATGATCGAAAAACTGCACAAGATAACGTTTTATGTCTTCAGGTTGGTTTGGTTTGTTGGCAAGAGAAGATAAATTGTGGATATAAGCATCGTAAGGACTGATTTGTAATCTCGTAGCCATACGATCCAGATCTTTCATATCGTTTGCAACCCAGGAAAAAGGACCCTTTAAATAGAATTCGCGTATCATATACTTGATCTGTTGAAAAAGATAATGTGCGTCATTCGTTTGGTCCCAAAGGTTTCTCAAGTAGTGCAGAACTCTTTTTGAGATGTAAAATCCAAGAATAGGTTCTAAAAAGAGTTGTTCCAACAATTTAGGAATGTTGGGTTGCTCGTCTGGCAGAAGAGAATAGTGTGAAATATGCAGGTGAGCGTGTAAAGCAAAAGGCAGATGATAGAGTCGGTTATGATCTGAAAGGGAGGACAAAATGGATGGCAGAATCAGAGCAATCTGGAGTGATGTGGATTTCAATGCTTCGATCAGGATTGACAGTTGCTGGATATCTACGTCGTCAAAATTGGTACAGACCACAAAAATAAGTTTTTGAGACTGAAAATCAGACAATGTCCGAGCGTGAGGAGAATTCAGTAATTTCCGTAAGCGTGACACCAAGGAAGATTGATTCAATTCACAGACGACCGAGTCTGACCAAGTGACAGCCATTTGATCCACCGTTTCCAAGAGATTGGCACAAGTGACAACAATAACGGGAAGAAAAGGAGTAGTTGACAGTGTTTCACGGACTTGGTCGCGAATAGGTTGCAGTGACTTTTGCACAGTCTCAGGACAGAACAACGTTTGAGCTTTTTCAATCATAGCGACGCATAATTGGTTTCTTTCTTCCGTAATATCTCGATTTTCACGAAGAAAAGTATAGCGTGTGAGTGCATGTGAACTTTCGGGTTTGGTAGAGCGATGAAAAGAAGCCATTCACAAGACAAAAAAATTGAAAGCCAAGAAAAAAATTTTAATGCTGGCCCAAACTTGACTGGGTCGGTCATGACCCGGTCATGACCTTGCTACGACCCGGTTACGATCGGGTCATGATCACCTAACATTTTTTTCATAAACAAAATTTCATCACCTTTCAACCTCAAAAATGCAAATCTCCTCTGACTTACCTTTGTGGACTCGTCAAGCTCTTGTAGAAGAATACAAGACGTTGGCTTTTGCAAGTAAATTGTATACCGACCTTCGCAAGTTGGATGAAGCTTATGAGCAATTTTCTGTGAGCGAAGAACTCCAAGGATGTGTTGTTAATCGCATGAAAACCAAATTTTACGAACGCTTTAACAATATCATCAAAGATCCCGTCTACTGGAATGGCAATTGGTATGAAGTGAAGCAACTCATAGAAACCTTGCTCCTCTTTCTCACATCCATCCGAAGTTTTCACGACCAGATGATTACCAAGAATGGTCCTCGTTTTCAAAAGTTTTATGACATTATTGCTCACAAAGGAGGCTGTTTGTGGGCCGTTTACAACACCTTTGATAACTACCTCAAAGTTCTCAAAGAACGAGCCAATGTCTTAGAGACACATGATTTGGAATATGTTGAATAAAAAATGTTTATTTTTCTGACCTTGCTATGGCACACGAGTCCTGTTTTTTGTTGAGGGGTGGAATTCGCAGAGGTCGGGCATTCTCGTCGATCTGATTGAGATGTCCTTTTGCTTTTCGTACTTCAATCTCACACTTGGTCTCCCGGTCGTCGACTCCCACGGAGAGTTCGTAATCCCAATTACGAGCGTACAGAGTAAAAGCAGTGGCGTCTCGGTGGTAGGAATGCATTTTTGCTTCAGGGTCAGAAATTTCACGCACGACTGTCCAAAACAAAATCCAGGTAGTGACAATAAAGGTGATCCAGGTAAAAGGGTTGGAACGGTCGCCATCGGTAATGAGTTGCCAAGCACTGCCACTGCTCATAAAGAAAACAGGAAAATTAATAGACAGTGTCATTATTTTGGTAACGGTTTGGTATTTGAACATTGCATTCGTATAGTGTTCTGCCTTGTGACGGGCATATCGGATGTACTTTTTCAACTGTTGTTCACGTGCAGGACCTAGAGCAGATTTGGATCGATCAATGAGAGTGGAGGATTCGTCACGGCCACTGCTTTCGTGGCTATGTTCGTGTTTCTTCCAATAAGCATTGTCGATTTCTTCGTCACTCTCAAACACATCGCGTACGTTGAGGATTCGTTCACCCGAAGAGGTGAACATCTTTGAAAATGGACTTCGTCTCTTCTTTTTCCCAATTTTGGCCAAAGGATCCTCTCCGGAACTGGATCGAGCCACAGGGACTGAGATCTCATGCAATTCTGTGTTCTTTTCGTCGATTTCTTTTTGACTTTGTTCCATAAAATTTATCTTCTCTAAAAGAATAGACGTACTTTAATTTAACACGAATGGATGAAAAAAAAGAAAAGATCAGAGA
>CAZKFT010000065.1:0-8168 GCA_964552205.1 uncultured Gammaproteobacteria bacterium
ACATGCTCATCCACGAGTACCGCGCAAAGTCCCAGCAGCAGATGGACAAGGCAGGACTTCGCGAGCTACAGGACTTGCAGCATCGCATCGAGGCCGAGGGCGGCTGGAATCTCGACAAGCGTGTGGAGACCGTTCTCACCGAACTGGATTTACCTGCGGACAAAAAACTCGCCGAACTCTCGGGGGGCTGGCAGCGACGCGTCGGGCTTGCGCGCGCACTGGTCTCGAATCCGGAGCTGCTGCTGTTGGATGAGCCGACCAATCACTTGGACCTCGCTGCCATCCAATGGCTGGAAGATCGTATCCGCGGCTTCCAGGGCTCCGTGTTGTTCATCACCCACGACCGCGCCTTCCTACAACGCCTCGCGACCCGCATCGTCGAGCTCGACCGTGCCAAGCTCACCAGTTGGCCCGGTGACTACCAGAACTTCCTGCGACGCAAGGAAGAGATGCTGAACGCCGAGGCGATTGATAAGGCCGAATTTGAGAAGAAGCTGGAGCAGGAAGAAATCTGGGTACGCCAAGGCATCAAGGCCCGTCGCACGCGCAATGAAGGGCGCGTCCGCGCGCTGAAGGCACTGCGTGAAGAATACGCGGAGCGGCTCAAGATGAAGCCGCAGATGAAGGCGCGCATCCACATTGAACAGGCCGAGATCGAATCCGGGCGTAAGGTCATCGATCTCCACAATGTCGGCCACACTTACGGCGATGAGCCACTGTTCGAGAAACTGTCGCTGAAAGTCATGCGCGGCGACCGCATCGGGCTCATCGGCAACAACGGCGTCGGCAAGAGCACGCTGCTGAAGATCATGCTGGGCGAACTCAAGCCAACCTCAGGCACTGTGAAACTGGGCACCAACCTCGAAATCGGTTACTTCGACCAGATGCGCCGCGACCTCGACCCCGAGAAGACAATTGCAGAGGTTGTCGGCGATGGGCGCGACTACATCATGCTCAACGGCAAGGAACGCCA
The DNA here is from genome assembly GCA_964552205.1 of uncultured Gammaproteobacteria bacterium. GTDB lineage: Bacteria > Pseudomonadota > Gammaproteobacteria > Natronospirales > JAIVGZ01 > JAIVGZ01. Next base: position 974 of record CAZKFT010000065.1, read on the forward strand.
TGTCATCGGCTACCTCAAGGGCTTCTTGTTTCCACCGAAACGCGCGATGACCCCCATCAAGGCCATTTCCGGTGGTGAGCGCAACCGCGTCATCCTCGCGCGACTGTTCACTCGACCCACCAATCTGCTGGTCCTCGACGAACCCACCAACGACCTGGATGTCGAGACGCTGGAAGTCCTTGAAGAACGCCTGGTCGAGTACACGGGCACGCTGATTGTCGTCAGCCATGACCGTGAGTTTCTCGACAACACCGTGTCCAGCACGCTGGTGTTCGAGGATGGTGGCAAAGTGCGCGCGTACGCCGGCGGCTTCAGCGACTGGGAAGCCAAGGGCAAGGCACTCACTGAAGCCGAGGACCCGCGCGCCAAGGAAAAACGGGAGCAGCAGGTGCAGGCGCGTGTGGAAGTGCGCAAGTCCACAGCGCCGCAGAAGCTGAGCTACATGCTCCAACGCGAGCTCGATGGGTTACCCGTGAAGATCCAGGAAATGGAAGCGGAGATCGCATCCCTCGAGGAACAGATGGCCGCGCCCGACTTCTACGAGCAGGACTTCGCCACCGTCGTGGAGCCGACGCTTCAAGAACTTAACTGGAAGCGCGCCGAACTCGAGCGCGCAATCGAGCGCTGGGCCGAACTCGAAGCGATGTAGCTCTAGGGGCAGGCGTCGCGGCGCAGATCCAGTCCGTCGCCGTCAATCACAATGCGGAATCCGTCGCCAGCTCGTTCCAGCACCATCGAGTTGAAGTCGCCCCCGGCGGTCAAACTCGCGTGCAATCGGCCGCCATCAACGCGGGCCGGGATGTGCGCGGAGGCGTCGCCTGGCGCACGAAAGGCGTATGCAGCACCCTCTCGCACCACCTCGATGAATGCGACATCGTCGTTTCCGACGATGTAACAGCCCACCCAGTCGTCAGCGTGTACGAGCTGCAGCGGGAGCGCCGCGGCCATGACAATCCATGCAATTTTTTTCATAGTGATTCGAGCATACCGGCAATATGCCGAGCGGGTCACATCTACGCCGTGCGCGCGCCCCCACTAGGGCACGTTGATTTCCCCCGCTGCGACATAGGCGCGGTAACGCTCGGCGTGTGCGGCATTGCGCCGTGCAAGTTCGGCCAGCGCGGCCTGGACTTCGGGATGATCAACGAGTGGCGCGGCAAGTGGATCAGTCGACAGGACTTGCCAGCGCCACCCGCGATTCGTGACATCGAGCAGATCGGCCACGAGAGCCGCGCGCCCGGCCTCGACATCCCCTGCCAACCGCGCCTGGAACCCGCGGAAGCTGTCATCCGGATCGAACTGCAGGAAGATCGACCGCAAAGAAGTTTCCACGGTCTCGGCACGGGCACGACGGGTCGCCGCATCTTCCTGCGGGGCGAGATACGGCGCTGCATTGACGACCACCGCCGCGTCGAAGGGATCGCGTGGCGGCTGCGCGAGGCGCGCGGCCGTCATACCGGGCGCGACCGACTCCAGAACCGCGACTGCTGCGTCCAGAGCGCCGCGTTCATGCATGATGCGCGTGAAAAGATTCACGGCTATACGATAGAGACCTCGCCGGTTCTGGTTACGCGCCCGCACCACCCCTTCGGCGAGCGCCAGCGCGCGGTCGGTGTCACCGGACAGGTAGGCGTGGATTATGCCGATGCGCAAGGTGTCGTCGCCGGTGGCGTTCAACAGCTCGGCGCGGCGGAGCCAGGGCGTCGCCTCTGCAATCATGCCGAGTTGAATCAGGTAGTCGGCGACACCCGCTGGAATCTCGTGGTCGCGCCGGTCGACGGCCATGGCCCGCGCCGACCACAGGATGGCGTCGGCAAGCTCGCCGCGCCGTTCCGCCACCACGGCCGGGCCGAGGTAGCCGAAGGAGTGGCCCGGTACAACCTCGCGCATGCGCGCATAAATGTTTAAGGCGTCGTCAAATCGCTCTGCCGCCAATAGGCGGAACCCGTAGCTGGTCAACAGGTCACCGTTCAGTGGATCGACCTCAAGGGCGTGTTCCAGCAAGCGCATTGCACGCGCCTCATCACGAAGAAACCGGCCGGCAAAGTTGCCGGCCAATTCGAGCAGTCCGGGATCGTCCGGCGCACGCACCAGAGCCGCATCGAGCCGTGCACCGACCGCGGTGCGTAGTTCGTCGTCCACCGCATAGTTAACCGCAAGCAAGTCCGCCCACGCCGCGTAGCCCGCGGCCTGCGGCGACACCGTGACGCGTGACAGCATCGGGGCCAACGCTGCGCGCATGCTGGCGGCGGCATCCCGCGGCTGCAACAAACCGGTATCGGTCATCGACAGATAGGTGGCCGCCAGCGCGACCCGCGCGTCGTCGTATGAGCCATCCTCGTCCAGCGCGTCCTGGAAGTAGCGTACCGCCTCTGGCAGCGAGGTATAGCTCGCGGTGTACATGCGGTCCAGCCCCCGCAGGTAAAGGTCATAGGCGGCAGTATTGCGCGTGCCTACTGCGGCAACCCGCTGGTGTTCGCTGGTCCCCAGCAGCGACTGAGTCAAGGCATCCGCCACCTCGTCGGCGATCTCGTCCTGGATGGCGAAGATGTCCTCAAGTGTGCGGTCATAGCTACCCGACCACAGATGCGACCCGTCGCGCGCGTCAATCAGCTGCGCCGTCACGCGTACGCGCTCGCCGGCACGCTGTACCGAACCCTCCAGCACAGTCGCGACACCCAGCTGTGTGGCAATCTCGCGCACATCCATGTTTGTGCCCTTAAAGGCGAAGGCGGAAGTGCGCGCCGCCACCCGCAACTCGGAGACCTGCGCCAACATGTGCAACAGCGTCTCTGTCAGTCCGTCGCTGAAGTATTCATTTTCGGCGTTGCCGCTCATGTTGACGAATGGCAGCACGGCGATGGATGCGCGCCCATCGCCCCCAACGCCCGCGGTCACGCGCGGCGCCGGTGCTTCCAGCACGAAGCGGTCCATCGCCAGCACACCCACGGCGGCAACCAGCAACACGATGGTGATGACATCCAGGCGCTTGGCGGTGACAGGCGTGATGGACTGAGAGCGGTCCACCTGCGCTTCGCGCTTGATGCCTTCAGGCGTGATCTCGAATGCCCATGCGAAGAAAAGCGCAATCGGCAGGCCGATGGCCAGCAACGCAACGATAACCTGGCTGACCCAGCCCGGCGCGCCGTAGATATCGAATATCAGCGAGCTGACTTCAATCAGCAACCAGGAGGCAACCAAGTAGGCCGCCCCGATGCGGAATACGTTGCGGCGCTTGAGCTCGTTGAACAAGGCCATGGTCAGTCCTCCCCCGCCGCCAGCATAGCGGCGAACGGGGAGCGCGTCACATTCACGCCCTGAGCCCGCATCAATGCGAGGAAAGGCTCGTACCGGTGCAGCGGCGCGAGGAACGGCAACAGCCACACGCGCTGCGCAGGGTAATACGACGGCCGTTCTATCAGTGGCCGGAGTTGCGCCACTGCAGCATCGAACTCACCCAAGGCGGTGTGTGCGAAGGCAATCGAGAGTGCCACCCGCCCACCATCCGCAGGCTCACGGTGATAACCCCACAGTGCGTCGGCGCGGGCGATATTCTCGTGCGCACCCGCCGCATCCCCGAGATGTGCCAGTACCCAAGCCAGCGAGGCCCGCAACTGCGCCTCGATATAGGGGTCTCGGTCTGCCCGGAGCCGTTCTTGGAGGAAGCTGCGTGACCCCTCCAGAGCCAGACGTGCTTCATCCGTGCGGCCTGCACTCAACAAGGTCCAAGCACGAAAAACACCGGCCGGGTCAGGTTGCGCTTCAGGGCCCACAGCGTTCAATGCCGCCACCGCACCCGTCCAATCTCCTTGTGCTGCAGCGAGCAGCACGCGGTCTGCAGTCAGGTTTGGATTCGGGCGGTAGCCCTCCCCTGCACTCCGCAGGAATAGGGCCATGGGCGCCCAGTCGCCCGCAACGATGGCCTCGGTCTCCGGCAACAACCGCGCATCGTTATAGCTTCCGGGATTCATCACGGCCATACGGCGCGACAGCTCGCGCATTTCGTCCCAGGTCTTCTCACCCATCAGGTACTCGCGCTGGCTGCGCATGAAGCCTGTGCTGGTCGGCTCGAGCTCGATCGCTTTGCGCATCGCCGCCACACCTTCGGCCCAGCGGTCGAGGTACAGCAGCGTCAGCCCCAGACGTGCGTGCATCTCGGCGCTGCTGGGCATGCCCTCGATGGCGGCACGAATCTCTCGTTCCGCGCGGGGGAAGTCAAAATCCAGCTGCAACGCCACGATGCCGCGTGCATACCGCGCCTCCGCCAAGTGATTGCCCAAGGACACAGCCTCGTCGGCGGCACGCCGTGCCTTCCTCGACATGTCGCGGTAGTCGGTGAGCGCCGACCCCCAGGCTCTGGTTGCATAGGTGCGGGCCAACATCGCCCATGCAAGTGCGAACTTCGGGTCCCGCTCGACAGCAGCTTCGAACAGGTCCACAGCACGCGTGTGATGCTCCTCGCGATCAGTTTCATCGTCAGCGCTATCACCCGCATACAGGAATCGGAGCCCCTGTAAATAAAGCGCAAAGGCTTCCTGGTCCTCCGTCGGAGCGGTCGTGAGTGCGGCGCGTTCATCCGTGGTCAGCGCAATCTGCAAGGCGGACGCGACACGCTGGGCAATCTCGGCCTGCAGCGCGAAGAGGTCGTCGTTGGTAAGGTCGAAAGTCTCCGCCCAGATATGCGCGTCGGTGCGCGCGTCGATCAGCTGCGCGTTGACCACCGTGCGGTTACCCAATCTCTGGACGCTGCCCTCGAGGATGACCGACACACCAAGCTCTTCGGCAATCATGCGCAGTCCGCCGGTCCAATCCTGGTAGCGCATGACCGAAGTGCGTGATCGCACTTCCAGTCCACGCAGGCGCGACAACTGGGTGATCAACGTGTCATGCAGCCCGCCGGCCAGCCCGACGGTATCCGGGTCCTGGCTCAGCACCGCGAACGGCAATACGGCAATGGACGGGGCAACGCGGGCGTCGACCACCGACTCGGGCGCATGGTCCCGACCGTCGTACAGGAACCAAGCCAGCGTCACCACCAGCAGGCCCGCGACAATCGCGTAAAAGCGCTTGCTCCCCGCGCGGCCCTCCGTGACTTGCACGCCCTCAGGAGTGAGGTCGAAGATCCACGCCAGCACCAGCGCAATGGGGAAGCCCAACAGAATCAAGAACGTCACCAGGCGCGGCGCCCATTCCGGCAGGGCGAGTTGCGGCGCGATGATATCGGCAGCTTGAATCAGCAACCAACCGACCACCAAGTAGGCGGCCCCAATCTTGAACACGTTACGGCGCTTGAGTTCGTTGAACAGGCTCATGACCCCGCCTCCCGCGGAGGACAGGCGAAAGGCAGCGGCACAGGGGGCGGGCGCTGGACCTGCTCACGCTCGAGAATGTGCATGAGCGAAGGGAAGGGGCTCGGATCAAAATGTGCGTAGAGCAGGAAGCTCGCCAGGGCGTACAGGTTGCCGTCCCGCTCGAACTGCCTCACCAGCTCGGTTGCTGCTGCGTGTTCGCCGAGCAGCATCAGCAGGTGCCAGCGCTGCGACAACGCGGCCGCATCCGTATTCGCATAGATCCGTTCTACCTCGTCGCGCCTGCCCTCGGCACAGGCCTGACGCGCCGGCGGGATCATTCTCCATACCTCATCGCCGCTCTCGAGGCGCTGCAGCTGCTCAAGCATTTGGCTGGCAGCCGTCACGCGGCCGTCCCAGAGCAGCGCCCTGTGGGCCTGGTACAGAATTTCATAGTCACCCGGCCACCACTCCCGCAAAGCCAAAGCCTGGTCCGCTGCCCGTAAAGTATCCCCTGCACGATGCGCCTGATTGACATGCAAAAGTGCCATTTCCCGACGTAGCTGCGCCTCCGCCCAAAGGCCATCGAGCACTCGCACCATTAATGCCTGATCCTCCACATTCCTTGCGGCCGCCAACAAACCCTGTGTGGCAACCAGGTCACTCGGCCACTCGGCCAGGTACGTCTGGTAAAGGCCGATGGCCCTTCGCCAACGCAGCTCCAGCATGGCACTGATGGCCTCATACCCGGCTCGCTCCGCCGGCGTGGCGGCGGCATCCGTGGCCAGCCGGATGCGCTCACGAAACAACGTTTCGATCTGGCGGGGGGGCAGGTCGGTCAACCCGCCCTCGAATGCAACGGGCTCCAGCTGCCGGAGCCAGAAGAACGCGGCGTTGGCATGGGCCGAGGCAAATCCCGGGTCAAGCGCGCGTGCCCTTTCAAAGAACTCGTAGGATTCCTGCACCCCGCCGCTGCGACCCTCCCAGCGGCTTGTAATACCGCGGAGGTATGCCTGATAGGCCTCCACCGAACGGGTGCCGACCCTCGCCATGGCGAACAAGGCTTGCGGATCCATGGTCGTTTGCATCGCCAGAGCGATGCTGCGCGCAAGGTCTTCCTGGATCTCAATCATGTCGGCGAGGTCGCGATCGTACGTCTCCGACCAGAGGTGGAATCCGTCGGCGGCGCGGATTAGCTGCGCCGTGACACGAATGCGCTGGGGCGTGCTGCGGATTGACCCCTCCAGCACATGGGCCACGCCCAACTCCGCAGCAATCTGCGGAATGTCCAGTGCACTGCCCTTGTAGCGAAACGAGGAGGTGCGCGCGGCGACCCGCAGGTCCGGCGTACGTGCCAGCGCGTTCAGGATTTCCTCCGTCAGTCCGTCGGCGAACCACTCCTGGTCGCCGCCGGGGCTGAAGTCGGCGAAGGGCAGCACGGCAATGGACTTGTCGATGACGAGCGGTACTTCTGTGGTTGCAGCCACGGGTGCTTGCGCGTCATCTTTGAACCAGAACCGCTCCGTCACCAGCACGGCGACCACCACCAACAGGCCGATGACAATCAGCCGGTCGGTACGGCGCCCCGCATCCGGCCTGACCAAGTCCGGCGTCACCTCGTCTGCGCGTTTCACGCCCTCAGGCGTCAGCTCATAGGCCCATGCCAGAAACAGCGCCAGCAGGAAGCCGACCAGAATTAGGACCACCAGCGATTTGAAGACCCACTCGGGTGCGCCGAAGTTGCCGAGCAGGATGTCGGACAACTGCAACAGCAGCCACGCAGCGACCGCGTAGGCCGCCGCCACCCTGAACACATTGCGCCGCTTGAGCTCGTTGAACAGGCTCATGGCTGCCCCGGCCCGCCGAGCAGGTGTGCTCGCCCGGGAAATCGTTCGACCAGTCGCTGG
>CAZKFT010000066.1:0-4917 GCA_964552205.1 uncultured Gammaproteobacteria bacterium
CGAAGGTGGCAGTGCCACCGACATAGGTCACATCATCCGCGCCCAAGACCCCGGTCAACGTGCGAGTCAGGATGTCGGCCGCCGTGGTGGCGTCGTAGATCTTGTCGTCTGCAGTGATGGCACCAGTGATCGCCAAGGGGGTGATGTCGGCGGTGGTCAGAGCCGTCGTATTGACCGTGTAGTTCCCAGCATCAGCCCCGGCTAGGCTGAGCAATGTGCCGGTGACTGTCTTATCTATACCAACGTTCTTGTCACTGAAGGTGGCAGTGCCGCCGACATAGGTCACATCATCCGCCCCCAGCACTCCGGTCAGCGTTCTGGTCAGGATGTCAGCCGCCGTGGTGGCATCGTAGATCTTGTCGTCTGCAGTGATCACACCAGTGATAGCTAACGGGGTGATGGTGCCGGTTGCCGTATTGACGGTAACGCTGTAGTTGTTGCCACCGTTGCCGTCATCCACACTGTAAGTGCCATCGGCAGACAGGATGCTGTTATCCACACCCAATACATCCTTGCTGGCAAACGACTGCGTCAGAACGCCGGTGAGCGTGTCGCCGGTCTGCAGGCCGGTCACGGCCGGGATGACCGCTGAATTGGTGGTGCCGTCATAGACGCGGGTGTCTGTCACCGCATCAACCGTCAACGGTCTGACGAGAATATTGGCCCGCGTCGTATAAGTCCCTGTAGGCGTTCCAAATGGGGCGAAGAGCTCATAGGTCGCGTCACTGAAGTCGCTGTCATAGGTGATTAGCTTGTCCGTGCCGACATGCTTGGTATCGAAATTGGCATTGGTAACGGTGCCCAACACGGCCCCCGACGGCTGACCTAGCACATCAAGCTCGAGGCCGCTAACGGTTGCCGCAGTGGTGCCGTCGTATAGCTTGTCGTCCCCTATGCCGAAAACCCACGCCTTTGCGTCCAGGACTCCGCCGCCGGTCAGGTTCAGCCCATAGGCTGTGATCTCGTCGCCTGTCGTCGCATAGCTCGCCGGGTTGAACCGTATTCTGAGGTTGCCCGTCGTGATGGTGATGCAGGACGGGCCGCACGTGATGTTCACCGTTCCGCCGATGCCGCTCCCAGGGCCGGTGCCATCGTTGTCGCCGAACAACACGATGTCACCGGTGGTCACGGTCATCGCCGTGTTCACATTGACGTCGTCGGCGGCCAGCAAGGTGATGTTGCCGGTCGTCACCGTGACCGCTGCGTTCACATTGACGTCGCCGGCGGCAAGCAAGGTGACGTTGCCGGTTGTCACTGTGACCGTTGCGTTCACATGGATGTCGCGGCCCGCGTTGGCGGCGAAACTGCCGGTGGTATCCGTGACTGCGGCTGAAATAATCACGTCCCGCTGGGCGTTCAGGGTCAGCGTAGGTCCAACCACATGAGTCCAGGTCAGCGTATCCGCAACTGTGATGTCGCCCGCCTGCGCGTTGGTGCCGCCGGTGCCAGTTGTTACGGTTACGCTGGTACCCGCGTTCAACGCGGACTCGATGCTGGTGGTGGTGACGATGGCGTTGTCGTCCGTACTGGTGAAGTTTGGACTCGCCGTGACATTGGTATTAGGACCCGCGTCCTGAATGGTGATGTTATTGGGGTCTAGCAGCCAAGTTCCGGCCTGACCATGGACCGCTGACGCGTCGATATTGATTCCGGTCACATCCAGACTGCCGCCGGAGGTCTCTATGAAACCGCCGTCGCCGCTTTGAGCACCGCCGCGCGCTGAAATGCTGCCATGGGCGCGAGTGACATCGTCGGCCCAGAGGATGACGCGCCCGCCGTCGCCGTCGGTGATGGCATCGGCGCGGATTGCCGTGTCCGGGCCCATGAAGGTCGCCGAAGCATTCTGGACATCCGGGTTCGTGCCGGCGTAGTCACCACCCACCAACACGGTCCCGCCGCCACCCTCGCCCGATACATCGATCGCGGCGTTGCCTACCAAGCCGACTCTTTCTCCCAGTACCTGAACCGACCCACCCACCTGCCCCGCGCCAGTGGCCCGGGCATCAATCGTGCCGGACACCAGCGTGGTACCGGTGTTCGACTGGATGAGAATCTCGCCCGCTTGTTCGCCACTCACGCTGATGTGGCTGTCAGCCTCGAGCGTCAGGTCCCTCGTCGCGCGCAGGACAATCTTGCCACTGGCATCCCTGACCACCTGGTCGGCGTTGAGAACGCCCGAATTCTGGAAAGCCGCAGCGTAAATCCCGATTTCGCCACTCTGGGCAAGAATCTCACCAAGGTTGACGGCAGCGTTGTCGCTCCCTGTGACCTCAACCCGGACGCCGGGAGTGCTGGTATCGAAAATTCTGACCGACTCACCAGCCGCCAGAATCACATCACCCTGGGGGCTGACGATGAGGCCGCTGTTGTTGATGCTGGTACCCACCAGATACACGCTGCCACCCGTCGGCGTGGTGATCGTGCCCAGATTGCTCACCCCGGCTGCGAGTGGATTGGGTTCAAAATCCAGTCTGCCCGCCACGAAATCCTGGTTACTCAGGTTGAGCGTTGAGGCGACTAGCCCTGCCACATCAATGCGCGCACCCTCTCCCACCACGATGCCACTGGGGTTGATGAGAAAAACCCGGCCATTCGAGCTGAGCGTTCCCAGAAGCACCGAGGGGTCGGCACCAAGGACGCGATTTAGCACGCTGGAGGCGGCGCTTTCCTGGGCGAAGTGGGTGCTCTCGCCGGCGGCAATCGAGAAGCCCTGCCAGTTGATGACCGTCCCGGGGCTGTTGCTGACGGTCAGCGAATTTCCCACGGTCGAGAATCCGGCTTGGCCCACAACGACGACCGGATCGGTGGGGTTGGCTAGAGTCGGAACGGACGCGAGACTGCAAGCCAATGCCAGACACGCCGCCACACACCACGACCGGGGCAAAATCTGCATTGTCATCTGGTGCATAGCCGACCAACCTGCTTGAGGCGTTCCCAGTGACCACAGTAGTCTCCGGGGGCAAGAAACTCTGTTCGACACAACACACAGATGAAGCTCATTTGAGCTTCTTCACCAATGCTTCGGCTGCCAGATGCGTATACCCGCGGAGCTTGCGAGGGTCCCGATGACCGGTGATGGAAGCGACCTCCATCAGCGCCAGTCCCTGCTCGAATAAGCGCGTAGTCGCCTCATGGCGCAGGTCATGGAAATGAAAATCGTCCAGTCCGGCGCGGCGGGCCGCGCGGATGAACGCGCGCTTGATGGCTTCATGGGTCACCCCGGGAAACACTGGCCCGGTGGGCTGCGGATTCAGGGCGTTTAGAACCACCACGGCCCGTGAGGACAAGGGCACCACGCGTGCGTAACCGTTCTTCGTCTCCGGCAACAACGCTGTACATCGCTCAAGGTCGACGTGTTCCCAGACAAGCGACAACAACTCCCCGCGCCGCATTGCGGTCTCCAGGGCCAGCTCGACGACGGGCATCAGGTAGCGATTTCTCGCCGCCCGGCAGGCGTCGAGCAGGCGTTGTGCCTCGTTGCCTCGCGACTCCAGGCGTCGTGTACGCGGGCGCGGCACTGGTGGCAAACGGACATCGCGCACCGGGTTCGAGTTGATCAGGCCCCATTCGCGCCGTGCCCACTCGAGAATGGCGGCGAGAATGCCAAACTCCTTGCGCACGGTACCGGGACCGACTTCGGTGCGGCGCAGGTCCCGATACGCACCTAAGTCCGCCGGCTTGAGCCGCCGAATCGGTAGGTTCACCACCGGGTGGCGACGAATCCGGCGGAGGTGATACTCCTCGATGTGGCCGCCGCGTTTCAACGGCGCAACTTCGCGCAGATAGCGCTCGATGACATCCCTGAAAGAGAGGCGTCGGAACATCCGTGTTCCCGCGATGGTGGTGGGTACCTACCCTACCTCACCGGGCACCGCGGCGGTCTTCCTGGGGACGGGTCTATCAGTCCCTACCGGTCTATCCAGTAGCCTGGACGGCGAGACTGATGTGCAACAGCCACTACAACGATTTCGTCTGGGAACACACGCACGACAACATCGTAAGGGAACTTCACCAGAGTCAGCCGCTTGGTACCAATTGCCCCGGCCACCCCGGGCATGCCGACCAAAGGCACGATGTCGTCTTCAAGGAGGTCCAGCGCGATATCCAAGGCCGCATGAAAATCTCTACCGAGCCCGGGCCGCTCCTGCTCGTACCAAGCCGCAGCCTGGAGCGCTTCTACGACGGCTGCCTCCAGGATCCGGAGACGGCGCACTATCCTGTTCCGAGACGCACCTTCATACGGTTTCGGAACTCATTCCGGTCAACCATAGATGCTGTCCCTGCATCAATCTCGGCTAGTCGGCGGGCGATTTCCCTGTCCCACGCATCGACGGCATCAGAATCCGCAGGACCGTCCAGGCTTTCGATCAAGGAACGTGCCAAATCCGCACGCTCTTTCTCGGTCAGCCCTAGGGCCTCTGCACGCAGCCTTGTCAGGATGTCTGTTGCCATGGCACGAGTCTAGCACCGCCGTCTCGACCGCTCCATGCCTTTGATATTCGCCCTGTCCCATCTGGGTTGGAGTCTGAAAGCCGTCCTGACCCCTACGCTGGTCCCGTAGCGCGTTGGCCCCTACTTCCACACTTTGACCGAAGGGACAGGTTGTTGCGTGCTGCGCAACACGGTATACTTCCGTCCATGATCAAGTCGTTCCGGCACAAAGGACTGCGCCGTTACTTCGAGGATGGCCGGGCAACCGGAATCCTGCCGACTCACGCCACGAAGTTGCGAATGCTGCTCACGGCACTGGATACGGCAACTGAGGTGGACGACATGGAAGTTCCAACGCATATTTATTGGACTACGAGGATTATCATTAGATGGCCATGCACAACCCACCGCATCCGGGCGAGTTCATCCGCGAGGTGTTCCTCGACCCGTTCGACATCAGCGCTCGCCAAGTTGCAGAGAATCTCG
>CAZKFT010000066.1:5017-8100 GCA_964552205.1 uncultured Gammaproteobacteria bacterium
GAGGTGTTCCTCGACCCGTTCGACATCAGCGCTCGCCAAGTTGCAGAGAATCTCGGCGTTTCGGCCTCGACCTTCAATCGTCTCCTGAACGGGCAAAGCAACATCTCCCCGGAGATGGCGCTTCGCCTGGCCAAAACGCTTGGAAGGTCTCCTGAAAGCTGGCTGGCGATGCAAGATCGTTACGACCTGTGGCATGCCAGAAAAAATGTCAGCCTCAAGCAGGTGAGGAAGCTGAACGTTTCCGCTGCGTGACCCCTACGTATGTCCCGTAGCGAAACCGACGCGTTCAAACGGGACAGTAACTCGGATTTTTCACTAGACAACCGCATGGAATCCTTGAAAACTTTCCAGGATGCGCCTATATTCTCACCCAACATGGCCCGGCCCTCTGTGTCTTCGGACTCACGGTCGGGTTTTTAATTGGGCGGAATCCACCGATGGTTGAATACGGTAAGCCCTACCTCCCAGTTGATGACCAGATTGGGCAGCTGAAAGCCCGGGGTCTGGAAATCACAGATGATGCTAGGGCGCGGGAATGCCTTCATCGCATCGGCTACTACCGCCTCAGCGCGTACTGGTATCTGCAACGAAAACTGCAAGTCTTCCAGGATTCAGCCACCGGCACATTGTCCCACCGCCGACTAGATGAGTTCGAGCCTGGTTCCCGCCTACAGGATGTCGTTGCGCTGTATGTATTTGACAAGCGCCTCCGAATACTCGTTGCCGATGCACTCGAGCGGATCGAGGTAGCAATTCGGGTTTCGGTCGCATATCGGCTCGGCCAACTCGACCCGTTCGCACACACCAACCCCCAGTTACTCGACCCGCGTTTCAGCATCAATCTAAATTCCGACGGAAGGTCCCGACATGAGGACTGGCTGGATATTCTCGCCAAGTCCGTAAGGCGATCACGTGAGGATTTCGTCAAACACTTCCAGGCGCGATACGAAGGACCGCTACCCATCTGGATTGCGATTGAACTTTGGGACTTCGGATCTTTGTCTGTGTTCTTTTCAGGACTTCGGGGCCACGATCGCCATCACATCGGGAGGTCCTACGGCCTGCCACACGGCGGAATCCTTGCTAGTTGGTTACATACCCTGACCTATGTCCGAAACCTGGTTGCTCATCACAGTCGCTTCTGGAACCGTACGCTCGTAACTCAACCAAAGTTACCGGACCACGGCAGCGTTGAGCTGCTCGACCATATTCATGACACACCGGAGTCACAAGGTCGAGCGTACGTTGTGCTTTGCATTTGCCTATACCTACTTCGTCACATCTGCCCCCGCAGCGGTTGGCGGAGTCGGCTGTTGGGCCACCTCGATACCCTCCCCCATGCGCCAGGCATGGACTTGGTATCGATGGGATTCCCTGAGGGCTGGAGGAAGGAGCGTATCTGGACAGAGTGACCACATCCGCTTAGGTCACCGGGTTAACCCCTAAAGCGATCCCTACGCTGGTCCGGTAGGCGATGGGACATGTTCGACATCAAAACTCAACATGGGACACACACCGCAATCTAGGCTGGAATGTGAACACTTGACCAGCGCACCATTTTTGGTACATCCTGTCGATGAGAAAGCCGATTCAAGCCAACTTCTTCCGCACCGACGCGGGACACGAACCTGTCCGGTCCTGGCTGTGCAAGTTGACTCGCGAACAGCGAAAGGCGATCGGTGAAGACATCCGGACCTTGCAGTTCCAGTGGCCGATTGGAATGCCCAAAGTCCGCAAGCTTGAGGATTCGCTCTGGGAGATACGGACTCGATTGGATGCAGGAGCAGCGAGGGTTCTATTCACTCTCTACGACGACAGAATAGTATTACTGCATGGATTCCTGAAGCAGTCTGCGAAGATTCCTGCAAACGAGCTCCGGACTGCCAAGCGACGACTAAGTCAATTGAGATCATGACCAAAAAAAGAAAGAACATCGGGACGGATTTCGAGGACTTCCTACGAGAGGAAGACCTCCTCGACGAGGTGACCGCCGTTGCAGTGAAGCGATATATCGCATACCAGGTCTCTCAGAAAATGGTCGCGGAACAACTCACGAAGGCAGAAATGGCACGTCGTATGGCCACCAGCCGAGCGGCATTGGACAGGTTGCTGGATCCGGACAACGCCTCGGTGACGTTACAGACGCTGCAGAGTGCAGCACAGGCATTGGGCGGACGGCTAAAAGTAGAGCTCCAGTTCAATCGGCAGCGCCGGGCCTGACGGCTTTTTGCTGATAATCCTTGACCGGCGTGGGTGGCCCCTACGCCTGTCCGGTAAGAAATGGGACATAGCACTGGCACGAATGCCGGTGTCGAGATGGACACCAGCAACTTCCACAGCTATCATCGTCATCACTACTACCCCGGGGACTTCGGTTGCCGGGCGCGGGGCCTCCAATGGAGGCCCTTGCTTTTTCAGGAGACGGAATCATGGCAGAACGGACTCTGCGCACCATCGTCTATGTCGATGGGTTCAATTTCTATTACGGCGCCACTCGGCGTACACCGTGGAAGTGGCTTGACCTCCAATTATTCTTCGACAAACTGCTTTCGCCGAAGAACCACGTCATAGCAATCAAATATTTCACAGCGAAAGTTCAGCCAACCGATAGGGATCCAGATGCGCACACGCGACAGGATGCTTACTTACGCGCCCTCGCGGCGCGGTGCCCGCAGGTTCGGCTTCACTATGGACACTTTCTTCGTCACCCGGTCTGGATGGACTGTGTCTCTCCCCCACCACCACGAGCCCATGTGTACCGCACCGAAGAGAAAGGCTCGGATGTCAACCTGGCGATACATCTACTGAATGACGCTTGGCAGGACGCTTACGATTGTGCCGTCGTAGTATCCAACGACTCCGATTTGGCCGAAGCGATGAGGTTGGTGAAGTCACGCCCCGGTAAGGTAATCGGGTTGGTCACACCGGGTGCTCCGCTCAGGCACACGTCGAAACAGCTGGCCAGGCACGCAGACTTCGTGAAACGGATTCGGCGATGGATGCTGGAGACGTCACAGATGCCGGATCCAGAGCCGGTAAGCGGCACCAGAAAGCCCCGAACTTGGTGACCCCTACTCGCGTCC
>CAZKFT010000067.1:0-7905 GCA_964552205.1 uncultured Gammaproteobacteria bacterium
GGGGCAAGCTGGGTGTGGATACGCCCAAGTTCATCATCGAGTCCGACGCCACCATCGTCGCGCCGCTGATGTTCGCGCACATTCTCGGCTGGTAGTGCTCCCGCGGCTTTCTGCATTCGACTTCACGCCCGGGCGTAGCCTGGGTGGCAAGTATGAAGTCATCGAACAGCTGGGGACTGGCTGGGAAGGTGAGGTGTACCGTATCAGCGAGACCGCCACCGGGATTGAGCGTGCCGCCAAGTTCTTCTACCCCCACCGAAACATCGGTGACCGCACCATCAAGTTCCACGCACGCAAGCTTGCGCGACTTTCCAAGTGCCCGATTCTCATCAACTACCATACCCATGACCAGATTCGCTTCCGTGGCCATCTGGTCAAGTTCCTTGTGTCGGAGCTTTTCGAAGGTGAGCAGCTCGCGCACTTCCTCAAGCGACAGCCACGCAAGCGGCTGACCGTCTTCGAGGGCTTGCACCTGTTGCATGCCTTGGCAGGGGGGCTAGAGCAGATTCACGAAGTGGGCGAGTACCACGGTGACCTGCACGCGGCGAACATCATGGTCAAACGCCGCGGTATTCATTTCGACCTGAAGCTCATCGACATGTATCGATGGCACGGGACGGCCGGCGAAAACATCCGCGAAGACGTCTGCGACGTGATTCGCGTGTTCTATGACGCTGTCGGTGGCGCAAAGGTCTATGCTGCGCATCCCCCGGAAGTGAAATGGATCTGCGCCGGGCTCAAACGGTCTCTCATCCTCAAGCGTTTCCGCACGGCGGGGGACCTGCGTTGGCATCTGGAGCACATGGAGTGGTATACACTTTAAACATGGCCATGCCTCCGTTCCACCTTGCCTTCCCTGTCGATGACCTGGAATCGGCACGCACTTTCTACCACGGTCTGCTCGGGTGCCGGATTGGGCGTGAGTCGTCCAATTGGATTGACTTCGATTTCTTCGGTCACCAGGCCACCGCACATCTGACCGAGAATCCAACCTCTGTCCCGACCAACGCGGTGGATGGTGATGAAGTCCCGGTACGACATTTTGGCGTGGTCCTGCCGATTCAGGAGTGGGATGCGCTGGCTGCTCACTTGGCGAGAAAAGGGGTGAAGTTCCTGATCAAGCCGCATGTGCGGTTTCAAGGGGAGCCAGGGGAGCAGGCCACGATGTTCATCTGCGACCCCGCGGGCAACGCACTTGAATTCAAGGCCTTCAAGAATCCAGAGCAGCTTTTCGCGCGCTGCTAATTCCCGGCCCAGTCGCGCGGTTTGAGAAAGTCCGTGTAAAGACGCTCTTCGGGTGAGTCCGGCTGGGGCCTCCAGTTGTAACGCCACAGCACCGATGGCGGCAACGACATCAGGATGGATTCCGTTCGTCCACCCGACTGCAAGCCGAACAGGGTGCCGCGATCCCAGACCAGGTTGAACTCCACGTAGCGTCCGCGGCGATACAACTGGAAATCGCGTTCCCGCTCACCGAAGGTCATGTCTTTGCGTTTGTTGACGATGGGCAGGTACGCGTCGAGAAAGCCATTCCCGACGGCCTGTGTGAAGGCGAAGCATCGCTCGAATCCCCATTCGTTCAGGTCGTCAAAGAAAATGCCACCGATGCCGCGTGGTTCATTACGGTGCTTGATGAAGAAGTACTCGTCGCACCAACGCTTGTAGCGCGGGTAAACCGCTTCTCCGAACGGGTCACAGAGGTCGCGCGCCACCCGATGCCAGTGGGTGCAGTCTTCCTCGAACCCATAGTAGGGCGTGAGGTCGAAGCCGCCGCCGAACCACCACACGGGCTTGTCGGTGTCGGCGCCGGCAAGGAAGCCGCGGACATTGAGGTGCGTGGTCGGGATGTAGGGATTGTGCGGGTGCAGCACCAGCGAGACCCCCATCGCCTCGAAGGACTGTCCGGCCAGTTCAGGACGCTGTGCGGTTGCCGAGGGCGGGAGTGAGTCGCCGCGCACGTGGGAGAAGTTGACCCCTGCCTGTTCGAACACAGCGCCGTTGACCAGGACTTTGGAGATGCCTCCGCCCTCGAGGCTATCGTGGGAGCGGCCCTCTGGCCGCGATTCTCTCTTCCACTTATCGGTGTAAAAGGATGCACCGCCATCGGCTGCTTCCAGCGCAGTGCAAATCCGGTCCTGCAAGCCCTGGAGCCATTCCGCGACTTGTGAGAAAGCCTGCATCGTGGATCAGCCCTCGCGCAAAACTGCCCCGGTCTGGGCGTCGCGAATCGATGTTGGACGCTCCTGCTCCCCGCACAGGCCGTCCAGCACAAAACTCAGGCGGGAGCCAAAGGCCATGCGGACATCAGTAGCTGATCGTGCGGGCGCTGCGCCGTGCAGGTTTGCACTGGTCGACACCAGTGCGGTACCGCACTGGCGACATAGCTCGGCGGCCTCTGGGTGTGCAGTCACTCGCACAGCAACGCTGGGATAGCGACCTCTGATCCAAAGCGGTGTTTCGGGTTTGGCGGGCATCACCCAGGTATGCGGGCCTGGCCATGTGGGCAGGACCATGGCCTCCATTGCCGGAGTGAGCGGTTGGATAAATGGCTCGAGTTGGTCCACGGAGCTTGCGATGAGAATCAGGCCCTCGAACACCGAGCGTTCTTTGAGCGCCAGCAGACGTACTACCGCGTCCTCGTTCATCGGGTCGCAGCCTAATCCGAACACCGCCTCAGTAGGGTAAGCGACGATTCCGCCAGCGCGAATGGCGTCAGCTGCCTGCTTGATAGCCTTGTCATCCATGCCTGGCGCTACTTCTTGGCTGCCTTTTTCTTGGCCGCCTTCTTCTTGGCCTTCTTCTTGGTGGCTTTTTTCTTGCGCGGAGCCGCTACCTTCTTGGCTGCTTTCTTGGCGACTTTCTTTCTGCCGAAGCGACCCTTCTTCGCGGGGGCCTTGGCGAGAAGCTCCAAGCACTGCTCCAGCGTCAACGATGTCGGCTCGACATCCTTCGGCATGCGAGCATTCTTTTCCTTGTTGGTGATGTACGGTCCGTACTGGCCATTCAGGATCTGCACGCCGTGTTCCGGCCACTCGCGAATCAGTTTGTTGGCGTCGGCTTCCTTCTTTGCCGCTACGATCTCAAGCGCGCGCTCAAGCTGCACTTCGTACGGGTCCTCGTCCTTCGGCAGCGAGGCAAACTTCTTGTCGTATTTCACATAAGGTCCGAACTGCCCGATGTTCACCGATACCTGCTCGCCCTCCGGCGTTTCGCCCAATTCCCGCGGCAGCACGAACAACCTCAGCGCCTCATCCAGGGTAATCGTCTCGATGCGCTGGTGCGGCCGCAAACTGGCGAACTTGGGTTTCTCCTCATCATCCTTGGTGCCAATCTGCGCAAACGGTCCGAAGCGCCCCATCTTCACCGAAAGCGGCTTGCCGCTCTTCGGGTCTGTGCCGAGCACGCGTGTGAGCTTGGCATCCTCCGGGCTGATGTCATCGGCCTTCGTTTCGAGCAAGGCTTTGAACTCTTTCCAGAACCCGTCCATGAGCGGAATCCACTCCTGCTCATCGCGCGAGATGGCATCGAGCTCGTCCTCGAGCTTCGCGGTGAAATCGTAGTCCACATACTTGGTGAAGTGGTCGGTCAGTAATTTGTTGACCGTGCGGCCGATCATGGTCGGGATGAATCGGCGTTGGTCCATCTCCACATACTTCCGGTATTGCAGCGTCGAGATGATGCTGGCATAGGTCGAAGGACGCCCGATGCCATGCTCCTCCAACGCCTTGACCAAGCTCGCCTCTGAATAGCGCGGCGGCGGCTGCGTGAAATGCTGCTCTGTCTTGATGTCCCGGAGTTCGAGGATGTCGCCTTTCTGCAGCGGGGGCAGGGCGCGCTCATCGTCGGCATCTGCGGTCAGGTCATCGGTACCTTCGATATAGACGGAGATGAAACCCGGCTCCACCAGTGTCGAGCCCGTGGTACGGAAGCGGTTGCCCTCGCCACACGCCAGATCCACCGAGACCGTATCGAACAACGCATGGGTCATCTGACAAGCGATGGTGCGTTTCCAGATGAGATCATAGAGACGCTGTTGATCCGCTGTGAACGACCCCGGCAACATGTCTGGCGTGGTTCCTGCAGAGGTGGGGCGGACAGCCTCGTGGGCCTCCTGCGCATTCTTCGCCTTGGTCTTGTACATGCGCGGACTGGGCGGAAGTTTGTCCTTGCCGAAGCGCGTTTCGATGATCTGACGAATGCCGGCGATGGCTTCACCTGCCAGCGTCATCGAGTCCGTACGCATGTAGGTGATGTAGCCGGCCTCGTACAGTTTCTGGGCGGCCCGCATCGTGCGTTGCGCGCCGAAGCCCAGTTTGCGGGACGCTTCCTGTTGCAGCGTCGACGTCGTGAACGGGGCAGCCGGGTTGCGTTTGCGTTGCTTCTTCTCCACCGCGGTGACAGTGAGCTTTCCATCGGCCGCGGCCATCAAAGCCTTGCGTGCCGCACCGGCGAGGGCAGCCGAGTTGATGTCGAATTGCTCAAGCTTCTTGCCTTGGTATTCGACAAGCTTGCCCGGTACCGATTGGCCATTTTTGAGCGCATCGCTCTCTATGGACCAGTACTCCTGCTTGATGAAGCGCTCGATCTCCTCCTCGCGCTCGCAAATCATGCGCAGGGCAGGACTCTGTACGCGCCCAGCTGAAAGCCCACCCCACAACTTCTTCCACAGCAATGGTGAAAGGTTGTAACCGACCAGGAAATCGAGCACCCGCCGTGCCAGGTAGGCGTGAACAAGGTCGTCGGACACCTGTCGCGGGTGTTCGATGGCCTCCTGCACGGCCTTCTTGGTGATTTCGTGGAACACCACGCGGTGGACGGGCTTGTCCTTGAGTTGCTTCCGTTCTCTCAGCAACTCGAGCAGATGCCAGGAAATGGCTTCTCCCTCGCGATCCGGGTCGGTCGCGAGGTACAGGGTGTCGGCCTTCTTAAGCGCCTTGATGATGGGGGCGACATGCTTCTCGTTGTCGTCGCTGACCTCGAAGTTCATCGCGAACCCGTTGTCCGGGTCCACGGCGCCGGTCTTCTCGACCAGGTCGCGCACATGTCCATAGGAAGCGAGTACCTCGAACTCCGGTCCGAGATACTTCTTGATGGTCTTCGCCTTTGCAGGCGACTCGACGATGACTAGATTCTTGCTCAAAAGCTTGCTGGGATCAGTGGAATTCGCTGGACCGCTCTTCGAAGAACAGGTCCTCCATCCAGGGCTGGGGGGCATCTTGGCCCGGTTGATTGAACATGACCATGAGCACCACCCACTTCACCTGGTCGATGTCGATGTCGTCGGCATCCAGCGCCATCAGGCGGTCGAGCACGAGCTCGCGCTGCTGGGCGGTCACCAAGCCGACCTGCTCCAGGTACAGGAGGAAGCCACGACCCTCCATGTCCAGGCGCACGGACTCCTCGCTGCTGAAAACCCGCATCGACCTCGCGGCCGGCTCGGATACGTCAGCATCTCCCTGTGTATTGGCGAGCCCCTCCAACCAACTGAAGGCCTTGTTGATCTCGGCCTTCTTGAATCCGGCTTCCTGGAGCTCGACTCGCAGCGACTCGCGGTCTGGGTGCATCTCGGTTTCATCATCCATGTAGTTCTCGAACAGGTACATCAGGACGTCGAGCACATTCTCTTTCATCTCAAGTCCTCTTGGGGCCCTTGGCATACCCTCCGCCAGGGGCTGTATGGATCAATCCGTGGAGCTCCATAATCAGGAGCATGGAGGAAACGTTATCAGGCGTCAATCCGGAGCGCGTGACCAGTTTGTCGACAGTCAACGGTGTGTCCTCCATGCATTCCAGCAACTTTTCGTACTCCACATCCAGACTTGGCGCGTCATTCTCACACTCATCGCTCTGGTTCTCTGTGCGGTGTTCCGGCATGCCCAGCAGGGGCCCGAGTTCCTCGAGTACATGTGCTGCACTGTCCACCAACTTCGCACCTTGGCGGATGAGTGAATGACATCCCTTGGCCATCGGATTGTGAATCGAGCCGGGGATGGCGAACACTTCACGGCCCTGCTCTGAGGCCAAACGCGCAGTGATGAGCGAGCCGCTTCTGACGGCTGCTTCCACTACCAGAGTGCCTACCGCGAGGCCGCTGATTATACGGTTGCGTTGCGGAAAGTGTGCGGTGGCCGGGTTGGTGCCCAGGGGAAACTCGGAAATGACAGCCCCTTTGGCGGCGATTTCCGCCGCCAGCCCCTTGTTCTGCGGGGGATAAACCAGATCAGCGCCGCATCCAAGGACGGCAATCGTGGTGCCGCCAGTCAGGGCACCACGGTGCGCTGCAGTGTCGATACCGGCAGCCAGCCCGCTCACGATGGTCAGGCCCTGGGCAGCCAAATGCGCCGCGAACGCCTCCGCGTTGTCGAGACCAGTGGCCGTCGGATTGCGCGAACCCACCATCGCCAACGCCGGGGTGGCAAGAACGTCCGGGTTGCCATTCACGAACAAGGCGAGTGGCGGGTCGGGGATTTCCTTCAGCAACGCAGGGTAACGAGCGTCTGTCCAGGTGACGAGGTGGTGGCCATCCTGCGCTAGCCAGGCCAGATCGCCCTCGATCGCTTCCCAGTCCGGGTCCGGCAAACCCTTCACTTGCTGGAACACGGCGTGTGGGTCGCCATGACGCTCGAGTAGCGCGATAGCGTCAGAAAGTCGCAAGCCGGTGGTGCGCACAAGTGCACACCACCAGCCAGTTTGCTTGATTGGAGCGTTCATGCCGTGACCGGCATGATAGCGCGGGGGCTCAGGGGTTGCGGACGATGTCCCCTACCGACATGTCCCTGGCCGAACGCATCACCAAGCCATAGCTCAGGCGTGGAGAAGTGCGGAACACGACCACCTCGCCGACACGCTCGTCCGGAAGCTGTACCTTGCCGCCACGCGGACCGACCGTATCCACCATCTCTTCACCCTTTTGCCAGATGGACAACACCATGCCGGGTTCGAGACCATCGTTGTCGCCGCGATTGATGACAATCACATGGTATTGACCAATCTGCAGTCCACCGCCGAGGCGGGCCACGAGGTGACCCTCGATGTTGTGCGATGGCGCGCGCGGATAGAGCGAGGTTTCGATTTGCTGACCTGACAGGTCAATCAGGCGATCTCCAGCCATGGCTTCTTGTTGGCTGGAAATGAGAACGACTGTTGCGGGATCTCCGGTGCGGTCCATGGTGGCTTCCGCCACATACTCGGCTTCGTAGCCCAGCAACTCGTTGGTGACCGGATCACGATACGCCTGACCCTTGCGCACGATGGTCCAGTCGTTGCCACCATCAGCTGACAAGCCGCGCACATAGACGCGATTGCCGGAGCCGGCCATGAGGCGGCCGTCCACGGAGCGCAGCACATACGGCGCATTGTCGAGTTCGTTCTCTTGCACAACCTGCGGACGTGACAGGAACGGACGAATCACTTCCAGCGGAATCGTCGGAATGGCCTCATCCAGTGGCAGCACGCGAATCTGCGGCTCCATCCGGTCACCACTTCTGCGTTCCGGTGGGGGTGCGACGCCGCGGGTCATCCGCAGGCGCGGTGCGCCATCCACCCACACCAGATAAATGACGTCGCCGGGGTAGATAAGGTGAGGGTTCTCGATCTCCGGGTTCACTTCCCAGATATCTGGCCAGTCCCACGGATTGCGGAGGAATCGCCCTGCGATACCCCAAAGGGTGTCACCCCGGACCACCACGTAGGTTTCGGGAACCCCGTCACGAAGGACGGTCCCCCGGTCCTGGGCTTGGAGGGCTGGAGCGGTAGCTGCCAGCAGGAACGCGCTAAATACGGCTGCGGCGCTCGTCTGGGCTACCCTGAATATACGGTTTTGAGTGCTCATGGCGAAGCCTCGGTCCACATTGGTATAATCCAACTTTAGCAGTATTTTCAGGGTTGTTGCACAATATCCTTAAT
>CAZKFT010000068.1:0-7554 GCA_964552205.1 uncultured Gammaproteobacteria bacterium
GACCAGGCGCGCACCATCCGCATCCCGGTGCACATGATCGAGACCATCAACAAGCTCAACCGCATTTCGCGCCAGATGGTGCAGGAGATGGGGCGTGAGCCTACGCCGGAAGAGCTCGCCGAGCGCATGGATATGCCCGAGGACAAGGTCCGCAAGGTCCTCAAGATTGCCAAAGAGCCCATCTCCATGGAGACGCCGATTGGTGATGACGAGGATTCGCATCTTGGCGACTTCATCGAGGACACCAATGTGCTCTCGCCGATTGACGCCGCCACTGCCGAAGGTCTGCGAGAAGCCACGCATGGCGTACTTGCAGGGCTAACCCCGCGCGAAGCCAAGGTGCTGCGCATGCGTTTCGGTATCGACATGAACACCGACCACACCCTCGAGGAAGTCGGCAAACAGTTCGATGTCACTCGCGAGCGCATCCGTCAGATAGAAGCGAAGGCGCTGCGCAAGTTGCGCCATCCGACCCGCTCGGAGCAGTTGCGCACCTTCCTCGATCAGGATTGATTGCGGGCCTGTAGCACAACTGGTTAGTGCAGGAGACTCATAATCTCTTGGTTCCAGGTTCGAGTCCTGGCGGGCCCACCAACTCGACTGCCGGAAGCGCTGACGAACTCAGCGCCCGCTTCTGAAGACATCCGCAAAAGCACCGGCGAGGATGCTGGTCGGTAAGGCCAGCATGAAGATGGCACCCAGCGAGGTCAGCGCGCCGAACACTTTCCCCAGAACGGTTAGCGGAATGACATCCCCATAACCCACTGTGGTCAGCGTGGTCACCGACCACCACATGGCCCTCGGGATACTCCCGAAATGCTCCGGTGAGTGAGCGCCCTCGATGAGATAGAGCGCGGTGGCCGAGAAGAACACCATCCCGAACGCCGACACCATCGCAACGACCAGCATATGCCGGCGCTCATGGATGGCTCGGGTGATGTCGCCGAACGCCTTGCTGTAGCGACCGACTTTGACCACCGCAACGATGCGCAACAAGCGTACAACGCGCAACAGAAAACTTTCGGAACCGGCCAGCGCCACCCAGTAAGGAACGACAGCAATCAAGTCAATCAGCGCGGCGGGCGACACCATATAGCGCAACCGCCCGGAAACACCCGAATACTTCGGGTTCTCCCCGGCGACCCATACTCGCAGGACATATTCGATGGAAAACGCCACCGCCAGTATGAGATCGAGGATCAGGAGCCATCCACCCCACCGCTCCGCTATGAGGGGTTCCGTGCCCAGCGTCACCACCACCACTGCGAGCAGGATGAGCCATAGTACGAATTGGTTGAGTCGCGATGGCCACTCCCCGGCACGCGCTGCCGGATCCAGCTCGTGGTACAAGCGTTCTCTCAGGGTCATTGTGCTGTCTTTCCCGCCAAGCGCGCGACCATGGCCTTATCCCCATGTGCCTCTGCCATGCTGATGAACTGGTTCATCAATGCCTCCCCTGGGTCGAAGCTGGGCGACAATCGTCTCGCCTCAATCCAAACCTCTGTTGCCAGTGGATATCGCTTCCGTGCCACGGCCTCTCCCAACAAAACCTTGGCCACCCGGACCGCCGCCGGGAACTGTTTGTGGAACAACAGCTCCTGCCAGACACCGTGATAAAAACCGAGCGCGTCGATGCCATCCGGTGGTGCCCGCGTACATACTTGTTCGAGTGCCAGCGGGTCGTGTTGCGTGACAATGCGCTGGATGGCGTCAAGACGCTGCGTGATGGACTTCTCCAAACTGCGCTCAGCAAGCTCGTCCTCAGTCGCTGCCTCCAATACCGCACCCAGACCCGCGGCCTCGTGTCGGTGATGCAGGGCATGGCCATACCAATGCAGCAAGAACGCCGCACCCCACAGCCCACCGATTCCGTACAGGATGCGTCCTCCCGTGGGTGGTGCCGCCTGGATGGCAGCCAGCTGGTTGATGTCGTCCAGCACCATCGCCACAGAACTCAGGCCACGGTGCACCAACCAGGCACTGCCCACCGCCAGCACCCAGCCCAGCGCACCACCGAACACGAGCACACGCAACTGACGTGCGGGATTCAGCGCCTTGAACAGGTCGCCCTCGGTCGCGAGCAGGACCAACATAGAAGGGAACAGCGCACCGTATGTATAGGCGAACCCATTCGCCACTGCTGGACTGTGGCTGCCGAGGAATTGGTACCCGACTATCATCAGCACTACTATCAGGACGACGCGCAGCGCCCCTGCACCGATGGAAATGAGCTGCCGGGTATCCACCTGTGGTGGATCTCCGAAGCCCCATATCACACGGGCGACCACCGCGAGCAACCAGGCCAGCGCTCCGGAGCCGAGCAGGATTACGATCCAGAGTGCGGTCAGGTATCCCGCGAAAATCCCAAGTACCGTGCCGTAGATGAGCACCAGACTGAGCACCTCGATGCTGAATGCCCAGCGCAACGCATACGGCAGGTAGGGCAGGGAACCGCGGTTGCCGAGCAGGTGACGATGCTTCGAGCTCTCGCGCGGATCATGGTCGGTCGGTCGCCATCGCATGCCCTGTATCATAGCGCCACAATGACCCAACGAATCATCCTCTTCTGGCTGGCATTCGCACTACTTGCTCCACTGATGCTTATGCAGGCCGCGTGGGCGTCCACACGGGCCCGGCGCCTTCCAGCTGGCGAGGGAGATATCGAAGGCACGGTCGGAACTGGCGACGACGCGCCGATGAGCATCCTTTTTGTGGGGGAGTCGCCGGTTGCCGGGGTGGGCTGTGAGCAGATGAGCCAATCAGTCGCGGCCGCCACCGCCCGGGAACTGGCCCGCTTGGCGCGCCGCCGGGTGCACTGGCATGCCGCAGGTGTCAACGGCATTCGTATCCAACACACCATAGAGTGGCTTCTACCGAAGTTGCCGCTGCGGCATTACGATTTCGTCGTGGCCGTACACGGGGTGAATGACACCACCGGTCTCACCACGCTTTCTGAATGGCGGTCGCGACTGCAGCGCTTGGCGGTCCTGCTCGGCCAATCGCACCGGGGCAAAGTGTTCTTCACGCAAGTTGCACCCATGCACTTGTTCCTGGCTTTGCCGCAACCATTACGCGCTGTGATTGGACTGCGAGCAAAATGTCTGGACCAGGCGCTACTGGAGCACCCAGCGCGCGGCGAATCGTTCCACGTGCTGACTGCCGACTTTCCAATGGACCCGTCCATGCTGGCAGAAGATGGGTATCACCCGTCGGCGGAGGGTCACGCACATTGGGGACGCGCTATCGCAAGACAACTGCATCTAGCGTATCCTTTGAAGACTGAACTACAGTGATTGCAAGGATGCCGGGAGAACGGAATGAGTGACGCGGCTCCACGTCCGAAAATCGGTCGTTTCGAGCTCATCCAGCGGCTAGGTGGTGGTCTCCAAGGCAAGGTATACCTTGGCTGGGACCCTATGCTTCAGCGCAAAGTCGCCATCAAGGTGATCACCAACCTCGCAAGCTATGGCGTTGGCTCGCAAGAAGTCGTTGCGGAAGCACGGATCTCGGCAAAGATCGCACACCCCAATGTCATTCCCTTGTACGAAGCCACGCTGTTCAAGAACACCCCGGTCCTCGTGTTCGAGTTTGTCGAAGGCACCACTCTGAAGCAGGCCATCAAGGACCACGGCCCATACAATGAGAACGAAGCCCTTTCCATCATGGTTCGCATTGCGGTAGGTCTGAAGGCCGCGCATGAGCAGGGTATCGTTCATCTAGACCTTTCGCCTAACAACATCATGATCGAGAAGGAAAGCGGCAGGCCACGAATCATGGACTTCGGGCTTGCTCGCTTGACCGCCGCTACCGGTGTTGATGATACCCAGTCCGGCCTGGTCGGTACGCCACGCTACATGAGCCCGGAGCACCTGACGGAGCACGACCTGACTGCGGCGACCGATGTATTCTCGCTGGGCCTGATTTTCTTCGAATTGCTCACCGGACAGCCTGCGATGAACCAGGACCAGATGAAGAAGGTCTTGGCGGCTGTGAGCAAGGCGCAAATTGACTGGAGCCGCCTGCAAACCTTCGCCGTCTCGCCGGAGGTTGTCGCTCTCATGCGTGACATGCTTTATGTGGACCCCGATACGCGCATGCAAAGTGCGGTGGAATTGGTACAGAGTCTTGATGCAATTCTCGAGATGCGCAAACAACGCGACCCGGGTGACCTTGCTCTCAAGTTCATCCTCCGCCGTTTGGACCGCAGGCCGGAGTTTCCTGCATTTTCACACAGCATTGTTGAGGTCAACCGGCTGACGGATGCCACCAACACCGCGAACTACGACAAGCTCGCCAACGCCATTCTCAGGGATTACAGCCTGACGAACCGCTTGATGAAGGTGGCGAACTCGGCCTATTTCGACCGCGGTACCGGGGGTGTAAAAACCGTATCGCAGGCTGTGGCGCGACTCGGCCTGAACATGATTCGCATGATGTGCAACGGCCTGTTGTTGTTCGATCACCTAGGCGGGCGCAACCCCAAGCTTGAGGAGGCGATGGTCAGCTCATTCATTTCCGGCCTGATTTCCCGTCATCTTGCGCAGCGCAATTTCCGCCAAATCGCGGAAGAGGCCTTCATTTGTGGCCTCTTCCACCGTCTCGGCCGCAACCTCTTGAGCTACTACCTTGAGGATGAGTATCAGGACATCGATGAAATGGTTGCCCAGGGAACCCCACCCCAGCAGGCGGAGCTCGCGGTACTATCCACGACCAGCGCCGCTATTGGCGTCGCCATAGCCCGTAAGTGGAAATTCCCAGACACCATCATTTCAGCGATGGACCCGCTTCCCGGCGGCGTCATAGAGCGCCCAGACGACAAGGATGGGCAGTTACGTGTCTTCGCCAATTTTGGGAACGAGCTTTGCACTTTGGCGCAACGGGGAGATTTGGTTGACGACCCCATTATGGAACTCGACCGCTTCCATCACCGCTATCGGTCCGTTTACCCCGGAAAGGGGCCGCACTTGGTCAAACTCCTCGAAGCGGCTTTCGAGAAGTTTGCGGAACTGGCCCCTGCGCTGGGCGTCGATGTAACCGAGAACGGCTGCTGCGTACGCTTGTCTGCCTTTGTTGCTAACGGCCTCAAGCAGCTGGAATCCATGGAAGACGGAGTAGCCGACGACTGACGCCGGAGGGGGTATACTTTTCCCATGCGCGTCGCAGTCTGGCCAGTCATTTGTTTCACATTCACGCTGCTTTCCCCGGCGGCCTTCGCCGGTGATTGGTTGTTCAATGCTGAAGCCGGGCTGATTCGCTTTGATAACCTGCCGCGTGCGCGGCTTCCCCAGGACCAATTGTCTGAGACCGCTATGGAGTTCGACTTTTCGGCAGACCGCCCGTTGCCGTGGCGCGCCCCCGGTGTATTCAGCATGAGTGTCTGGGCAGGTGCCGACCGCTATCAGGAGTACTCTGCGCTCAACCAATGGCGATATGGGGTGGGTGCCGGGTACCACCACCGACTCGGACTTGGGCAGAACGCCCCGTGGTGGGGCATCGACACGCGCTTGGGGTACGGCGACCATTCAGACCGCCGGCGGAATGGCGGCTTCTGGGAAATGGGTGTCTCCGTGGGCCGGGGATGGCAAACCGGGTTCGACCTGCGCGGGCGCATCGGATATGAACGAAGCAACGGGCGGGGAGGCGTGACCGGGCTGAATCCGGAGCGCGTGTTCGATACCGAACGATGGCGCGCGAGCGCGGAAATTGATTACTCGCCTTCATCCAACTGGGGCATCTTCGCCGGGCTCGGCTTTCAACGCGGGCATATCAACACAAGCACCACCATGCCGGGGATGATCATGGGCGTGTGGGCGGACGATCCAACTTTCGGCCCAGGGTGGCGTACATACCGCGTAAGCGCGCGCGTTGTGACTTTCACGTTCGGCGGCCAGATAGATCTCGGCCCCGCCACACAGTTCCTGGTGGCATGGGAGCGTCTCGATGGCCATGCGTCTTCAACAGGTGCGGAATACGACAGCAACATCTACCGGCTGAGGTTGCAACATGGTTTCTAGAGGCCTTCTGGTAGCGTTCACCCTGATTACATCCACGGTGCAAGCAGCGGAGCTGGTTGTCCGTGTTCATACGCCCGACGGCGAAGAACTGTCCAACGCCGTCATCATGGTTGACGCAATCCCGCAGGCGCGAACGGCTCATGAACGCAGCATTGCGGTCGTAGACCAGATCAACCGTGCATTTGTCCCACATGTTTCGGTCGTACGCGCTGGCACCATGGTGAGCTTCCCCAACAACGATGACATTCGTCATCACGTCTATTCGTTCTCCGATGCCAAAACATTTGAACTACCCTTGTACCAGGGCACACCAGCGGATCCTGTCGAGTTCGGCCAGGCGGGTATCGTCACGCTGGCGTGTAACATCCATGACTGGATGTTGGCGTTCGTCTATGTCACCGACGCGGAGTGGTTCGCGGTCACGGATGACAATGGCGAAGCCAGACTTGAGTTGCCGGAACATGAGACCTACACCGTCACAGTGTGGCACCCTAACCTCGGCACGGAGTCCCGAGGAGTGAACCACCAGCTGCCATATCAAGCGCGGATGGAGTTGACGGTCGAAATCGCAGCATCCGAAGGCCGCGGTCTGCGTCGTTTACGGCGCGGCTCCGGCCGTTACCGCTGATACGCGTATGTGGCGGCCAAAGCGCTTCCGCACTGAGCTGCTACTCGTTTTTCTTGGACTGTTCCTCCTCGCACAAACCACCGGCTTCCTGATCACCAGTGCGGTCACCGAGCGCAATGCACGAGTTCAGGTCGCTGAGTCGCTGGCCGTAGCTGGTGGCGCACTGTCGCGCCTCCTTGAGGATCGGGACCGCTACCTGCTGGAAGCTGGCCGACTGCTCGCCGGCGACTTCGCGTTCAAGGCCGCATTCGCCACCGGTGACGGCCCCACTATTCTTTCCATGCTCGGGAACCATCGCAATCGTATCGATGCGGACGCAATGGTGTTGGTGTCGCTAGAGGAAACCATCATCGCCGACACGCTGCACCCGGACGCTGACGGTGTGGCCTTTGGTCATCCATGGCTGATTGACCGCGCGCTGGAAAATGATGCCGGTGAAGCGGCGGGCATCCTGTTCATCGACGGCAAGCCGATGCAGTTCATTGTCCTGCCGCTGCTTGCTCCCCTGCATGAAGCATGGATTGCCATCGGGTTTTACCTTGATGATGAATTCGCGGAGTCACTCAAGTCCTTTTCCATGGCCGACATGAGCATCATCAGCCGCGATGATGGCTCCCGAGATGTACATGCGTCCACGCTACCGCAGCAATATCGCCGAGTGCTTGAACGGGCCATGCATGAACGTCCACCCAGTGACGCGTACGAATTGAAGCTTGGGCAAAGAATCTATCTGTCATTGGCCTTGCCGCTTGCTGCAGAGGGGGAGCGGCCACTGTATGCCCTGATGCAGCGACCACTGGATACCGTCCTGGAGCCCTATCGCGATCTGCAGGCCGTGCTCGGCTTGCTGTTCCTGCTCGGTCTTGTCGCTACCGGTCTGGGTGCGGCGGCCCTGGCCGGGGGGGTTGCCAA
>CAZKFT010000069.1:0-7488 GCA_964552205.1 uncultured Gammaproteobacteria bacterium
CTGAGCCAGATGCAGATGGCGGCCTTCGCCGGGAACATGCTCGAGCTTCGCTCTACGGCCGGGAATCCTGTCCTTGCGATGTCTGCGTCTGCGCATTCTGCATTGGACGACGGGCAGCTCGACATCCTAAGGGCCTATGCCGACATCGCGGTTTGCGGGATCCCATCGATAGAACGATGCTCTGGTGGCAGCCTGCGCTGCATGCTCGCGGAAATCTTCCTGCCCAAGGCGTGAATCTGCGCAAAAATCGGGCATGGTGCCCCAAAAATGATTTGGGACGGTTGGTCATTCCTCGTTAAAACAGATATTTATGGCGACCATTGGGGTGCTCCGCCCAAAACTATTGTGAATTCCCCGCGTCGGTAATAGCTTCTGGCTGTCGTCATCCTTGGGGGATCAA
Source organism: uncultured Gammaproteobacteria bacterium (assembly GCA_964552205.1). Taxonomy (GTDB): domain Bacteria; phylum Pseudomonadota; class Gammaproteobacteria; order Natronospirales; family JAIVGZ01; genus JAIVGZ01. Next base: position 401 of record CAZKFT010000069.1, read on the forward strand.
GTCGTGAAAATATCAATGAAGCTGATTGCCGTATTCGCGGTCGTTGCATTTGCAACTGGCCTCGCTGCGACATCTGTTGCAAACGGAAACAACGAAACCATCCGTGTCTGGGTGAACTTCCAGCCAGAGGGCAAGGCCTCAGTGGGCCAGGCCCTGCGTCAGGCCGGGGGGGACATCCATTATGAATTCGATGATCTGAATGCCTACGCAGTCACCGTGCCGGTACGGGCCCTGCAAGGCCTGAGCCGTAATCCGAACGTGACGTTCATCGAGGAGGATCCGAAGCGCTTCCCGATGTCGCAATCCACGCCTTATGGGATAACCATGGTCCAGGCGGACCAGGTCAGCGACGCCAACTCGGGCAACCGGATGGTGTGCATCATCGACTCAGGCTACAACTTGGGTCATGAGGACCTCCCGTCCGGTAGCAACATCACCGGTAGCGCGGACGGCGGATCCGGCCTCTGGTACCAGGACGGGAGTGGCCACGGTACCCATGTGGCTGGCACCATTGCCGCGCTCAACAACAGCGTCGGCGTAGTCGGCGTGAACCCGAATGGCCACCTGCGCGTCCATATCGTCCGGGTATTCAACGACAGCGGCAGCTGGGCGTACTCGTCTGGCCTGACCGGTGCTTTGAGTGAGTGTCGGAACGCCGGCGCGAACGTCGTCAACATGAGCTTGGGTGGTGGCTTCAAGAGCCGTACCGAGGAGCGTGCTTTCGATCAAGCGAACAATGCCGGAGTCCTGAGTGTCGCGGCTGCCGGAAACGCAGGCAATACGAGCCATTCCTACCCGGCGTCCTACAGCTCGGTCGTCTCGGTCGCTGCCATCGACGAGAACAAGCAGCATGCATCGTTCTCGCAGCGCAACAACCAGGTGGAGATTGCTGCCCCCGGCGTCAATGTCCGGTCGACCGTGCCGATGGGCACGGGAGCGGAGAGCACCCTGACCGTTGGCGGTGTCGGCTACGAAAACGCGGCAATGGATGGGTCACCTTTCCTCACTCGTACCGGTGACCTGGTCGATTGTGGCCTCGGAACTTCGACCTGTACGGCGGCGTCCGGTGGCAGGGTCTGCCTGATCAGTCGTGGTGAGGTGAGTTTCGCCGACAAGGTGTTGAACTGCCAGAACGGTGGCGGTACTGCCGCGGTGATTTACAACAACGAAGACGGCATGCTGTACGGTACGCTCGGTGACGTGAGCACCAGCATCCCATCGGTGGGCATCACCCAGGCGGATGGCCAGTTCCTGCTCGGCAACCGTCTCGGTAGCAGCACCACGGTTTCGTTGGGGGCTTCCAACTATGCCTATTACAACGGCACCTCGATGGCTACTCCGCATGTCGCGGGTGTCGCCGCGTTAATCTGGAGCCATTACACCAGCTGTACCAACGCCGATGTGCGCAGCGCGATGAACAGCACCGCTGAGGATCTCGGCGCATCCGGTCGTGACAACCTGTATGGCTGGGGACTCGTCCGCGCCAAGGCCGCGCTCGATCATCTCGCCCTGCAGTCCTGCGCGGGAGGTGGCGGCGGTGATCCAGGCGATCCGGGTGACCCGGGTGATCCGGAGCCGCCGCCCTCATGTGGTGCCGCTGGCACGGCGTGTACTACTGCCAGCGAGTGCTGCAACAACTGCACCGGTCGTCCGGGTGCGCGGACCTGTAACTGAGCGGGATAGATTGAAGAATAATATTCGACCCGGTCCGTCGCTATTCGGGCATTAACGGGCAATATCCACACCTATGCACGGGGGCGTAAGCCCCCGTTTTTTTTGACAAAAATTCCTATATGCTGTCGTCATTCCGTCACCAGAAACAGGCAGATTAGCAGTCATGAACACCCGGATCCTGATGTGCCCACCGGACCACTTCAATGTGGATTACGTCATCAACCCGTGGATGGAGGGGAATGTCGACCAGGCATCCCCCGAGCGTGCGCGTGGACAGTGGAGAGTGCTGCGCGACACAATCGCACGGTTCGCGGAGGTCGTGGAGCTGGCGCCCGACGCAGCGCTGCCGGACATGGTCTTCACCGCCAATGCAGGCACCGTATGCGGCCAACGCGCGGTGGTCAGCCGGTTCTTCCATCCACAGCGACAGGGCGAGTCGGCACACTTCGCACGCTGGTTCCGTGACAACGGCTTCGAGGTGTTGGAGTTACCGGAGGATATCCATTACGAGGGCGCAGGCGATTCCCTGATCCATCGGGGTGGTGATTGGTTCTGGGCTGGGTACGGGTTCCGCACCGACCTTGCATCACATGCCATGGTGTCGCAGTGGTTACGCATGGAGGTCGTTTCCCTGAAGCTGGTGGACCCGTACTTCTACCATCTGGATACCTGCATGTGCCCCTTGGCCGACGGCTACCTGCTCTACTACCCCGCGGCCTTCGATGCAGCAGCGAACAGGGAAATCGAAACCCGCGTACCGGCGCACAAGCGCATCGCCGTCACCGATGAAGACGCGGAGCGCTTCGCCTGCAATTCCGTGACCATCGGTCGGGTCGTCATCATGAACAGGGCGTCGAGTGCCTTGCGGCAGCGACTCGAACAAAGCGGGTTCGAGTTGCACGAGGTGGACCTCTCCGAGTTCATCAAGGCTGGGGGTTCCGCGAAATGCCTGACCCTGAAAGTGACCGAGCCGGAGCCATCCGCGGTGGAGAGCGCTTCCGCCTGATTCAGTCCTGCGCGATGGCGCGGATGCCGTCCGGCAGCAGCACGGATTTTCCGGTGGTGTAATCGATCCAGACAAGCACGGAGCTTCCGGTCGCGTACTCGAGTTCGGGATCGTTCGCGTCACGGATACGGTAGGAAGTGGGTAGGCTGCTGCGGCCAGGTGTCCCGACCCCCATGCTGACGACGATGCGGGCCGGGTGGAGTATGGGCCTGCGGAACTCACAACTGGCATTGGCCATGACCGGTCCTGAGGTCCGGTTCATCGCCGCAATCTCCAAGCTGTCCAGCCAGCCGATACGGGCCTGCTCGAAGTAGGTGAAATATTTGGCGTTGTTCACATGGCCGACAGCGTCCATGTCGCCCCACCTGACATCCATGACCTGTTCGTATACCAACTTCATTGCCCTATAGTATGCGGACCGGAGGGCTCTGACCAATGCCATATCTTCTGCTCGGCGCCGCCATGATCAGCTTCGCGGGGGTATTCGTGAAGCTTGTCGAGGTGGAGCCCACTGCCTCTGCGTTTTACCGCATGTTGTTCGGGGGCTTGGTACTGGCGGCGCTCGCCGTCGCTCGTGGGAAAGTTGCTCTTCCCGGTCGCCGCGCGTTGTATTTCATGTTGCTCGCATCGGTGATGTTCGCGCTCGACCTGTACTTCTTCCATCGCAGCATCCTCTACCTCGGGCCGGGCTTGGGCACGTTGCTCGCCAACTTCCAGGTGTTCGTGTTGGCATTGTTCGGTGTGCTATTCCTGAAGGAACGCTTGCATTGGCAGCGGGCACTTTCCATACCACTCGCGATTCTGGGGCTCGCAACCATTGTGGGTTTTGATTGGCTATCTTTGGAGCCGCACTACCGCACGGGCATCAGCTTCGGTCTCATCACGGCTTTCTGTTATGCGGGATACATCCTGAGCGTGCGCGGCACCCGCGGGCGTGGGGCCATGCCCTCCTTGGTCGCCAATATGGCCTTCATCGCGCTGGTCTGTGCCGCCCTGCTGGGTCTGGCGGTCTGGGCTGAAGGCGTATCGTTCGCGATACCCACCCTCAGGGATGGCGCCTACCTCGTTGCTTACGGGGTGGTGTGTCAGGCATTGGGGTGGATACTCATTTCCTCCCGCATCACCACCGTGCCGGCCTCGGTCGTTGGCCTGGTGCTGCTCTTGCAACCCACGCTGGCTTTCCTCTGGGACATCCTGTTTTTCGCACGGGCGTTCACGGTGTCGGAGGCCTCGGGGGCCCTGATGGTGCTGGTAGCCATCTACTTCGGCGTCAGGCGTAGTGCCTGAACGCAGGTGCTAGAATCTCCGCCATGACCGTAATCATTCTTGCAGTCCTCGTCTCGTACCTGCTCGGCTCAGTGATCGGTAGCCTCCTGCTCGGGCGTTCACGCGGCGTGGATATCCGTACCCAAGGTAGCGGCAATGCCGGTGGCACCAATGCCCTACGCACACAAGGAAAGGGCTTTGCGCTTGCGGTCATCGCCATTGATATTGGCAAGGGCATCATCGCCGCGTGGCCGGTCGCCGCCATCGCCCACGGCATGTCCGGATCGCCTCTTGCCTTGCAGGATGTCCAGGTGATGTGTGGCGCTGCAGCCATCATTGGGCATGTGTGGCCGGCTTTCTACCAGTTTCGCGGTGGCAAAGGCGCGGCCACGCTCATCGGAGCACTGGCGGTCATCGCCCCGCTGGCTCTGGTTCCGGTGCTGGTGGTGTTCGCCTTGGTCCTGATGTCTTCAGGCTTCGTCGGTCTCAGCACAATGATTGCCACAGCAGTCACCATCGTTTGGGCGGCCTTTGCGGTTGACGGCGGTATCCTGTCTTCCTTCGGGATATTCGCCCTCTTCGTCACCGCATTCATTGCCTATACACACCGTAGCAACATTGAGCGCATGCTCGCTGGATCGGAAAACCGGTTCGAGAAGGCCATGCTGTTGCGTCGGTCGCGCTGAGGTTTCCGGATGTCCTCTCCTGCACGCCTGTTGGCCGCCCTTGCGAGCGGCCATTTCGTTTCCGGTGAGCAACTGGCCAAAGACGCCGGCGTGAGCAGGGCAGCGGTTTGGAAGCAGGTGCGACGATTGCAGGGAAGGGGCATCCCCATCGATGCCGTCCGCGGCCGTGGATACCGACTTCATGGTGGCACGCCGCTCTTGAGCGCAGAAGGCATCACTTCGCAGCTCAATTTGCCCGTGCGTACACGACTGTCCCGCGTGGAGGTCCTACTGGAAGTGGATTCCACCAACTCCCGTCTGCTCGACAGTGCCTCACCAGGCGGCAGTGGTGTCTGTGTTGCAGAGTGGCAGACGGCTGGGCGTGGCAGGCGCGGACGCGTCTGGCACGCGCCGTTCGGGTCTTCATTGTGTTTCTCCCTCGCGTATCCCTTCGTGCAATTACCTCCCGGTTTTGGGGGTCTGGGCCTGGTGGCTGGAATCGCAGTCGCCGAGGCGCTACACGCCGATGGTTATGCTGGTGTTGCCCTCAAGTGGCCGAACGACCTCATGGTCGGTGCCGCAAAACTCGGCGGCCTGCTGGTGGAAAGCCGTGGCGAAGCCGGTGGCACGATGCGCGTGGTCGTTGGCGTCGGTATCAATTGGCGTCTCGCAAGTGGCGCGCTGAACGGACAGGTGGAGAGTGAGTGGACGGATCTTGCGTCCTTACCTGCATCACTCCCATCAAGGGACAGCTTGATTGCACACTGCCTGAATGCATTGGTAATGGCACTTGATGAGTTCAGCCAGGGCGGATTGGCGGTGTTCCGGGAGCGTTGGGCACGCTTGGACACGCTGTCGGGAAACCAGGTCGAGGTTCTGTCCGCCAACGAGCGCGTGCATGGTCGTGCTGAAGGCATCGACGACGAAGGTGCGTTGCGTGTGCGCGTGGGCGAGGAGCTTCGGCGGTTCACCTCGGGCGAAGTGTCCGTGAGGCCGGGGACATGACTCGGCTTGTGGTTGATGTGGGCAACTCGCGCATCAAGTGCGCCGAAAGCCATGATGGCACGCTGGGCCCTGTCATCTCCCGCGTCCACGAAGGACATCCTACGCGCACGCTGGAAGCGATGCTGGCACCACTTGCGCCACAGCAAATCATTATGGTGGATGTCACCGGCGAAACACTCGAGTGTGCGGAGCGGCTTGCCGATGTCATTCTGGTAGTGGCCACTGCAGAGGCTTTCGGTGTCAGGAACGCTTATACCAACCCGGGCCAGTTGGGCGCGGACCGCTGGGCGGCGTTGGTTGGCGCACGCGCCATCACGACCGACGCCGTATGTGTGGTGGATGCTGGATCGGCGCTGACAGTGGACTTGATGGATGCCAGTGGGCAACACCTCGGTGGCTGGATTACGCCGGGGTTGCGCGCGACCGTTCAGGCGCTGTCATCCAGTACGCGACAAGTGCGGGTGGACAGTGGCGAGTTCAAAGCGTCCATTGCGCCCGGAAGAGTCACAGAAGACGCAGTGTGTAACGGCGCGATGAACGCCGCGCTCGGCATGGTGGAGCGGGCACTGCAGCAACATCCTGGCAAGGTATTGCTCACCGGTGGTGATGCGGAGTCACTCTCTGCCTTCCTTCCCAACGCTGCCGTGGTCCCGGAGCTGGTGCTGCACGGCTTGACCCGCTGGGCGGAAAAATCCGCATGAGAGGGCTGGTCGCAGTATTGGTGGTGGCCAACCTGATACTGATTCTATGGTGGGTGTTCGCGCCGCGCGCCGCAGAGGTGCCGCCTGCCGGGCCGGTGGCCGCTTCGCCTTTGATCCTGCTACATGAAGTGCCGGCACCGCCGCCGCGACTCGAGCCATCGCCCGCAGTGGAGGCTCCAGCTGAAGGCGATGAGGGCGAGGTCGCCGCACCGGTACAGGGCTGCCATGCGCTCGGTCCGTATCCAGATCGCGACATTGCGATGGCTGTGCGTGAAAGCCTTTTGGAAGTCGATCTTCCGGCGACACCGCGCGCCGAGGACGCTTCCCAGCGGCTGGGGTACTGGGTCCACACCCCGCCGAGCAGCAACCGCGAGAATACCGATACCGTGGTCGACCGCTTGCGGCGTGCTGGAATCCGCGATTTCTATGTGGTCGCTGATGGCGAGTACGAAAATGCCGTCTCATTGGGGGTGTTCAGCCAAGTGGACAGTGCGGAGCGTCACGCCGAGCGCCTTCGCGGCCTCGGGTTCGATGTCATTGTCGGGGAGCGTCTGCGGCGAATCACTGCATGGTGGCTGGATTTTCCGACCCCACCGACTGGCACCGTCGCTGCGAATCGCGTCATCGAGCTCGCGCTGGCCGGCGGTGAAGGCCTCACCCTGATACCCAAACCCTGCGATTAAGTGGGTTGCGCTGGTACAATCAGCGCCCGGTGTGCTGGCGTAGCTCAGTTGGTAGAGCAACTGATTTGTAATCAGAAGGTCGGGGGTT
>CAZKFT010000070.1:0-7190 GCA_964552205.1 uncultured Gammaproteobacteria bacterium
ATGTAAACCAAGTTTATTGCTTGTCGTATCTTGCAAATAAAGCGAGTCGAATCTTTTTGCCTTTTGTTGCAACTCGAAAAGATCTTGTGGAAGCAGCAAAAGCCTTGCTTCCCTTTTATCAAAATTGGTGTGAAAGCGAATATCGTCACATCCAAACTTTGATTCGAAAATTTCCTCGTCTCGTTTCGGGGGATACCAATGGAAATATCATCATTTGGGATAATGGTGGAGACCGGTTCAAAACCATTGAGAATCACGCAAGAATAGAATCATTGTGCTGCTCTCCCGATGGACAAACGATCGCCTTAGGATCCAAAATTGGAAATGTGAAAATCTTTGATATCAAAACCAAATCTCTGTTGCATATCTTTATAGATCATTCTAAAATGGTCAATTCGATATGCTATTCTCGTGACGGCCGTATGCTCATCTCTGGCAGTGATGACAGAAGAATACAAACATGGGAGGTCACTCATAAAAAGCCTATAAAACGCACTTTACGAGATTCTTGTCCAGTTCTTTCTGTGTGCTGTTCGCCGGATGGACAAAAGGTTGTGTCTGGTGGCACTGATTGGTCTCTAAAAATCCGGGACGTTTCCAGTGGAGCTTTATTAAATACACTCAAATGCCACACAAACGCTGTTCTTTCGGTATGCTACTCGCCCGATGGCCAGTGGATCGCTTCTGGCAGCAGTGACAAAACTATAAAAATATGGCACGCCACCCATGGTTATTTGAAACATACACTGGCGGGCCATTCCGATTCAGTTGCTTCGGTGTGCTTTTCGCCCGATGGACAAACGATCGTTTCTGGAGGTCACGACGCCACTGTAAAAATATGGAATGTCACTTTATTGTCTTGGTCCTTGGTGCGTACACTCAAAGGACACGCTGACCGGATCAATTCAGTGTGTTATTCGCCTGATGGTCAGATCATCGCTTCTGGTAGCGACGACAAAACTATCAAACTGTGGGACGCTACCACAGGACACCTCCTTCACACCATCAAAAATATAACTCCTGTCAACTCGATTTGTTTTCTGCCCGAATAAACTGTGGTGCGCATAAAACCATTAGAAAGCGTTGATTTTCCATCAAATAATGATTTTGTCAATCTACACTGTGTTTCACAAGCTCTTGTTCTTTATCAGCGACGAAGAGGATTTTTTCGAGACTGTCAAAGCCTTGTTTCCATTGTACTCTGGTGGGTTGCGTGAATGTAAACTGCGTCACCTGAAAAAGATGACCTTTATGGTTCATTTCTACCTTTTGCTAAACAAAATGACACGCAAACTCGCAAGCCTCTGCACTCCAGAACACGAAGGCTGCATAGAATGTGCAGAAAATCTCCGATGCTACGCACATGGCTATTATCCTTGATAATAAACAATCTTTATTTCCAGTCATATAGCCTTCTATACCAACGATGTTTGTCATCGTCCATTTCGGGATAACCAGGCTCAAAGGTGATTCGCAAGTTGGGCAAGGGCAAGGTTGTCAATCTTTTATCAGGTTGGATGATAATGTCCACACTTTGTATGGCAGAGTTGTAAAATAATGTCACTGCTGTGTTCCGATCATAGCCACATTGTCGAAGCGTAGATTGCATATTTTCAAAAGAAGACCAGGCTTCTTCGAGTTCGATCCAAGCATCATGGCCACGCCGAGAAATTAAGGTGCTGTCATATTTCTTTTCGTATGAAAAATTGTGATTCACAAGTCCAATCTCAATCCATTCGCCTGTAGGTCCAATCGTTTTGAAAACGTTTGCACGATAGAGATATCGTTCCCCCAGATCAAAAGAGAATTCGTGCGGGATTCGTAAATCTAAATCAAGAATTTCGTCAAAGTGGCGATGTCTTCCATTAACACTATTGCTGTCGACAAAATCCTGAAAAACGTGATCTAAAATTGAAAAGTCGTGATAGAGTCGTTTTTTCCTCTCTTCCGCCATTTATTACAAAGATTGGTTTTCTTCTTTATATTCAAGTATTTTTTTGCGCATGCAATTTAACGGTTGCAATTGGTCAAAAAATGATTCCGACTCGCCACCTCGTTCTCTATGAACTCTTGCCTCTTGTTTCAGCAGGATGTGAGCTTGCCGAAACCATAAAAGCTTTGCTCCCTTTTTTTCAAGATCTATGCTCGAGCGAACACAATCAGATTCATGCCATCCGAAAACGTCCTCGTATTGTTTCGATAGATCACAACCATGTTAGGATTTGGGACGTTGGCACTGGGGATCTCTTAAAGAGTTGGGAAAAGGACTACTCAATAAGTGCTTGTTTATCTCCTGATGGCAAGACTATTGCTTTTGCTTCTGCTTATCCCATATGGGATCCCGCCTCTATAACTTTATACGACACCATTACTGGGGATGTAAAACACACCCTTAAAGGTCACATCGCTGGAGTCAATGTTCTATGCCTTTCTCCCGACAGTCGGTTTATTGCTTCTGGAAGTACCGATGTTACTGTAAGACTGTGGGATGTCACCCATGGTTCTTTATTATTTACACTTCCACATCTCAGTTCTGTTCGTTCTTTGTGTTATTCGCCAGATGGCCAGACGATTGCCTCTGTTGGTGAGGTCATAAAAATTTGGAATACTACAGACGGATCCCTGATACACACGTTTAAAACGCACTCTTGGATCGATGTATTACGCTATTCGCCCAATGGTCAGACTATTATCTCAAATAATGGAGAAATATGGGATGTCACTACTGGGGTCTTGCTGCAAATTCTCGAAGGCGTGCGTTCTGTATGTTATTCACCTGATGGTAAAAGTAAAACGATTGTCTCTAGTGGTCGAAATACGACTATAAATGTGTGGGATGCCACGATCCGATGCAAGTGGTACACATTAAAAAACTCGGATTCGGTCAATATGGTCAATTATTCTCCGGATGGTCGCTACATTGTCTCTGCCGGCGATGAATCTATGAAAATATGGGATGTCGCAACCAGACAGGTCGTTCGCACCATTGAAAATTCGGGTCGAATTCACTCGGTCTATTTCTATGATGGTTAAACAATAAACTGCATTGAGAATGATTCTACTCTATTGAGAGTATCTCATGGAGGATACCTTTATTGAGAGTGTAACTTGATAGGTGTGGGCAGATCTCCATAACTTTGGGTAGCTTTCGATAGTTGCACAACGTGATGTTTATGAAATTGGAGAATACACCGAAACGTGAGAGGACTATTCTTGTCAAGCTTGATGCATATCCTGGGTTCCCCATCATACAGATAATGATAGCAATCGTAAATATCAAAGGTAGAGGCAATTTGGTAACACAGATTTCCGATAGCGTCTCGATCATCGATTCCCAATCCCTGTAGCGTGAAACAATGACGCAAGTCAAATGAGATTCGAGTCTCGTTCATCTTTGAAAAGAATAGATGAGTATAAACTTTGTTTATTGAATTGCGCACAAAAGGTCGTCAGGAGATCGTTTGTAATTCTCTGCGGCAGGCTCGAGTAATTTTCTGTTTGGTAGCATCATCAAGTGTGGGGTATCGGTCCTGGAGGAGTTGGCAAAGTTCCTTCTTGGAAGGATTGGCAACTGTTGGTTCTTTAATGTTTTTAGCCCATATGTTGGCAAGAAATTCATAGTCGTATTGCTTGAAATATCGAACACATGCCAAATCTACCTTTTTCCTGCTGGGATCGTCGAGAGTCTCGTACTTTTCTTCAATCAGTGCACACAGCTCTTGTTTTTTCACATTAGGTGCTGGCGTGTTGGTCATTTTCTGCCAGATTTCCTTGAGGAACTGTTTGTTGTAGGTTTCAAACTGGACACGAGACTTGGGTTCGCCAGTGGAAAGGGGTTGTGTGGCACAAATAAATTGCACCAGCAACTTGTCTTCTCTGTTTTTCAAGTTGGAATACAGCTGATCGGCGATTTCACACGCTTGGTTTTTGGATAGTTTTTCAATGTCCTCGAGAGACATGTTTATTTTTGTGGAAAAGACTTTGAGGAGGTTGATTAGTTTTTGTTTCTTCATGCTTTTGTATTTTTCTCGATCAGGACCAACCACTTGACTCCAGTGCGTGTACTTGTTTTTGCGGGGAGATGGTCCTTTTTGAATTCCTGTGAGTTGCTGGTTTCGCACTTGGTTGACGCAATTGTTTCGTATTTGATTGTATCTTTTGACGAGCATTGCGTGAAATTTATTTAGCACGTCGATATTTTTGATGGTGTAGGGGTTGATTCGTTGTTCGGATGTTGGTGGCGGCGGCAAAGATGGGCACGCCTTTTCCAGACTCTCAAGTCGCTCACGTAGGTTTTGGTAATCGGTTTGAACACCAAGCACATCATCCAAGACACGTTCTACGTTTTCCTTCTTTTTTTGGAGGATATCATACACCTCATTCAGATCTTGACTTCTTAATGCTTTTTGTTCAAGTGGGTCGTATTTCGCTTTTATTTGTTGCCAGTATCCTTTGTCAAGACTTTCTGCAAGTCGCTCAATTTTGGCCCTCATAATCCCCACATCATCTGCTTCTATTTGTCGCTTTCTCTTTCCCAGCATTTCTTACAAAAAATGATCTCTGATATTATAAGAATTGGAGATCGGGGAAAAATTAGACAAAAGTAAGAAGCGAATTTTGGAAAGAGGCTTTGGGATTGCCTATGGGCAAATAGACAATGATGCCTCTTACAAAGTGTGTTATATGTACTAGAGAAGAAAATTTGAGAAAACAACAACAACCATGCCAGCGACAAAAAAAGAATTAAAAAAGGATGAGAAAACATTACAAGCAAAATTAGTCAAATGGAACAAGGCCATGTGCCGATATAAGGTTGTGGATAAAACGTCAGGGCGTAAGCGATTATGTCGATCTTTGAAGGCCCACGATTCCACCATGTATTGTGCACGACACCGAGACTTGGTTTCTGTGGAAGAATGGAAAAACAAACACACCAAACCGCTGTTGAAAAGCAGCGACACTTATGAACTGCTCCAACAAGAGCAGTGGGGAACTCGAGAGGCATATGTGCCTGTCCTCAACAAACATGGATATGTTCGATGGGAGCCCTATAATATTGCCTCGTTCCGGGATTTGGTTTGTGGCGATCCCAACCGCTATCGATCCAGCCACTACAACCGATTGTTGATCTACGTCCAGACAAGAGGTCGTGCGGTGAATCAGGCTTCCAAAAGTTTGAAAAAGCCCGCAAACACACTTGTAGTGATTGCCGGATTTATTCAGTATTGGGCTGATTTCAAGATAAGTAGGCCTTCTTCGGAAATATACATCGACCTGATGTGTGTCAGTCCATATTTCCGAAACGCGAAACTCGGGAAGAAACTTTATGATATTTTCGAAAAGTCTTCGATTGTGCTGTCCAAAAACCAATATCCAGGCAAAGGACTGACTGTTTATTTGGAAAGCGTTTACGACATCACAGATGCCTATGCGGATGAAATCGGCAAAGATATGAACGCCTTTGTGAAGCGACTCCAAAAGGACAAGGAAAAATTGGTCGATATTCTCGAGGGGTCGATTAAGTTTTGGGCCAAGCTGGGATTTCGTGTGACCGATGTTGAGGGCACCAGTGTATATATGCACAAGACGCTACTCGAACCAACCGAAGAATACAAATTGCGTTCTGTTGAGACTCGGAAACAACCACAGCAGCCCAAACCCAAGGCATTTTCCCCGACGAGTGAGTCGGACGAGTTCGATGATCCCACGTTTCTCCTCCCTCCTGTTGACTTTTCAGAAGATCGAGAAGTGATTGTCTACAAATACTGATGCTAACTGAAAAAAAAATAAAAAGAAATAAGAATAGTGTGAAATTTTGTTTGATGGAAGCATTATTGGGTGAAGAAATTGGTCGAGGAGGTTTCGGGATTGTCTATGAGCAAAAAGACGATGCCTCTCGAGCCATCAAGGTGAGCAACAAACACATAGGAGGCGATCATTGTCGTCAGTGGAGCCACGAGTATAAAAAAATTATGGACATGATCAAACGCCTTGACAAGGACGAGCGATATCGCCGCTTGAAAATGGCAAAGATTGTAAAGCCAATCGAATATGTCGACACTCCTAGTTATTGTTACATGGTCATGCCTCGTATTCATCGACCTGAAGGGTCGAATTTCAAAGGGCCTACCATTCAAGCCCAGTTAGGTCAAGAATCGGTTCGCCTGGTGCACAAGGGGAGAGGTGAATTTATTGGACTCAATGAAGTCAAGGAATATCTCTCTGACGAAGATCTCGAGGTTGCATGTCACGAACTCGGACTTTTGATGGGTTTGATCCACCACGTTGGCAAGAATGACGCCTATGATGTTGAGTTGTATCTTGGCAAAGAACCAGGCAAGAAAAAGCCAAGATTCTACCTTGCCGACTTTGATTTGTCGAACAAAGTCAAGAAATCAGCGGCTCATGGAAATGAATACGATAGCGGAACTCTTGATCGTATGACCTGGTCGATGGACGCGGTCCCCTATTTCCCCTATCCCGCTACCCCCAAATTCTTTGAACCTTTTAAAAGAGGATATGCCAAGATTTCTGGGCAAGAACTGGCTGACAAGATTTTCGCTGAATATGGCTAAATAAAATATTTCTTTATTGTCACTGCTTATAAATGAATAACTCCATCGTCGTGAACCACATTCACACCAAAGAATGTTGAACGATAGATGTTGCCATTGCGGATGTATTGTCTGTCATTCACCAAGGAATCAAAGAGAAAGGTGCATTTGAGAAAAGTTGCCTTTCCCTTATAGCGGACTGTAATAGGTAGCCAAAACACATTATACAAAAAGACAACGTTCTCTGATCCAGATGGATAATAAGGAATGTCTTTTCGGGGTTGATGAATTGTGACAATATGTTCTTCCCCAGAATAAAATTGGGCTTCTTCTCCATCATCTGGGAAAGAAATCGACAATAAAAACGATGAAGTTGTTGGGATTGTTGTTGTTATATACGATGAGTCTTCTGCAATAACAAAAGGACAGGCTCTTGAATATTTGCAATATTGGCTGCTTTGTGGAACATGATGGGACCCAATTCGGTTAATGTATCCGAGCAATGCTGCATCACTGTCATCATTGGGCATAATAACGTGAGGATGCGTTGCCCGAACCACTAAAAAGGGATGAGCCGCTTCTTTTTGTTGGTTTAGTATTGACACACGCGAATTAATAAATTCTTCACATGTAAGG
>CAZKFT010000071.1:0-6770 GCA_964552205.1 uncultured Gammaproteobacteria bacterium
ATTTTGGCAATCGTGGCTCTTGTACAGCAAGGAAACAACTCTTCCAATAATTCTAACGGACCTATCACTGATTTTGATGATCCTTCTGTGGTTGCCAAATCTGAATCGTTCCAGGTTGATATTGGAAGTGACAATGGCATTCCACAAAGAATTCCTGTAACAATCACATTTTACGACAGCTCAAAGTTTGTGACGATGGTGATTCAAGGAAACGAGGCCATGCAATGGCCCGGTTCAAGCTATAAATCAGCTCAGTTTCGATCATTGGAAAAAGGCAAAGGTCGAGAAGATTTTTGGGTGATCCCAGTAAAATACCGACCAAAAGGATATGTTATTTTCCCCTTTTCGTTTGTTACGTCAGGCTCAAATAATCATATTAGTACTCGCTTAGCCATTCGAGGTGATGGCAATTACGTTATTCAAATCATATCGAATTATATTGATCAATTTGAGATCGACAAGAAAACGATAGGAAGCACAAGAACATCATCGAATTTCAATTTCTTTTCCGGAAAGGTTTCCATACCCAGCACCACCTTTACTTGGTCAAAAGTATAAGAATGCTGTTAATAAATCTTTATTCACGCAGATCCTTTGTAAAGAGGGGCATTAAAGATACTTCGAATTTGATCAACCACAGCCTCCGAGGCTCCTTCTGTGATCTCCACTAGACGCTGTGCTACTCGGTTCCATTCAGGAGAGCCAATGGTTTCGGGGGCTTTGAAAAACAAGTCTTGATTCCACATTGCTTCAAGTCGCTCTGCTGATATTCCATTTTCTTTTAATATTGCTGAAATCTCACCAATCCTTCGCTCCAACTCGTCTTTTTGTCGACTTAATAATACCCAGTCCTCGCTCATTTTTTTTGTTTTGATCCCACCCGTTTCGGATCAAACATCCAAGCGCCATTGAGAATTAAATCATACACGTGAAATCATTGAAACGAAATCATGAATAATTATCCTCAACTGTGGTGTGCTTCTTCTTTCAAAAAACACTTGCTCTACCGCTATGTGACCCCCGAGTTTTCCAAAGAGAACAAACAACTTCGATTGAAGAGGATTGCAATTGGCGTGACCCTCTTGTTTTCTTATCTTCTTTTGATGTTTCTCGATTCCATGATTACTTTTATGAATATCGACCCGAGTTGTGCTGACGACTGTAGATCCATCCATCAAACTTTATTCATTTGCTATTGGTCGTTTCATCTGGTGGGGTTTATTGGATCTGGAGGTTATATTGCTCATCTCGGCAAGAAGGATTTCTATCTCTCTCCCACGGGTCGACCTTTGGCGGTTCTTCAAACTCGTGTCTTTTTCCTTGCTCTGTTTCTTTTTCACTTGTTGTCAACCTTGTTCTTGATGAAAAGTAGCATTGAAAGTGTTCTCTTTCGTTTTGCGGGTCTTTCTGTCGTAACGTTTTGGCTGGCAATGCATTATGGATTTGCTATCACAACCATTTTTTTGGACGATATTCTCGAATACCAAATTGTGCGTGTCAAGCGAGTCTTTGATGTTCAAGATCCCGAGTCAGCTCAAAGCTTGCAAGCCGTGATGCCCGATGCCTTTCGTATCAGCGAAAAACCACCCATCTTTATTGATGTTATGGATTCTGTCTATGGAAGTGATATAGCCACTCTGTTTGACATCCAATCTCAGGAATTTCATCCTACTTGTTTTGAAGACCATATCATTGACAAACAAATCCCTTTTGTCCCTCCCAAAAAGATTCAAGCTCAACACGAACATTCGTATATCATCCAAGGAAGAGTCTACGACGAGATGCCTACACATCAAAGTGCTCACGAATCAAGCTTGCTGATAAATCAGCCCGCTTCCTTTTATCATTCTACATAAAAGAGTCCTTTATTGAGATGCATATGCTTTCTGGAAGGCACGCTCCATTGATTTGATACGAGTGTTTAAGGTTTTTGCAAGGGGTTCCATTTTGTCGCGAAAGGTCTTGAAGCTGCTTTTGTAGGTGTCGGGTAGTTTAGTGTTTGTCAAAGAGTCGAACAAATCCTGACCATCAAAACGAACTCGAGTGCTCATCTTGATAAGATTGACAAGTGATGTCACTCGTTTAAGAAGCTCAGCAGTGTCGTTTTCATCAAGATATTGTTTGATGTGATCAAGACCCAAAACCTTGGCTTCTTTGATCAGACTCATCGCTTTCACAACTTTGGCAACACGATTAAAATCATTCTTATTCGAAACTTGTTCAAAACTCTCCTTGACAAGTTTCGTGGGGGTTGGCTTTTTTTCGCCCTGTTTGCGTTTGAGGTCTTTTGCTTGTTCGACAATTTTCGCTTTGTACAGGGTCGAATAGACCACAAGCCCATTCATACGCTTAAGGCTTTTCAGTTCATTATATAACTCGGGAGTCAACGTGATCTTTTTCTTCTCCATCGTTGTGCTAGTTATTTTCGGGGGTGTCTTTGGTTTGGGAGGAGGAGCCTTTTTCTTTTGTTCTTGTTTTTTTTGTTCTTCAAAGATGTCAATATCTACTGTCTTTTTGGCTGCTTTTGAGGGAGAGGGCTTGGATTTTGAAGGAGGTGTTTTTGATTTGTTGACGACCTTTGATGGCAACGCTTTGGGCAACACAGGTGCTTTCAACATTTTTTTTGCGGAAGGTGACTTGGATTTCGTTGCAACAGGTGACTTGGATTTGGCCACAATAGGCGACTTGGGTTTGGTTGCAACAGGTGACTTGGATTTGGTTGCCGTTGGCTTGGATTTGGCCACAAATGGTGGGATTTGCAGAGGAGATTTTCCTTTTGACTTTTTATTGGGGTTGGGAAGACCCAAATCTTTGTTCATTTGTTTACGAAGGGTGGAAACCACTGCAGGACCGCTTTCTTTCTTTTTCGCAGGTTCAAGACTGGTCATTTTTGGTCGAGTAATGGGATATTCTTTGTCTGGCCTTTCTTCCAGTTGCTGCAAGGTTTTCACGGATCCACCAGACGCCTTTTGATATTTGGAAATAAGAGGATTTTTTAATCTATCTTGGCTGTCTCCCTGCCCTGTAGAGGCCATATCACGAATTGTTTTAATTAGGCTCTTATTTTTTGGATCTTTCATGTCGATCATTCGGGTAAACTGCTTTGAGCTGCCAAGATTAAACACCTGAGCCATGCGTATCACTTTATCTCCTTGCCATTGCAACCGATACAATTCGGATCCTTCAATCGGCAACATAGGTCGAACATATTCTGACCTTCCAGGTCCCACCGGACTTTTTGACATTCTTTCCTGAAAAATTAATTTCTTGTACAACTATCCAAGAATAAAACACAAATTTATATCAATTTTGTATTTGTTGTTTCGTATAATTGCCAAAGGATTCTCGCAGAATACTCTTGATGCGTGTCAAAAGAGAGCGATGAGCAAACGACGAAGCCCGATGACCAGCCACATTCAACACTTTTACATCGTGACGAATCAAAAAATCGTAAATCACAGGAACCATTTCCGATGCATCCAAAGACGAGATAACCAAGACGGGGCGATAGCCTTGGTCGTTTGAAATTGTTCGAACGCACCAGCGTTTGGTGTGAGCATAGCCAATCGTTCGATCGGTTCCAGGGGATGAAAACAGTCGAAATACGAGTACAGCATCTGCGTCATCTACATTTCTCTGGCTTCGGATTGGATAGTGTTCAGAAGAACATTCTTTGAGATGAAAGATATCTCTGAGACTCGCGTCAGGTCCATTCTCGGTTTCAAAGCCTTTTGCTGCAGTTCCACCTGTTTCAATCCCCAATTCTTGAGCAACCTCCAAAGCGATCCGATCCACTCCCGTCTGACCTCCTGAAATAACAATCATTATTTATATTTAGCAAACATCCCACAAGCCATATATGCGCTTTGTTGAGGAGGCAGACTCATTCATTACTGAAAATATACTTGAAGAATTTTGGGTCGATGTACTCTCGAACATATTTCTCATTCAATGGATTGCAAAGAAAAGGTTGGCACCAAGAATCACACATATGACAGATCCTTTCGGGATTATAGACCATGCCACTTTTTGTCCAATAGGTATTGCATCCTAAACATTGATAATCTGTTGGCGTTTTTGAAATAAAGGATTGTGTTTCCTCCCAGTCTTTTTTGCAACTGATGTAGAATTCTTCTTTCCAGTTCCTTCTAACATGTTCAAAACACGCTTTGATTCTATCTGCTTTCAATTCCATTTTGTATTTTCATATTTTTCACTGGTTAGAATTTGAGGAGCGCTTGTGCTCTATCATTATCGCATGAATTTCAAAATAATAAAATGTGCATCTTTACACAAGACCCTGAATCTGTTTCTGAAACTCGTATTCTTGTTTCTCCAACCAATGAGAAAGGACTGCAGTTGACAATTTATTCCAACAAGGTCAAGGTTGGAAATCAAAGAACTGCAATGATTCTTCCATATCCAACCAACAAGAACAACGACCCTTGTATTGTTTTGGATATGACTGGGTTTGAAGCCAACTTTCAAAAGCTCGATGACCTCTTTTATCATCAATTAAGCTTGTCCAATGATTCTCATCGCGATGGCGGAAGACAAGTCCTAAAATCAATGATGCTCGAAGTTTTTCAAGTAGGATCCTACAAGTGCAGCATTGCAAGTTGCTTATCCGATTTGGATCGAATTCAAGCGAGCGAATTTGGGCTTGATGCCACTGGCCAACCTGGATTACCCCGCAAAATCAAAGCATTGCTCAGCGAAAAATATAGATATGGATTTGGCTTTCTTGTGTGTCGCATTGACGAAACTGCGGAATTCTCCCCTGTTGGATATGTACACCCCATGCTGAACAATCAATTATTTATTCCCACCTTACATGAACATGATGATCAACCTGTGTGGGACCATCGCATCTATGTGATCGATTCCGCAGACACCCTCCACACGAATGGAAGCCACCGATTGAGTTTGCGTGACCATTTCGAATTAAAAAATCCTGGTGTCTTGGCCTTGTCAGACCTGTTGACACAAACTACATTTCGTGCTCCGATTGATAATCGCTCCTTTTCTCTCCCACGCCGTGTTCCTGACAAACATATCAAGAAATGGATGATCAAAGGTTTTCAGCCCAACGTCGATCTTTTCTGCAAATGTGCCAAGAAAAGTGAATTTTAAATAAAAGTATGTATTCAGTGACAAATGCAGGTTTTGGATTCCAGATGCCATATTTGTCTGTCATAATAACCGCGAATGACCATTATTTGGCTATCAGGAGAAAACGAAACGATTTCTTCGCGGCAATCATTGTACCACTTGAAAGGAATTGTAAAATGCTTTGTTATCGTTTGCGATGTGTGTTGAAACACTTGAATAGAGCTTTCGCAGACGTGCACCACATAGCGGCGATTAGACGAGAATGCAATTTCCTTGATGCCATCTTTTTGTTCGGCGATAGCCACTTTGTTTTCAATTGATACTTTGTAAAGCATGTTTTTGCCAACATTGTAGAGAAGATCTTGACAAGGATAATCCATAAATGTTTCGTCATGTATAAAATCAGTGGAATATTCAAGAAAGGTTGAATGTCTTCGATTGTAAAATTCAGAGTTTTGAGGGTCAAATATCTCCAAGCTGGCTACATCATCTGCACACATGAGATATCGGTCGTTCATCGAAAAAGAAATGGATGTTGTCCAATTGAAATTGCCGTTACTAACGTGTCTTGATTGTGAATTATATTCGTCAAAGTGAATAACATATAGATTATTTTTTTCAAGAAATGCAAACATCTTTTCGTTTCTGGATAAAGTGGCCATCACCTTGTGGTAGTCATAAGGATTGTGAGAAAGTTGGTTCAAATGATGTAAATTTATCTCTGGTGAGCTGCTCTTCAGATTCAACCAATAAAAGAATTCGTGTTTTTCATCCAAGACAATAATCCAATCGTAGACAAGGGAATATCGAGCCCATATGATTTTTGCTGGTACACGAAACTCCTTGACACTTGGGTCAGTCATATTGACTTTATAAATATTGCCATCCCTACAAACGATAACAACTCCGTCTTTTGTGGCAAAAAAAGACAAAAGGTTGTCTTTAGTTTTCAAATCAAGCACAATCTTGTAACAAAGACCAAGATCATGGACGTTCCATAGATTTAGTTCAGGAGATTTGCTAGATAAAGAATATAAGAATTGAGAATCTGCAGAGAAAGCAAGAATAGGAGATCCTTCAAATTCGAAAAGAAATCTCTTGTATTTTCTGTTCCAAAAAATTCGTAAAAAGGGATCGTGTAATATACGTGAAGCAAAGCTCGACTCGAATAGTTCCTTGTCTGAAAGCCAGATCCCAATATGATGGAAAAGTTGAGGATTCATGATTTATTCAAACAAGTTCCACTACAAAAAAGAATCAACAAGCGCCCATTTCAACTTGTTTTCTAAAAAAACTAAAACTTTGTCTCGATGCATGAGGAACGATCTCCTTCGATTAAAGAACTGCAGAAAATTCAATCAGAAATGAGGATTTATTTACACAACAGAAATATAGAATATCATGGTCTTTCTGCGGCATTTCGAGATTCAAAAATCATAGTTGTTATTTTTCTCCCCACTTTTAGCGATAGCATTCCAAAAACTATCACTTGGTGTTTTCCAGATGAGAAGACATACAATGTCCATATCAGTCAGAATATCATGGAAGAAATCATTGCTTACAAGAATACCTAATAAATAATTTGCTTTATTGAAACCAGGAAGAAAGAGCACTGTAGAACGAATCGACGTTGACACATTCGGAATTGCTAAACCATT
>CAZKFT010000072.1:0-6684 GCA_964552205.1 uncultured Gammaproteobacteria bacterium
GCTGGAGTCGTAAGCCTTCTGTTCGGTCATTGGGTCCGCTCTGAAATGGAACGGCCTATTCTACCAGAAACCGGCCTGTGAAAGCACGCTTTATGTCCCTAAAAACCGCTT
Source organism: uncultured Gammaproteobacteria bacterium (assembly GCA_964552205.1). GTDB lineage: Bacteria > Pseudomonadota > Gammaproteobacteria > Natronospirales > JAIVGZ01 > JAIVGZ01. The sequence goes on from CAZKFT010000072.1 coordinate 112, forward strand.
TAAGAACAGTCGGTTACAGCGCCTCGTTCCACGTGAAACACGCGTGCATTCTGGACCAGATTGTCGGGCAGGGTTTCCGGTCGGATGGCGGTGATAAACAGCTGGTTGTCTCCCTCTCTGGCCAGGGAGAGAAAGCGCTCCAAATGCGCCGGATCCAGCTCTGCCGACAGGTCATCTGCCAACAGCACCGCCCTCTTGCCGCTGTGCCGTCGATACTCGGCCAGCTGCGTCAGGACAAGGACCCCGGCCAGTACTTTCTGCTGGCCGCGGGACACGCGGTCCTGGGCGCGATGCCCACCCAGCTTGATCAGAATATCTGCGCGGTGAGGCCCCACCTGGGTGCTTCCTGCGGCGCGGTCACGCTCTCGACTTTGGACCAGCGCCGCTTCAAGGGTCATGTCCCGGGTCCAGCCAGGCTGATACTCGACGCTCACGTTCTCAGGAGTTTCCAGTATTTTTTGCGATGATGCCTCCAAGATTGGCGAAATTAGCGACAAATAGTGTCGCCTCAGTTCATCCATTCTGGTGCCCGCTTCGGCCAACTCCCCTTCCCAAGGCACGAGCTCCTTGGCCTGGGCTTGCTGACGCAGCAAGATGTTTCGCTGGCGCAGGGCCCGGCTATACCGCTGCCACGCCTGCTGGAAACCGTGTTCCACGTGGAACACTCCCCAGTCCAGAAACCGCCGTCGCTCTCTCGGACCATCATCCAGCAGCCCGTGGACGGTGGGGTCCAGAATCTGCACCGGAAAGGCCTGGGCCAGTTCGGCGAGGCTTTTGAGCGGCTCGCCGGCCAGTCGCATCTCGGCATGCTGGCGTCCCCGGCGAACGCCCAGCGGGGTGGGCTTCCCGTCTCGTTCCAGTTGTGCCACCACCATCAACTCACTGGCGCCGTCCCGGATCAGCGGACCCACCCTGGCGGTACGAAATGAACGGGCGCGTCCCAGAAAGAACAACGCCTCCAGCAAGCTGGTCTTGCCGGAGGCGTTCGGTCCTGAAATTAGATTGAGGGTCGGGGAAAGCTCGAGGTCCGCTTTGGCGATGCAACGAAAGTCCTGTATGGATAGGGACTTCAGCAAGCCCGCAGCCTACAGTCGCATCGGCATGACGACATATTTGCAGCGGTCATTGCCCGGTTCGCGAATCAGACAACTGCTGTTTCCGTCGGTCAGCGTGATCTGCGCCTGGTCCGTGGAAATGGCGCCCAGCGCATCCAGCAAGTAGTTCACATTGAACCCAATCTCCATTTCGGAGCCCTTGTACTGGACCTCAACCTCATCCTCGGCCTCTTCCTGCTCGGGGTTGTGGGCTTGAATCTTGAGGAGGTTATCCGCCAATTGTAGGCGCACCCCGCGATACTTCTCGTTGGACAGAATGGACGCGCGTTGCAGTGCCTCCCGTAGCATCTGGCGGTCACCGACCACGTCCTTGTCGCCACCTTTTGGCAACACCCGTTCGTAATCCGGGAAGCGGCCGTCGATGAGTTTCGTGGTCATTCGGGTGTCGCCCAAAGTGACCCGCAGGTGGTTGCCCCCGAAGACGATGGTCGCCTTCCCGTCTATCGCTCCCGCCATACGCTGCAGCTCGAGAACGCCCTTGCGCGGCACGATGACCTGCACATGTTCGCCGGCACCCTTCGCCTCGGCATCACACATCGCGAGGCGGTGCCCATCGGTCGCAACGGCCCGGATCTGGCTATCTTTCAATTCAAGCAACATCCCGTTCAGGTAGTAGCGAACGTCCTGCTGGGCCATGGCGAAATGCACGCGGTCAATCAATTCGCCAAGCGTGCTGTTATCTACCTGGACTTCCTGTTTGGCTTGGATGTCTTCGATGGCGGGAAACTCGGCAGCCGGCAATGTGGACAGCGTGAACCGACTACGACCGGATTTGATGATGACCCGACCCTTGTCCAGCGAAAAATTCACCTTCGCACCGTCCGGTAAGGCCCGACAGATATCCAGAAGTTTGCGGCCAGGCACGGTGACTTCGCCCGCGGTTTGAACCGTGACTTGCGTTGACGCCACCAGCTCGACCTCCAGATCCGTCGCCGTCACCGATAAGCCACGCTCATTGGCCACCAGCAACATGTTCGAGAGGATTGGCATCGTTTGACGACGCTCTACCACGCCGATGACGGCCTGGATGGGCTTCAACAAGGTTTCACGATCGGCCTGGAACTTCATGGTATGCCCCTGTGATATTCGCTGTTATTAAAAATGGTTTTATATATCTATCTATGACTGTTATTAGGGAGGCCTCTAACTGTGCACACCTCTAATATTGTTAATAAAATCAATTTGTTGCATACGAAAAAGCAATGTATGACAGGCGTATAGACCGCCGTGGACCTGTCTGGAACCTGTGGATAAGTCGGGGGAAACCTTTATCCACAATTTCATCCACAGCCTACACACATCATGTTGTCAAAGTCCTCAACAGGTTCAGGTAATCCTCGTCGAATCGCAGGTCCTGGTCACGCAATTCTTTCACTTTTCGACACGCATGCAACACGGTGGTGTGATCGCGGCCACCGAACCCTTCCCCAATCTCCGGCAGACTGTGGCTGGTCAGCTCTTTCGCGAGCGACATGGCCATCTGGCGTGGACGGGTGACCGACCGACTACGCGACTTCGATGTCAGGTCAGACACGCGAATCTTGAAATACTCCGCCACGGTCTTCTGGATATTCTCGATAGTGACCAATCGGTCCTGTAATGCCAATAGGTCGCGTAAGGCTTCGCGCGCAAAATCCAGCGTAATCGGCGCACCCATGAAGTTGGCGTTGGCGATGACACGACGCAGCGCACCCTCAAGTTCCCGTACGTTGGACCGAATTCGCTTCGCGATCAGGAAGGCCACCTCATCCGGCAACACCACGCCCGCTTGTGCGGCTTTGGCCATCAGGATGGCGACGCTGGTTTCCAGTTCCGGCGGCCCTATGGCCACGGTCAGGCCCCAGCCAAAGCGGGATTTGAGCCGCTCTTCGAGGCCGTTGACCTCTTTCGGATAGCGGTCGCAGGTTAAAATGACCTGGTGATGGGCTTCCAGCAAGGCATTGAAAGTATGGAAGAATTCCTCTTGAGTCCGGTCTTTCCCGGCGAAGAACTGGATGTCATCAATGAGCAGAGCATCCACCGAGCGATAAAACCGTTTGAACTCGTTGATGGTGTTGTGTTGCAAGGCCTTGACCATGTCACCGACAAAGCGCTCTGAGTTCAGGTACGCGACACGTGCCTGCGGATTCTTGGCAATGATGGCGTTGCCAATGGCGTGCATGAGGTGGGTCTTGCCCAGGCCCACGCCGCCGTAAATGAAAAATGGGTTGTAGGCGTGCCCGGGGTTCTCGGCCACCTGCTGGGCAGCTGCGCGTGCGAGCTGGTTGGACTTGCCCTCGACGAAATTATCGAAGGAAAAGCGCGGATCCAAACGGGTGCCAATGTTGGCAAGCCGCCCGCCAGATTGCGGGGTCGGCCTGCTACCGCCGTTAATCGGGCGCGCCGGCTCAGGAGCAACCAAGGGGGCAGCCGCGCCGATTTCCAACACGACTCTCGGCGTGTCCGCGGGCTCGAGCTCCGAGGCAATCTGGCCAAGGCGCTCCAGGAAGTGCTCGGATATCCAGTCCACGACGAAGCGATTGGGCGCGAATAGTCGGAGCTGCTGTGGCTCTTCAACCGCTTGCAGCGGTCGAATCCATGTATTCAGCTGCTGCTCCGACAGCTCGCCTTCGAGCCGCCGAATGCAACGCTGCCACAGCGTAGCGTCCAAGTTGAGTCCCCCAGTGATGAATCCTACAGATGAGTCGGGCAGTCTAACCCGCCGGGCAAAAGTTATCCACAGGCAGGGACAGGTAGAGATTATTGACATAAACCCCCGTGGCCGTTAGGCTTCGCACCTTTCCGCGTAGACCCAAGAAGACCGCCGCCATGCAAAGAACATTCCAGCCCAGCGTCCAGAAGCGTAAGCGTACCCACGGGTTCCGCGCGCGCATGGCCACCAAGAACGGCCGTAAGGTACTCAAAGCACGCCGTGCAAAGGGTCGGGCAAGGCTCTGTCCGTAACGGGCCGATGTCTGCCGCGATTCGTGCGGCTGTCTGAGCAGCAGGACTACGCCAAGGTGTTCGCGCAGGGTAAGCGCACATCCGATTCCTGTTTCACCGTGTTAGGAACCGACAACGGCCTTGAGTACGGGCGACTCGGTCTTGCGATTTCAAAGAAGGCCGCGCGACGCGCGACTTCACGGAACCGACTCAAGCGCTTGGCGCGCGAATCGTTCCGTCATCATAAAGTCACGCTGGCAGGTTTGGATGTCATCGTGATGGCACGCCCCGGTGCCGACCGGTTGGACAGCAAGCAATTGCGCGCCAGCCTGGACAGACACTGCGAAGAGTTGCCCGGCAGATGCAAACAATCTTCAAAGCGCTGATCAAAGCGTACCGCTACACCATCAGCCCGCTGCTTGGGCCGAGGTGCCGTTTCTACCCCACGTGTTCCGCGTATGCGCTCGAAGCAATCGAGACGCACGGATCCGTGCGTGGGATTTGGTTGACCCTGCGTCGTATCGCCCGTTGCCATCCGTGGCACGAGGGCGGTTGCGACCCGGTACCTGGATTGGAACATCATCACCATGGATAACACCCGTTTCTTCCTGTACATCGCTTTGGCTTTTGTCATGTTCCTCCTGTGGCAGGCATGGCGCGATGATTACGGCCCGCAACAGCGAACGGCCCCAGTCGTAGAAACTGCCGAGCGCGCAGCCGACGACCTGCCGGCACCCGCTACGCCGCGCGACGACCTACCGACGTTGCCGCAGCAGCTCACTACGCCTGCAGAGCAAGCCGTCGGTCCCACCCGCGCGGGGATGGGCCAGGTGTTTCCGACCGACCAGCGCATTCGTGTTCGTACCGATGTGGTGTCCCTGGAGATAGATACTGCGGGTGGCGACATCCGAGCCCTGGACTTGTTGGATTACCCGTTGGAAAAGAAGACACCGGATACGCCGTTCCCGCTGTTGTCGGACACGCTGCCAGCAATCTCGATAGTGCAGGGTGGATTGATTACTGAGGGAGAGTCCGCACCAAACCATCACGCTGTGTGGCGCACTGAGCGGCTGCGCTACGAGCTGGCGGAAGGTCAGGACGAGCTTCGCGTCCCGCTGACCTTCGAAGACGAGCACGGATTGCGGGTGACCAAGACCTACGTGTTCCGTCGCGGTGACTACGAAATCGGCGTGGAGCATCGCATCGAGAACCAGACAGGCGCGCCCTGGCGCGGCAGTCAGTACACGCAACTGCAGCGGACGGAAACTGTACCCATCGAGCCGTCCTGGTTCGTGTACACCTTCCTCGGCGCCGGACTGCACGACGGCAACAAGTACAGCAAGATCAAGTTCGATGACATGATCAAATCGCGCTTGGGCGTGGACCACACCGGTGGTTGGGCAGCCATGGTGCAGCACTACTTCGTCACCGCGGCGATTCCGGAAACAGACGCCACCAACCACTATTACACGCTCGTTCTCGATGGCGCCCGTTACGCCATTGGCGTGCGGGAACCCGCCGTGCAGATTGAAGCAGGCGAGACGGCCACGCTGTCCAACCGCTTGTTCATCGGTCCGAAGCTGCAAGACCGTCTGGCAGAAGTGGCTCACGGCCTCGACCGCACCGTCGACTACGGGTGGTTGACGGTTCTCGCGCAGCCCTTGTTCTGGTTGCTGTCGAAAATCCATATCGTCACCAACAACTGGGGCTGGGCCATCATCTTCCTCACGCTGCTCATCAAGTTGGCGTTCTTCAAGTTGTCGGAAACCAGTTATCGCTCGATGGCGAACATGCGCAAGATCCAGCCGCGCTTGAAGACCTTGCAGGAGCGTTACAAGGATGACCGTCAACGCCTGCAGCAGGCAATGATGGAGATGTACAAGAAGGAGAAGATCAACCCGCTCGGTGGCTGTCTCCCGATTCTTGTGCAGATTCCTGTCTTCATCGCGCTGTACTGGGTGCTTCTGGAGTCGGTCGAGTTGCGTCAGGCGCCGTGGGCGCTGTGGATCACGGACCTGTCCAGCCGCGACCCTTACTTCGTGTTGCCGCTGCTGATGGGTGCCAGCATGTTCTTGCAGCAGAAATTGAATCCCGCACCGTTGGATCCGGTGCAGCAGAAGGTGATGACGATGTTGCCCATCATCTTCACCGGCTTCTTCGCGTTCTTCCCCTCGGGCTTGGTGCTGTACTGGTTCGTGAACAACCTGGTGTCGCTGCTCCAGCAGGCCTACATCACCCGCAAGATCGACGCCAAAAAAACGTAGGAGCGGTGCTTTGCACCGCGACTATGATGACCTTTCAGAGTCAAGTTAAGGCTTGCCGAGTCATGTAGGAGCGACGCTTCGCGTCGCGAATGGCTCCAAGCTACTGGGCTCGCACTATTCGCGGTGCGAAGCACCGCTCCTACGGTCTGCCTGCCGAAGCTTCAGCGTAGGCAGGTGGCCGCGATACACTGAAGCATGCTTGACTCAGACACCATCGCCGCCATTGCCACCGCGCCAGGTCGCGGCGGCATCGGTGTCGTACGCGTCTCCGG
>CAZKFT010000073.1:0-3849 GCA_964552205.1 uncultured Gammaproteobacteria bacterium
GAGTGCTTCGACGTCAGTCACACCATGGGCGAGGCAACCGTGGTTTCCTGCGTGGTAATGGACGAAGGCGGGGAGCGTCGGGACTTGTACCGCCGCTTCAACATCACTCAAGGTGGGGGCGACGATTACGCCGCGCTACGGGAGGCCTTGCGGCGACGATATACACGAGTCGTCAAGGGAGAGGTACCTGTGCCTGATCTCCTGCTTATCGATGGTGGGCGTGCACAGCGCGCTGTCGCTGAACAAGTGCTTTCCGAATTGGGCGTTGAAGGTGTAGTCATTGTGGGCGTCGCGAAGGGCGTTGACCGTAGACCTGGGCAGGAGCAGCTTTTCTTGTCGGGACGAAACGCTGCACTTATACTTCCAGCAGACTCACCAGCGCTGCACCTGGTACAGCAGGTGCGTGATGAAGCGCACCGATTTGCAATCGCGGCGCACCGTGGACAAAGGTCCAGGACGCGCACGCAATCCGTGCTCGAGAGCATCGCTGGCCTCGGCCCCAAGCGACGCCAAGCGCTGTTGCGGCACTTCGGTGGCATTCAGGCGGTCGCGCGGTCAGGGGTAGATGATCTGGTCAGGGTGCCTGGTATCAGTCGGGAGCTCGCGCAACGGATACACGATTTGTTCCATACGGAGGACGCTGGAAGCGGATCATGAAACTGAACATTCCCAATGTCCTCACGCTCCTCCGCATCTTTGCGATTCCATTGTTTGCACTGGCGTTTCTTTGGGACCACCATCTTTCGAATCTGGTCGCATTCCTGATTTTCAGTCTGGCGGCTGTGACTGACTGGCTGGACGGTTACCTTGCTCGAAAATGGGGGCAGACTTCCGCATTTGGTGCGTTCCTGGACCCCGTTGCGGACAAGCTGATGGTGGCCACGGCGCTTGTACTGCTGGTGTTCCGCGATGCAGGTGAGAACATGTGGTTGTCCTTGGCCGCGGCAGTCATTATCGGACGAGAAATAACCATTTCCGCGCTCAGGGAGTGGATGGCCGAGGTTGGCCAGAGGGCGACCATCAAAGTTTCGATAATCGGCAAGTACAAAACCATCGCGCAGATGGTTGCCCTGCTGTTGATGATCTACCATCAACCGCTGCTGTTTCTGCCTTTGTACACGATAGGAGAGTGGTTGCTATATGTCGCAGCGGCCCTGACTCTATGGTCGATGGCCCAATACCTCAAAGTGGCCCTGCCGGAGCTCCTGCGAGACCGTGCTTGACACCCGGGCGGCTGGCCCTAGAATATGCACCCTCGCAAGCGGGAATAGCTCAGTTGGTAGAGCGCAACCTTGCCAAGGTTGAGGTCGCGAGTTCGAGCCTCGTTTCCCGCTCCAATCAGTTAGCAAAAACCCCGGTTAACCCGGGGTTTTTGTTCTAAGCCTCCGGCTAGGTGGCAGAGTGGTGATGCAGCGGCCTGCAAAGCCGTGTACGCCGGTTCGATTCCGGCCCTAGCCTCCAGCTACAAATCAACCGTCCGAAGGTGGTGTCAAGGTCGACCGGAAGAACTGGTCATAGATACGCGCAGCATTATCGGACATCTCTCTGCGTTCCTTGGCGGTGAAACACGCTGTTATGAGACGATTGGTACCAACCGTGTGCTGGCGGCGGCAAATTGGACGGCTTTCCGCCGACCCGCGCAGGGCGGCGCTGATGGCCTCCTAAGCATTGTAGACGGCTATCCGCTCATCGCGGTCAAGTTCGTCAATGCTGGACTTCCCTGTAAGGACCTGCCGGAGTGTCGCGCGGCTTGTGGTAATCAAATCCATGTCGCTGAGACGAATGCGTCCGTACTTACCTGCCTCCAAGTCAGCATAAAGGTCCTCAATGAATTCCAAGAAGGTATCAATATCCTTCAGGTTAGCAGCGACAGTAGCGCGCGCATCGTCGGTCGATGCTACTGGAATCGAATCATCGGCCAGACTTTGCGTTGATATTGCAATGAGCAGCATCGCTGCGGATAGCGCCAAACAAACTTTCATCATCGAATCTCCTGCTGGACATTGTGCTTGGACCGAAAATGAACAATTTACTCTAGTGTGTCAATAGGCTTTCGGAGCCGAGAAGCTGAAAAACGGTGGTTGGACTGAAATCTAAGGCTGCCGATGCTGAGGTCGTGACTTATATCAGTGGAATCGAGCGATATTTGACCAATCCGGGTCCCCCTCAACTGGCGTGAGGCCATACAATACGGGGGCAGCGCCCGGGTGGCGGAATTGGTAGACGCAGCGGACTTAAAATCCGCAGGTCGTAAGGCCGTGCCGGTTCGAGTCCGGCCCTGGGCACCAACAAATATGCAGAGGACAGTGAAGACCAATGGGCCAGATTACCCAAGCATTTGCGGTACCAATTGTTGTCGCCAAGTTGGAGAATTGCGACGCGCTCAATGCCGAGCTGCGTGAGCTTTTCCTGAAATGTGAGGCGGAAGGCGACAAGTTTCGCAACCCTGACCCACTAGTGTATCGCAACGATGCACTGTTCGAGAGCCATTTCGGGTTATTCGACTGGCCACAGCCCTGCGTAGCGAAGTTGCGGGATTTCTGCTATTCCAATCTGTATCAGGCAATCGGTGAGCTCAACGGCTATGACGCTGCCACGCTTGGCAGATTGCACATCGCACATGAGTCTTGGTTCCACAACACGCGGAAGGGGGGGTTCTTCGGCCCACACAACCATCCGCTCCATAGCTGGTCAGGCGTGTATTGCGTAAGCCATAGCGGCGACGATCCCAACAGCGACAGCGGCAAGCTCACGTTCATCAACCCGTTCTCAACCATGAACATGTTCATGGATATGGCGATTGCGAAGTTGCAGGCACCGTATAACCAAGCGCATCTCATGGTTCGCTTGCAGCCCGGGCAGTTGGTGCTTTTCCCGTCGTGGTTATTGCATGAAGTGGCTTACTACGATGGTGACGACGTCCGAATTACCGTCGCCTTCAATGCTCGATTCAAGCTCGAGGGTGTTCAGAAGCCCACTTATTCCGTGGCTTGAGGTAAGCACGTGCTCCGACTTGACGTGAATGGGCTCGCTTGCCGGCGTGGTGACCGCGTGTTGTTCACGGGCCTTACCTTTGCTGCGCAGAAGGGCGATCTGGTTTGTGTTCGAGGGCCGAATGGTTCCGGGAAAACCAGTCTGTTGCGTCTTATTGCCGGGATGGGGTTGGTGGAGGAGGGGGAGATCTCCTGGTCGGGGCATTCGCTGCGCTCGGACATTGCGTGGATAGGCCACACAGAAGGGCTCAAGCTGGACCTGACTCCACGGGAGAATCTCGACTATCACCGCGCCTTGGTGAATGGCTCAGGCACAACTGCTGCAGCGCTACAGGCCTGCGGGCTTGCCGGTGTGGCGGACACGCCCTGTCGCGTGTTGTCTGCAGGGCAACGCCGAAGGTGCGCACTGGCTCGCCTGTTGGTGAGTGATGCGCCGCTGTGGGTTCTGGATGAACCGTTGACCGCGCTTGATGTCGAAGGGCAGGACATGATTCAGGAGATGATTGCTGCACACTGCCAGAACGGCGGTATTGCAATTGTGACATCACACCAGGCATTCAGTGGTCTTCTACCGCAGGTGGAGTTGTCGCTTTGAACGGCATTCTTGGCGCGACGCTGAAACGTGATTTGCGCCTGGCCATGCGACGCTGGTCCGATTTCGCACTGCCGCCACTTTTTCTGTTGTTGGTGGCAAGCCTGTTCCCGCTGGGTGTGAGCCCATCACTGGACACCCTGAATATGATTGGGCCAGGGGTCATTTGGGTTGCGGCTTTGCTGGCAGCCCTGCTTGGCCTTGAGACGCTGTTCAGGCCGGACTACGAGGACGGGACGCTGGAGTTGATGGTTCTTGGTGCGA
>CAZKFT010000073.1:3949-6254 GCA_964552205.1 uncultured Gammaproteobacteria bacterium
CTGTTCAGGCCGGACTACGAGGACGGGACGCTGGAGTTGATGGTTCTTGGTGCGAGGGCGCTGCCGGCAGTCTGTCTTGCGCGTGTCGCCGCTCACTGGTTGGTGACTGGCGTGCCACTGCTAGTCATCGCCCCTTTGGTCGCGATGATGTACGGCATTGAATGGGAGGTCTTGATCGTGCTGGTTGCGGGTCTCCTGCTTGGAACGCCGCTTCTCAGTATGATTGGGGCGGTAGCCGCCGCCCTGACGGTGAGTTTGAAGCGCAGTGCGCCGTTGCTCGCCCTGCTTGTTCTGCCCCTGTGTGTACCGGTTTTGATATTCGGAACTCGGGCTGCCTCGATGGCGGCCAGCGGACTGGCGGTAGAGGGGCCGCTCTATCTGTTGGCCGCTTTGTTGGTGCTCGCGGTGACGTTGGCACCCTTCGCTATCGCAGCGGCTTTGCGTATCAACCTGGAATGACATGATGAACTGGACCTGGTTCCACAAATTCGGATCTCCTCCCCACTTCTACCGGATTGCCGGGCGCCTGATCCCGTGGTTCCTGATTCCGGGGGTAATCCTGATTCTCGCCGGCTTCTACGGTGGGTTGGTCCTCGCCCCGCCTGATTACCAGATGGGCGACGGTTTCCGGATCATTTATGTGCACGTTCCCAATGCGTGGATGTCCATGTCGGTGTACATGTTCATGGCCACTGCGGCTGCCATTGGACTGGTTTGGCGCATGAAGTTGGCCGAACTCGCTGCGCGGCAGGCAGCACCTCTCGGTGCGGCATTCACATTGTTGACGCTCATTACCGGTTCACTCTGGGGTAAGCCGATGTGGGGGACGTGGTGGGAGTGGGACGCACGCATGACCTCGGAGCTTGTACTGCTGTTCCTGTACATCGGCTATATCGCATTGCATGACGCCTTTCCCGACCGACGGACAGGTGCTCGTGCCAGCGCAGTTCTCGCGCTGGTAGGGGTTGTGAACATTCCCATCATTCATTTTTCAGTAGAGTGGTGGCATTCCCTTCATCAGGGCGCGACCATCACCAAGCTGTCCGCTCCTTCAATTGACACCGAAATGCTGATTCCACTGTTGTTGGCGGCATTGGGCTTCATGGCGTGGTTCGCTGCCGCGCTTCTGGCAAGACTGCGTGTTGCGGTCCTGGAAGCGGAACGAGCCTCAGCCTGGGTCGCTAATCTGGAGAGAAAAGATGGCTGAATTTCTGGAGATGGGGGGATACGCGGTCTATGTCTGGCCGTCGTTCATTCTGACCGTACTCATGCTGGTCTGGGGCATTTGGCTCCCGTTGCGCGCACATCGACGTTTGCGTCGTGACATCGCTCGGCAGGCAAGACAGTCATGACACCTGCACGCAAACAACGATTGGCGGTTGTGCTCTTGATCGTGTTTGGTGTGAGCCTTGCCACCTTGCTGGCACTGCGCGGATTCCAGGACAACATTCTCTTCTTCTACAGCCCCACGCAGGTGCTCGCTGGGGAGGTGCCGGTCGACAAGCGTTTCCGTATTGGCGGATTGGTGGAAGAAGGAAGTGTCAGCAGGGAGGAGGGCAGTCTGGCGATGACTTTTGTTCTCACGGACACGCTGCATCAAGTGCCGATTGAGTACTCCGGCCTTCTTCCAAACCTGTTCCGGGAAGGGCAGGGAGTCATCGCACACGGGCGGCTGCGTGTGGACGGAGTGTTTGTCGCCGATGAGGTTCTTGCACGCCACGATGAGAACTACATGGCCCCTGAAGTCCACGAGGCACTGAAGCGGGCCGCGAGAGAGCCTGTCGCACCACACGGTGAGGGTGGATGATCGTCGAGCTTGGTCATTTCGCGTTGTTGGTAGCGCTGGGCATGGCCCTGGTGCAGGGTGTCTTGCCCTTGCTCGGTGCCTACACAGGAAACACGGTTTGGATGCGAACTGCCCGACCTGCGGCTGCAACGCAGCTGGCCATGGTGGCGATTTCCTACCTGTGTCTGACCTTCGCTTTTATCCAGCTGGATTTTTCCGTGCTCTATGTCGCAAACAACGCGAACAGCGAGCTACCACTTATGTATCGCATCGCGGCTGTATGGGGTGCACATGAAGGGTCCTTGTTGCTATGGATTCTCATGCTCTCAGGTTGGTCGATGGCGGTCGCGCTTTGGAGCGAGCGACTGCCTGAGGTTTTTTCAGCACGGGTGTTGGCGGTCCTTGGCTTACTGTCGGTAGGCTTCATCCTGTTCACTGTCATGACTTCGAACCCGTTCGAGCGCCTTTTCCCGATACCAGCGGACGGACGCGACCTCAATCCCTTGTTGCAGGACCCCG
>CAZKFT010000074.1:0-1496 GCA_964552205.1 uncultured Gammaproteobacteria bacterium
AAGCCCGTCATGCTGGAAGGCCATTGGGTCCGGCTGGAGCCGATGGCTCAGTCCCATGCTGCAGACCTCGTGTCCGCGGCAGCGGACGGCCAACTATGGGGTCTCTGGTACACCACAGTCCCTACTGCTGATGAGATCAGCGACTACATCGAAACGGCGCTCCAGGGGCAGCGCGACGGAACGATGTTGCCATGGGTGGTGAGAGAGCTGAGTACCGGGCATATCGTCGGAAGCACCCGTTATCACGACATCATTCCTGAGATTGACCGCGTCGAGATTGGCTACACCTGGTTCGCGAAGCGGTGGCAGCGCACTCATGTCAACACAGCATCCAAGCTCTTGCAGCTCTCGCACGCCTTCGACACACTAGGCTGTGCCGTAGTGGGGTTGCGCACAGACATTCTGAACACCGACTCCCAAAATGCCATTGAGAAGCTCGGTGCCAATAGGGATGGGGTCATACGCCATTTTCAGGCAAGGCGAAACGGCCAACCCCGCGATACCGTGATGTACAGCATCCTGCATTCCGAGTGGCCCAGAGTACGGCGCACGCTCGAATTGCGTCTTAGACCACCAGAACTAAAGGAGTAGAGTGGAGCCATGAAAACGAGTCTTTTGGTTCTTGCTGCCGTGCTGCTTTCAGCCTGCGTTCCCGTGTCGGGACCCAACCTGGAATCCCAGCCACATGTCATGGTTCAGGGCAATGCGCAGATCGAGGTCGTACCAGACGAACTCAAAGTGCAGCTCACAGTGGAAGCAACAGACGAAAACTTGGCGACGGCGAACGAGAGTGTTGCCAGGCGCGTGAACGCGGCGCTCGATGCCATCCGCGCTGCCGGCGTGCAAGACGCGGACCTGCGTGCGCTGGGGATTCGGATCGAGCCCATGTATGACTGGGTGGAACGCCAGCAGATTTTCCGTGGACACCGTGTCTCGCGCAGTATTGAGTTCAAACTCGGTGAGATGGACAAGTGGCCCGCATTGGTCGAGGCATTGGTTGCCGCGCGCGTGGACCGCATTGATTCCGTGACCCCAGGGCATTCGCGGGCGGAGCAACTGAAACGTGATGCACTGCGCGATGCGGTCGCCGATGCCCGCGACCGAGCAACCGTGCTTGCAGAGTCTGCGGATGCGACCCTCGGCGGAGTCTGGACCATCAGCGAGTTGGACCGCGGCTTTGCGGCACCCCGGGCCGAGGCCATGATGATGCGGTCGGCAGATGCCGGTAGCGCGGCCCAGTGGGAGGCCGGCACGATTACCGTCTCGTCAATGGTACAAGCCACTTTCCTGATGGAAAAACGATAAGTTAGACTCACCCCTATCGATGGATCGATAGGAGACCACCATGCCGGTGAAACTCTCACGCCCGCCCCACATTCTCGTGGTGCACGGGGTCCAGCGCGGGCGTAGCGCCTCCGTGAAGCTGGACAAGGCGGTTCGCACCCTCTGTGACCGTGTCCTCAAAGCCAGCCATGTGTCGGAGGACTATGAAGTCC
>CAZKFT010000074.1:1596-6234 GCA_964552205.1 uncultured Gammaproteobacteria bacterium
CACAGTCTTGGCTCCGTGTATGCCTTGCAGACACTCAACGCGCTGGTCGCCGAAGGCGAATTGTTCAGGGGCGACGACCGCCGCCTATGGGCGGTCCAGGGGCTGGTCACTCTTGGAAGCCCCCTCGGGCTCGACATGAAAGTCGCAGGTCTCACGCTGTTTCCCAAGGTGGAGCTTGCCGAGATTCCTTCCGATGTGGAACGTCTGCCGTGGCACAACTTCTACAGCATGCACGACCCGGTGGTCAGCGGTCGCGTGTTTGGAACGCGGGTCACAACGGATGGCACGGACGGACCGGTAGAGAAGCGATACCGCGCCAATACCGATACCAAGGGCTGGTTGTTGCATGGGCACACCGTGAATAGCGGCGTGAAATGGCTGCTGGCTCATACCGCATACTGGAAAGACCCGACCGTCGGCGCACGGCTGGTTTCCTTGCTCTGGGGGTGACAGGTATGCGCGCGATACCCGTTCTATTCACCGTCTTGCTCACGGGCTGCACGCTGAACCACTACACCAGCCACGGCACGCTGGCAACGGACACCGGCGAGATGAGTGCGGTGCTGCATTGGAAGTCCGGCGATAGCGCCATCACGGTATGGCGGTGCGGGGCATTGCCTTGGCCTCTTACCCAAGGCGTGACAGGCCACGATGCATTGCAGACAGATGACGGCTGCGTGCAAGTCGTCATCGACGGCTCACCAGCACGCTTGGATGCACTGCGAGTCGGGGTCGAACCCCTCTTGGTCGTGCGTTGCGAGGGTGCTATCGGCCTCGGAGAGCACCCGTTCGGGCCCTTGCGATCAAAGACTCAAGTCACCTGGCTGGGCGTGGTAGAGCCCGCAATCCCGGATCCCTGCAAAAACCCCTAGCAGTTCTCAGCGTCCCGCCGGGGCGCGACAATCGTCAATCAGGTCGGCTTTCTTACGTGCCTGATGGCATACGCGGCCGCCGTCCTGGAAGAACTCATCCACAACCACCGCCTCTATCACAACGGGAGTAGCAGGCATGGGGCCTACTACGCCTTCGGGCGTGATCGCCTGACACATCAGAAGGCGGTGCTGCAACACCAGGATGGAGACTTCGGCGTCGCCGTTACCGCTGCGTCCGCGGTAGTTCACGTCGGACACGGTGGTGAAGGTGAACGGATTGCCCCACGCCTCCGAAGTCTGCCAAGTCCAACCGAGCCCTGGGAGCGCTCCACACTGCGGATTGGCGATGGCCACAGGCGAGCTTGCCCAAGCCAGTGCAAGCACCCCGACCAATCCTACAATCCCTCTGTTCACATACGACATTGCAATCTCCGTCCCAAAAAAACTTGGCGAAGTTTGCCATCTGTCCCAAATTTGAGCAAGGGCTAGTCGGCGGTCGGAGGCTCCGTCGGCATCGGCTTCCGGGGCAGTGGCTCGTCGCGCATCGCTGCGTGATACAGGAAAGTCGCCATCACCACTGCGGATTGCATCAGGTCCTCGCGCCGGATGTATTCACGGGTATCCAGGTGCGAGTGATGCGTACGGGTGAAGTAGTCCAGCCGATCCTGGATGAACTGGAAACCCGGGACCCCGACACGATCAAACGGCACATGATCCGTGCTGCCTGTGGTTCGCATGGTCACTGTGTCTGCACCCAGGTCGTTCAGAGGCGACAACCAGGACTGGAATATCGGCCCTAAAGCGGCATTCTCCTCCGCATGCACGCCGCGGATGCGGCCACCACCATTGTCGTAATTGAAGTACGCGATATGACGCGCATGGCCAGCACGCGGCTGAATGGGCCAGGTCGGCGACCGGAAACGCTCCGGCAGTGCCAGCTGGTCCTCTTCCGTGTGCGGTGGGCGAGTCGCGACATGGCGCTCGACGTAAGCGCGACTGCCAAGCAGTCCCTGTTCCTCACCCGACCAAAGCGCCACGCGGATGGTCCGTCGAGGCTGAACACCCAATGCCTTCAGGATGCGCACAGCTTCCATCACCACAGCGACACCCGAGGCATTGTCGGTGGCACCCTGCCCTGCGTGCCAAGAATCCAGATGCGCGCCAGCCATCACAATTTCATTGCGGGTTCGACCTGTGCCGGGAATCTCCGCAATGGTGTTATAGGCCTGCGTGTCCTCCTCGTGGAACTGCGCGCGAACATGAACGCGTACCTGCACATCTTCGCCATCAGCCACCAGACGCGAGAGCAGGTTGAAATGCTCGACGCTCATCTGCAAGGACGGCACACCAGGATGTGAGTCCACAGCGTGACCCGCGCCGGCACCAAGCCGAACGATGCCGTAATCCCATGAGCTGATGTAGATGGTGGCCACCACACCTTCCTCCACGAGGTAGGCATGCAGTTTTTCGCGGAATGCCTGCATTTGCGCGAAACGCGACATCGCCGGGGTGCTGCGCTCACCCGGGATGGGGAACTGGACGATGTTTGACAGAGACTCATCATCATGACGATGGACGCGCGGTTCCATCCTGTCAGGGACTACCCGCGGGTCGTCCATCAGGATGATCTTGCCCTCGAGCTGCCCGCGATGCTTTTCCAGGTCGGCATCGTTGGCCAGCGTGAGCCGAACCACCTGCCCTGTCACCGAGTGGTCCATGCCGGGGGTCCAAGCCCGCGGATAGGCGGCCAGCGGCGAGGTTCGCGGTGATGTCATATGGACGGAGACATAGTCGAAAGACCAGCCCTTGCCGAAATCGAAACCCTCCAGACGGGCGTTCTCCAGCCCGATATCGGTCAGGGTGTCACGGGTCCATGCGTTGGCGGCAGCCATGCCCGGTGACCCGGTCAGGCGCGGCCCGATATTGTCAGTGAGGTGGGTGAGGTAGTTCATCACCTGGGAGCGATGCAGACCCTCATGCCGGATGCGCGTGACCATGGCCAGATCAACTGGCTCTGAGGCTCCCGGGTTTGCGAGCACGGACTGGGGCTGAAACGCGGCCGCAAGCAGGCCGGCCGACAACAAAGCGGTAAGTGTACGGGACATCCGGGAAGCTCCTCACATTGGGAATCAATGTGAGCAACGATACCAAAAAATCGGGGGGCAGTGACGCCCCCCGAGCTTCTCTGCCTGGATTAAATCACTTCTGCGGCGAAGGCTTGGACTCGTTCTGCTTGTCCTGCTGACCTTGCTGCTGTTGCTTGGACTTGTCCTGATGGTCCTGCTGACCCTGTTGCTGTTGCTTGGACTTGTCCTGCTGGTTCTGCTGCTGTTGCTTGGACTTGTCCTGATGGTCCTGCTGACCCTGTTGCTGTTGCTTGGACTTGTCCTGCTGGTTCTGCTGCTGTTGCGGCTGGTTCTGGTTCTGCTTCTGCTTTTCGTGTTCGCTCATTGCGGTACTCCTGTAGTCGCCTCCCCAGAGCGGGAAGGTGTACCCGTTCATACTCCCAGCTACTTCGATTGAACTCTGTGCTTCAACGCACCGACAGAGAGTCTGGTGCCAAGTCACTCTCCACCGATGAAAACCTACTCGATTTCTCTTCTCCTCCTGATGACCTCCACGATTGTTGTCGCTCAGGACAACTCGTATCTGATGGATGTCCTGCAGATGCCCATTGCTGTCCATAAAGCTGTAGACGCTGGCATTCCCGTGGCTGATGTCGAGGCTATTGCTCGTGCACTCCGACGTGGCGATGTTGGCCCCACCGAGTTCAACCAGACTTTCCGCGACTTGGTTTATGTCGGCGCTGAACATGGCGACGACGGTGTGCGGGATTTCTCCGCGCATGTCACCAAGAGTGTGGATGACGGTTTGCGCGGACAAGCGCTCGCTGAGTCCATCCACGAGCGGCTACGCGCACGAGGCGTTCCCGCCGGTGGCGCAGGTCATCGCGGCCCCCCGCCACTTGACCGTGAATTCATCCCGGGCGCCGTCCGCGACCGGGCACACAGCCGTGGAAGGGGAGGACGTCCATGAACATGCGAATTCTGCCTGTGTTGGGTCTTGCGTTGATTGCGATGATCGCCTGCAGTGATGCCCCACCGCCGACGCGGACCACCAATATCGCCGTCCCGCCGGCGTCTGCGCCTGCACAGGACACAGCCCCGGCCCGAGAAACCGACACCGTCATTACTACCGAGAATCTGGCGCGCATTGCCGCACAGATTTACCTCTCACCCGGCGAGAAAGCGGTCATCCTGGCGGAAGCCAGGATGACCGAGGAGACCTTCATGGCCCTGGTCGAGCAGCTCTCGCTGGATGCGGCAGCCGCCCACCGCTACGCCGAGGCTCTTGAGGTAGAACTGGCCCGCTAAGGCCGCATGCCGTAATGGCTGTGGATGCTGGCTTCCCAGGTCGAATCGGCCATGTTCGGCCAATGGTCCTTGTCAAAACCCGGTGCGTCCTTGAGACGATCCTTCTCGACGTTGAGGATGAACTGCTTTTCTTTGGCATCAAGCCGTAGCGCAGCCCAGGGAATCGCGAAGAGCTTTTCACCCATCCCAAGAATGGAGCCAAAGGACAGCACGGCATAGCCGACTTTGCCTGTGCGCATGTCAAGCATGATGTCCTTGATGTCGCCGACGCTCTCGCCTTCCAGATTGACGACTGCGTCGCCAGTCAGGCTCTTCGCACTCATCAATGCCGGGCCGGAACCGTTGTGAAGGTTCGTCCCGGACATGTTTGCCACCACAGTAGTCTGTTGATT
>CAZKFT010000075.1:0-6216 GCA_964552205.1 uncultured Gammaproteobacteria bacterium
AAACGGACCCTATCTGTCTCTGACAAATACTCGCACAGAATCGAAAAAAAGACAGAATGCTTTTTCATCTCTCTTAAAAACACAACAGGTTTGTCTGCACATCATCAAACATATCTACTTTATTCCTGTTTCAAATAGTTCAGAAAGGACGTGTCATGGCTATGAAAACAAGCTTGAAAGCGAAACCGCTGATACATGCCCTGTTCGGGAGAGGAAATCAAGGCAAGCACACCAGCTCGAACCAGGGAAACAAAAATTGACAAAAACATATCATAGGTCAATTCTGTGTATCGATACGTGTCTTGAAAGCACTTCCAGGCTTCACACAGGCTGGGCGTTCTTTCTTGATCAAATCCATTCAACAAACACTTGAGTACATCCACTTCATATTCGGACAGTTGAGGATAAATTTGTGCCTGCTCAGAAGCCATCTGTTCAGCAACCTTTCGCATGTGTTGGCAAGTGATTGGCGTGTCGTTCGACCAGGTTTGAAGAGCCTTCCAACACAAGGTTAACAAAGATCGAGCATCTCG
Source organism: uncultured Gammaproteobacteria bacterium (assembly GCA_964552205.1). Lineage (GTDB taxonomy): Bacteria > Pseudomonadota > Gammaproteobacteria > Natronospirales > JAIVGZ01 > JAIVGZ01. The sequence continues at coordinate 534 of CAZKFT010000075.1, forward strand.
ACTTTTACAAGCAAATTTGACCGAATCCGGTAAGAAATAACGATCCACTTCAATTCGTTGTCCCAAAATAGCAACCAGTTGTTTCTCTTGGTAGAGCGTAAATCGTAGACGGAATTGGACACGGCTTTCGAATTTTTGTCGAATCTTCTCAGGAAAAGAGGAAAAGAGTTCACTTTCGTTTGCAATTGCAACCACAGTCACTTTGCGACGAGGAATCCAGTCATCACATAACATATACAAGAGAGAAAAGGCATCTTTGTGAGACGTCAATAAATCGACCTCGTCAATAAGAAGAATCAAGCCATAGTCGCATCCGCTCTCTTGTAATTTCTGTTTTGCAAGTGATGCAGTTATTGTCTCTCCTTGATAGGCGTGCCAAAACCGAGAATATGGGTCTTCCAAGAGATTACTTCCATTCATGGAGATGATGCGTCGGTCAGAAAAACGTGCCAAGACTTGGTTTACCACCAACGTTTTTCCAGTCCCAGGAACCCCATAGACATAAAGAAAGTTGCCCTTTTGAGCTGAACGTTCGATTTCTTGTTGGATCCTGGCAAATTCAGACTCTCGGCCAGGACAAGTTTCCGGGTAAAAATGCGGGTCCAACGATTGTGTGAGAGTAAGTTCAGACATTTCAAAAAAATTTTTTTTTGACCTCCAACCTACTTATGACCCGGTCATGACCGGGTCGTGACCGCCTAAAATTTTTTTATTTCGGGGGATTTTTTTTGGATGTTGACTATGTAGTGTAAAAATGAACTGGGCGAATGTTTTGTGGAATTTGTTGGCAGCGGTTATCGTTTTGGTTATCATTGGGGTCATTGTGACAGTGATGGTGTTTGCGATACGGCGAAGCTGGATTCAGGTCGATTCAAAAAAGTTCTTGATGCTTGAAAACCCAGGACCGGTGATAAAAACGGCAACCTTTGTGCTTGAATATGAACGCAAAATCGTTGACAAAGGAGGCTTGATGATGCTTGTGCAAGGCGAAGAGATTGAGATTTTGCTTTCAATGGACGAGGTCAAAGCGGGCACTCGAGATGGTCGTGACCACTCTATTACATATCGAAACACACGCACCTCAGAAGAAGTAACGTACACGACAAAAGGACCAAAATCCTCTTCATTTTCAGTCAGAGAGTTGGAAAAGAAAACCATTATTGCTTTTGAATATCCTCCCTCGACAGAAATGTCCTGGGCTCCCTTTCCTGTCACGAGGTGGGAAATTGGAGATAAAGAGGGCAAGACATCAGCCTTCAACGTTCGAAGCACAGAAATTCGAATTTATGCAGTCATTATTAATGGGTCTGAACAAACTCAGTCAGGTATCTACAATTTCAATAATTTCAGCAAGTCGTTCAAGAATAAAGGAACGGATTCACGACTTGACAAATTTCTGCTGAAGAAGCACGAATAAAATGTATTATTTTTACTCATTTGAATTTCTGTTGTCTCCAGACAAAAACTGCGAGTGCAAAACCAACAACATCGAAAACAAAAGAAATAATAAAGGTTTGGTGGTAACACTCTGAGCCATGGCAAATAATGGTTCCATTGGTTGAGGTTCCATGCTGATCATAGATAGCACCAGAGATAGAGTTTAAGACGATAGGACCTAATCCAGGTGCCAACATGCTAGCAATAGAAAACAATTGTCCCTTGGGCATATCTTTGAAATAGGAACCAAAGATGATGTAGAAAAGCGTCCAGGTCAGCCCATAACTGACACCAATCGCCCCCAAATAGATGGCAATCGCAAGAGGCGAATCATTCACCCACGAAGCACAAAGAAATGAAATGGCCTGAAAAGTGAATAAGAAGACCAAAAAAAGCCACCTGAAGGAAAAGACTAGCAAGGAGGATAATTTCAGGAATCCATCCCAGATAACTCCATAATAAACACCACAATCGTCCAAACGTTTGCGTCAAACCAAAGACCACGAGAAGAAAAAAGATTCGGTTTGCATTTCCTCCCGCAGACTAGAATTATGAGAACACACAAGTAGAATTGATGACTTGATAAATAGAACCAATGTTTCCAAACATATTTGTGGTGGTGGCAAAACAACAAAAAAAGATGATACATAGCAAATAAAATTGGGGGTTGAGAAACAGAGTCTTGATAGGTTTTTCTTCAAGAGTTGTTTTGGTAATGAGAGGTGTATCTAAAGGTTACATACAAGAGAGTGAAGAAAACCTTCATGTTCCTGGGCTTTTGGTGAAATGAAAAGAATATTGAGAAGGCCAGAAAATGCAACACCAATGGTGAGAGTTAACATTCCACCATACAGACTTGAGCCCAAACCATAATTGTAGAAGAGAGGCCATGTAACATTGCCAATCCCATAAAACGTTTGAAGAAAGGAGGATGCCATATTTGGGGCATCTTGAAAGTGGCTAAGTGTTGGAGGGAGCATCACAGTAAACATGGCAATGACATAGAATCCGATCCCAGCAAAACAAAGAAAGGTCACAACATAGGGCAGAACCAAGTTGAGACCAAGGGATAAGGCCAACAATCCATAGCTGCCAACTCCAACACAAGTTGCGATGATCATAGGGATTCTGGAGCCAAACTTGTCAGCCAGAAAACCAACCTTGAATAGTTAACCTCAAAAACAGAAGGATTTACCAAGAGGAGAGGAACACAACCCCCAACAAACATTCCAGCACCGATATCGTTGATTTGTTCTTGAGACATGTGCATTTCTTTTTTGATTTGATCGGCATAAACCCCAAACAAATAGAGCGAACCACCAACAAAAGTCGAGATACATCCAATCACCAAAATCAAAATTCGTCGAAGATCCATTCGATGTGTTTTTGAAAATTTGAAATAATTTGTTTTCGACCCGCCCTTGACCTGGTCATCACGCGAACTTTCGCGAAGTCTTTTTTTTTTTGGTTGGGGGGTGAACAAAATTAAAAAATTCGCAATTCTTTGTCTTCGATGGGAAAACGAAAATTTGAAGAGATTACTGTCACGCTGCGACGTCCCTTTATTTCAGTCTGTCAATTTCAGCTCCATATGGCTGTATTTATGTATCTTCGATGTGATTATGAGCAAGCTATTTATTGGTGCAAGTTGGGTATTGATAAAGAATATGGACCTTCCCACGCCTTGATAGCCGATATGTATGAAAAGGGTTATGGTGTGCCTCAAAACCACACCAAAGCCTTTCAACATTACAAATTTACTGCTGAACGCGGTTTTAAAAGAGGAATGCAAAAGTTAGTCCACTATTATGAAAATGGCTTGGGTGTAAGAAAAAACCTACAAAAAGCTCAAATCTGGAAAGAAAGAATTGAGGAGCTTTATCCTACAACAACCAATAAAATTACTTGCAAATGATTTTTTTCTTTTCTTTATCAAGAGTAGTGTTGACATATTTTGTTTTCAATCCAAAAAAATGTCTGTTTCCAATTGTAAGGGTAATTGCTCAGGTCGTATGATCACCAACATTCTTGCCTCAAGTGCCATTGCTATCTTGGTGGCACCCGGCGTGTTCCTTTCCCTTCCTCCTGTTCAAGGCAAGGGTATTCTCTTCACCAAGACGGTGACGATGTGGTCTATCATTGTGCATGCCATTGTTGCTCTCGTCTTGTTTTCTCTCTATCACATTTTTGTCTCCTTGTACTGGGAAAAGTGCTACAAGAAATGCGACAGCTGCCCTTAAAATACATTCATTGTATTGTACGTTGCATACACAGGTAGAACAATGTGAGTTTGTGCGAGTTCATAGGCCTTGTAAGAGTGCCATGAAATGAGGAGGGAAGGGCGTTCCTTTCGGGCCCATCGGGGTCGATGTAAAATGATTTGTAACGCCATAATACGACCAAGGATACCTCTTTGTTTGATGCCAGTGTGTTTCATGGCGTATTCAAAGCGTAGGGCTTGGCGTTTGGAGGAGAAGCCGCTGACGATGAAGAGGGGACGCCAGGGTCGGTCGGATTGTGTGTATTTTGCCCCGCCTTGAATTTCACCGTTGTGACATCGGAGGCGGTGGGGAAATCGATTTGTATACCCACAATACGTTTTTTTTTCTGACTGAGAAACCAACACATAACACAAATTCATTTTATTTTTATTAGAGTACAAAAAAAAAGAAAATGACAGACCAAGCTAAGAAATCGACAAGGCCCAAGTTGAGCGAGGAGAAACAACGAAAGAAAGCTGAATTTTTTCAAAAAAACGAGGAGAAAGCAAAAAAAGAAATACTGCAAAGATATGACAAGTTCATGAAGGATCCCAGCAAATCTGATGATGAGAAACTAGATTTCAAGATTAATCTTTTTGAATCTCAAGCTGGTGAAAAAACTATCAAAGATGTGTTGGAACACATGTGGAAAAAAAGCCAAAAGAAAAAAGGGGGAGCCACTGTGGATAAAAAGGAGAAACGAGGTCCGAAATCTTTGTTGATGAAAGAGTTGTTTGAAATTAAGAATTGGTATCAATTCAAAAGAGACATTGTAAAGACCAACAATTTAAAAGCAGTTCCTCATGAATCAACGATTAAAAAATACGCCTCAAAGAAGTTCAGAGAATTGAAAAAGGAAGACAAAAAAAAATTGGAAGAGTTGAAAGAAGAAACTCGCCAGATTAACAAGTCTTATCGATCACAGGTTCGAAAGGGCACGAAACAAAAAGACATCGAGTTACCTTATCGTTATGGTTTTGATGATGAAGCTATTCAAAGAGATTTGCGGAAACTTTTGAAAGAACGAATTGTTGTTGCCCCTAAGAAAGCTCCCGCTAAAAAAGAAGCCAGCAAAAAGGCAACCGAGGGTACAAAGAAGAAATCTAAAGCTCCCGCTAAAAAGGCAACCGAGAGTACCAAAAAGAAATCCAAAGCTCCGGCTTCTTCAAAGAAGGCTCCTGCTGCGAAAAAGGCTGCTCCTAAAAAGGCTGCTTCTGAAAAGGCTCCTGCTGCGAAAAAGGCTGCTTCTAAGAAGGCTCCTGCTTCTAAAAAGGCTCCTGCTGCGAAAAAGACTGCCACCGGCAAAGCCGCTGCAAAGAGAAAAGTAGGGCGTCGCGAAACAGAACAAGAAAAAATCGCAAGAGGCCTTGAATCTGGCCGATATGCCTTTGGAGGACCTCGACCGGCCCCTGCTAAAAAAGCTTCCCCTCCTAAAGCCAAATAATAAAGTGATTTTATTTTAACGCATCCTAATACCACCACAGTCACGGATAATCAAGATAACAGGGAGAAACAAGAGAGAACATGCTACAAAGTAAAAAATTGTTGGATCGTGGACCATCTTTTCTCATTCTACTTATTTACATTGAGAGATATTTAAGTGAAAGATATTTGCGCCTTGTTTATCTTTGAGTTTGGTTGAAAGCAAACATGGCATTCCCCATTTATGCGAGAAGGAGGGTCCTCTTGCACCCACCGCCTTCAACCCAGTGGTATATGGCTCTTTTTGTTTTTGTAGTCTACATTGCCTTGGTTGTCGTTTCGGGGATCTCTTCTTTTCTCACCAATCGGGGCCTTTTTTCGCATCTTTGCCAATGGACAATTCGCTGGGAAGCCTGTTGGACAGTGCAAGAAGAAGGTTACTTTTTGTTTTCTCTGGGTCTAGTCATGATTCTGATTCTCTTTCCCGGTTCGCTATGCGAGTTTCTTCGATAATATAGGCAAAGCGCTCGATGTACAAAATAGACCACCTCCTGTACAATAAA
>CAZKFT010000076.1:0-5971 GCA_964552205.1 uncultured Gammaproteobacteria bacterium
TGCAACCTATCAGGACTAACTACCATCTGTAACTAAAGTGTAACCGAAACGGACCCTTTGCGTCAAAAACTCTGTGATCAAACTAACCGACATCAAAAAATCCTACACCACCGGCAAGCAATCGCTTACGGTGCTGAAGGGCATCAACATGGACATCAAAGAGGGAGAGCTGGTCTCCATCATGGGATCGTCCGGATCAGGCAAGTCTACATTGCTGAATATCCTAGGCATATTGGATGTGTACGATGAGGGTGAATACCTCTTGGCCGGCACGCCGATGAAGAACCTCTCGGAGGCTAAAGCGGCGTATTATCGCAACAAATTTCTGGGGTTTGTCTTTCAGTCGTTTAACCTGCTGAACTTCAAAAATGCGATGGAGAATGTGGCTTTGCCAATGTATTATCAAAAGCTGAGTCGCAAGAAGCGTAATATCCTCGCACTGGAATATCTGGACAGAGTAGGGCTGAAGGATTGGGCGCATCACATGCCCAGTGAGATGTCCGGCGGACAAAAACAACGAGTGGCCATCGCTCGGGCGCTGATCTCAGACCCGAAGGTGATACTGGCCGATGAGCCCACCGGAGCATTAGATACACAGACTTCACATGAGGTGATGGATATCTTCAAGGAAGTGAATGCCATGGGCAAGACGATTGTGATCGTGACACACGAAAACGATGTGGCTGCCATGACGGATCGTATTATTCGCTTGCAGGATGGGGTGATACTCAGTACCAATTACCAACTAGAGGCCAGCCATGTTTGATATAGACAAGTGGCAGGAAATCCTCTACACGATGAACAAAAATCGTGTGCGCACGGCCATTACGGCCTTCAATGTGGCGTTTGGTATTTTCATCCTCATCGTGCTGATGGGCTTTGGGATGGGTTTTCAAAATGGCATCCGCAATCAATTCAACGATGATGCGATCAACTCGATTTTCATTGGGTCAGGGCGTACGAGCAAGGCACATGCAGGCTTGCAGCCGGGGCGAGATATCACGTTTGACAATGACGATTTCAATGCTATTCAGCGTGAAATTGATGGGGTCGATAAAATGACGGGTCGCTTTTTCTTAAGTGGCGAATTCACCGTGCGGTATGAAGACAAGTACTCCTTCTTTTTCATTCGATGTGTGCATCCAGATCACTCGTATATCGAAAAGACAACAATACTAGATGGACGCTATCTAAATGACAAGGATGTGCGCGAGCGGCGAAAAGTGGCCGTGGTGGGCACAGGTGTGACGAAGGTACTCTTTCCACGAAAAAATCCGATTGGAGAATACATCACCATCAACAATGTGAAGTACAAAGTGGTGGGCGTCTTTCATGACGATGGGAATGAGCGCGAAAATAAATACATCTATATACCCATCTCCACAGCGCAATTGGCCTATGGTGGCGGTAAGCGAATTCATCAATTGATAGTGACGGTGGGTGATGCATCTGTGGGGGAGAGCATGCAAATACAAGACGACATACATACGCTTTTGGCCAATCGTCATCGCTTTGCCAAGGACGATGATCAGGCCATTTGGATGGGTAATGTATTGGAGGATTACGCCCGGTGGATGGGTATTTTTGATGGCATTCGGTTTTTCTTAGCTGGTGTGGGTTTTCTCACCTTGATAGCCGGAATCGTGGGTGTCAGCAATATCATGCTCATCATCGTGAAGGAGCGTACCCGTGAAATTGGGGTTCGAAAGGCACTCGGCGCTACTCCGCGCTCAATCATTGGGCTATTTCTGCAAGAGTCCTTGGCAGTGACACTCCTGAGTGGATATGTGGGCATGATAGCAGGTATGATATTTCTTCAATCCGGAGCACTCACGTATTTTATGCTGAAGGTAGGTTTCCCTGAGGAGTTTTTTATCAATCCAAATGTGGAACTGGGCAGTGCGATCACAGCCACCATCATTCTGGCATTTTGTGGTACGCTGGCCGGTTATTTTCCGGCACGCAAGGCGGCAAGAATTCAACCAATAGAGGCTTTAAGAGACGAATAAGATGTTTGATTACGATAAATGGCAAGAAATATTTGGAACCATCCGTAAGAATAAACTTCGGACGTTTCTGACACTATTGGGCATTGCCTGTGGCATGTTCATGCTTGTGCTGCTATTAGGCGCTGGCAATAGCTTCCGCGAAGGAGTGATGGGCGAATTCAATTTTGCCACCAACAGTGGATTTTTGTGGGGCAGACGTACTACTATTTCCCACAATGGCTTTCAACCGGGAAAATATGTGCGCTTCGATAATTCGGACACACGTCTGCTTTGGAGCCGTATACCTGAGATGAAATACCTAGCGCCACGCAATAGCCTAGGCAGTGCACTCACCGTGTACAAGGAAAAATCAGCCTCTTTTGAAGTATTCGGGGATTATCCGGACTACAATATGATAGAAATTAAGAACATTCCGCAAGGACGATTCATCAATCAGAAGGACATAGAAGATCATAGAAAAGTGGCCGTGATTGGCTCGGGTGTGGTGAAGCAACTATTTGATAAAGACGAAGACCCGATTGGCAAGTTCATCACCATCAAGAAGGTGAATTTCAAAATAGTAGGTGTCATCAAGCCTGCCAGAGGTGGCGGAGATGCCGAGTCCGAAAGCTCCATACATGTGCCATTTAGCACGTTCCAGAAGGCGTTCAATTTTGGTGAGCAAGTGGGATGGTATGGCTACTCTGTAGATGCAAATGCTGATCTGAGCGTGATTGAGCCAAAAATCATCGAATTGCTGAAAGAAAAGAACAACATCCATCCATTGGATGAAGACGCGGTAGGCCATTTTAACCTACAGGCCGAATATGAAGAAATCAATGGCCTGTTTGACGGACTCACCTATTTCACGTGGTTTGTGGGCATCAGTACGCTCTTTGCCGGTATTATCGGTATTAGCAACATCATGCTCATCATCGTGAAGGAGCGCACCAAAGAAATTGGCATTCGAAAAGCGATGGGTGCCACACCTGTATCTATCGTATCGCTCATTATTCAGGAGTCGGTCTTCCTCACATTGGTAGGCGGGTACTTTGCGCTGGTGTTTGGGCTGTTTTTACTTGAGGTGATCGGGGCAATTATGCCTAAAGATGGAAATATGCCATTCACGGCTCCTTCTGTGGATCCGATGGTTGTGCTTGGTGCACTTGGCATATTGGTACTTGGCGGAGCTTTAGCCGGAATTTTACCGGCGCGAAAAGCTGCTTCTGTGAGCCCGATAGAGGCCATACGCGTAGATGGATAACAAAAACTTGAAACTTGAAATAATAACCGGACTTAAAATAACTAGGACATGAAAAAGGTATTGAAATTTTTATTGGTGGTGGTCATCATTGGCACATTGGGCTTCTTGGGCTTTTATGTGTTCACCAAATCAGAAAAAACCGCGACGGTTTTTGAAACTGACTCGGCATTTGTTACCAGCATTGAGCGTAAGACCGTCGCATCGGGCGCCATCAATCCGCGCAAGGAAGTAGCGATCAAATCGCAGGTTTCCGGGGTGGTAGAAACACTATATGTCGAAGCAGGCGATGTAGTCCAGGCCGGACAATTGATTGCCAAGATTCGCATTATCCCCAATGTAGTGGCACTGAACAATGCGGAGGATCAATTGAAAACTGCAACGATCAACTACAATAATGCCAAGCAGGAATTGGATCGACGCAAGAAGTTGTTCATCGAAAAGGTGATATCCGAAGTAGATTACAATCAGCAGTTGCTCACGTATAATTTGAGCAAGCAGCAAGTGGAAGCTGCCGAAAATAATCTGGAACTGGTGAAAGAAGGAGCTTCTAAAAAGTCGGGTTCAGCGTCTAACCTCGTGCGTGCCACAGTGGCGGGAATGATCCTAGATGTGCCTGTCAAGGAAGGGAATTTCGTGATCGAGTCCAACACTTTTAATGACGGCACTACCATCGCGTCAATTGCCGACATGAAGGAGATGATCTTTGAAGGCAAAGTGGATGAGGCAGAGGTGGGCAAACTCACGGTAGGCATGCCATTGCAATTGCAGATCGGTGCGCTAGACACCACCAAGTTTAACGCCAAGTTGGAATACATTTCACCAAAGGGAGTGGAGGAAGAAGGTGCCATCCAATTTCAGGTACGCGCCTCTGTGGAGTTGCGCAATGATAAATTTTTGCGTGCGGGCTATAGTGCCAATGCAGACATAGTGCTGGAAACGAAGAAGGACGTACTGGCGATCAAGGAGAGCAATTTGATCTTTGAGGAAGACAAAATCTACGTAGAGGTACACAAGGGAGAGCAGCAATTTGAAAAGCAGGAAATCGAAACGGGCATATCTGACGGTATCAATATAGAAGTGCTGAAAGGGCTCACAGCCGAGTCACGCGTGAAGAAACTTTAGGATTTTTTTACTAACCACTAACTCGAAACCCTGACTTTGCGGTAGCAATTGTCAGGGTTTTTTCATTTTTAAACCATTAAGAAATGAAGAAGCATTAAGGTGTTTTGCTAAAATACATGTCCCCTATCCGATGTATGATTATGGTTCGGACTTTTAATGTTCCTTAATGCCTCCTGTTTTCAGCGTTGCAACACCCTAGGAATTTTTATAGATTATTTGGTATAGCTCGGCTTGCAGTTCATCCATTTTCAAGAGTATAGATTTAGAATGCTTGGAGTCAGGCAAGGTGTAGGTAATTTGATATATGTTCTGAGTGAGTTCAGCGGCTCTCTTCACGGAGAGCGTTGATTTTTCATTGTACAGGATTCGTTCAAGTTCTTTGTAGATGCAATAAGCTGTGAATGCAATGCATATGTGCGCTTCGATGCGGTGTTTGAGTCGGTGATAGATTGGCCGTATTTTCAGGTCAGTCTTTGACATTCGGAAAGCTTTTTCGATGTGCCATAGGTTGTTATAATTCTCAATGATTTGTTGATTGGTCAGCTTCGTGTTGGTGACATAGCCCTTCAATCCGTCCCAGACTTTATCGGCTTCAAACTTTTGGTAATCAATCTGTGCGTTCTATCTCTTGCTTACCTAAAAACCAAAGCTTTTGAACCTCCTGTTCCGTTTGACCACTGCCCATGGTCTTGACCACATTGTATTTACCATGGGCTTTAGAAATGATTTGGACTGAAATGCTGCCTGACCGATTCTTTAGCTTTCGTAAAAACATCCTCAAAACTAGACGTGCAACACCCAAAACAACACTAAAATACCTCAAATTTTAGCGTATTGGCCACTTTTCAATAACGGTGCGGAAAACAGGAAAAAGCACCATACCCGTTTTGCCAGTAGAAGTCCTTGTATACATCTCCTTTGGTTTTGATCCATTTGGATGAGTGCGACTTCACTTCTTCCACGAGTTTCATTAGGGTTATTTTCTTTGAAAGCATACAGAGGATGTGCACATGATCTGTGAAGCCGCCAACCCGAATGGTCTGGCACTCTAACCGGTTGCAGATGCCTCCTATATAATTGTGCAGTTCGTCTTCTACGGGTGGATGTATGAGCGGCTGACGATGCTTGGTGCCGAAGACTAAGTGGATGTAGTTTTTTACTAGTGATTGTCCCATCTTATTCCATGAGCTACTCCCATTTTCCAAGGGCTACACCCTTGGTTAACAGATTACGCCCTTTCAGGGCTTAAGATACTGTACTTTTAGTACATAGGCTATACCCGTTCCTCTCCAAGGGCTTACACCCTTGGTTGACAGATTATGCCCCTTCGGGGCTTGAGATACTCTACTTAGAGACCATGGGCTCCACCCATGGTTGGCAGATTTCGCCCCTTCAGGGCTCACGCTATGAACCTATAAGCCCTGAAAGGGCGATATCACCTAACAAAGGGTGCAGCCCTTTGTTACCTATGGTGCAGATGCCCTCAGCCCTGAAAGGGCGAAATCTCATCGGATAGTAAAACGTGTCAGGTTTCGTTAAGCGCCCCTCTCCACCACCTTCACCTCCTCATCACTTAGTCCATACAGCGCATACACCA
>CAZKFT010000077.1:0-5921 GCA_964552205.1 uncultured Gammaproteobacteria bacterium
TCAGGATTTTGTGCCTTGGGAAAGATATAATCTTGTTTGATGCAATTGATAGTACGAGTGACTTTGGCTTCACCGTCATTTCCATCATCAAGAGCCGTCAAGCCCACATAGAGATAGCCATTATGGATTGCAATTTGGGAGATGACTTCTCGTTGACTCTTTGTATTGTAGACAATCAATTCTTCACTGTTTTTCATATTGTCCACTGACATCCGAGCCACCACATTTTGATGGAGGTTTTTGTCATTGGATGAAGGTCTGCAATACGACATGTAGAGATAGTTGCCATCGGCTGCCAAACTCGTGAGACCACGGTGATCGCGAACCATGGGGTCAACAGCCTTGAGTTTGGTGATGGTGTTGATGGAGGTCACTTCTTTAACTTCTTGTGCAGAGGGGTTGTACAAATGAATGGTGCCGTCCAAGCTAGAAATGTAGATTTGACCATTGATCATAGCAGAACCTGTGAAACATTTTTCAATGCCATTGTTTGTGACTTGACACAAAAGGGGAACTGATTTAAACTTGATCGAGTACATCTTTTGAAAAAAAAATCTCAATTTTCTTCTACCCTCTTAAAGGCGGAGTTTTTACTGTGCATCAATTCTGCGCCGATATGGGCTTGAAAAGAAAATCAAAAACAAACCCATTCAACAAAATACTTTAATCATCATGGAAGAAGACAAGAAACGCAAGGCTATCGACGAAACTCTTCAATCAAGAGCCAAAAAGGCCAAGAAAGAATCAATTGAGGCTACCAAACCCGAAGAACAACCTACCCAAGATCAACCTCAGAGTGAAACCGTGGTTGCTCCCACTGAGACATCTGCTCCTGCTGAAGTAGTTGTTGAACAACCGGTTGAAACACCGAAAGTTGAAACGGCACCGGATCTTCCTGAAAAAAAACCAGCAGCACCAGTAATTGAGGACTATGCAAAATGGTATATGCTTCCCCAAACGGTCGAAGAATTTGAGCAAGTGATGGAATTTGATTCTACGATCTACCCCGACAAACCGGATGCCTCTCCTATTGCCAAGATTCATTGGAAACAAAAGCAATTTGAAGAATGGGTACTGAAAAAATTCCAATGGAAGATGAAATGCCTCGGCCTAGTCCCTGTCTTTGATAGTCCCTTGTTCAAATTCCCGTTTGGCTATTCTCCTCGCTTGAACGAAAAAGGAAATCTCATCAACAACTTGTGGGCGGACATTCTCAAAGGCGAAGATGGAACTCGATATCGCGAAGTCTTTGAAAATTTTGAAAATGTTCTTATCGAGATCGCTCTCGACCGAGTCAATCATCCTGACAAAGCGAAAAAGTTTCCCATTCGAGTCGAGCTGCCCAAAGGCATGGACAAAAAAACGCCGGAAGAGCAAAGGGACGCGTTAAAAATGCTCATTGGAAGCAAATTGAAGCCCTTTATTCGCAAAAACAAAGATTTTGAAAAATATCCTGGCTATCACGCCATTTTCAAGTACGACTCCAAGGAACATGGTGCACCTGATGTCAATTGCACTGTCTATGATGGGGACAACAACAACAAAACGCTGACTGAAAAATTAATCATGAGTAAACACGCCTGGTCAAAGGACGAAAATGCAATGGAGGGAAAGGAACGTATACTTTGTGGTGGAGACACTGGTACAATTTTATGGACACTGGATCGATCTGCTTTTTACTTGGAGTGGGGCGTTGGTTGTGTCGTAAAAGAAATCAAACGGTTTGCTGGAGAAAATGCCTCCAACAAGGACAAAGTTTGCAGATTTTAAATAAATCATTTTTCACCAACACTTGAATTGTGACCTAAATATAATCGGGCCAATCCGAAACCATTTCAAGAATTTTTCATTTTTCAATATCATGAATAAACTTGAATTGGTTCAAAGACGCGAACAATTGTTGCGAGAAAATCAAATCCTTTCACGTATATCATTCAATTATCTTGATTTATGATCCAGAACAAATAATGATGGAAGAGGTCAAACAAAGAACGATACAACATATTCGATCCAATATTCCCATGGCTATTTGGAGGCCTTTACAACAAAACTCGGTGCTTATATTTCATACCTTGCACACTTTTAATCAAGAGTTTTCCGAGTTTATTGGTTACGATGTATCGATGCTTCAATCCAACACTCTTTTTCTTGAGCACATTATACGTCCACTGGGAGGCAATCTCTTTGCTCTTCTGACAGCAAATGGAATCAAACATGTATGTATAGACAATTTGCACCAAAATATCAAAATTATGTACACCCCTTTGGATTTATAAAATGTCTTTATAAAATTGTTCCCATATCATTGTTTTGACTTGTTCTGTCTGGGAATCCAAAATATCGTGCAGATAAAGATAAAAGCATTCATAATCACGAGGTTTCAAAGGGTCCAACCATCGGAGATATTTATACCAGGCCCGAGAGAGAGGATACAATGCCGAATGAAGTTCCATCTTTTGAAACAAACTCGCTATCCTCAAGTATTTGTCTTCGATCAATGCTTTGACATTGAAATTTTGAAATAGAGCTTGTGTATGAACCACAAATTGGCGAATCTCTTCCAGTTTAATTTCATCGTTGTTGTTGCGGATGTACTGTTCGTACATAAAAAAATCCTTTGCATAAGCAAGGAGCTCCTCGGATCCAAATACTTCTGCTGCCAGTTTCTCTCGCTCTTTGATTCTATTTTCAATAGTTTTGCGTCGCTTGGCTGAACGTTCTTTGGTCTTGCTGATTTGTTCCTTGTATATTTCAGCAACCAGTTGGAGCTCTTCCACGAAATAATAATGGCAGATCGTGCGATATACATTACTATGTGTATGTGAATACAAGTGCTCGATTTGTTCTTTTTTTAAATGAAAGATTTGATTAGCCATCGTAGCTGAAATCATTCGGAAACGTGACATTGGATTGCGTGTGCAAGTGAGGCACAAACGAATACCCAATCCTCGAAAGATATGTAAAATAGAAGTTTTGCTGCGACATTGAAAACACCTCTGAAAATTTTTGCTCAGAAGGTAGTTCTTCTGCGAGATGGCTTCCACCAGAGGAAATCCTTGTTTTTTGAATCGTGTTTCATATTCTTGTCTACATAATTCTCGCAAACGACGATTCACTTGTTCGAGTCGAAGGAGAGAGGGGAGACTCAATTTTGATAAGATCTCGGTTGCAAGTACTGCTAAGGGGAGATCCAGAAAGCCAAGTTGAGAATTCATGAGAGTTGATGAAAATCTGATCTTTCTTTGTCTAATAGGCGCATTCTTAATTTTCTGTGTGTGAAATAGTAGCATGATGGATAAAATCGTCCAGTCCTTTTTTGAAAACAAAAAACCCTCTCCTCCCGTGTTTATTATCACCTATGGACCTCCCGCCAGCGGCAAAAGTGTGATCTTAAAAAGGCTGATGAAAGATTTGGATATTCACGAAGACAGGATTGTAAAAGTGCTCGTGGACGAAATTGTCGAATCGATCCCAGAATACAAGAAACAAATCAAGCGAATTGTCAAAAAACACAAAGAGTCAATCCAGTCTGCGGAAGCTCAACAGGCTCTTCAAGAAGCATATTTTAAGCATCGACGAGAATCGGGCGATTTGCTCTCTGATACAATTCTGTACAAGGCGATGAGTCTCAAATATCATATTGTGTGGGAGACAACAGGAAACGCTCATGAATGGATCCTCAAGACGATTCAGGAGGCTCGCACAAATGGATATCTCATTTTTCTGGTGTATCCGTTTGTGGAAGAAGAGCAGTTGATTGAACGAGCATCCAAGCGAGCTCGACTGGAGACACCTCGACAACCTCCTGTTGAGCGAATCACTGCAAATGTCAAAAACGCTCAGAGGAATTTTGAAATCATCAGCAAGTATACCGACAAATCCATCCTCTATGACAACACTGGAAAGTCGATTGACGAGATCAGTGAAGTCGTAGAAGTCGACAATCGGTTTCAGCGTTGGTGCTCTCAATCGGAAAAAAAGAACTGTGATCAGATGGTGAAATGCAACAAGAAGAAACTCGCCACCTTGCGACAGAAATTTGAAAAGTCCTATGGCACATATATCGAGACTCTTTGTAATCTTGAGAAATAAACACAAAGTAAAAGTTTCTTTCTTTCTCCAAGTAGTGAAAACATGAATGAAATTGCATCTTATTTCGAATCAAAACGAGTTGATACATTACAAACTCAAAAACTGCTTTATTTTGCACAGGGTAGTTTTTATGACATCACAAACAACGAGCTATTTGACGCAAATGATAAAGATCATAATATCCCACATGACCTTCAACCTCCTATAAAAGAGTTTTTGGATCTCGTTCTTGAATATTTTCTCCATCATTCAGAACCTGTGGGTCAGGAATCAAAGAATATGCAAGATCTAATCGATTATCTTACTGATAACTTGAAGAAAAATCGAGAAGCAAAGCTAGAAAAACACGCAAAAAACCTGGAAAGACTCCCAGCATCTTTATTTCAATAAAGATTTTTCACGACCTAGTCACGACCGCTTCAGAATTTTTTTTAGTTTAACCCAAAACTCAATTACCAAGGCTTTGTCGAATTTGCCAGTATTGAACGAGAATTTATTCGTGATCAAATTCTTGCCGGAAGAAGTCGGGAACCTTGGGGACACATTTTTCATCCATTTGATCTTCGTTGGGCGGGGATTGAGCATCTCCAATCCCCTCAGAAATAAAAGGTCGTTGATACAGGATTTTCCACTTTCGAGGATCAGGAGAGGACGAGTCCCATAGATAAAAGGTTTTATCACTCGAACACGCAAGATGACGTCCATCAGGAGAAAACATAACACGTTGAATTTCGCACTCGTTTTTAAGTGTCAAGGTGTGAATAAAGTCGCCTGTTGATTGTGGATTGCTAATATACAGTTTGTTGCCAGGTGCGATAATCGCAAATTGGTCATCGGGTGACATGGTAAGTTGATAAGCACTAGGATTGGGTCCTGCATAGTGTATTTCAAAATTCGTCAAGAAATTTCGAACTGAAATCATGCCAAGACTATCCACATAGATAAGAAAACTCCCGTCCGATGAAAAGCAAGCCGAGTAGACGGGCAGCCCGGAGGGTACAGGGAAGGTGCTAATTATGGTTGCAGTTTCGGTTTCGATAATTACCATCCAAATTTTAGAATTTGCCTGAAGACACAAAACCATCCGTTTTTTGTCCGGTGATAGATTGGAGCAGTAGAGTTGTTCAAAAAATGAAAAGTAGGTTGAAAAATTTTCCACAACAACAGATTCTTTAATGTTATACTTGGTCTTCCCAAGAAGGTATTGGCCATCGGCCGAAAAATCGACACATTGACCTGGGCAAAAGTGGATGGATTCTGATTCTTTGGTTATCAGGTTCCAGAGGCGAACGTAATGAAAGCCGAGTCGTGGAGTTTCTTCTCCGATTAAAAGTAGTTTTCCATCTGGGGAGAATCGCACATTGTGAATAATCTCTGGTCCAATAATCTTATAAAGATAACGACCGCCTTCAATATTCCAAAGATAAATAGTATTCCAATCCCAGGTCGCAAAGGTTGTATTGTCATGAGAAAAGACGATACCGCGAATATTTTCCTGGTGTCCTTTCTGACGATGATAGAACTCTATCCGCTTTCGTTTTTCCAGTTCATTATCAAGTAACAGTTGGATTTCAGAATTTGTCAGGGCCAAATTCGCCAGTTCAGAATCGGGTAATATGCTTGCTAGAATGTGGAGATAGGCGTTCATCGTTTTGATTAGAATACCTCTATCGAAATTCATTCAAGGAGCGCTCTCAACTCTGTTTTTTAATAAAAAACCATGGATATAAAAATATCCTTTTTAATGAGATAGAATTGCATTGATTTTCAAAATTTTAGAATGGCAAATTTACAACAACCTAGATCTTCTCGCCTCAAAAAGTTCATCA
>CAZKFT010000078.1:0-4177 GCA_964552205.1 uncultured Gammaproteobacteria bacterium
GAGCGGGTGATGGCCTGGCGAATCCACCAGGTGGCGTAGGTCGAGAACTTGTAGCCACGACGGTATTCGAACTTGTCCACGGCCTTCATTAGGCCGATGTTGCCTTCCTGGATGAGGTCGAGGAACTGCAGGCCACGGTTGGTGTACTTCTTGGCGATGGAAATCACCAGACGCAGGTTTGCCTCCACCATTTCTTTCTTGGCGCGACGGGCACGAGCCTCGCCGATCGACATCTGGCGATTGATGTCCTTGATCTGCGCGATGGTCATGTCGGCTTCCGCCTCGATGGAGAGCAGGCGGTTCTGCAGACGCAGGATGTCGTCCTTGAGGCGCGACAGGCCGGAGGAATACTTGCGCTTCGCCTTGATCTGCTTGTCCACCCAAGCGAGATTGGTCTCGTTGTCCGGGAAGGTGGTGATGAAATCCTTGCGCGGCATGTCTGCCTTCTCGACGCAGAGATCCATGATCTGGCGCTCGACTTCGCGGATACGCTCAATCTGCTGACGCAGGTTGGTGGTGATCATCTCGATCACACGCGGCGTCAGCTTGAGCCGCATGAACGAATCACTCAGCTCGTCGCGAGCCTTGATGGCGCTTGTTGCTTCTGCACCATGCCGGTTACGGGCATTGCCCACCTTCTTGTACAGCTTCTGCAATTCTGCGAAATGCGCCGCTGCTTCTTCCGGGTCCGGGCCTGTATCCACAGGGCTGGCGTCGTCATCGTCGTCATCGTCATCGTCATCGCTGCCAGCCTTGCGCGCGCGTGCCGGGGTGTCATCCTCGTCATCATCGGAATCATCCGATGCTTCCACGCTGTCGTCGGCATCGTCTTCGTCATCGTCCGCAGGGTTGCCCTCGACCGCGTTGGGGTCGATGAAGCCTGTGATGACATCGGTCAGACGGGTCTGGCCAGCCTGGACGGACTCGAATTCCTTGAGCACGGTGGAGATGGAGTCGGGGTAGCTGGACAGCGCGGACAGCACCTGGCCCAAGCCTTCCTCGATGCGCTTGGCGATGACAATCTCGCCCTCGCGGGTCAGAAGCTCGACGGTGCCCATTTCGCGCATGTACATGCGGACCGGGTCGGTCGTGCGACCCAGTTCGTTCTCGACCGACGAAGCCAGGACCGCAGCGGCCTCTTCAGCATCGTCGTCTGCGGACACCGCCGCGTCAGACAGCAGCAGCGTGTCGGAGTCCGGGGCAACCTCGTGAACCTCGATGCCCATGTCCTTGATCATGTTGATGATGTCTTCGATCTGCTCGGGATCGACGATTTCATCCGGCAGGTGGTCGTTGACCTCGGCATAGGTCAAGTAGCCCTGTTCCTTGCCACGCGCGATTAGGCGCTTGATGGGGGACAGCTGGTCTTCTTTCTCAGTCATTTGGGTCATCGGGTTAGTCCGTCAAAAGCCCCGCGAGTGCGGGGCCGGGAAACGGGCAAGTATAGCAGAGACTTGTCCCAACCGCCTGTGGCAATCAGCCTCGGGGAGCCTTGGAAAGGGCACGCAGCTCTGATTTTTCCGCTTCTGTGAGGGCCGAGGGGGGTTTGGCCGCAAGTTCCTCTATCCTTCGCTCCGTTCGGTCCCTCACACTCCGGCCCGCCAAGCGGGCCAGGATGTCCTGAAACTCGTCATCAAGACTGTCCTCGGGGACCAGAAGTTCCGCCTGCGCGAGTTTGGCCAGCGCCTGGGCGTGCTCGTTGTCCCGCCAGTGCTCCAGGATGGCACCCACCGTCGCCTGAGGGTGGGCCTGTAGCCAGCAGGCCAGGTCCGACAATAGGCCCACACCCGGCTGGTCCAGGCCCGCCAGGGCCTCCGGGTCTTTCACCAGGGCCGCGAGCGCGGGCTTGTGTAGCAACATCTGGATGGCAGCTCGCACAGGTGTCATCCGAGCCCGTGTATTTGCTGAACGCTTCAGCGGCCGGGTCTGGCGTTGCACGGTCGCAGCACCTTCTCCCAACCATCCCGTCAAAGCACTTGGTGCAACCTTGGCGCGCTGCCCCAGCGCCTCGACCAACATGAGGCGAAACACACCCTCCGGGACGCGTCCGAGCAATGGTTTGGCGAGTTCCACCAAGCGCGCGCGTCCATCCAGGGTCTCCATGTCCACCTGCTCGGACAGCGAGTCCAGCAAGAATTTGGACAGCGGATCGGCCCGTTCGATGCGCTTCTCGAAGGCTGCAGCGCCTTCCTTGCGCACCATCGAATCGGGGTCCTCGCCATCCGGCAGGAACAGGAAACGCATTTGGCGGCCTTCCTTGCACTCCGGCAAGGCTTGCTCAAGCGCGCGCCACGCGGCGCCTCGGCCGGCACGGTCGCCGTCAAAACAGAACACCACTTCAGGCGTCACACGGAACAGGCGGTGCAAATGATCAGGGGTGGTGGCGGTGCCGAGGGTGGCGACGGCATAGCGGATGCCATGCTGGGCCAAAGCCACGACATCCATGTAGCCCTCGACCACCATCATGCGTGGAATATCGCGCAGCGCCTGCTTTGCTTCGTACAGCCCGTACAGTTCGCGGCCCTTGTGAAACACCGGAGTTTCGGGAGAGTTCAGATACTTCGCCTGATCATCACCCTTGAGGATGCGACCGCCGAAGGCGATGGTGCGGCCGCGCACATCGCGGATAGGGAACATGACGCGCTCGCGGAACCTGTCGTAGGTTCGATCATCGCGGCGCGTGATCATGCCGGCCTGCTCAAGCAGTTCGCGCCGCGTGTCATCGGTACCCAGGGACTTGAGGATGTGGTCCCAGCCGGCAGGTGCCCAGCCCATGCCGAATTCGGAAGCGATCTCGCCGGTGAGTCCGCGCGCTTTCAGGTACTCAATGGCCTCGGGTGTGTTCTTCAACTGCTGGCGATACGAACGCGCACATTCCTCGAGGATGGCGTACAGGTCGGGACTTCCGCGCTCCCGTCGGGGGCCATCGCCGCCTTCACGCGGGACATCGACGCCGGCGATGCGCGCGAGTTCCTCGACCGCCTCGACAAATTCCATGTGTTCGAACTCGATCAGGAATCCGAGCGCGTTGCCGCTCACCCCGCACCCGAAACAGTGGAAGAACTGCTTTTGCGGGCTGACGTAAAAGGACGGGGTTTTTTCACCGTGGAACGGGCAACAGGCCTTGTACTCGCGGCCCGCCTTCTTGAGGTCCACGCGGCTACCGACCACTTCGACGATGTCGCTGCGGGCTACGAGGTCTTCAATGAAATCGCGGGGGATGAGGCCAGCCATCACGGCATTCTAACGGTGATTCGCGGCCAGAGGGCCGCTCCCACGGCGCCGAGTGTCAGGCGCCGAGTTTGGCTTTGATACGGGCGCTGATGGCGCCCATGTCGGCGCGGCCTTGGGCGCGCGGCTTCACGATGCCCATGACCTTGCCCATGTCCTTGATGGAGGCGGCGCCGGTCTCGGCTATGGCCGCGGCAACGAGGGCATCGATCTCGCTCTCGGAAAGGGGCTCGGGCAGGTATTCCTGGATGACCCCGATTTCGAAGCGCTCGCGGTCAGCGAGATCGGCACGGTTGCCGGCATCGTACTGGGTGATGGATTCGCGGCGCTGCTTGACCATCTTGTCGAGCGCTTCCAGGACCTGCTGGTCGTTGAGCTCGATGCGCTCGTCCACTTCACGTTGCTTGACCGCAGCAAGCATCAGGCGGATGACGCCCAGACGCTCTTTGTCGCCGGCCTTCAGGGCCGACTTCATGTCGTCCTGGATACGTAGGCGCAGCGACACGGGGAGGCTAGTAGAGGCGGGTACGGCGGGAGACGTCGCGCGACTGCTTCTTGGCGTGACGCTTCACAGCGGCAGCGGCTTTGCGCTTACGCTCCTGGGTCGGCTTTTCGTAGAACTCGCGACGACGGACTTCCGTCAGCACGCCAGCCTTTTCACAGGAACGCTTGAAGCGGCGCAGGGCGACTTCGAACGGCTCATTTTCTTTGACACGTACGCTAGGCATTGAAACAACCACCTCCGGAGAAAGGGGCGGATTTTAGCCCAGCACATAAGGCATTGCAAAGGGTAAAATCCGCTTCCTATGGTGGTTCTGGGTATTGAAACAAGCTGCGATGAGACCGGGGTTGCTGTCTATGACGGCGATCGGGGTCTGCTTGCGCACGAACTTTATAGCCAGATTGACCTCCACCAGCTCTACGGGGGTGTGGTCCCGGAGCTCGC
>CAZKFT010000078.1:4277-5642 GCA_964552205.1 uncultured Gammaproteobacteria bacterium
GGTACGCTGGTGGTGGCGGGCGGTGTAGGGGCGAACAAGCGATTGCGCGCGCGTCTCGCCGAAGTGGCGGCCGAACATGGTGCGGTGGTGTCCTACCCACGGCCGGAGTTCTGCACCGACAACGGGGCCATGATTGCCTTGGCGGGATGGCTGCGCTTGAAAGAAGGCCAAGTCGAGCCGCTGGCCATTGGCGCGCGGGCACGCTGGCCTATGGATACACTACGCTGATGGACATCATCTACCTGCGCGACCTTCGCATCGCCGCCATCATCGGCATTTTCGACTGGGAACGGCGGGTCAAGCAGACCGTCAGTATCGATCTCGAAATGGCCACCGATATCGCCAAGGCCGCGAAATCCGACCACATTGATGACACTCTGAACTACAAAGCGGTGGCAAAACGCGTCATCAGTTTCGTCGAGGAGAGCCAGTTCCAGCTGGTGGAAACCCTCGCCGAGCGGGTTGCAGCTATCGTCATCGAGGAATTCGCTGTGCCCTGGGTGCGCGTCAGCATCAACAAACCGGGCGCCATCCGCGGTGCGCGCGATGTGGGTGTCATCATCGAGCGCGGCACCAAGACCGATGCCTGAAGTGTTCATAGGCGTCGGCAGCAATGTCGACCGCGAGGCCAATCTGAAAGTCGGCATAGCTGCCCTGCGCGAGGCCTTCGGTACGCTGCAAGTGTCTTCGGTGTGGGACAACCCGGCGGTCGGGTTCATCGGCGATGACTTCCTGAATCTCGTGGTGGGCTTTCACTCGGAACTTTCCGCCCAAGACATCGCAGACACGTTGCACGCCATCGAAGACCGCTTCGGCCGCAAACGCGAAAGCGGCACGAAGATGGTGTCCCGCTCCTTGGACCTCGACTTGCTGCTCTACGGAGATGTTGTGATCCACGAAGGGAGCGTTCGCGTGCCGCGTGAAGATATCTTGGAGCAAGCCTTCGTGCTCGCGCCCTTGGCGGAGATTGTGCCAGACCGTGTGCATCCGGTGGTGGGGAGAACTTACGCGGAGTTGTGGCGGGGGTTTGAGGGGGATCGGTCGGTTCTGACGCAGGTCAATTTGGACCTGTAGGAGCGGTGCTTTGCACCGCGAATGGCTCCATCCTTCCAGCCTCGTCGCGACATGCGAATTCTGTGATGTCACCGTATTCGCGGTGCGAAGCACCGCTCCTACATTTGCGCCGCAGCCTCTTTTTTCCGGCACGGCAGAACGCGTGGTTCGTGCATGTAGGAGCGACGCTTCGCGTCGCGAATGGCTCCATCCTTCCAGCCTCGTCGCGACATGCGAATTCTGTGATGTCACCGTATTCGCGGTGCGAAGCACCGCTCCTACATGCGGTTATGACCAGCTGAGGGAGCGGCC
>CAZKFT010000079.1:0-1178 GCA_964552205.1 uncultured Gammaproteobacteria bacterium
GGAGCTAAACTACCAAAGTAAGAATTCTCCAACGGCATCCCGATAAATATAAGTCACCCACCCTTCGCCTTCAAAGTCCTCAAAATCCTCAACATATTTGGCGTAACTGGTCTTTACGAATAGTTGATTTTCCTGGATATATACCTCTGCTTGTGTTCGATCTGCTTGCGGATCACTGTTCCAAAAAGCCAATTGAAAAGGTACAGCTCCCTTTGCTTGTGGGTAAATCAAGATATTGCTCGTCTGGCTTGCAGGGTCATCCGTATCCGAAAAGTCATTTTCTCTAACATACATCAAGTAAAATATTCCGCCATTGAACTTGGCAATAGCCAATTGCGGCGTGTTTCTTCGCGTCATCAATTGTCTCATTTGTTTGAAGTATTGTCTTCAATGCACTGGCTGAAAGCGCTTTTAGATTCTGGCATTCATTCTGAAAACCCTGATCATGTACATTGGCATTATAGGGCAGTTGCACTTCCGGAATGCCAGCAATCGGTTGAGCGCTTATGAAATATGGCATGCTAAAGAGTAAAATGATAAAGGTCTTCATGTGTGTAAGTTTATGTGACTAAAGTAAGTAGTATGTTAAGCAGCTTATTCTTCATTGCCACCTGTATGGCCTCCACTTTATTGTGCACATGCAGTTTGCCATAGATGTTTTCGATGTGTTTGCGCACGGTTTTGGGCGAAATGAATAATTGCTCTGCTATTTGATTGTATTGCGCACCCGAGGCGATGGCTTTCAGAATTTCAAGTTCTCGGTCAGTCAGGTTGAATTTTTTTGCTTGTTGTTTTTGAAGTTCACCGGTCTTCTGATGCCGTAGCAAGCCAAGAATGCGAGTGGCTATTTCGGGACTCATGGGTGCTCCACCATCCAGCACATCTTCTATAGCCTCCACAATTCGAACGGTTTTGGCATCTTTCAATAGATAGCCGGATGCCCCTGCCAAGATGGAATCAAAAATCTTGTCATTTTCATCAAATACTGTGAGCATTACCACTTTCACTTCAGGATACAGGCTTTTTAGCTTTTGAGTGGCCTCTATGCCATTCATCATCGGCATATTGATATCCATGAGCACTACATCCACTGGGTGCTTGGCCAGTTGATCCATTGCTTCTTGGCCATTTGTAGCCATAAACGCCACCTCTATTTGCTCATATTGTTTTAATCCGGC
>CAZKFT010000079.1:1278-3382 GCA_964552205.1 uncultured Gammaproteobacteria bacterium
CCATCAAATCCGCATCCATTGTCGGAAATGGTGATTGTTGGAACGCCTGAAACGATTAATTGAATGTTGATCTCGGTGGCTTTTGCATGTTTGATTGTATTGTTGATGGCCTCTTGCACGATACGAAAGAGATTGATAGCGGTAGCCGGGTTGATCTGGATGGACGAATTCGGCACGTCAACTTTATGACGTATGTGCTCAAAAGGCGCTGTGGCTTGTACCAAAAAACTGACAATTTTCAATTGAAGCTCCTGTAGACCTACCGAGTCGTGATTGATAGCCCAAATGCTTTCGCGAAGCTGATTCATTGTTTCACGGGCGACTTGACTGAGCTCAGCGGCTTGCGATTGATCTGTCAAATGATCCAAAGACGTGGCGATATAGGTAATCTGCGACCCCACATTGTCGTGCAAATCTCTACTGATCCGTTCGCGCTCTTTTTGAATTTTCTGCTGGGTTTCCAGTTCGCGCAATCGGATCCATAGTTTGCGATGAGAAAAATACCTCACGGCAAAAATGGTACAGCCAATGAGTATCAGCGTACTTAAGGCAATAAACCAGAAAGTCAGATAAAAGGGAGGAATTACCTTGATAAAAAGTCGGGTTTCTTCACTCACAAGCGATCCGTGTACCGCTCTCAAGCGAAACGTATATTCGCCCGGAGGAGGCGTGTATGTGGCTTGTCTATTGGAGGCATTTATGCGAACCCACTTTTGATCAAATCCATCCAACAGGTATTCGTATTGATAGTCGGTGTTGTACCGATAGTCAAGTGAGCTGAATTGGATTGTAAGGGCGCGATCAACGGGGGATAGTTTGAGCCCTTTTTCAAACCGAGCCGCAGGTATTTCTTGATAATTCACCATAATAGTGGATATCCTGGGGACGGGTGGCGCTTTCCGATCCACTATTTTCTCAGGGACAAAAGCCAAGAGCCCATCCACTCCTCCGATGAGCAGTTCACCAGTAGCGGTTTTAGTCATTGCTGTTATTGCATATTCATTACTGATGAGGCCATCCCTTTTTGTAAAATTGATAATTTCCAATGTGGTCGGATCAATGCGGCTTATACCCGCATTGGTAGTGACCCAGATGTGTTCACCCATTCCGGCTATTGACGCGCACACATTGTTAGCCAAGCCAACCGATTGATTCAAATGAGTAAACCTCTTGGTCTCTTGATCAAGTATGCTTACACCACCCCCATAGGTTGCGATCCACATCCGCCCCATTTGATCTTTGTGAAATCCTGAGATGAAATTGAAGGCAGGGCTCTTTGATAGGTTGTCTTCATCGTATGGAAAATAATTCGTGCTACCCGATTGGCTAAAGCTAAACACGCCAATGTTAGAGCCGAGCCATAGTGTTTCATCATCTACATAGGCGGATAAAAAGTACTCATTGACAAGATCAATTGCAGCAAATTGATCAAAGGTTATTTCTTTGATAAAGCGCAATTCGCGATCGAATTGATAGAGGCCGAAGTGAGAAGTGACCCACACAAAATTTTCGGATTTTTGGATGGACGAAATCACATTTTTGGAACCAGGATGGGCTTCCGAAGGAAACCGAATGAGCTTACTTGCCCTCGCGCCAATGTCTACAGAAAGTAGATCCCCCTCTGAAGTTCCGATTAGTATCGTGTGATTATCTATTTTCTCAATGGCGGTGACCCTCGTGTTAGTGGGTAATTGGATTTTTTCAATAGAAGCGATGGCTTCAATGGCAAAATGCTTGTCCGAAATGGCGCTTCTGAGCACGAGCCTATACAGTCCATCCTCAGTACCGATCCAGATGTGCGAGCCTTCTTGAAGAATGGCCCAAATGGGTGGCCGACCTATTCCATGTTCTTTTTTCACAAACTTGAATTGCTCTTTTTGCGGATCATAGATGTGAATGCCCCCATTGGATGTCCCGACCCACACCAAGCCCTCTGCTGTTTGTAATAAGGATGTAATTGCCCCCACCACCAAATCCTCATCACCTTTACCCGGCCTGATCCATCCCTGGCAATCAAATGTTATTCGATCCAATAGTGCAATTCCATCAGAGGTTCCTACCCAAATTTGATTTCCAACTGCCAATAAATCAGTCACATAAGCCT
>CAZKFT010000079.1:3482-5493 GCA_964552205.1 uncultured Gammaproteobacteria bacterium
CGATCATCGAATGTTGAAAATCCTACTACTTGGTTTATCGCCCCACTTCGGATATCGCCTCGCTCAATTTGAAAATTCGTCACTTTATTGGATTGCCAATTGAGTCGGACGGCTCCTTTGCGCGTCGCAACCCAAATGTTTCCATGCTGATCTTCGGTAATGTCCCAAACAAAATTGTCAGGAAGTGACAACACTCCCCCTCTATTGTACTGCACAAATTCATGTCCATCGTATCGGTTGAGCCCATCCTGCGTGGCAATCCAAACGAATCCGCGGCTGTCTTGAAACAAGTCGGTGACAGAGTTTTGCGAAAGTCCGTCATTGCTCGTGATATGCGAAAAGCGGTATTGTGCAGGTGAGCACCATGCTAATACCATAAGGCCGATGATCAACACCTTTTTCATCGAATAAAGGTAGCAGATTGAACCAAGGAAAATAGGGCATTTGCCGTACGGAGGGAGTAGTTAAAATGAGGAAGTTTGAAAAAAGTCAACGCGATGAAACCGACACTAAATTTTTCAATGATGAAACATCCCTTTCAACTCACATTACTGGCATTATTCATCAGTGGTGCGCTATTCGCCCAAAAAATGGATGGCGAGATAAAACCAAAACTTGTTTCAACGAAACCGGCCCCTACAGAATTCTTTTTTTTAAATAAAGCCACCAAGCCAGACAAAGTTGATCGTGAATTGCCCGTGGTTATCACACAATTCAATGTTACTCTCCCTCAAGATCAGGAATTTTATGCCCGCACCGGAGGTAGAACAAGTTCTTCAGATGATGCCAAGCTATTGTTGCGCTTTCACATTAGTAATTTGGATAAAGCCAAGTTTCAGAAGGCTACCGATGAACTTGCCGATTACCTGAAAGAACGCTTGAAAGCACAAGGCTTCAAAATTGGAAATTATACCGATTTTTCTTCAGGCAAAAAGTATGGAGACATTGAGTTGAAGCCGTCCCCAAAAGGGAGCATACCTGATCTTTATGGACCAGCATTTACGGTTCCAGGTGAATTCAAGTTGGCTCCAAAGGCAGTGATGTTTACAGCCTATGAACAACCACTTTATCCGGCTCAATCAATGAAAGTGGGTTATATAGCTATTGAAAAGAAAATTAACATGCTCACGTTTGGGTGGGTGTTGAATTTCTTGGAGGTTGAAACGAATTCTAAAATCACAAGCACCACCAATTCAATTACCATGTCCGTAAATCCTCAATTGTATGGTGATCCATGGATTATATTAATGAGCCCCAATTTGTCTTCCATGTGGATACAGCCTAATACAGCAGATAGAGCAACGGATGCCACCTATGGTTATACATTCGGGCGTGAATTTGCTACGAAAATTGACAAGGAAACGGGCGATGTGGAGGTAGACAATGACAAATTCATAGCCGCGTATTTGGAGTTAGGCAAAAGCCTCATTGATAATATGACCGACCTCATGGCGAAGCAATCAAAGTAGTTAGCCGAGAGGTGTATATCCTAAATAAAATTGATTTGGACGCATTGTAACCTAGGTCTCACTCGGTATGAAAGCCTACCTTTTGGGTGGGTTTTCTTTTTATTCAAACCCCACCCACTCTTTACCTGCACCCGCCCGCTGGCTTTTGGTACCCGTGGGAGATTTGAAATGAATGATGTTTTCCTGATCCTTAAACGTTTCGGTCAATACTGCATTCATCACCTTGAAGCTGTCAAAGTTCTTCACCTTTTCGGCCTCCCAATAGCACCACATCACATTATCGGCCAATTCAATTTCATTGCCTAGATAGCGAAGAGCCATTCGTTGACCATTCACGGTGATCCTAAATTTTTCATCTAGATAGTTCTTCACCAGTTCATTGATTTTGGCCGGGTCATCATCGGTGATGTTCAGCTTTTTGTTACCGGAGAATGCACGGAGAGCCTCTTCCAAATCATCCAAAAAAATGCTTTGCTCCACCTGCACCACTTTTTGGTCTGCTTTGTAGTGCACGTTAGTCACGCTCACATGGAAGGGGTGAA
>CAZKFT010000080.1:0-5412 GCA_964552205.1 uncultured Gammaproteobacteria bacterium
TCCATTTCCGCGCTCGTCTGGCTGGCCTTGGGGGGATCGCGTTTCGGGTTGGCAGCACTGGCAGGCGCCGCCTGTGTGGTGCTCCCTGGGGCGTATTTTGCCGTCAAAGTCATGTCCCATGGCCCTGGGTCTCGACCCGAGGACATGCTGAAAGCGTTGTTTACGGGGGCGGCGGTTCGGTTGGTTCTGACGGCCGCGTTGTTGTTCATGGTGGTACCGCTGTTTCAAGACGCACTGGCGCCGTTGATGACGACGCTGGTAGCGACACTCGCGGTCCAATGGTTTGCGTTGTTGTGGAAGGGTGGAAATGGCAGGCGCTGAAACAACTCCAACCGAATATGTCACCCATCACCTGTTCCATGCGCAGGCGTGTTATGTGGACGGTGGTTGGCACTTCGGAAGCCAATATGCCCCCTGCTCCGGATTCTGGACTTTCCACCTCGACACCCTGGTTTTCTCGGTCCTGCTGGGCTTCCTGTTTTTGGGCTTCTTCTGGGCGGCCGCCCGGAAAGCCACCTCGGACACCCCGGGTGGTCTGCAGAATTTTGTCGAGACCCTGGTCGACTTCGTCGACAACGCCGTCAAAGACTCCTTTCATGGTCCCCGCCACTTCATTGCGCCACTGGCGCTGACCATCTTCGTCTGGGTGTTCCTGTGGAACCTCATGGACCTGATCCCCGTCGACCTCTTCCCCATCATGGGTCAGATGGTGGGCATCGAGTACATGCGCATCGTGCCCTCCGCGGACATGAACGGCACCTTCGCGCTGTCGCTCACCGTGTTCGCACTCATCATCATCTACAGCATCAAGGGCAAAGGTGTCGGTGGTTTCGCCAAGGAATTCGTGACCCATCCCTTCGGCGGCATGATGTTCCCGGCGAACATCATCCTGAACACGGTTGAGCTCGTAGCCAAGCCCATCTCGCTGGCCATGCGTCTGTTCGGCAACCTGTACGCCGCCGAGCTCATCTTCATCCTCATCGCATTGTTGCCCTGGTGGGCACAGTGGTTGCCGGGTAGCGCCTGGGCGATTTTCCATATTCTAGTCATCCCCCTGCAGGCATTCATTTTCATGACGCTGACGATTGTCTATCTCTCGTTGGCATACGAGTCACACTGACGTTTTTTCACATTTAGGAGAGTAACGATGGATATGTCCCTTGTCGCAATGATCCAAGCCAACACCGCGCTTGCGATTGGCCTGATTTTCGGTTTCGCCGCACTCGGCACCGGCATCGGCTTCGGCCTGCTGGGTGGTAAGTTCCTGGAAGGCGCAGCACGCCAGCCTGAGCTCGCCCCGATGTTGCAGGTCCGCATGTTCATCATCGCCGGCCTGTTGGACGCGCTCGCGATTATCGGCGTGGCCTTCGCCGCCATCCTGATGTTCGCCAACCCGCTGCTGACTGCGCTGCAGGGCTAAGTGACATCCAAGCTTCATACGGGAGGCCACAGTGGGCATTAACGCGACACTGATCGGGCAGATGGGCACCTTCTTGGTGTTCATCCTGTTCACGATGAAGTTCGTCTGGCCGCATATCACCAAGGCCATGGCAGACCGCCAGCAGCGTATTGCTGACGGACTTGCCGCAGCCGAGAAGGGTGTGCGCGACCTCGACGAAGCGAAGGTCAAGGCTGCCGACATCAACAAGCAAGCCCGCGAGGAGGCGTCCGAGATTGTCGGACAGGCCAACAAGCGTGGCATCAACATTGTTGAAGAGGCGAAGGCACAGGCACAGGCAGAGCGTGACCGTATCCTCGCTTCCGCTCAGGCGGAAATCGAGCAAGAGCGGAATCGTCTGCGTGAAGCGCTGCGCGGCGAGGTGTCGGCGATTGCCGTAGCCGGAGCCGGCCGCATCCTTGAGCGTGAAATCGACGCCAAGGCGCATGCCGAGATGCTGGACAAGCTGGCAGCCCAGCTCTGATGGCAGAACTCAACACCATCGCCCGGCCGTACGCCAAGGCCGCTTTCGCGCAAGCGCAAGCGACCGGCGCGCTTGCCGATTGGAGCAATCTGCTCGCAGGTGCTGCTGCCGTTGAGCGCAGCCCGGAGTTCGGTTCGCTCATCGGCAACCCGCAGGTCGACCAGTCAGTACTGGCTGAATTGCTGCATGAGGCGGCGGGCAAGTCTGCTGGCAACGAAGGGCTGTCGTTCCTTCGGCTGCTGGCCGAACGCAGCCGGCTGAAAGCACTGCCGGGCATCCAAGCGCTGTTCGAGGCACTGCGTGCCGAGGCTGAAAACCGCGTGGATGTCGGCGTGACCTCTGCGGTGGAGATGAGTGATGCACAGAAGCAGAGCTTCGCGAATGCTTTGAAGAAACGGCTCGGACGCGACGTGGTCATCCACGCCAGCACCGATGCTTCCCTGCTTGGCGGCGCTATCGTGCGTGCCGGCGACCTGGTTATAGACGGATCCGTGAAGGGGCGACTGGA
Organism: uncultured Gammaproteobacteria bacterium; assembly: GCA_964552205.1. GTDB lineage: Bacteria > Pseudomonadota > Gammaproteobacteria > Natronospirales > JAIVGZ01 > JAIVGZ01. The sequence continues at coordinate 2,431 of CAZKFT010000080.1, forward strand.
CAAGCTGGCCGCCACTCTGGGTCATTGACGGGGTAATACCATGCAACAACTGAATCCTTCCGAAATCAGCGACCTCATCCGCGAGCGCATCAAGAACTTTGATGCCGTCGCCGAGGCGCGTGATACCGGCACCGTAGTCACCGTGACCGACGGTATCGTCCGCATCCACGGTCTGGCCGACGCGGTGCAGGGCGAAATGCTCGAGTTCCCGGGCGACACCTTCGGCTTGGCCTTGAACCTTGAGCGCGACTCCGTCGGCGCCGTGGTCCTCGGCGACTACAAGCACATCTCCGAGGGCGATGTCGTCAAGACGACCGGTCGCATCCTGGAAGTGCCGGTGGGCGAAGCACTGCTCGGACGCGTGGTCAACTCACTGGGTCAGCCCATCGATGGCAAGGGCCCGATTGATACCCCGCATACCGCGCCCATCGAGAAAGTGGCGCCGGGTGTTATCACTCGCCAGTCGGTGTCCCAGCCAGTCCAGACCGGCCTGAAGTCCATTGATTCCATGGTCCCCATCGGCCGCGGCCAGCGCGAGCTGATTATCGGCGACCGCCAGACCGGCAAGACTGCCGTTGCGGTGGACGCGATCATCAACCAGAAGGGCACAGGCATCAAGTGCATCTATGTCGCGATTGGCCAGAAGGCCTCGTCCATCGCGGAAGTGGTGCGTAGGCTGGAAGAGCATGGCGCGCTCGCACACACCATCATCGTGGCGGCGACGGCATCCGAGTCGGCGGCCATGCAGTACATCGCCCCCTACTCCGGCTGTTCCATGGGCGAGTACTTCCGCGACAAGGGCGAAGACGCGCTTATCGTGTACGACGATCTCACCAAACAGGCCTGGGCTTACCGTCAGGTCTCGCTCTTGCTGCGTCGCCCACCGGGTCGCGAAGCCTACCCGGGTGACGTGTTCTACCTGCACTCCCGTTTGCTCGAGCGTGCCGCACGCGTCAACGCCGACTATGTCGAGAAGATGACCGACGGCAAAGTGAAGGGCCAGACCGGTTCGCTGACCGCGCTGCCCATCATCGAGACCCAGGCTGGCGACGTTTCCGCCTTCGTCCCGACCAACGTGATTTCCATCACCGACGGCCAGATCTTCCTCGAGACTGACTTGTTCAACGCCGGTATCCGTCCCGCCATCAACGCCGGTGTCTCGGTGTCGCGTGTGGGTGGTGCAGCGCAGACCAAGATCATCAAGAAGCTGGGCGGCGGTGTGCGACTCGCTTTGGCGCAGTACCGCGAACTCGCGGCCTTCGCGCAGTTCGCTTCCGACCTCGACGAGACCACCCGTAAGCAGTTGGAGCGCGGCCAGCGTGTCACCGAGCTGATGAAGCAGCTGCAGTACGCGCCGCTCTCCATCGCCGAGATGGCCATCTCCCTGTTCGCGGTCAACGAGGGCTTCCTCGACGATGTGGACTTCAAGAAGGTGGTGCCGTTCGAAGCCGGCTTGCACTCCTACTTCAAGGGCAACCACACCGAGCTGTACAACAAGATCAACGACACCGCCGACTACAACGACGAAATCGCCGGTGGTATGCGCACCGTGATCGAGCAGTACAAAAAGAGTCAGGTCTGGTAAATGGCCGGCGCGAAAGAAATCCGGACCCAAATCGGGAGCGTCAAGAACACCCAAAAGGTGACCAAGGCGCTGGAGATGGTGTCCGCCTCCAAGATCCGCAAGTCGCAGGACCGGATGGCTTCGTCGCGCCCGTACGCAGAGAAAATTCGCCAGGTCATCGGCCATCTGTACCAAGCCAACCCGGAAGTGCCACACCCGTATCTGGTCGAGCGTGACCCGAAGCGCGTCGGCTTCATCATCGTGTCCACAGACCGCGGCCTGTGCGGTGGCCTGAACATCAACCTGTTCAAAACCACGCTGACTGCCATGCGGGAGTGGCACGCCAAGGATGTGGAGATGGACCTGTGCTTGGTCGGACAGAAGGCCACGCAGTTCTTCCGTCGCATCGGTGGCAATGTGGTCGCCCAGACCGCGCACCTCGGTGACCGTCCGCGTCTCGCCGACCTGATCGGCACCGTGAAGATCATGCTGGACGCATACAAGGACGGCCGCATCGATCGCTTGTATGTGGTCTACAACAATTTCGTCAACACCATGGCGCAGAAGCCGCTGGTCCAGCAGTTGTTGCCGGTGGAGCCGGTGGACGCGTCGGACCTACAGGAGCACTGGGACTACATCTACGAACCCGGTGCCGCCGAGCTTCTCGAAGGCGTGTTGATGCGTTACATCGAATCGCAGGTGTACCAGTCGGTACTGGAAAATGTCGCGTCCGAACACGCAGCCCGTATGGTCGCGATGAAGAGCGCGACAGACAACGCAGGTGACCTGATCGACGGCTTGCAGCTCGCGTACAACAAGGCGCGCCAAGCAGCCATCACCCAGGAACTGGCCGAGATTGTCGGCGGAGCAGCAGCGGTTTAGCGAAGAACAGATTGTGGGAGCGGCGCCACTGCGCCGCGATTCATCAGAAAAGAGGCTACAAAATGAGCTCAGGAAAAATCGTACAGGTTATCGGCGCGGTCGTTGACGTCGAATTCCCGCGGGATGCGCTGCCGAACATTTACGACGCGCTGGTTCTCGAGGAAGGCGGACTGACATTCGAGGTGCAGCAGCAGCTCGGCGACGGCGTCGTGCGCACCATCGCGATGGGTTCCTCCGACGGCCTCAAGCGTGGGATGAAAGTCGGCAACACCGGCAAGGCCATCTCCGTACCGGTCGGCAAAGCGACCCTGGGCCGCATCATGAATGTCCTGGGCGAGCCCATCGACGAAGTGGGCCCGGTCAACGCCGATGAGTACTGGGGTATCCACCGCAACGCACCGTCCTACGAAGAGCAGGCGGGCTCCACGGAACTGCTCGAGACCGGCATCAAGGTCATCGACCTCCTCTGCCCGTTCGCCAAGGGCGGCAAGGTCGGCCTGTTCGGCGGCGCCGGCGTGGGCAAGACCGTGAACATG
>CAZKFT010000081.1:0-5287 GCA_964552205.1 uncultured Gammaproteobacteria bacterium
CAACTCTCCTCCTTAAAAAAAGATCGACCAAGCCCTTTTCAAGTTGCTTGCGAACACAAATTCAAGGAATTATTGTTGTATCTTGTTCAAAACAACGTTTTTCATTAAAAATGAAACCTTTTATGGTCTTGACACTCGGGGATGATCAAGTGCAAGAGTGGGTCAAAGAAATGAAAAAGCTGGATCACATTTTTGACAAGAAGCAAAGCTACTCTGACGAGGAAAATCAGCTCGTGAAAAAACAAAAAATTGCCAAATAAAAGATGTATTCAATTTGATTTTGCTTTTTTTTGGCGAGGTGACTCGGAAGGAGGAGGTTGGTAGACGGGCGATGGAGGTTGATAGACAGGTGAAGGTGGTCGATAGACAGGTGAAGGTGGTCGATAGACGGGGGAAGATGGTCGATAGCTTGGCGGCAATGGCGGTGGAGTCAAGGGTCGATAGTTGGAAAGAGTCCATGCTGGAATTTCAGTTCTCTCGAAAGCTTCTACGAAAGCAAGCCAGTGTCTTGGATCTGATTGCTGACGGGTTGTGTTTTGAAAAGTAAAAAGATTGTTGGGACGTTTTTTATCCCATCGAACTCGTTCAATGCTCCACTGTCCAGAAGCGTCTCCTGATGCTTCGACAATCTTTTGGTGGAGATGTTTGGGATCTACAAAATGTAATTTTTGTAATTGAGTTGCGTTCAAGCATGTCTTTGTAACAAAGTGCCACTGCTGTTTTCTTCTTTTTCCAGTGTCTTCAACATACAGATCAAACCAGTGCCCTTTTGAATCAGATACATTAAAGAGACAGAAAAAGTCAATGGTGGTATGAGAATCAGATTTGATTTTGAAACAGCTGTTATTCTGGCCTGGACGATATGACATTTCCCAGGCTTGTAAGATGATGCCGTCACATGTATAACCAGCATCATCCCTTTTTTCGATGATGATTCTTTGAGCAATTTCGCTAGTGACGGTTGGTTTGATTTCAATATAAAATGGATGATTGGGTGCAGGGGAATAGTTGGTCATTAAATCTTGCATTGCAATACGACGAGACGAGTAGGATTGTTGATGAATAGCCATCGCACCATACGCCAGACAATCAAATACCTGCACAACATAATGACCAGGAGATTTGATGATAAATTCGCAATCATAAATAGAGCCACGAAACAGATGAAAACCACGAAAACCATAATCCATGGATTTTGGAAGTTCAAAAACAGAACCAGAGCGGAAATAAAGATACATTGCCGTCCCCTTGGTTGGGTGTGGTAAAAAGCAAAGCATACACCGTTCACCGTCTGTTTTTGGAAGACAACAGTATTTGTTTCTACGCAGTGTTTCTTCGTCTGCTTGAGTAGGTGATTTGGCCAGATTACCAGGGAAATCTTCCCTCTGCTGGAATTTTCGGTCATCTCTTAATGCCTCATAAAACATGTTGATGAATTCGCCACGTTCTTTGCTTTGGAGCAGCAAGGAGGCAGATCCTGTACCAAGCTGGACTTTTGGGTTGTCAAAGATGGGGAAAAGGGAAGCCGCAGGAATTGGGATCCTTTTCTGTGGGAGGGACAGCTGCCAAGCGAATTGAGGATCATACATGTTGTTCTTGAATACAAGTGAATAAAAATTCTCTAAAGAAGAAAAATGGTATAGCGCTTGTTCAAAAAGGTAATAGAAGGAAACAAAACAATACAAAAATGAGTGTCTATCTAAAAACGGAATACTCGGAAAAACGCTATGGAATCGACAAGCAAGATCTTGTGTATTTCAAAACTCTGGAAGCAATTGTTGATGATGAAATGATGATTGATCAAAATATCGACTATGTTGTTCCCTCTGTGACAGAAGAACAAATTCAATACTTTATAATGTTTTTCAATGCGGTCAAAAACAAACAACCCAAGGAGATTCAAAATCTATTTTTCAACATGACCAAAGAACGGCCAGAGTTGTTTTTTACTTTTGGGTATATTGGCGACTTTCTAGATTGCCAAATCCTCAACCAAGAATTGATGTCAGTTTTGTTTATGTTTATTCGAACTTCTTCTGTCGATACGCTGCGAAACTTGTTCCAAATACCCATTGCTGTAAATACTATTCCACACACAGAGCATATCACTCGAAAATACAACCAAATGTTTACAACGTGCAATGATGACCAAATTCAATAAAATTCTTTAATCGTTGATACATTGCCATCTTTTTTTTGTAGATCGTAAGCAGACTCGAATTTTTTTTTCGAAAAAAAATGGCTGAGAGCATGAAAACCAGAAAGCAGCGTTCTAGTGAAAAATCCAAGCCGACCTCCACCAAGTCGGTTTTTCCTGGTCCTGCTGTGACTGAGGAATCACCTGCACCTGCTCAGTGGGGAAATTTCAAGAGCACGGTTCTTACTCCTCACCCTAGCGAAATTCCCGCCCATGTAAAAGATCTTCATGAGATGGAAAAACAGATGTTATCGCAAGAAGAAGCTGAAATCCGTAAGCGATCTCGACGATACATGATCTTTTCGATCATTGGAGCAGTGGTCTTGCTTATTATTTTGGTCGGAGTGTTTGTCATGTACTATCGACGCCAAGCACAAGCCGCAGAGGCCATTGAAGAAAAACCTCAACCTGGTAACGAATCTCCACAGAAGAGTTCACCATGTGCCGAAGCTGCAGAAAAACGCTTGGCTGTAGCACGAGAAAAAATGAACGAAACTCTTCAAAATGAGAGAAAGGAAATCGAATCACTCAGAGCTGCCTTGGATAATGAACGCAAATCGTTACAAGAGAAACAAAACCAATTGGAAGAACAACAAAATAATTTACATCGTATGTATCAGACGTTTAATCAAGAACGTGAGAAATTTCTTGCTGAACAAAAACGACAAGACCAAGCCGTTGCCGAAAAACCTCAAGTTGTTGTCCGACCTCCCGCTCCTGTTTTAGAATCGATTGTGGAGAAAGAGGAAAAACCTGAGGAAAAGGTAACAGCCGTTTCTCCTGGTCTTCTTCAATCCTTGGATTCTGCTCAACCTGAATCCCTTGATGCTCTTGAATAAAATAAATCGTTTCTTATCAGAATAGTCTTTTTGAAAAACAATGCCAAAAAAGTTAACTGCAGGAGTCATCGCTGTGATTGTTACCTGCGTAGTGTTGTTGGTAGCAATTCTTGTGGTTGTGATTATTATGATTCTGGAAGATGCCAAAACCAAGAAATCTCATCCTACTGCAATATTCGGTGAGGATCTCACATATGTCTGGGCAATCAACTACACTCCTCCTGGTACCACCATTCAGGGAATGCGTCTTGCCTTGTCAACCACCCGTCCCCCAACTGCAGTTCTAAATTCCAACCCTTTTTTGATTGTGAGCACAACTCCAGGAGAGGCCAAGATTCCTGTTTATGAGTATGAGCGTGTGCCCAATGTAAGTCTTGAACGAGGATTTCATTATGGAACTCAACCCGTGCCTCCTGCTGGCTTTTCTCTTCCAACAAATAGCCAAGGACAACCGATTGCCTTTTGTTATATTTACTCTGCTCCCATTGTTGAGAATGTTGCTATGAAGCCAGTGTATATTTTCACTTCGGCATTCAGCGACATCAACTCGAGCTTTATTAATTTTGACACTCGAGTGACCTGGTTGATAGACGTTCTTACCAACACACTTGCATTCACATCACTCAATTTTCACCAATTCAGTCGCAAAGGATCTGAAACTGTGTTTGGTTATTCCATCCCTTTGGAACTTGTCACTGAATAAAGATTTATTCTTGTCGTTTTCGTTTCTTTTGTTGTCTCTGGTTTTTCTCATCGTGCACACTCTGTTGAAAGTTTGCAACAATGGCACTTTCTTTGGCTTCGATTTCACTATAGTCAAAAGGGACATAGTGAAGCATTTTTGATTTTGCAAAGTGGTCATAGAAATATTGAAGTTCATCCACAGCGACACGCACTTCACTTGGTGAAATTTCAATTTTCTCCAGGTAAACAGCGAGATCGTCCGTTCGGGGCGGAGTGATCTCAGAAGGGAGGTCCAAATACTTATTGTCAGCTTGTAAATGAGACTTGAAAATTGCTCTGGCTTTTTGGGCTGAAGCCAAAAAGTTTTCTGGGACGTTTTTCTGTTCTGCTTTGGATAATCCTGATTGGAGCACTTGTTCGATCGTCTTCCATTCACCAATCTTGACCAAAGCCTTTTTGAAACCAATGTTTTTGATTTTCTTCTCACAAAAATCGCAGCCAGACAAGATCGCAACATCAATAAGCATATCGTCGGTAAAGACAGAAAGGCCAAGGTATTTGGCTAGGACTTTCATAAGGGCCTTACGGCTAATAAGTTCGCATATGTCCTTCATCGTTTTCTTAAACTTGAGGAGATAACGACATCCAAAAACGAGAGAATCCGAGTCAGAGGAAAGCATGATCTTGATTTCAGGATGATGTTGAGTAAACATTGCACAAAGGCCTTCTGCTTCGACCATTCCTTCGGGTTCGTGTACAGTGGCTCCAGCGAGTCGTAGCACCTCAACAGCCTTTCGTTTTTCTTCCGAGGTCAATGACAACACGTTGGTTGTTTTCGACTTGACAACATAATATTGACAGCACAAGTCGCTTGCCACGATTGGGGGGATTTCGGGGAAAGATTTTATCAAGATTTCTGTTGTTGTGTTTTCATCAATCGTAAAAGTAGATGGAATTGACCATTTCTCCCGAAGATCCTTCATCACTTTTATTTGTTCCTGGGCAATTTTTCGAGCCTGTTCCTTTTCTTGGTGTCGCTGAATATTGATGTGCATTTTCTCGGGATAGGGAGTTTTGCCGTCCATGATAAAGATGGGTTCGATCATGTGTTGTATCAAATACACATAATGTTTGAGGAGTTTTGTTATGATATCTTGACCAGAGTTGGATCCATAGGAGAGCATATACAAAACTCCGTTGAGATCGACCACAATCTTGGTGCGACAGTCGGTCAACTCGGTCGGAATAAACAATTCAGGGCAAAGTTTACGTACAAATGGAAAAAACCCATCAATTCCCATCTTGTTGTATTGATTTGCCAAATGCTTTTGAAAACGATCAAGCGCCTGTAAAAACTTGACAAATATACAAGTAGTCGCGAATTTTTTTTGTAATGGTCGAGAAAGGTGGCTATATATTGCTGGTTGTCGGCGTGACAATCGCCATTCTTGTTGGCATGATTCTGGCTATGGTCCAATGGTATTTAACACCCGAGCAAGCCAAGAAACAAACCGATATCAATGCAAATTCAGCTCTCGGATTCCGAAAAGGCCACAAAGTGATCTTG
>CAZKFT010000082.1:0-4973 GCA_964552205.1 uncultured Gammaproteobacteria bacterium
TGGAAGTGGACCGTCAGGGCCGCATCCGCCTTTCCATCAAGGCAGTCGACGCCGCTTGAGGTATCGCGGTCCGTGGGACCGCTCCCACTTTGTAAAAAGGGGCCCTTTCGGGCCCCTTTTTTTTGCAAGCAACATTGGATCTTTTGTTTTCCGTGGGAGCGGTCCCACGGACCGCGATTACTTACAGCTCAGGATGTCCCCAAGGCGTCGGTGGTGTCTCCACCGGCGTCGTCAAATCGAACTCCACTTGGAACAAGCGACCGGTCGGACGCGCTAACTCATACAGGAAGCGCTGGTTCGGCTCAATCTCCATCGCCCACACATTGGTCACCGACACGGTGAGCCCTTCGCGCATGAACATGTCTATCGAGAACTGGTCCACCGGGAATTCCTGACGGACTTCTGTGCCCGGAGTCGCCGTGTCGCCGCCATACATGGTGACGGCATCATCGGTGCCATCTTCATGGCGGTGATCATGCTTCAAGCGCAGCCCGTTTTCCGTGCGCGTCAGCACCCAAGTACGGCTGTGGTCATCGCCGACATGGAAGGGTACTTTCAGCTCGGTATCGCTGCACTCGCGCACATGCATGACCAAGCGCTGGCCCACGAACGGATCGTTGGCAGGCGGCGCTTCACCATCGGGCGGCGTGTTCGCAAGAATGCGCCCTTCAAAGGACTGCCCACAATGCTGAGCCAGTCGAGCCATGAACTGGTCGACTGGGTCGCTAGCGGGCGCGGGCTCAGGCGAAGTGATAGTCACCGGTGCGGCCGCGGGGGCGGGTGTTGGTGGAGGCGCGTCACCACATGCGATAAGCAGGGTGGACGCAGCGAAAAGGCTGGATAGCTTGATGGTCGTATTCATGTGGAAACACTACCACATACGTCTCCTAGCCTCAGTTCCCTTTACAGGTCTTGAAGCCAAAGGGCAGGTACGCCGGGCAAATGCCCATCACCGAGGTCGCGAGAGGAATCAAACCCAGCCACCCCCAAGGCGTCTGCGGCCCCACAAATACAATCGAAATCAGCGCCAAGCCGACGACGGCGCGAATGGAGCGGTCTACGGTACCCATATTCTTGATCATGACGAACTCCTGCTAGCACAGCCCCGATTGGGCCAAGTCCATTATCTGCCTGTCAGGGCGAGCTTGCCCAATGACCTAGGTCAGCGTTGCCGATGTCATGACAAAACCAAGTAACACGGCACTAAGAACCTACTGCTTGCTGTATCCATCGGATGTATGGCTGCCTGCTTGTGAAGCCAGCAGGCCCGGAGTACAATCCGGCTGTGAACTCGCGCCTAATGATTGGCGTTGTTTCGGGACTTGCCCTTGTCCTGACAGCTTGCGCGGGCTCAAAAATCATCAAGGAACCCATCGCGCTTCAGTATGTGGAGCCGCTTGCTATCGCCACTCGCGCCGACGTTACGGTGGCCCTTGCATGGGTCATCGTGCGCGACGGACCGGGCTCTTGGGCGCGCAATGCGGACTGGGATGAGTACATCATTGTTGTTCAGAATGCAGGCGCCGTGCCGGTGGAGGTCGCATCAATGGCTCTACGCGATAGCCTCGGCGAACGCGTGCCCCCGGAATTGGACCGTCAAGCTCTGGTCCGCGCGAGTCGAGAAGCGGTACGCCGCTATCGGGACGCCGACCTGAAGGTGAAGGCTGGCTTCGGTGGCGCCGCACTTGTCGCAACGGGCGCGGTCCTGTGGTACGGCGTCGCAGCACCCATCGCGGTCGTGGCTACCGGCTACACAGCGTTGGGTGTTGCAACCGGTGCCGTCATCGCGGCGCCCATCCTCGTCGTCGGAGGTATCATGCGCGCGAATAACCAGCGCAAAGTGAACGCTGAGATTGTGCGCCGGAACACAACCTTCCCCTTCACGATTGCGCCTGGTGAAGAGCGCACGCTCTCGGTTTTCTTCCCGCTCACACCCTCGCCACAACGCATCGACATCGAACTCGGTACGGGCGTTCTCTCAATCGACACTGCCGCTATCCTGACCGGGCTGCATCTCCCTGACTGAACCCGCATTACGGCCCAACGCTACACAGGAGGAATCATGACGACTCGAGACACGCTCAAGTTTGTCCCGCTGTTAGTACTGACCCTCGCTCTGGCTGGTTGCCTGGTCGCGCTCGATGCCTTCGTCCCTGAAAATGAAGCAATTTTCGACCCACGCCTGGTCGGTACATGGGAGCTTGTGTCGAGTTCGGATCGAGCCGTCATCTCACGAGCCTCCGATCATAGCTACGCCATAGAATACTTGAGCGAAGGCAAGGTAAGCAGGTTCCAGGCCAGGTTGGGCTCGCTGGGTGGCCGTCCGGTTCTGGATGTCTGGGCCACGCCCAGCGAAGGTGACGTGTCGGAGGTGTATGCGGGAATCATGGTCGCGGGACATACACTCCTGGTCCTCGACATTGGTGCCGGCGAGGTCACGGCTGCCGCCCTCGACCTTGATGCACTCCTGGTACATCTGCGCACGGGGCAGCCAGCGCTCCCGCATCGGCTTGTCGATGAACAGCTGGTGCTTCATGGGACGACGGCGCAGGTGCGCGCAACGCTCGGCGCATATCTCGCCTCTTCGGGCACGCTCGCCGAGCCGATGGTGTGGCGGCGCGTAGCAGAGGGAGTGGCTATCGGTCCTCCGGCGCCGGTCCCGATCCCATGCTTCGAGGCGGCTGCATGGCGCGAGGCGGATGAGCTCTTTCGGCGTGATCCTAACTGGGTAGGAGGGGACGGCGCATCCTCCGTGGTGCTGGGAGACGGACGAATCCTCTGGCTGTTTGGCGATTCGTGGATTGATCCCAGCGGTGGGCATACACGCCAGGGCGCGACGTTGGTCAGCAACAGCGTGGCGATTCAGAGCGGAACAAATCCGGAGACGGCATCGATTCAGTTCTACTGGGGTCAATTGGCCGACGGGCGTCCGGCAGCGATCATTCCGGACGACGGTGAAGAGCGACACTGGTTCGGGAACGGCGTTCGTGTGGGTGACCGCTTAATCCTGTTTTCCAACCGAGTCCGTTCCACCACCACCGGAATCGGTTTCGAATCGGTGGGGTGGGCGGCGTGGATGGTGGAGAACCCGGACGCGGAACCGTCGGCGTGGCGGATTGTTCGTCTCAGTACCCCCTCCAACCCACTTGGAGTAGTCGTAGGGTACGGGGCAGTCCTTCGGCAGGGTGAGGACGTGATTGCGTTCGGTTCGGAAGACCCGGTCAAGACGCACCCAATCTATGCAGTAAGATGGCCAGCGCAACAGGTGCGCCAAGGCAATCTCGCGAACCCCGAGTGGTGGGCCGGCGACCGTCTGGGGTGGGTTCCAGACGCATCGCCCACGCCGCGTGTTCCGATATTCGGGAATGGACAGTCCGATCTGACCATTCATTGGGATACGGAAACAGAGCGGTTCCTGGCGTTTCAACACACCGGATTCGGTCCGGCGGATGTGATGATCAGGGCAGCTCCCAGTTTCACTGGTCCATGGTCGCACCCGCAGATGATATTCCGCCCTTCAGACTATTACCGGCCGAACGTCATGATCTATTCAGCAAAGGCCCATCCGGTACTGACCGGAGCCGATATGGTGCTGACCTACGCCACCAACACATTCGAGTTCGGGGAGCAATTCTCTGATCCGCTGATCTACTATCCACGGTTTGTGCGCCTGACGCGTTGTGCGAGTCATGCCGCGCGCGACTAGGGATAACGCTCAGGCGGACGTCGCCGCTTCGTCATCTGCTCGAACGCATAGGCAAGCGCAATAAGCCGCGGTTCCGTGCAGGCCGTCCCGGTGAAGGTCACACCGAAGGGTGCGGGTGCGAAGCCGAAGGGCACGATGACACTGGGGTAACCGGGGCGCGCCGCGATATTCGCCCCGCGCGCCCCGGGGAAGAGCAGGGCATCGAGTGCATGCGCCTCGAGAGCGGCATCAATCCCCAAGGTCGCTGTGACCAACAGATCGCGCGCGCGGTCTGCCTCGTACCGCGCACGGTCCGCCTCCAGGTCCATGGCATCCGAGATGTCGAGCTGCATCTGTCCGTAGCGTATGGCGTCGTTGGCCAGGTTGAACTCGCGTAATTCGGTCAAGGTGCGCACCGGCGCGGTATCGCCGAGTGTCGCTAGGTAGCGGTTGAAATCCCGCCTCATGGAATACTTGAACACGGTCGAGCAGTTCTCATCATTCCCCTTGGCGCCGTTCTCCCCGTAACAGATGGGCCAGGAGAGAAAGCTCTGCGTGGGGTCGTCCGTGATGATACTCGGCAGGTCGGCATCCACCACTTCGGCCCCCGCACTGCGCAGCGCTTCTATGGCCTCGACCATGAGGGCCTCTTCAGCCGATCCCAGCCCGCCACGCTCACCGACGGACTCGTAGAAAAATGCGCGCGGAATCCCGATGCGCGCACCGGCCAAAGCACTGAGATTCAAATACTGTGTGTAGTCACCGCCAGATGGTGCCTCGCAGCGGCCGGTCGCCGGGTCATTGGGATCCTCGCCTTCCAGCACACCGAAGAGTACGGCAGCGTCCGCCACGGTGCGTGCCATGGGTCCGGCCGTGTCCTGGTCGGCGGTGATTGGCATGATGCCCCAGCGGCTGATACGCCCCAGCGTCGGCTTGATACCCACCAACATCGTGGCATTCGCGGGACTCAGGATGGACCCGGAGGTCTCGGTGCCGACACTCGCCACCCACATGCTAGTGGCGGTGCCAATACCGGAACTCGAACCACCCGCGCCAAACTCGTATCCGTAGGGATTGATGCCCTGGCCGCCCACATGACTGTAGTTGCCGGGCATGCCGGTCGCAACCCAGTTCGCAAGTTCCGTGTTCACCGTCTTGGCGATGATGACCGCGCCTGCCTCGCGCAACCGTGTCACCAGCGTGGCTTCGTAAGGTGGTACGAAATCACGGAAAGCGAGTGCGCCACCGGTGGTCGGCATATCGAGCGTGTGGATGATGTCTTTGACCG
>CAZKFT010000083.1:0-4950 GCA_964552205.1 uncultured Gammaproteobacteria bacterium
ATTCCAAAAAAATCTCTTTCATTACTAGAAAGTTGGTCGGAACGCAATAATTCTTTTCAAGCAGCTGCCTTTTCCAAGGATGGAAAATACTTTGCAGCCATCACTTATGATCATCAATTATGTGTTTGGGCTCTCCCATCAGGAGCCCTGATAAAAACACTCTACAATGGCGAAATTGATTTCATTACTTGCTTTGACTTTTCCCCCGACAGCCAATTTCTGGTGGTGGGACATGAAAATGGGAAAATTAGCATGCTCAACGCCAAGGCAGACCACGAATTTTACAAGAGACCTGAATTCGTACAGGAAGAATAATACATCTCTTTTGCGCTTTGTCAACTCTTTTGAGAGAAATAGACAAAGATAAACAATGTTGGCTTCTCTTTTGGGGATATGGTGTTCGAATGTTGACTTGCTGAATGTCGCTTTGACCTGCTCCAAGTGGTCCCAAGAGATTCGTCCGCTCCTTGAAAAACGAAAACAGGCTCTGAACGGGCAGAGCCAACACAGGGGTCGGTTTGTTGGCTTTTCTCCTGACGACCGACACTTTCTCACTATTCATGATAGTACCTTGAGTATTTGGCACGTCTGTGATGGGACCTTGTCAAAACAACTCGAACTTCCCGAACGAATCGATTGTGCTTGCATGGTTAATAATCTGTTCACTTTGAAAATCGATTGTGAATTAATGATCTTGGATTGGAAACGTCAATGCTTCAACACCTTTCGATTATTGGATAATTGGGTTTCGCAACTGGATTTTTTTGCGTCAACACAAATCTTCTTGTTATATTATGCGGCAAAGGAAATCTTTGATCTATGGAATCTGGCTACCAATACGCACACTTATTTCCCCTTTAAATGCTCTTCTGTCCATGAGATTTCGGTTTCACGCTGTGGAAATTTTATCATCGTCTCGACTCTTGAGAAGGAACTTTACTTGATTAATTTATCGACAAAGAAGCAAACTTTGCTTGCAAAATTCGAAATCCTGCATCATTTATCATTTGGAGATCAATTCTTCTTGTGTTCTTATGATTCAATGACATACCTCTTTGATCTCGATGGTCAATGTGTAGAGTGGTTTGGCTTATCATCATGTCGAAAAATCAAAACTAGTGCTTGTCGCCCTGATTTCTTTGCTGCATTACTTTCAATCGATTCCACTGCAGTTATGTTTATCGATGCAAAACAGAAACAAATGAGAATCTTGTATTTTGACCACATCATTATTACTAGCATTTCATTCATATTCAATGGAAGAGATCTCGTTTGTTGCGAAGAGGATCCTCATCGTTATCAAATCGTTACCATCCCATCTAATCTCTCCTCCCAAGATTTTTTTGTCAATCGGGCTGACTTGGACAAGGCAGATGAAGTGTTCTTTTCGCCCAACTGCAATATTGTTGTTTTCTCTTTTTCAATGTACAATGATATGGAAGAATCAGAGCATTGTCACATGTTTTACAAACTATACAACCACGACCTCAAGCAACGAGAATATCTTTATTCACTGGTTCCTCACATCCCTTCTTTTTAATCATAATAAAACGATTGCGCATTTTTTATTCATTTCTTACAATACACATCAAACATCAGTCCAGTCATGTCGCTAGTCTATCTTTTAGGGATATGGGTTTCTGACCGCGATTTGGTTAGTATGGCTATTACTTGCTCGGATTGGCAACAAAACATCCATCCACTTCTTGAAAAACGCAAACAATCAGCCCAAGTAAGAAGCCAAAAAAGATTTCAGTTCCTTGCCTTTTCACCTGATGGTCGTTTGTTTGCCACATCTTCTTTTGTTGATTGTCGTTTAAACATTTGGTATACTTGTGATGGAACGTTATCAAAGGAACTCGAAATCCCTCCAATTGCTGATGACAAAGACACCATCTATATTG
This sequence comes from uncultured Gammaproteobacteria bacterium, assembly GCA_964552205.1. Classification (GTDB taxonomy): domain Bacteria; phylum Pseudomonadota; class Gammaproteobacteria; order Natronospirales; family JAIVGZ01; genus JAIVGZ01. Next base: position 1,905 of record CAZKFT010000083.1, read on the forward strand.
ATAATTCTCATGTTTGTATAAAAAATAAGCAAAAATTTATAATTTTGGATTGGGAACAACAACGCTTCAACACTTATTCATTACTTGATGACAAACCAGCTTACATTCTTGGTGCTCTTTCTCAATTTCAATCATTTTTGGTTTATTATCCATCAAGAAGGGCATTTGATATCTGGGACTATTCAAAAAATACTCATGACTTTTTGTGTTTTAACGATGACCTGTACAAACATAATATGTCACATTGTGGAAAATTCCTCCTCACTGCTAGTTATGACCAAATTTGTTTGTTTGACATAGTAAACAAGACCAAAAAACTTCTGACTACTTTTAATAATGATTTCCACGAGTTCTGTTTTGGCAACCAGTTCTTTATATGTTCGTATGATTCCAAAACCATTCTGTTCAATATCGATGGCAAATATGTTAAGCAATTTACAGGGGTATCATGTCGACAAATAATCACCGATTCAACTCGTCACGATTTATTTGCATCCTTAGTAACCTGGGAATCCAAAGATGTTTTTCTGATTGATGCACGACAAGGAAAAACCAGAAATATTCATCTTGACAATCCTATTGACAATATCTTCTTCCTTTTTCACGGGAAAAATCTTATTTGTGTTGGGAAAACTTCTTATATGATTACAATACCCGATGACTTTTCTCAAGAATTTTTGATCGTTCCTTGCTTTCTTGATAATGCAAACACAGTTTATTTTTCATCAGATTATAATACGATGATGTTGACCCATGATTTATTTCGGCCAGAAGGAGATGCAACGATTCATGGACTTTACAAGATTGACAATGATATTCGCCAAAGACAACGCCTCTATTCGTTTCCCGAGATCCCATTTCCCGAGATCCCGCGCACACCGAGGAAATATAAATTCTTTTCGTGTTGTTAAATCAAAACATGGAGGACCAACAATGTGGTTGCTGTTTCGAGAATAAAGCTACAGTGCTCTATCCTTGTTCTCACATCTTTTATTGTACCGACTGTCATAGACAATCCCTTTTAAAACAACAAAAAGACTTATGCCCTTTGTGTCGAACTCCAATGACATCCACACCACCACAATTCTGTGAAGATCCACCTGTTCCGGTGCCAACTCTACGCTTCAATACACTGGCACTGGAAACTTCGAACAAAGTTGCATTTAGTATAATTATGTATATTGTTTTGGGTTCCATCAAGTTTTTACCTCCCGAAAAAAAAATCGAATTAATACAGATACAAATGGGCTGTTCTCGCGAACAGGCAATGGCCCTGCTTCCTTCTGTAGAGCAATACCTGCAAAACATGATATCAAAAAACCTCAATCATTAAATAAATACATGTTTCTTACTATTACTAATTACTGCCAATACATATTAAATATTGACAATAACGAACATCTCGTTATGCTTCCTACTTTTGACTTATTTTGTGAGGTATGGCGTGATGGTCTTGAGTATGATGTTACGACCACCATTGACGTCGCGGTCGAGTTTGATGCTGCACCGGTCGCACACATACACTTCTTGTCCTTTTAAATCATATTTGATAAAACCGCAATTGCCACACGGTTTGCTGGTGTATGCTTCCGATACAATTTTGACATGGCAGTTCTTCTCAATATTCTTTTCGAGGTAGTGCTCAAATCGAACGCGAAACCGATAAAAGGAAAGATCCATCATCGATTGTCGAACTTCAGGTGTGAGAGGCCCGTACTTTTTTTCCTTCTTTTTGATCATCTCTTTGACTTTGAAATCGGGCAATAAGATCAGCGTGTTCGATATTGATGTGAGCTGCTTGCAGAAAGCATAGTGTTGGTGCGTCATCCAGTTCTTCTTCTTCAAATAAAGGTTCCTCTTTTTGATTTCTAGTGTTTCGATTTGTTTCTTGTTTTCTGGAGTTGTATCTTTCCATTTGGGAAGTTGAGACAGTTGGGATTGGAGTTGGGAGATCTTCTTGTTGATCGCAAGAGGATATTGTCGGGCTTCGTCGCCATTCTTTCCCCATGAGCCATCTACTCGATACCAGGTTTGAAACGTGCGGACGCCAGGATCAATTGCCATCAGTTCTTCAACCGGCTCGTGTTCTTCGTTTGGAATGTTGATTTTGTAAGGAATGTTCAGCCAGTATCTTCGTGTCCACTTGGCTCTTGTCAAGGTCATATCACACAAGGTGTCGTTTTTCTTCATATCTCGAATCATTTGGATCACCTTGGGCTTGCAAGAAAAGGTAAGCGGGAGCTCTTTTCCATCTTTGGTGCATAGACCACTTTCCTTACAAAGAACAAAGTCTTGTCCACGGAACTTTTTGCCAGGACGAAAATGGCCAGGAGAGGTCTCAAAAAGAAAGCCTTCTTCGTTTTCATTGCGACCATTTGTCACCAAAGACAGGATTTCTTTTTTGATCACAATAGTTTCTTGAGTTGCTTCACAGGATCGGAATCTCATTTTGAAGTGGTGGCTGGGGTTTTGTTTTTTGAGATCCCATTGTATTTTGTAAGCATCTTGAAGTTGTTCTAAAACACCTTTACGGATGCGAGCAGGAACTGCTTTCATGTAGTCTTCTTGAACTTCTGTCACAAGTTGACGTTGCATTTTTGAGATTTGAGTGTTGCCTTCACGTAGTAGAGCAACCCCGTTGTTGTAGGTTTTTCGTGCCACTCCAAACCACTGGTTGAATATCTTGTGGTGGTGGTTCCTGACGAGAACTCGAACTTTCAAGGTGCGGGTAATCACTTTGTGTTTTGCAGTGTAGGTCTCTTCGTTTTGGAGTTGATAAGTGGAGAGGGCAATATCAAGCTGCTCTGGCGTTTTTCCATAAGAGTTGGGAATGCCACGAGCGGCACATAGATCTCGTTTTTCGACCAATGTCAAGGATTTGGTGTTTTGTTGGTAACGAGATTCCAGATCTGAAATTCGTTCCTCGAGAAATTGATCATAGTGTTCTTCAATGTATCTGCGTTTCTCTTCTAGTGGAGTGTCTTCTGGTAGATCAGCATTCAAGACTTTGAGTTTTTGGGCGATTTCTTTCTCCTTGAGTTTCGCG
>CAZKFT010000084.1:0-4795 GCA_964552205.1 uncultured Gammaproteobacteria bacterium
AACATTGCAAATGTTTTTCTCTTTCATCCTCGTTACAAACGAGGACGAGTGGGGGACAGTATAGGACTAAGAGAAGAAAACAGTGTTAATTATGTTTCGTCCACTATACAAGATGCGGGAGTTATAGATATATATCCCAACCCTACAGATGGAGATGTAACCTTTAGCTATGAAGTAAAAAGCGACTACGCAAAAGAAAAGGAACAATTACTTATAAAAGTAAGTGATTTGCTGGGCAGAGAGCTGCTTACAGAAAAAGTTGAGTGCTGTAATGGAAGTATAGAACTTAAATTAAGAAACTTATCGGCAGGAGCATACGTAGTAAGTACGTACAATGCCACAGGCAAACTGTTGGCACAAAAGCATCTGAGGATTGTTAAATAATGCGTTATCTACTATCAATATGGTTAATTACTCTTGTTAGTTTAAGCCACAGCCAAGAACGTTGGGTAACGGTAGTGGATGGATGGATGGCGGGGAAGGTATTAGAATTTCCAGCACAATATTTATGTGTCGGAAAAAATGCGTTAAGCCCATCAAGGCATACCCATCAATTTAATAGTTTGGATTTAGGAGGAAATCTAAGCTCAAGCTGGCAGTTTTATATTGATACTACTTATTCTACGTCTTTTTTAAGAGAGGGATCAACGAAGTTCCATTCTAATAAATCTTCAATATACATTGCAGGGAACATTCGGGTAAATGGCTCATTTGCTTTTGTGCCAATGCTGTTTAAATATAAGTCAGATTTTACTGATACCCTAACTGTAATTAAGTTTCCATTTGGAGATTCAGGAGGGTTAAGAGAGTTTCATGAAAAGGAACCAAACAAATTAATTGTTTTAGGAACTTATCAGCTATATTCAGACTACAAAGTTAGAGCACGATTATTTGAGACCGACACCTTGGGAGCTATAGCATGGCAAAAGGAGTATATGTGCGGAGGCGATTGTTGGATGAGCCCTTACCAAATAACGCCCCTGCCTGATGGGGGCTATTTTTACACCAATGAAGAGATACACTACCGAACAGGCACGTATGATATAGATTTTGTACGCGCCACCCTCATACGCACCGATGCCACAGGCAACCAAGTGTGGCGGAAGTATTACGGTAGCACGAGTTTTGATAACGAACGCCCTTATATAGTGTCTACCGATGATGGCAACTATTTGATGTTTTGGTGCAAAACCAAAACAGCAGGATGGAATGGCAAACAAATAGCCGATGATGCTACCATCAACGTAGCTAAAATAGATGTAGATGGTAACATACTGTGGCAACGAGATTATGTAACAGAAGTAACCGATAAATCATTAGCTCCTATTTTTTATGTTTCAGATGTGTATAAACATCCTGACGGGAATGTGGTACTATGTGGAAAAGCAGGCGTATTAGGTATGGCATTTATTATGAAAATAAACCAAAACGGAGACGTGCTGTGGTATAGAGAACACAGGTTATTTCCCGATAACGATGTTACCTTTCATGGTTTATACAATGCTTATGGGCTAACTCATACCAGTGATAATGGCTATGCTATAGCCGCAGAGTATAGTAGCGACCCAAGCACTCTATTCCCAAGTGGCATACAAACAGGCGTAGTGATAAAACTTGATGAATATGGTTGTTTAGAAGAAAATTGTCATATACTATCTGCCCCCTCCATCTCCCCCGAAGAGTAATTTCCTAGATTAAGGCATAATGTTTAAATTTGTGCTATGGAACTACTATATATATCGAAGAAGTTTAGTACACAGGAGCGTTGTATTAACTATTTAGAAGAGTTGCGCTGGCAAGGCACTCCTATTTGCCCTTATTGTAGTAGTACAAAAGGGATAAAGCGCAAGAAAAGCATTCGCCATAAATGTTACGACTGTGGTCGTTCTTATAGTGTTTTGGTTGGCACTATAATGGAAGCCACTAAGCTTCCATTACCTAAGTGGTTTATGGCTATGGGACTTATTCTTAATGCTAAGAAAGGCATTTCTTCATTACAACTTGCTAGGGATTTAAATGTAAACAAAAACACAGCATGGTATCTACAACAACGTATTCGCAAAGCAATGGATGAAAACGACACACTGCTAAAGGGTGTTGTAGAGGCAGATGAGACTTATGTTGGAGGGTCTTTGGTTAATAAACATCAAAAAGAAAAGCACGCCAAACAATACGATACCTGTGGCATGGAACACAAAACTCCTGTTTTGGGTATGTTGCAAAGAAAGGGTAAAATAGTGGTTCAGGTACTCAACAAAGCACACGGTCAAGAGATACAACCCATTCTTAAATCTTCCTTAGACAAAACCACCGAGTTAGTAACAGATGGCTTTGGTGGTTATGCAAATCTAAAGGACTATTTTAGCAAACACATTGTTTTAAACCACACCAAAAACATAAGAAAAATAGGGAGCTATCACACCAATACCATAGAAGGGTTTTGGTCTATGCTTAAAAGAGCCATCATTGGACAATACCACAAAGTATCAGCCAATCATTTACAAGAATATCTCAATGAAATAGCATTTAAATACAATCATAGAAACAACAAAAACACTCTTGAAACACTCATCATAAATGCTTTCAAACCTAAGTATGCCACATAATAGGAAATTACTCCCCGAAGGGGGAGGGCTAAGCGTCTTTCCTAATCCAACGAGTGGAGTGATGGAGATAGTAAGTGATGAGGTGATGGAGCAAATAGAGGTGATGGATGTAACGGGGAAAGTAGTCTTCAGTGAAAAGTTAAAAGTTAAAAGTGAAAAGTTAGATATTAGTCATTTGAGTGAAGGGGTGTATTATTTGAAGGTTACTTACCAAAACAATACCACTGCTTATAAAAAGATAGTGAAGGAGTGATGCAAATTACCCAAGTGCTAGAGCTCAACAGCCATGCGCCCAAAACCTTTGCGATAGTGGCAGGGTTGGATGCCCGCCCCGAGCCATTGACTCCGCCACAAAAAGACCGTATAAACCAAGGCAAGGCATTGGTAAACGATTTTGAGCGCCTGCGTGCCCGCCAAGTATTCTTTTTAAGCGAACGCAACTATTATATATTTAGCTCCATTGCTTATAGCAAGGGAGATAGCACAGCCAATGCGCTGAAAGAAATAGAAGATTTGTATGCCCAATATCCGTTTAGAAGTTTGGCTTATGAGTTGGCAGAAACGTATATGGCTAACAACAGAGTGAATGATGCCAATGCAGTATTGCAGAACTATGTGCCTACAGTAGATGAGCAGAGCGAACACACACAACTGCTAAGTTTTTACCATGTGTATAGTACATTGCTAAGCGAAGAACGCAGTACAGAAGAATTAACCGCAGAAGAACTCACTACCTTACAACAGCTAGAACTCCTTGATGGAATTGTTGGCGCAAAAGCACGTGCCTTATTAATAGCCAAAACAGGTGTGGACGATTATATAGAACCCCGTTATCTACCTGAAGATGATTTAGCACTTAGAGAGAACAATAACTCAACTAATGGTTTGCTTATAGAAGAAGCAAGCACAATTGGCGTTTATCCAAACCCTACAGATGGGGCTGTGATTTTTAGTTATGAGCTAAAAGGACAAGGCGTAAAAGAGAACGAACAATTACTTATAAAAGTAAGTGACTTACTAGGCAGAGAGCTGCTTACAGAAAAAGCCGAGTGTTGCAATGGAAGTATAGAACTTAACTTAAGAAACTTATCGGCAGGAGCATACGTAGTAAGTACTTACAATGCTACAGGCAAACTGTTGGCACAAAAGCATCTGAGGATTGTTAAATAATGCGTTATTTTCTTTCAATATGGTTCATTGTTATTGTTAGTCTAAGCTATGGACAAGAGCGTTGGGTAACGGTAGTGGATGGGTGGATGGGTTTTAAAGCGTTTGAAAAAAACGATGGGTATTATAGTTTTGGATTAAATTCGCAAAGTCCATTAAGACATACGCACCAGTTTAACGATATAGATTTACAAGGAAACGTGGGCTCAAGTTGGCAGTTCTATATTGATACCACCTATTCAACGAGTAATTTTCATCCACTGGCAATAGCTCAACATTCAAATAAAAGCTCTTATTACTGTGCTGGTTTTATCCGTACCAACGGAGATTTTCTATATACAGGATATTTATTTAAGTATACACCTGATTTTTCAGACACACTAGCTGCTTTTAAGTTTGATATTGCAGGTTCTGAGCAGCTACGAATATTTAAAGAAGTTGAAGAAAATAAGATAATTATTGGAGAGCTTCATCAGAATGGTCCTACAGATATTAAAGCTCGTAGCGGTCTTATTGAGATAGACACTTTAGCAAATATTATATGGCAAAAAGAGTATTCATGTGGAGGCGATTGTTGGATGAACCCTTACCAAATAACCCCTTTGCCCGATGGGGGCTATTTTTACACCAATGAAGAGATACACTACCGAACAGGCACGTATGATATAGATTTTGTACGCGCCACCCTCATACGCACCGATGCCACAGGCAACCAAGTGTGGCGGAAGTATTACGGTAGCACGAGTTTTGATAACGAACGCCCTTATATAGTGTCTACCGATGATGGCAACTATTTGATGTTTTGGTGCAAAACCAAAACAGCAGGATGGAATGGCAAACAAATAGCCGATGATGCTACCATCAACGTAGCTAAAATAGACGTAGATGGCAACATACTATGGCAAAGAGACTATGTGACAGAAGTAAGCAACAAATCAGTTGCACCTATCTTTTATGTGTCAGACGTATATAAACACCCTGACGGAAATGTAGTACTATGTGGCAAAGCAGGCGTTTTGGGC
>CAZKFT010000085.1:0-4702 GCA_964552205.1 uncultured Gammaproteobacteria bacterium
TTCCATTTCTTGAGCAATCTCAATCATATCCACTTTTTCTTTCACAAAGGCGGGATTCTCCCACGGATTTTTGCGGGGCTTGCTCATAATTTGTTGGAATTTGAGCATGATTTTTTCTGCCTCTGCCTGGTTGAGGCGATCTTGTTGAACTGCAGGACTATTGACTTCGACTTCTGTTTCTTCTTCCATCTTTTCTTGCGATACTACCTCATAGAATACTGAATTTTTGAGGCCTTCCAACGCAAAGAAGAAGGCTTTTGTTCTAAAAGTTTATTGGATTTATACTTGGGTTTTCTTGTTACTACTACCGAATCTTTTGTACAAATAAAAACCCATGACAACGAGAGAAGCGAGTGCAATAATAGTTCCCAAAACAATCATCACGATTTGAAATGTAGAAAGAGTGTCATGAATGACGATGGGTTCCGTGACGACAGCGGGATTATAGTATTCAGGAATGACACTTGCAGTTTCCTTTTCAACGTCAAAGCTCATTTTATCCACGTATGAATCTTTGAGACAATAGGCATAAGCGTTGGCATCTGCATAAACTGGAAAGGGTTGTCCAGGATAACTTGACTGAGCGACAAACCATGATGGTGGACAAACCGCCCCATCTGAAGATAAACCAAAAAATAACCAATAAGAATCACCTTGTGCAACAGGACGATACAAAGTTAAATAGTCAACTTCGCCCCATATAGGAGCAGAACTTTTCACGGTTTCAACAACAGCTCTTGAGTGCACACAAACAAGAAAATCAAGAGGGGGTTCATTATTCAGACTCGCAGTTCGTCCAGGACCAAAATGAACATAACCATCGGGGCAGATTGGGTATAACTGTTTAAAATAAGTGCAGAGAATATCAATTAAACTAGATTCTGAGGACCAGATTCTTCATAGGTCATTTGCCAAATTTTTCTCCATCCAATTGGTTGTTTTAATAGACTTGCCGTTATCTCGAATCGATTTTTTCTAATCAACGGTTTCTCGATAATAGGTTTTTTTTCTCTGATCATCTGATATTCAAACGGTATTCCCCAGCGTCCTGTCCATACCGTCCCAATTCGCGATAGTCCCAAATCACTGTTAGGTTCTTCGGTTGGAGTCATATCATCTATCCAATCCCAATAGATGCCCACACCATTCCAGGAAGCTGGGGCAGGGATGTAATTACTTGTGTTAAAGATCTCCAAATAATTATCCACAAAGAGCGAACCTGCAGTGTAGTCGATCAATGCTTTTGTAAGGTCGTCTCTAGATTGGCCTTCCAATAAGTAGGTATAAGGCTCTAGAACAATAGAAATAGGTGCTTCTCTCCCAGGAATGGTAGCCGCCCATGCGTCTTCATAATGAGATGTGAAAAAGACCGATCTACCAAAGTTACTGATCGAATCAGTTGAGCCGCCAAAAGAAAATGTCTTAATCGTAACTCCTTGTGTATTTTCAACCATTTGAGCCATTTGTTCATCATATGCTTGTCCTTGGATTCGAACTTTTGCCAAAAAAACATTTTTAATACCAACTTCGACTTGGATATTACTTTGTTTCAAGGCCTCTATCGCACTGCACAGAGGATAAGTACAAAATCAAGGACGACCTCACCTCGAAGTGATGTAGGCGTTATAAATGATTCTTCCACCGAGAACTGCCTCGCGAATCTATTCAATTAGAAGAGGAGTCATACATTCTTACGTAATGGGTCCCAAACGTATCGAAAAAGTTTGCATAGGAAGCAGTTGCTTCTTTAGAGTTGCGATTATAAGGAGGAAGGCTCTTGAGTCGGCTTTGAAAGTTGTCGCTAAAAGAAGCAGACAAAATTTTCAATTTGTGGCTCTGGATTTCAGTGCTTGCATAATAGCTTTCGGTGCTAGTTTCCGTCATTGTGGTCGTCAACTGAGCCATGCGAGCACTCGCAGCAGCAGTAAAACCTTGCATGTTAAAAAGAGTTAATACAACAGGTACCCAAAAACGTAGTTTTGATCGAGAGAGAAGCACTGATGGCTCTCGATGCAGAGTATATGGAAGAGAACTTTCTTGTTTGAATGTTATCTTCTCTTGAATCCATTCGCAATTTTTCAAAAGTACAGGGCTTGAAAATAGAACTATATCCAAAAGTTTGTTGGACATCCTCGTTGCTGGATGGATAAGTCACACCTTTTGTGATATCCCATCCTCTTCCTAAAAAGTCCCAACCTCCTATCAAAATTGATATGTGATATAAAAACTATACCATAATCACCACCTGAAACATCGTCACATTTTTCGGCAACAAGAAAAGGAGATAAGCAAAGAATCAAAAACACAAAAATCATCATTGTCAAGATTGCAATAAAAACAAGTTATGAATTGAAAAAGTGATTTGAGAGAATTTTCAACGAAAGAAAATTCAATTCTTTGGAAATAAAGATTTTTCGTCCAGATAAAAATTCTTGGACGCGGCTTGCACTCCCTCAAGAAAACACAGGCAAAAATATCGAATCACCTTTTATTGAATTTGTTGCGATTAAAGTATGCTGTCAACGTGCTCACTGGCAGATAACTTCGGTCACTATAAAAGTCCGACTCGATGAGGCTCTTGCGGTGTTGAATCTCCAACACTTCTTCTTCGATGGAGGGTCGAATCAATAAACGTTTGACGGAAACAGAGCGAGTTTGTCCCAGTCGATGGATTCGATCGCTGGCTTGTCGTTCTAATGCTTCGTTCCACCAGGGATCGAGGAGCCAGAGAGAGGTAGCCGAGATGAGATTCAGTCCTTCACCACCGGCTTTGAGAGACATCAAGAACACCGTCACCGAAGGGTCTTGGCAAAACCGGTCAATAATCTTTTTGCGAAGTTCTGATTTTTGTTGACGACCGTCAAGACGAACGATGGTAAATCCTGCCTCCAACAGTGCGATCTCCGTTAGGTCGAGCATGGTCGTGAATTGAGAGATGATGACAGTTTTTGCGAGTGCGTCGGTTTCTCGCATCTTGATCAGATCACGAATCAAATAATCGATTTTTGCAGAGCGAGGAATTCTCATCTCTTCAAAGTCGGTCTTGATTTGCTCGGTCAGCGTAGTAATCATTTTGTCAAAGGCATCAATATCACCCTCAGAAGTGTCTGGCTCGACTCGAGAATTCTCCTCCGAATCAGAACTTTCACCATCGTCGTTATAGTAGCTCGTGTCCACATAATTATAGGGCATATTCACAGTGCCTGAATCGGTTTTAAATTTCTTGGTGGTTTTCTGAGTTGCGGATTCGAGAGAAATGCCAAATATTTCTTCTTCACTCTCCTCTGACTCGTTAGAGTCCAGAGACTCGGCTGGGTGGGATGTTGTGGTTGATTGTTTTCGTTTCTTTTTCTCTTTGTGTCTCTGCTTTTTGAGTTTGTTCATCACTTGTTTTCGGCGATTGATTTTCTCTTCAGAAATAATAAAGTTGGTCGATCCGTCTTCATTTTTGGTCGGCTTCATCAGCATCAAGTCGGCAATCTCTTCTTCCGTGAAAAACAGCTCTCGATTGATTCGAGTTGGTTCTTGAACGTGATCATACATCACATTCTTTCCAGGGTACATTTTTCGTGCTTTTTCGACTTGTTTGGAGGTAATAGGAAATCCTAGCTTGAGGCAAGTGTGATCGCATTCTTGTCGAAGACGCACCAACACCCGCAAGAATCGTTTGTACTGGTTTTTGTGCATGTCGCTGTTCATCAAGGCGTCGCAGGTTTGTTTGGCAGCCATTTCCAGTTGCTGATAGCGTGCTTGTTCCTCGGGAAACATCGTCAACCAAACATCTTCTGCTTGCAAGGGTGGAATGTCGATGATATCCTTTTGACGTCGAAGCATATATTTCTGTTTCCAGCGGCTGATGGCATTTGTAGGGGAGAGCTTTTCGAGTTTTTCGCTTGGTGAGCACAGTTCCGACAAGGTGATGATATCTTCGGTCGAGTTGAAGATGGGAGTTCCGGTAAAACAAAACAATGACATACATTGGACCGCTTGGAGTGCCTCGGAGGTTTTTGTGTTTTTATTGCGGACGGTGTGAGCTTCGTCGAGAAAGACGTATTTGAAGGGCACGGTAAAGAGTGGGGAGTCCATATTTTTCAATCCTTTTTTGAACTGGTGTTTGTATTCGGTCTGGATGGTTTGGTAGGTGGTGAGGACGATGGTCGGATAGCCGTTCGTAGCGACATAATCATCAAATTTAGCTTTACGGTTGTTGCGATGGTAGAGAAAGATCTCACTTTCGAGAACATCAAATTTTTTGGTGGCTTCTTCCATCCAGTTGCTGACCAAGGTCAGACTGGCGACGATGAGGGTAGGGAGTTTCTTGCGTTGTGGTTCGTGTTGGCGTAGAAAAGACTCGTAGCTGATGAGGGAGAGACCGTCGATGGTTTTTCCGAGCCCCATGACGTCGGCAAGGATTCCGCCTCTTTTCTTTTCGATGGTTGCTTCTTTGACGATGGTGCACATCCAGCGGAGGGCGTCGAGTTGATAGTCGTAAAGTCGGATTTTCATGGTCTTGAGAAATTCATCTTCGTAAGGAATTTTCTCGAGGACGTTGGTCATTTCTTCGACCTCCTCGGGGGTTTCCTCGTCGAGGGTGGAGAAGCAGTAACGACTCTTTTCCTCTTTTTTAGAGTCGGCAAAGATACGAAAGCCAGGCATTTCTGAGTTTCATTAAGAGTGAATCCTTTTGGAAGTTGCCAACACA
>CAZKFT010000086.1:0-4489 GCA_964552205.1 uncultured Gammaproteobacteria bacterium
GGCACCGATGCGGGTGTGTTTGCGCACGGACTCAACAACCAGGAATTCCGTCTAATGGTCGAACAGATGGGCATGCGTCCTGCCGAAACCTTGCTGTCTGCCACGCGCGTGGCGGCCGAGGCGCTTGGGTGGGAAGACCGCTTGGGTACGGTTCAGGCGGGCAAGCTGGCCGACCTGGTTGCCGTTCCGGGCAACCCACTAGAGGACATTGGCCTGATGGAGCAAGTTGGATTTGTCATGAAGGACGGTGTCATCCACATGCGGTCGGTGGCTGAATGAAGTCTGCGATTGCACTGGGTGTCTTTCTGGTCTGTGCGTTTCTGGCAGCGGGAACCGGCTACTTCTTCCCTCCAGCCGAGTGGTATGCAGGGTTGCAGAAGCCGTTCTTCAATCCCCCCAACTGGATCTTTGGACCGGTCTGGACCACGCTCTATGTGTTGATGTCGGTGGCGGCCTGGATGGTCTGGCAACGAACCGGCTGGCGCCATCGCGCAATTCATCTATGGTTCGTTCAGATTGCCCTCAATGCGCTGTGGACCCCGCTGTTCTTCGGGCTGCACTGGTTGGGCGTCGCCATGATCGAGATGGCCGTCCTCTGGGTGTTCATCCTGCTCACCCTGCTGGCTTTCCGGAAGGTCTCGAAACCCGCGGCGTGGATGATGGTGCCCTACCTTGCCTGGGTCAGTTTCGCTTGGGTGCTGAACGCAGCCCTGTGGCGGCTAAATTAGGGAAAAACCTGTAGTATCGGCGAGATACCAGAGGCTCTAGGGGGGCTTTGGGTTTGAGCCTGCTCGCGGAACTGAAACGCCGGAATGTCTTCAAGGTCGGGGCCGCCTACCTAGTGGTCGGGTGGGTCATCATCGAGGTGGCCAGCACGATTGCGCCCCAGTTGAACCTCCCCGAGTGGGCGCCGCGTTTCATCACCTTTGTCATCCTGCTCGGTTTTCCCATCGCGCTGGTGCTCGCCTGGATCTTCGACATGACGCCCGAGGGGGTGCAGGTGACCGAGGGACGCGGCGGCAACTGGAAGTTCTACACGATGGTCGGCGTCATCATTGCCGCTTCGCTCGGATGGTTCTTTTTCGATCGGCAAGACACCGTGGACCTCATCGTGGTGGATGCTGCGCAAGTCTCGCCGTCCATTGCGGTATTGCCATTCATCGACCTGTCACAGGGAAAGGACCAGGGCTACTTCGCCGACGGCATTGCCGAGGAAATTCTCAACCTGCTGGCCCGCAATCCGGAGCTGCGCGTGGTCGCCCGCACCTCGGCATTCCAATTCCGCGATGCCGCAGACCTTCGCGAAGTCGGTGCAGCATTGTCTGCCAACCGAATCCTCGAAGGCAGCGTCCGCACATCCGGCAATCGCATCCGCATCACCGCACAGCTGATTGACACGCACAGCGGCCTTCACCTTTGGTCGGAGACCTATGACCGCGAGCTCACCGACATTTTCGTGCTCCAGGATGAAATCGCCACGGCGATAACGGTAGCGCTTGGCTCACACCTCGGTGCGCCAGCTATGACTCCGCGTGCGGCCCCGGTGGATGCGGATGCCTACGATCTGTACCTGCGCGGTCGCAAGGGATTGAGTGATCGCGCGATACCGGGTCGTCTTGCCGAGGCCATTGAGCTTCTGGAACAAGCTGTCACACGTGACCCGGCGCTCGCGGTCGCCCACGGCACGCTGGCCTTGGCGCAAGTGGTGTCACCCTGGTACATGGACATCGCCCCCAGTGAGTCTCTCGCTCGGACGATGTTGAGTGCGGACCGCGCGCTGGCATTGGAGCCCGACAATGTTGAGGCACTTGTTGCAAAGGGCTATGGATTGGCTTTCATCGGGCTGCGGGTGGCGGAGGGAGAGCGTTTGCTGCAACGTGCGCTCGAGTTACGACCAAACGACTACATGGCGAACAACTTGATGGGCGATGTTGCCCGGATGCTCGGTGACCGGGAGAGCACGCTCCGTTACGAGACGCGTGCCGCCGATCTTGACCCGCTGGACTCGGTTGCCCACACAGACCTGGCTTTTGCCCATCTGATGGACGGGAACTTCGACCAAGCCTTGGTCCATGCGCGGCGAGCCACATCGTTGGAGCCGCGCAACCGGTTTGCGGCTTCGGCAACGATTCGCAGCCTGCTACTCATGGGTGACCTGACCGAGGCCCGGGCGAAGTACCAACAGGCGCTTGCTGACGGAATCTTCGCCTCTGATAGGATGGTGGCCGATATGGAAGGGTTGGTGCTCGCTGTCGTTGCGGGAGACGAGCCGGGTATCGCCCAATCCCTGCAAGCGATGGAAGCCCATGGAGTCGGCATGCGAGCGGTGGCTGCCTATCTCGCCGGTGATATAGCGGGCGCTGGTGATTTGTTGAAAGAAGCCCTTGCTGGTAGAGAGGTGTCCTGGGTGAGCTACGGGGAAGCTGGCTGGCTGCACCTGGCGATCTCCCGCGCTGGGCAGACCATTCCTGCGCCGCCTGTTTACCACGATTTTTTCCAGCGATACGCCGCATCGCCATGGGCGGACTGGGATATGCGGGCTGCGCTGATTGAGCTGCGCGACCGGCAGGTGGCGCAATGAGCCTGTTCAGCGAACTCAAGCGGCGCAACGTGTTCAAGGTCGGTGCGGCCTACTTGGTAGTCGGCTGGTTGCTGATACAGGCCGCCGACATCATCGCGCCGCAGTTGTCTTTGCCTGAGTGGGCGCCGCGGCTCATCACCTTCGTAGTGCTGTTGGGGTTTCCCATCGCGTTGGTGCTGGCGTGGATTTTCGACCTCACGCCAGAAGGGGTGCAGGTGACGGAAGGACGCGGCGGTAGCCGACGGTTTTATGGAGTTGTCGGCGTCATCGCTGTCATTTCACTCGGAGCGTTTTTCCTGCTCGGCGACCGAGGCTCGCCCTTGGAAGATCAGTTGACGTCAGAAGGACGTTCATCGATTGCCGTGCTGCCCTTCGTCAACATGAGCACCGACGCTGAAAACGAGTATTTCGCCGACGGTATTTCCGAGGAGTTGTTGAACATCCTTGCCGGAATCAATGGTCTCGATGTCGCCTCACGCACCTCGGCGTTTTCTTTCAAGGGTAAGGACACACCCATCCCGGAGATTGCCCGTCTGCTCGGGGTGCGTCATGTACTGGAAGGTTCGGTGCGCAGGCAGGGCACGCGCGTACGCATCACCGCGCAGCTGATCGATGCCCCACGGGATGTGCACCTTTGGTCGGAGACCTACGACCGTGACCTGACGGACATTTTCGCGGTCCAGGAGGAGATCGCTCAGGCCATCACCGATGCACTGCAGGACATCCTGGGCACTCGCCAAGTCACCGTGCAGGCCACGACCGGCAACCTCGAGGCCTACGAGCGGTTTCTCAGTGCGCGCGCACGGTTCTATGGTCGCGAGAACATCGAGCAGACGCTGGACGACCTGCGCGAGATTGTTGCCATGGACCCACAGTTGACCGACGCCTGGGCGTTCATGGCCGCGGCGGCCTTAGTGAACCTCAGTAGCAACCCGCAGCGGACCCATGACGAGGTCACACTGCAGGGTTGGATCAATGAAGGCGTGGAGCGTGCACTGGCCGTGGACCCGCAGCACTCCTTGGCCCTGGCGACCCGAGGCGCCAACGCGTTCGGCCTGGGCGATGTCGCCGGAGCGCAAAGGGCACTTGCGCGCGCGGCGGCCAATGAACGCACCGACAGCACGGCGCATCTTTGGTCGGGGATTCACCTCCTACTGGTCGGCAAGCCCCATGCCGCTTTGCCGATGTTCCAAGAAGCCCACCGCCGCGACCCCATGGTCACAATCAACCAGGGCTATCTCGCCATCACCAACCTCATGACCGGGCAGCGCACGGAAGCGTTGCAGCTGGGCCGCCAGGTGCTGGCCACCGGCGCCGGAAATGCTGCTGGTATGCTCGCCTACGAATTCGCGCTGGCCGGTGAGTTGGACCTCGCCGTCGAGTTCTTCGCCTACTCGCTGCGCGGGTCGTCGGATTTGTCGGCGGCGCGGCAGGCGGCAGTCGTGGCCGCCTACGCCGCTGCACTGGAGGATCCCGCGCGCCGCGAGGCATTCATAACGGAGTATGGGTCAGGCGACTTCACGCCATTCTATCTGGCCG
The DNA here is from genome assembly GCA_964552205.1 of uncultured Gammaproteobacteria bacterium. Classification (GTDB taxonomy): domain Bacteria; phylum Pseudomonadota; class Gammaproteobacteria; order Natronospirales; family JAIVGZ01; genus JAIVGZ01. Next base: position 4,121 of record CAZKFT010000086.1, read on the forward strand.
TGTTCGAGGACCCCGCGTTCTTCGACTATCTGCACTCGGACGAGGGTAGTTATGTGGGCACCCTGACGGCGTGGCTGCCGTCCGCGAGCTGGATGCGCGAGCATCCGGAGTTCCTCCGCTACATGGACGGGATTGGCGTCGCGACATATTGGGCCGAGTTCGGTTATCCGGACGGTTGCACACTGGCGGAGGGCGCTGGCGGCCCTCATCTCGATTGCGGAGGCGCGGACTGATCATGTCGCTGTTCGCCGAACTCAAGCGTCGCCATGTCTTCAAGGTCGGGGCTGCCTATCTGGTGGTTGGCTGGGTGATGATCGAAGTCGCGAGCACGGTCGCGCCGCACCTGAATTTGCCCGAGTGGGCACCGCG
>CAZKFT010000087.1:0-4488 GCA_964552205.1 uncultured Gammaproteobacteria bacterium
GAAGGGACGCCGAAAGGCGATGCCGTACCGGTGACTGTACGCGCCAATGGCGTCGATAGCCAGACGGTCACGATGGCGATTCAGTAAGGGTTCAGACGGAACGAACGTCGCGGCCGGTGACTTGGCGAGCGAACTGTAAAGCCGGAGGAACTGGACGAAAGTACCAGCCAGCGGCTGGAGGCGGAAGCCCGGCCGTGAAGGCGGAGGAGATGGCTGACACCTGAATTATGCACGCACCGCCGCCAACCAGCCGTCTGCCGGGCTCGATTGACCGCCATCGTGTCAGCGCCGGTGCAAAAATGGCTCTCCCGCACTTTCCGTGCAAGCCTGTTCGCTCCAAAGGACCCAACCCCCATTGAGTCTCCGAAGTGTTTTATGTTTTGAGACAAATGGCCTCTCCCCCGAGCCATGTGCAGGCGCTTCTTCCTGACACATCCTGCCTTAACTTGACATCGGTGAAGCAAGACGCCGGCGGTCCGGTTCTCATCCTGGCCGCCGCTGCTTCGGCGCTAACGAAAACTTGACCGGCTGTGCCAGCGAAAAGTTGACCACGCGATTGGCAAGCCGATAAAGGGGGATGCCCCGAACGCGGAAGCGCCCGTGCCGGAATTGTCTGCGGTGGTTCTATCCGGACCCACGGGTGGGCGACCGCCAGCGCAGCTGCGGCCAGCCGGAATGCCAAGCCGTGCGCCGCCAAAAGACACAGGCAAACTGGAGGAAGCGAAACCCCAGCTACGGCGCCGGCTACCGCATCGATCAGCGCCACGCCGCGCCCGCTTCCGACCCCGAACCCCTCCGCGTTCCAGCCCCATTGCAAAAACTGCCCTGGGACATCGCGAAAGACCAGTTCGGCGGCAAAGGCGCTGATTTCATTGCGGTTATGGGTAAATACCTGCTGCACGCCGCGAAAGACCAGTTATCCAGCTATCCCATTGACCCGAAAGGGGTTCCCGGCAACAACCCCGCTTTGCCGCGAAAGACCAGACCGGGCGGGGCGCATACTGAAACCCAAGCGACGCCAAACCATGCCGCAAACTCTGGAGTTTCATCAATTGGACCGCCGCCTGGCGCACCTCCGGGTCCGCCACCCGGCCCGGTTCCGGCGGCTGCTGGCGTCGCTGGCTGAGACCGGACAGCAGACGCCCATCGTCGTCATCCAACAAGCCGCGCAGTATCTGGTGATCGACGGCCACCAACGCATCGCCGCCCTCGAACAGCTGCGGCGCGACACCGTCGAGGCTCTCGTTTTGGACACGGTGAGCGAAGCCGAAGCACTGCTGCTGGTCCGTTCCCTGCGCCTGAATAGCGAGCCGGAAACGGCGCTCGAACAAGGCTGGTTACTGGCGGAGATGGAAGCGAAACTCGGCTACACAATCGACGAGCTGGCGCGGCGTTTCGACCGCAGTCCGACGTGGGTGGCGCGCCGATTGTCGTTGGTGGAAACGCTCTCGGAATCGATCCAGCAGCAGGTGCGCGACGGCCACATCGCCCCGCAGATTGCCATGCGCTATCTGGCGCCGGCGGCGCGCGTGGATGCCGAGCAATGCGCGTCGCTGGCGCAGGTCTTCGCGCAACAACACTGGACCACGCGCCAAGCCGCCGATTTCTACAACGCCTGGCGCAACGCCCGCGGACTGGCGCGGGAACGGATTCTGGCCGAACCGGACCTGTTTGCAAAAGCGCGGCAGCAACGGCAGCCAAGCAGCACAACGCTGGAAGGCGATCTCAACCAGATCGTCGCGATCGCCCGCCGGGCGATCGCGCGCGGAGAACAAACAACGCCAGACAGCGAAGTCATCCACAACAAGATCCAGTACGCCACGCGGCTGCTGCGACAGATCGAGGAACAATATGCTGAGCCAATCGCAACGCACGACGATTCTGGAGTTATCCGCCGCGGGCAGGAACAAGCGAGAGATCGCCAGGACGCTGGGCCTGTCGCGCCAGAGCGTACGCAAGGTGCTGACGATGAATTCGACCGCTGTGCCGCGGATCGAGCGCGAAGAGAAAGCCGCGCCCCATCGCCAACGGATCCTCGAGTTACTCCCCGCCTGCAAAGGCAATCTCGTGCGAGTCCATGAGGAACTCGCTGCCGAGGGCGTGACGATGTCGTATCAGACATTGACGGCGTACTGCCGCCGGCAAGGCATCGGACAAACGCCCCTGGTTCCCGCTGGCAGCTACGATCAGGAATGCCTGCCCGGCGTCGAGATGCAGCACGACACCTCGCCGCATGAAGTGACCGTGGCCGGCCGGAAGTACAAAGCCCAGACGGCCTCGGCGGTGCTGTGTTATTCGCGCCTGCTCTATTTCGAGATCTGGCCGCAGTTTCAGCGTTTCGATTGCAAGGCGTTTCTCACCGCGGCGCTGCGCTACATGGACGGCGCGCCACAACGCGTGATGATCGACAACACGCATGTGGTGGTGTTGCGTGGCAGCGGCAGGCAGATGGAACCGGTGCCGGAGATGGCGGCATTCGGCGAACGATTCGGCTTCCGCTTCGTGGCGCATGAGATCGGCGATGCCAACCGTTCGGCGCGCGTCGAGCGGCCGTTCCACTTCATCGAGAATAACTTTCTGGCCGGCCGGACGTTCGCCAGCTGGCAGGATCTCAACAGCCAGGCGCGGCAGTGGTGCGATCGCGTCAACGCCACGTACAAGAAACACCTTCGCGCCATTCCGCGCGAACTCTACGCGGCCGAACGATTGCGTCTGCAACCGCTGCCGGCCTGGATTCCGGAAGTCTACCGGCTGCATCAACGCATGGTCGACAGCGAAGGCTACGTGGCTCTGCACACCAACCGCTACTCGGTTCCGGCGGACTTTATTGGACGCCGCGTGGAAGTGCGCGAATCGCGCGAAAGGATCGAGATCGAACTCGACGCCCGCCGTATCGTGACGCATCCGCGCCTGCTGACAACCGATCAACGCGTCACGCTGCGCGAACACCGTCCGCGCCGTCGTGAAAATGGGAGCGAAGGCCCGAAACGCAGCGATCCGCATCCGGACGAACAGGCGATTCTCAACGCTGCGCCGGAGATCGGGACTTATGTGGCAGACCTGAAACAGAAGGGCCGTAAGGTGGCCGGAGTCGCCCTTCGTCATCTGCTGCGGATGTTGCGCGAGTATCCGCGCGAGCCGTTTCTGGGCGCCATCGGTGAGGCCGCCCAATACGGGCTCTACGATCTGGACCGCGTCGAACGCATGATTCTGCGCCGTGTCCAACGCGACTTCTTTTTGCTGGAGGGCGATAACGATGACTGAGGAACTCGATCAATTGCTTCGGAACCTGAAGCTGCACGGCATGCGGGCGGTCTACGACGAACAGCTCCGCGCCGCCGATCAGCAACAGATCACCTATACGGATTTCCTCGCCGGCCTGTTGCGTGCGCAATGGCGCGACCGGCAGGAGAATGCGCTCGAATGGCGCATCCAACGCGCTGGCCTGCCGGAACGATGGGCGCTGGAAACGTTTCCGTTTGCGAAACAACCGGGGGTGAATCGCAAGCAGATGCGCGCCTTCGCCGAACTCGACTTTGTGGCCAAGCACGAGAACCTTGTGTTTATCGGTCCGACGGCCGTTGGCAAGACCGGACTGGCCTCCAGCATTTTGATGAAGGCCCTGCAGAACGGATTGCGCTGTCAGTTTATGAAAGCGCAGGATCTGTTCGACGACATGTATGCCTCGCTCGCCGACCGGTCCACGCGGCGGCTTGTGGACCGCCTGGCGCGCCTGGACATCTTATTGATCGACGAGCTCGGTTACACCAATCTCAAGCCCGAGCAGGCCAATGTGTTCTTCAAGCTGATGGAGGAACGGTATCGCCAGCGTTCGACGATCATTACGACGAATCTTGCGTATGAGGAATGGGCAGGCCTTCTGGGAAACAAGCCGATGACCGAGGCGTTGCTGAGCCGCGTGCGGCATTACTGCCATACCGTGCGCATTGAGGGTCCACCGTTGCGCGAGCCGCAGGGCTGATCGATGGAGTCTTTCGAATACGTGCGGCGCGTGCTGGACGATTACCGCGCGACGCCGGGAACCTGTGGCGCGATCCGGAAGCCGGATCGCGCCTTTGCCTTGCAGTTATTCGCGCGCGGTGTGCCGTTGACCGTGGTCGAGAACGCGCTGGTGCTGGCCTGCGCGCGGCGGCTGCTGCGGCCCGCCGATGCGCCTCCACTGGGCGTGATCCGCTCGCTCGCTTACTTCTCTCCGGTCATTGATGAAGTGGTTGGCCTTCGTGTCGATGACGCATACTTCCAGCATCTTCGGGCGCGATTAGCGCGCCTGCGCGGCCAGCGATAGCCGCCACCGCGGCACGCCTTCGGCGTAGATGATATTGCCCCCGCCAACAACGCGGCAGGACCTGCGCGCCTACCGGCACGGATGATGATGTGCTCTCCGCACTGTCTGTCGTTGCCAACACTGTTTCCAGTGGGGTCAACTCTATCCGAGCAGGCCTGGTCAAATTTTCGTTAGCGCCGAAG
>CAZKFT010000088.1:0-4295 GCA_964552205.1 uncultured Gammaproteobacteria bacterium
GCACCCGCGTTACCACCGGAGGCGATGACCAAGGGGAGGAAAAACACCAGAGCCACCACGGCTTCGATGCTGGCTTCGAAGTACTTGATGCCGATGGCGCCAAAGCCGTTCACCACCACCAGCAGAATCAGCCACCCGATCCGCTTTTGGTACAGCAGGGACGCCTTGGCGTCGCGCAAGGACAGGCCCAGCGAGCCGACCGAACCCATCTTGTGAAAGTCCTCGGTCGCCTCTTTCTCGGCGACGTCCATGACGTCGTCAACGGTGACGATGCCCAACAGCCTGCCGTTGGCATCAACCACCGGTAGCGCTTCGATGTCGTAATGCTGGATGAGGCGCACCGCTTCCTCGCGGTCGGCTTCCGGCTGGATGGTAATCAGCGCCTCGTCGGCAAGGGAGGCAACTTGTACCGCAGGGTTGGCGAACACCAATTGGCGCAGAGACACGATATCCAGCAAACCACCGTTCGCATCGGTGACGTACAACGTGTTAACGGTCTCGCCCTCATCCCCGAGATTGCGGATATGGGCCATGGCACGGGCCACCGACCAATCACCCCGGATTTTCACGCAGTCCGGCGTCATCAGACGGCCCGCGCTTTCCTCCGGATAACCCAGCAGGCGCACCGCCTCGCGCACTTCGCCCGGCTTCAACAACCACAACAGCCGCTTCACGCCTTCGCGGGGAAGACGCTCCAGCAGCGAAGTACGGTCATCGGGAGAAAGCTCATTCATGACGCGGCGCATTTCGTCCGGTGTCAGGGTCTCGACCAGGGACTCCTGCTCGACATCATCCAGGTGGGCGAACACCTCGGGCTGCAAGGCATCGTCAACCAGTCGGAAGGCATCGGCCCGCTCTGCTGCACCCAAGTCGCCAATGGCGGCAGCGATATCCTGTACAGCGAGCTCCGCGAACATCGCACGGATGCCATTCTGGTTGCCGCGTTCCAGAAGTTCGGCTAGCTCAACAAGGATTTCTTCACGTTCCAAGGCAAGGCTCCTGTCTGGCAGCTACTTATACCGCAACAGGTGCCTTGATGGCAGGATGCGAGGTGTAATTGACGATGTCGAAGTCATCGAACCGGTAGTCGAATATGCTCTCGGGCCGGCGTTTGATCTCGAGGGTCGGCAGAGGCAACGGATCGCGGGACAGCTGGGTCTCCACCTGCTCCATATGATTCAAATACAGGTGGCAGTCGCCGCCGGTCCAGATGAAATCCCCCACCTCCAACTCACACTGCTGGGCCAACATATGCGTGAGCAGCGCATAGGAAGCGATGTTGAACGGCACGCCCAGGAAAATATCCGCAGAGCGCTGATAAAGCTGACAGGACAGCCGCCCCTGGGCGACATAGAACTGGAAGAAGGCGTGGCAGGGCTGGAGCGCCATGCGATCGAGGTCCGCCACATTCCATGCGCTCACGATGATACGGCGCGAGTCCGGGTTGGTCTTGAGCTGCTCGACCACCTTCGCCACCTGGTCGATGTGACCACCATCCGGCGTCGGCCACGAACGCCACTGGTTGCCATACACTGGGCCCAGGTCGCCATTCCCGTCCGCCCATTCATCCCAGATTGTGACTCCGTTCTCCTTGAGGTAACGGGTATTGGTCTCACCCATCAGAAACCAGAGCAACTCGTGGATGATGGATCGGAAGTGCAATTTCTTGGTGGTGACGGCAGGGAATCCGTCGCGCAGGTTGAAGCGCATCTGGTGACCGAACACCGACAGAGTCCCAGTGCCCGTACGATCTTCCTTGCGCACGCCGTGGTCGCGCACATGACGCATCATGTCGAGATACTGCCTCATGCGGGCTGTCGCTTGGCGGTGGCCATCAACCAGATGCCCACAGCAATCAACGGCAGGGACAGCAACTGCCCCATGGTGAGCCAACCAAACGCCAGATAGCCGATGTGGTCGTCCGGCACGCGCACGAACTCAACGACGACGCGAAACACGCCATACAACACCGCGAACAGGCCGGAGACGGCACGAATCGGCCTCGGCTTGGCGGAGTACGCGTAGAGGACAATGAACATCACCACCCCCTCCAGGGCGAACTGATACAGCTGCGAGGCGTGGCGTGCCACGCCGTTCACCACGAGGGCCAGCGGGAAATCTGTGGGCTTGCCCCAAAGCTCGCCGTTGATGAAGTTGCCGAGACGACCCAGCCCCAGTCCGATGGGCACCACGGGTGCGATGAAGTCCGTCAGCTGGAAGAAGCTCTTGCCCTGCGTGCGTCCAAACCACCACATGCCGGCGAGAACACCCAGAAGACCACCGTGGAAGGACATGCCGCCCTGCCCCAGCTTCAGGAAAATGAACGGGTTGGAGAAAAAGTCCCCCGGGATGTAGAACACCATGTAGCCAAGGCGACCACCCAGCAAGACTCCCAGCGTTGCCCAGAACACGATGTCGGCGACTTGCTGCTTGGTCCAGCCAGCGGATTCCGCTCGGCGATGCAACAACCACCACCCGCCGAGAATCCCGAACAGATACATGAGGCCGTACCAATGGATAGCCAAGGGACCGAGCGAGACAACGACAGGATTGATTTCCGGGTAGGTGAACACGGGGTGATTTTACATGAACACCCGCGCGAATACGGCTTTCAGGTATCTCGTTTCCGGCATGGACGGATGAACCGGATGGTCCCAGGCCTGACCGCCCATCTCGAGAAGCTGCAGGTTGCGGTCCACATGTCGCGCAGCCTGGCTCATCGCGGTGATGAGCTCAGCCTCAGAAAGATGATGCGAGCAGGAGCAAGACACCAGGATGCCGTCCTTGCCGAGCAGCTGCATGGCCTGCTGGTTGAGTCTCCTGTAGGCTTCCAGCCCGGCTTTGTGGTCCTTGCGACGCTTGATGAAGGCAGGCGGGTCGATTACCACCACATCAAATTGCTCACCGCTCGCGCGCAGGTCCTTGAGCACATCAAATGCGTCGCCGCGCAGCGTGCCGACGCTCACGTCATTCAGTGCGGCGTTCTTCGTCACCTGTGCCAGCGCTTTCTCAGAGGCATCCACGCAGATGGCCTCGATGGCGCCGTGTCGCGCGGCCTGCACACCCCAACCACCGATGTAACTGAACACATCGAGGACTCTGACGCCCGACACATAGCGCAGAAAACGAGCGCGATTGTCAGATTGGTCATAGAACCAACCGGTTTTTTGGCCGCCCGCCAACGGCACGGAGAATCGCGTTCCATGCTCTTCGATAACGACCTCGTCCGGCACAGTGCCACGACCGATTTCCACCGCAAGCGGGAGTCCTTCGAGCTCACGCGCGCCCGAGTCGCCGCGCAGGAGGATGCCCTGAGGAGACAGCACCCTCTCCAATGCATCGAGGACATCCTCGCGCATGCGTTCCATGCCGGCAGTGGTCAGCTGCACCACCAGCGTGTCGCCGAAGCGGTCCACCACCAGGCCTGGAAGGCCGTCAGATTCGCCAAAAATGAGCCGATAGTACGGGCCAGCGCCCAAGCGCTCCCGCAACGCCAAGGCTTGGTTGATGCGATGCAGGAGCAGCGAACGGGAAATCGGGTGCGCGGCGTCGCGTGATAACAGTCGCGCGGCAATCAGGGAGTGGGGGTTCACGTAGCCGGTTCCCACCGGCTTGCCGTCGTGGGCAATCACCTCCACCCAATCTCCGGCGCTGAACGCAGTCAGCGGCGTGGCCTTGGTGTCGACCTCGTTGGAATACACCCACAGATGCCCTGCGCGGAGACGCCGGTCCTCGTGTTTCCGTAGTTTCAGGGGCATCAGTTCCATGGATGCGCAATAATACAGGCATGCCGAACCGACTTGCGAAGTCGTCGAGCCCTTACCTGCTGCAACATGCGGAAAACCCCGTGGACTGGTATGAATGGTCGGACGAGGCGCTCGCGCTTGCGCGCGATTCCGACCGGCCCATCCTGCTGTCGGTTGGCTACGCCGCCTGCCACTGGTGCCATGTGATGGCCCACGAGTCCTTCGAGGATGCGGCTACTGCAGAGGTGATGAACCGGCATTTCGTGAACATCAAAGTGGACCGCGAGCAGCGCCCCGATCTCGACCGGATCTACCAGCTCGCCCATCAGGTCATGCAAAGGCGCGGCGGTGGCTGGCCGCTGACGGCATTTCTGGACCCCCACACCCATCAGCCGTTTTTCATAGGCACCTATTTCCCGCGGACACCACGCCACGGTTTGCCGCCGTTCATCACCGTGCTTGAGCGGGTGGCACATTGGTACCACGAGGAAAAAACTTCTCTTGCGCAGCACAACGAGGCCCTCGCCGGATTCTTCTCCCAGGACAGCG
>CAZKFT010000089.1:0-4228 GCA_964552205.1 uncultured Gammaproteobacteria bacterium
CATCGTAGCGATACTGAATAGTGTTCCCGGCCACGGTCTCGGACAGGCGGTTGCCAGCCGCATCATGCGTGTAGCTGCGGGCGCGCGTGCTGGCGCCGGAGGTGGTGAGTGCATTCACGCGGTTGCTGGCAGTCGGCACCGCATACTCATCCGTGTGTCCACCCCAAGTATGAAAATCCCGGTTGCCGTTGGCGTCGTAGAGCACTGTGTGGTTGCCGGAGCTCGAGCTCACACCCGTGAGCCGCGACAGCATATCGTAGCTGTAGCCCTGGCTCGCCACCGGGCTCGGGGGGTTGTTTACGCCTGTGATCAAGTCGTTGGCGTTGTAGCCGTAGTTCAAGTCCTGAGTGTTGCTCATGCCATAGTGTGTGCGAATGCGCGTGAGCCGCCCATCCAAGTCGCGGGTAAGCGACCGCGTAAGCCAGTTACCGTGCGTGACCGTCGCCACGGGTCCATAAGGCTGGTAATACACGTTGGACACTACGTTCTGGAATGCACCACTACCAATCTTCACCTCGACCTGGCGGGGCTCACCGCGATTGGTAAAGGTATACCGGACTGCATGGTCGGGATAGGTGAGTGTCTGACGACCGGCATTACCCGATGTATCGTATGAGAGCGTGGTTGCAAAAGAGGCGCCTGCAGTTACCGAGGTTTGCGTGGCCAGACCACCCCAGGCGTGATAAGTAAAGCTCAAGGTGTCGCCACCCACGGCCACGCTGCAAAGGCGGCCGACATTTCCGGTGCAGTCGTAAACGTAGGTGACCAGCGTTGCCCCCAGCTGTGGAGAGCTGGCCGAAATCGCAGTAACCCGGCCCAGCGGATCCAGCGTGTAGGACTCGGTGCGACCGTTGGCCGCGGCCATGCCCGTTCGCCGGCCTGCATTGTCGTAACTGAAGGTGGTCGTGCCGCTGTCCGCGCTGGTGCTTGAGACCAAGTCCCCAAAACCGTTGTAGGCGTAGGTGGTGACCGCTCCGTTCGGCGCGGTCACCTGCGCGACACGCCCGAGCCCGTCGTAGACGAACCCCGTATGGCCGCTGGCTGGATCGGTGATGCCGGATAGACGCTGGTGACGGTCGTATTGGTAGTTCGTGACCCGGTTGAGTGAATCGACAAAGGTTGCGATATTCCCCGACGGATCGTAGGTCCAACGCAGGTTCTGGCCATTCTGTCCGGTCTCCGCCTGCAGGTACCCGGCGGTGTCATAACTCCAGTTGCGGGTCACGAGAACATTGCTAACTCCGACCTCGTACGGGGTGCACACCGGCTCCCACCCTCCCGTGCACTGCCACTGAGTCTCTGTGTAACTCTGACGCGTTTGTTGGGAAATCTGCTGGCCCAACGCGTTGTAGGCGTAGTTCACCACCATTACTTCGTTTGTCAGGGGTGAGTGCAGGATGTTCTCAACTGTCTGAGTCCGGAAGCCAAGCGCGTTGTGGTTATGGGTGATAACGCGAGCAGGCAGGCTGCCGTGCTGCTCGGTGACCTGTGAAACCCGATCCAGTGGAGTGTACTGAAAGCTTGTGCTTCGTAGCCCCCAGGGACCTGGGCTAGTTGTGTTGGTTACACGACCCTTGGCGTCGTAGGCAATGTTCGTCTCCCGTCCATCTGGTGTTATCACCTTGGTCGGCCAACCCATGGCACCAGCAGCGCCGCTGTACTGGTATGTCGTGGTGTGGAGGCCAGCCTGACTGGTCAAGATCGGACGACCCAGTGTATCGAACTGGGTGACATGCGCGTTCGAAAGCGCATCGGTAACGGTCGTCGAGGAGAACAGCCCGTTCCCGTGGAAGAGGTATCCGTAGCTCACCGTGCGCGAGGGTCCGGAGGCACATGGTCCGTCGCAGACCGTCACAGTCTGCGGCAGTCGTTTGCGCTGGGAATCACTATCTGGGTAATACGAGTAGACCGTCTCTCGCAGAACGGTCGCGCCGCTCCCGTACTCAGACTCTCGGATCAACAGATTGCGGGTCGAATCCCACTCGAATGCCGTACGCCGCTGAGCGCTGGTGTCGCCACCGACGATTCCAGTACGGCGCTCCAACAGTTGGCCGCGGGCATTGTAGTCAAACTCGGTTCGGTTGCCATTAAAGTCAACCTGCTCGCTCATAAACCCGTTGCTGTCATAGGCGGTAGTTGAGGTGCCGCCCGGGCAGGCGGTACTCGCGTTGCGGATGACGCTCGACAGCTGGGGCCTGCCGGCTACATCCGTGAACTCGAAGCGAGTCTGGTGCCCGAGAGTGTTGGCGACGATGGTGAAGTCGGCCCCGTAGGTGAAAGTGTCCTGCGCGGTTCCACCGCTCAGGCCAGATTTGAACGCGCGCAGGTCGCTGGTGTAGTAGTCATACCATGTGTGCGCCACACCGTTGACCGCGTATCCCGATAGCAGACTGTACCCCCAGTAACTGTACGTGCGGGTGCCGAGATTGTCTGGCAATGTCATGTTGAGCAGATTCCCCACCCCACCCGAGTACCCGTACTGGTAAGCCTTGCCGTCTGGCGCCGTCACCAACACAACGCGTCCGCCTGACCATGTGAACTGAATCGAGCGACCCGACGTATGCGTGACAGAAGTCAGTTGATTACTGCCGTTGTACTGGAAGGTCATCCCGACACCGCGAATATCCTTGTCAGAAAGGATACGGCCGGACGAATTGTAGACTTCTATGGATTGATGCTCGGTGTGGTGATGAAAGTCCACGCCCACCTTCTAGATGTACGCGATTGAGTCCGGTTTGCTGTCCTCCCAACGCGATGTCGAGGAGTTCCAGTCGTAAGTCCAGGTCAAGCCTTCTGGGCGATGCAATTCAATCGCGGTGAAATTGGGAGATGTGCCGACAAAATGCAGTTGATGGTCGAATCCGGACAACCAGCGTGGGCCGAAAAGTCCGCTTCCCTGCCAAGCAGCGCTGTAATGCCGCACTAGGACGAGATCGTGGGCCTGAAAATCAACTTGCGTGAGTACCTTGTTTCCGGTGGCTACAATGACCGGGCAACCTGTTCTTAGTGTGGATCCTTCATTGGGCGCGCTTTCAGAAACATACTCAACCTCTGGCTCGCCAGGGTTTTGTGCCTGAGGCGCCGTGCGTCTGCGCGTAGCAGTCTCTGCATCCTGCATGTTGGAAATACTGAGATCTAATTGCATCCTGGCGCCCCTAACGGTGACGCAGGTTGTCTCATCGCATGGCGGAGGCCGATCGGCAACGACTACAGCAATGGGAGCAATCGCCAAAAAGACAGTCGTGGCTAACACGGGGAAAACGGGCTGGCAAAATGAGGATTCTTCTTTGAGTCCTATCATCGCGCCTTCCCCTCGCCGGACACTCTCGCCCAAGAATCTAGCGTGCCCTCAATGGCATTGGCAACCGGAATTGTTGCTACAGATGTCCCAAATGAAAACGCGGACCGCGGGGAATCAGCGCTTCGCGCGCTTGCGCAGATTGTCGATGGCCTTGAGGCGGGCGATGGCTTCGGCCAGTTCTGCCGAGGCCTTGGCGAAGTCCACGGCGGCGGCCTTGTCGGACAGGGCCTCTTCGGCGCGCTGTTTGGCCTCGAGGGCGGCGGCTTCGTCCAGATCCTTGGCACGGGCGCCGGTATCGGCGAGTACGGTCACCAAGTGAGGCTGGATTTCGATGATGCCGCCAGAGACGAAGAAATAGAGTTCCTCGCCGTTCTCCTGCTGGACACGCAGTTCGCCGGCACCCAGGCGGGTAAGCAGGGGCGCGTGGCGTGGGGCCACACCAATCTCACCCATTTCCGCAGGGGCGAACACCATGGCGGCGGTGCCGCTCCAGATGTCGGACTCTGCGGAAACGATGTCGACCTTGATGGTGTTGGCCATGGAGATTCCTTACAGCTTCTTGGCGCGCTCGGCGGCTTCTTCGATGCCACCGACCATGTAGAACGCCTGTTCCGGCAGATGGTCATACTCGCCAGCGAGAATCGCCTTGAAGCCCTTGATGGTTTCTTTCAGCGGCACATACTTGCCCGGCGAACCCGTGAAGACTTCGGCGACATGGAAGGGCTGCGAAAGGAAGCGCTGGATCTTACGGGCGCGGGACACAATCTGCTTGTCCTCTTCGGACAGTTCGTCCATACCCAGAATCGCGATGATGTCCTTCAGCTCCTTGTAGCGCTGCAACACGGCCTGCACACCACGGGCGGTGTCATAGTGGTCCTGACCGACGACATTCGGGTGACCGTGGTGGAGGACGTTGTGTTTGGCTTT
>CAZKFT010000090.1:0-4154 GCA_964552205.1 uncultured Gammaproteobacteria bacterium
AAGTCCTCGGTAATCAGTTCCTCGATTCCGTTGGTGGCGGCGTAGGCCCACATGTGGGCGTCGTACCAGGACAGCTGCAGCATCGTTGCGGCATTAAGCGCCGCCTTCACCAAATCTGGGTTGGGCCATAAAACTGGGAACTCCCGCATCGTCGCGCCCACCACCCAACTCGCTTCCGCGTTTGACAGAATTGGGGCACCCCCGAAATCTGCCCGAGGTTTCGTCAGTGCGGAATACGCCTCAATCAGTGCCTGATGTGCCACTGCCGCAGACTGGTCGCGCGCGGCACGCTTCAACAGTTCCGTGGCGATGGCCTGCTTCACCGGATCCCGGGGATCCTCGCGGTACACGAGGATGTTGGTATCAATCAGGCTTTGAATCACGGTCGTAAAGTTCCTCGCGGGTCCAGCCTCGGTCCTTGGGGGGTGTTTCCGGGAGCTTCAGATGCTTCTGGGCTTCCTTGACGCGGCGCGTGTGCTCGTCAAACAGTCTCATGCGCTCCTCCACGGTCAGCCGGCCCTTGGAAATCTGCCGTGGAGGCAGGAGGTGGATGATATTGCCCGCTTCGCGGAATTCGACTTCGTCGCCGGGCTTGATCCCGTACTGGTCGGCGAGCTTCTTGGGCAGCGTAAGTTGCAGTTTGCTGGTGACTTTTGCCATGTCCTTACTTTAGCAAGGACGGTTTCCTTGTCAACGACGAAACGATTGATTGTCAGGCATAGCTGGAGAGGTTGGGCTCATAATCACCGGTACCGCTTGCGTAACCGTGTCGGAGGGGGGGGTTGAATTGGATCGCCAAGGTGCTGCCGGATGAAATGCCTTAACTGCGACACGCTCCTCGAAGGAGTGCGTCACTGCCCGGAATGTGGCCAGCGCTCGGCAACCACGCGGCTTCGCTGGCGCGACATTCTTGGAGACATCCACCACCAGCTGCTGGAGGGCAACCTTCCGTGGCCGCGCACCCTTTGGCGAATGACATTTAACCCAGGGGGGGTCGCCAGGGAGTTTGTGGGCGGAAAACGTGTGCATTACGTCCACCCACTCAAGTACGCGTTCTATCTCGTTCTGATTGCGACACTACTGGCCCCATCAGGTGGAGGATTCGGATGGAGTCCAGACCAGTTGGCCAGCGTGCCCATGTGGCGACAATTCCTGTTGAACAACATCCCGGTTTTCATGCTGCTGGTGTCGCCGGTCGCCGTGGTTGTTTTGAGGTCGCTGTTCTGGAAACCATACAACCTGATAGAGGTCTGGGTTTTTGTACTTTACCTGCTGGGGCAACTCGCGCTCCTGTTCCTTCTCGTCACTGCAGTTGATGTGGCCGTGATCTCTCACATCAGGAGCGCCAATGCCAATGAGATTGGGTTGGCCATCGTTGCGATATCCAGTCTGTTGGTGCTGTTGGTGTACTACAGCTGGGGAATCAGGCAGTTCTTCCGCGCCCGCCTCGACTGGTCATTGATTGGAAGCTTGGCAAGCCTAGCGGTGACCTTCTGGGTCGCGGGGCAATTGTTCATCCTGCTCGCCGAACGTTAGGCTACCTGAAGCCAAGGGAAGTGCTTCACCCCAACAGACGTAGTGCGAACAACAACCACATCGCCATCAGGATGAACGCGCCGACCACAAATGAGAGGAACCGGTAGCGGACCCGGTTGTGGGTGACATGGATGAAGGAATGCACAACCCGTGCGAGAACGAATGCCCAGGCCAGCACCAGCTGAACGATGGTCACTGCCCCGATGACATATAGAAGAATGCAGAGCACATAGAACAACACCGGCAACTCGAACAGGTTGCTGTAGTTGTCCGCAGCCGCCGAGTCCTCCAAGGTGGTGGCCGCCTCCCGCCGGGTCGCCAGCGACTTCAACCGGACCGACTTCGCCCGAATCTCCGCCATACGTCGGCGATACATGGTGATCTGCACCGCGAAGGTCAGTGCAACCAAGGCGATGATTGGCCAGAGGATGGTGGCGGCGCTCATGGGCGGTGAGCATAGCGCCAACAGGCCTGTCCCATCACCCTTGCAAACTACTCAGTCATGCACATATTCTATGCGCATGACTGATGCGCATTCTTTCTACGGCCCCAAGAAGGCGACCAATGTGAGTATCAACAAGGAACTGTTAATGGAAGCCAAGTCACTCGGCATTAACCTCTCTGCCGCACTCGAAAATACACTGAGGAACGAGGTGCGGAAGCGGAAACAGGAGCGGTGGCTCGCCGATAACTCTGACGCCATCGAGGCATACAACCGTAGAGTCGCCCGGCGCGGCGTTTTCAGTGACGGGCTGAGGAAGTTCTGATGGGTCAGTTCGCGGTACACCGCCACCGTTTGCTGCCAGATGGACCTTTGCTTCTGGATATCCAAAGCGACTTGATCCGGAGCTTGTCGACCCGCGTTGTGATTCCGCTTTACCCGCGTGAAGATTCCGATACTCCGATCGATTCCCTGACCCCGACGGTCACCATCGGTGGGACCCAGTACTTGATGGAAGTGCCTGCGCTCGCCGGCGTGCCAACCACCACCCTGGGCGAATCTGTAGCGGACCTGCGTCACGCACGCGATGACATTCTCGCAGCGCTTGACCTGCTTATCACCGGGATGTGAAGACCCCTACGGTCAGGGTGGCTCCGGCGGAGCGTGCCCGTGGCCATCCGGCGCGGTCTCGTAGTGGCGCCGCAGCACATCGTCCCCGAAATCGTTGTCGAGATCGCGCCAAACGGTGTGGATGTGGTTCGCGTTGTTCTGCACGTTGTCGTACTCGAACAAGACCGTCGGCCCGTGGATGCGATAGTAATGTGGGCGACCCGGCTCGACGCTGCCGGCCCACGCGAAGTGCAGGTTCTCGATGCCGGCGTCGCGAATCCTGGCGAGCTGTGCATCGGCGAGCTCCGCGTGCAGATTGTGGGCGTATTCCTCGACGATGCGCCACAACATCGCGACTTGGGTTTCGGTCATCGCCGAAGCAGGAAGGCCCTCGAAGCGCGCGAGTCGCGCATAGCGATCTGCGCCGGTGATGATATCGTCCGGCGCGCTCGCGGAAAGGGTCGCCTGCCCGCGCCGAGACGGATCCAGCGCTCGTACCAGCGCCCGCCCGAGGTCCTCCTCGGCGGCGAGCACGCGCTTCCCCGAGGCAGCACCGCTTCGAACCTCGGCGGGGTTCGCGCCCATGAAAGCCGGCGTACTGGAAAACAACCCGCCCGCGACCGAGGAAAAGTTAAGTGACAGGTGATGTCCTTCGAAGCGCCAGCCCCACGGCGCTTCGTCGGACGGTTCGCCGAAGAAGGTCAGGAAGTACTGTTCCGGGTCACGGAACGGGTTGCGGTTCGACAGCTGGAAGAGGAGTTCCTCCAACTCGATGATGCCAGCGACCTTCGTGTAACCTCGGGGGCTGAGGGCTGTCCTCAACAGGTCGTGTGTCGCCGTGCGTTGTGCCGGCGACATGTCCTTGAGCGAGAGCCCCCTGCGCGGCCGGGGGACGAAGTGGAAGTTGAACCGCTCCGGGGAGTCAAAGGCGAACATCCCACGCAGACGCTGGTCCGCATCGAGTGTAACGAGCACACGGTCCGAAGCTTCACGGATTTCACGCTGGCCCTCCGGCGCGGCCGGCGCGTGATGCGGGTGGCCATGGGCAATTGGGCCGGCCAGCACGAGCAAGCCCACAGCGAGCATCAGGATGGTTCTCATGCTTCTGTTGTCACGAGGTGGATGATGTTCGCTGGGCTCGATATCCAGAAACCTAGCTCCTCCGGTAGCGGCTCGACTTCGTCCCGTCGGTCGATGCCCTTGTCCCTCAGGTATTCTGCTGTCAGCTCGAGATTGTCGGTAACAAGCTCCAACCAAAGCTCGGCCTGGGTCATCGTCGGTACATTGTCGATCCACAGGACCTTGTCGCCGAACGCGAAGCGCACCGATTCGGTAGCGCTCGCCGCGGGTCCGAGTTGCTCGAGGCCGAGGATGTCGCGGTAGAAAGCGACTGTCTCCTGATACTCGTGGCTCGGCACCTTCATCGCCATGTTGCGGCCCGGCTTGAATGTCGGCTTGCCCATCGCTGCGCCTCCCGTGGTCCCGGAATCCAATGGTCTCACCGTTGTGGCTAAAACAGAAGCCAAGTCGGTCCAGCGACGGCCTCTACGGGGAACACGTAGGGGTT
>CAZKFT010000091.1:0-3786 GCA_964552205.1 uncultured Gammaproteobacteria bacterium
ATCATGGACGCCTACAACGCCAACCCCGACAGCATGCGAGGAGCGTTGCAAAACCTTGCGCAGTTTGCCGGACACAAAGTGGCCATCATTGGCGACATGAACGAACTCGAACACTCCGACGAAGAGCACCGCAAGCTGGGGCAGTTTATTGCCGAATTGGGCATTGACGAAGTGATTTTGATAGGAGAGAAAATTAAACCTGCTATTCAATTTCTGCCTGAGGCAAAGCATTTTTCTAGTACACAGGAGTTGTTAGCAGTAGGCAGTAGGCAATTGGCAGTAGGCAGTACGGTGCTTCTCAAAGCCTCCAGAACCATTAAATTAGAGCAGGTTTTAGAAAAACTGTAGCTCATGAACATCCCACATATCCACCGCTTCCTGGCCGGACTGGCCGCCAACAACACCAAAGAATGGATGGATGCCCACAAGGCAGACTACCAGCAGGCACGCGCCGATTTCCTGTTACTCGTGAAGGCGTTGCTGCAAGGTCTCGAAACCATTGACCCGGGAATAGGCAATGAAGACCCCAAGAAGTGCGTCTTTCGGCTGAACAGAGACGTGCGCTTCAGTGCCAACAAAGACCCGTACAAAACCCACTTTGGTGCCTACATGGCCATCGGCGGACGCACCACGGGGCAGCCCGGCTACTACGTGCACCTGCAGCCCGGCCAAAATTTCTGCGGAGGCGGGCTCTACCACCCGGAGGCTGAACCATTGAAAAAAGTGCGACAGGAGATTGACTACAATGCCGCCGAGTTTGTGGCCATCGTGGAGGGCAAGACCTTCACCAAGCACTACCCCACGGCCTATGACGACCGCCTGAAAACGGCACCCAAAGGCTACCCCAAAGATCACCCGCACATTGACTGGCTGAAATATAAAAGCTACGCCTTCACCCACACTTTCACAGATGCCGAAGCACACTCCGCCGACTTTCCGGCCATGCTCCTCGACCACTTCCGCGTGCTGCACCCACTCGTGGCGTTTTTGAGACGGGGGTTGGATTAGCAATTTATTGAGCGATGTATCAGGGCACTTTAGCGGCTGTGCGCCCGCCATCCGTTGTACTGCGTATCGTTTCTGTCAGGGCTGTTTTATGAGCTGCCCTGCCTTTTATGACCAAAAAGTGACTGTTGGATACAATTACCGGTCTTACCAAAAAAGAAAAGCAATAATCTTAATCCAAACAATAAATGATGCTACTGTTAGAGGTACTAAAAACCATCCAGCTAAAACATAGCTACTCTGAATTTGTTTTGGGAGATTTTCAATATCACGAATTAGGTCTTCATTGGAATATTTAAACACTCTCAGCTGACCTATAATCAAGTAATACACTCCAACTCCAAACATAAAAAGATAAACAATTGTAAGAGTTAGAAATAGAAATGAGGAAGTGAACCCATAAATGAAAGGATTTAAAGGCAATAAGAATAACGGACCCGTAAACGAAAATGCGATTGCAACTCTGTCTAATAGGTCATCTTTAAGCTGACTCCTAAGTCCTAAGATATGCGTAGCGTATATGAGTATTATTTTTTTCATAACGCTACTTCCCCCCAATCGCTCGGCTCCTGCCGAGTGACCACTATTCCTTCGCCATTGGCCTCCGGCCTATTCACTTGTTCAATGTCGATTTCTGACTTTCGCAATTCTGACATCTTCAAACATACGTAGAATTTCTACAACTGGCCAGAGGCCAAACGAAAAATCCGACTCTGTGAAAATGCAAATCTGACAGGTAGACATCTCATCTATTGCAAGACAATTCAAATAGCCGTCACTCGGGACGACACGAGCGACTGAGAGTGACGGTTGGATACATCATCCAGCTCTCCGACATCTTCCGCTAGGGTGATGTTGGTGAGGAGATAAAAAGGGATTTCCAATCTCGCTCTACATGATTGGTCCAGTACCTTTTGGTGCTGTGGAGATAAGGTGGAATGAGTGAAGTGTACTGCGTAAGTTTGTCTGTGTAGATTCGTTTGGGATCGGCAAGTACAAGCGTATTGGTGACCATTCGTAGTGATTTTGCTGTGCGGGGACCGACGTAGAAGTCTACTACTGTGCCGGATGACAGATTCAGTGCCAGGATGATCCACACCAGTCGGGATTTATGGCCAATGAAAGTACACATCTCGTCCACCTCAAACACCTTTCCTGTGGCGATAGGAGGTTTGATAACTCTGGTGGCAATTTTGCGGATGCGTCTGAGCACCGTGTTTACAGCCACCCGAAGCAATCGTGACATACTTCTAATCCCTACGCCCTCTTTGACGAACTGAATAACGGTGCGATCACAGATTGTATGAGCATGGTAACGATAGACCTTCTTCTGGTATTTGCGGCAGGTGGTGCATCTATACTGCTGGCTGCCATGCCTTATGCCCTTCTTGATGCAGCGGGATTGGCAATGTCTGCATTCCATTTATCAGTAGGTTACGATTGGAGACACAAGGTAGACTAAAACCATTTTTAGCGGCCTTTGGTCGACGATGTTGTATTCAAATTACTTCCCGGATATGACTAAGCCATCATTTAATCACTTCCAATCGCGCTAGAGACACGAAATTTCACGCAAAGTGACGATTGGATACATGACCCCTACTTACAATCTTCAAGCATCGCATCTAGAATTTCATACTTGTATCCAAGCTTTTCGGCTTCTTTTAGGTGCAAACAAGATTCCTCAAATTCCTTTAGTCTGTTATAGTTATATCCAATCATATAATGCACAAAGTTCTCACCTTGATTCGTTGGATTGTCCAAATACTCCTTTAAAACAAGATTCGACTCGGAATATCGTTCCATTTCTTGCAGAATTTCTCCCTCCAACACTAAGGCCGATCTGTCCTCTGGCTGCAATGATTTATGTAATTTAAGGTCTGAAAGAGCCAATTCTAATTCACCTATTCTTAAATAAGAATCAGCTCGCAAATAATACGTATCATGGAACGACCATTTTGAATCCAATCCAGTTTCGTTATGTTTTTTAATGATCAAGATTGACTTTGTTAAATACTCTATTGATTTATGATATTCATTAATAGTTCGGGTAATTTTCCCAAGGGCATAATATTCGTTTGAAAAGGCATCTCTATCAAATTCCTCGTATTTCATCCAAGCCAAAATGATATTTTCAGCAGAATCATATTGCTCACGATCTATGTACATCTGACTTAGAAATTTATACGCTGGGGGTTTAGTTGGATCACACTCAATCATTTTCTTAAAGTACTTCGAGGCATTCTCAAATTTTTTCAAATCAAAGTATGCTAATCCGGAAAAATAATATCCATAGCAAAAATCTGGTCTAATTTGAAGAAGTGAATCAAAAACCTTGATAGCCAATTCTGGATATTTATTTTTATTCCTATAGCCGTATCTATAGTATTCATATTGTTCATCAGTTAGGCCGTGCTTATCTACTTGACCATTTGACTCAAATGAAAATGAAACAATGAGTAATATGAATATGAAGTTTGATTTAATGAATGGTCGCATAGATGCTTATGTAGTTAGAATCCAAATAAATTAACGCTGCGGTACCTTTTCCTGTTTCGTTACCCGGATCATCCAGTTCGCCCGCATGAATCTGCTTTCCTCCTAGGACGTTGGTCAACTCAGATTCCGTTAAATACACCATTTCTAGTCCGAGTTCAGTTCTACTATTCACAAAATCATTGATCTCATCTGAAGTACCTGTGAATAACATATGAGTAAAATGAGTCAAAGTCATCTCACTTATGAGCAGGTCGCTTTCGTTATTTTTAAATTCAAAAATTG
>CAZKFT010000092.1:0-3774 GCA_964552205.1 uncultured Gammaproteobacteria bacterium
CTCGTACTCCGCTGCTCTCCACTCCCTTCCCCGCCCCAGCTCCGTCCTTGGTGAATGCTAGCCAGCAAGGTCAACCCCTCCTCCTCTTGCTCCCCCACCACCACCTCCTTCTTTCTGCTCCTCCTCTTGCTCCCCTTCCTCCTGCTCTTTTACTCCTCTCCTCTTCCTGCTTTTCCTCCTCCTGCCCCTCCTCCTGTTCTTCCTTCTCCTGTCTCCCCTCCTCCCTCCTCCTCCCGCTCCTCTTCCCGCTCCTCCCGCTCCTCCTTCTCCCCTTCACCCCCCCAGCTTCGTGCTCCGTCCCCAAGCGGTGCCCTCCTTCTACGGCCACGTCAACAGGTTGACATTCCTCCTGCTCCACTTGCTCCACGTTCTGCCCTCCTCGTCCTGCTCCTACTCCTGCCCCTCCTCCTGCTCCTGCTCCTCCTCCTCCTCCTCCTCCTCTTGCTCTTCTCCTGCCCCTCCTCCTCCTGCTCCACCTCCTGCCCCTCCTCCTGCCCCACCTCCTGCTCCTCCCCTCCTCCACCTCCTCCACCTCAGCCCCAGCTTCGTGACCATGTCCCGCAAGGACAGCTCCTTCCTCGACCCCCAGGTCTGGATCGGCGCACAAGTGCCCGCCAACAATTCCGTCATATATGTCAACACCTCCCTCGTCTTGGACCCCCCCGCCCTCGAGGTATTCCGCCTGCCTCCCTTCCCCCCTCACTGCCTCCCTTCCCCTTCCTCCCTGCCTCCCTCCTTCCGCCGCCTCCGCTGCCTCCCTCCTTCTCTCCGCCCCTAATTATGACGTGTGATGACGTCGCTCACCCTCGAGATCCCTGAGCTGGGAGCGTGTTCGTGTTCCAGGCCGGCAACTTTCCGATCGCTCCGAATACTCCGGTCAACTTCGAGGACAACTGCTTCATTCAGAACATGGGGAAGGTCCCGCTTCCTTCTCTCGCTCCTTCCTCCTCCTCCCCTCCTCGCTCCTCGCTCCCTCCTCCCTCTTCCTCCCCGCCTCCTTCCCTCCTCTCCTCCCCCTTCCTCCCTTCATCTCACCTTTCCTCGCAGCGCGGTCATCGCCGACTCCTCACTGACCCTCGCGCCCTGTGCCAGCCACCTTCCCTCCCCCTGACTGTTGGCCTCTCCCCATCCCTTTCCACAGGTCTGCCCCCCGTCCTCTCCGGACCTCACCTCCTGCAGTCTGCCACCTGCACTGGAGTTCTCTGCCCCTGAGATCCCTGGTGCTCTCTGCTCGCCGTGCCTCTCTGCTCGTACTGCTGCCTTCCCCTCTCCATCGCATCTCCTCCTCCTTCTCTGCCCCTCGTCCGTCTCTCTCCTCCCTTCACCCCCTTTCCCTTCCCCTCGCCCTCTCCACCCCCCATCCCCCTATCCTTCCCCCCCCTGCACCCTGATTCCTCTTCCCTTCACTCCTCCTGTTCCCCCCACCCTACACTTCCTCCGTCCCCCTCCTCCCGCTCGTCCTCCCTCTCCCCTTCCACCCTCCCCTGCACCGGCTATGAAATAAACTTTATATTCTCATGCTGATGCGCCACGATCATGAATGAGTGAACCAGACTTGAGAGTGGAGAGAAGGGAGGTGGGAGCGGTGACCTTACCAAGCCGAGACATGAGGGGGTCCAGGAAGGAGGGGAAGAGAGCAGAGGAGGGAGGAGCATGGAGGGACGGAAGAGGCAGGAGCTGACCTGGCTGGCGAGCTCGATGGGTCACGTTCTCTTTCTTGAGCTCGGAGAGGACATTGCCCAGCTGAGGGTACGGGTGAGGGAGGAAGTAAGGGAGTGGCTTAGAGTGATGAAGTGCAGTGTGAGAGAATAGAAGGGATCAAGGAGAAGGAGGCGTGGAGGCAGAGGAGACGAGGGAGGATGGAGAGGAGGGAGGAGAGCAGGAGGGACGGAGTTGACCTTGATGGCTAGCAGGAGGAATGAGCTCTCAGCGGGCCGAGTAGAGGGTACTGTGAGGTGAGAGCGAGGAGGGTGAAAGGGGTTGCCAAGTGGAACGGAAGGCATGTAGTGTGGGCGGATTCGGAGCCAGCAGCGAGCAGGGGTACGGGGACCAAAGTACCAAGACCGTGGCGAGGAAGGGGGGGGGAGAGGGGGCGAAGTATCAGCGTTGGCTTGAGGAGCTGTTGGAGAAGAAGAAAGAGATAAGGGTTGACCATGCGTGCTGGCGAATAAAGCAGCGTTGTGAGGTTTCAGGTGAGACGAGAAGAGCAAGGGGAAGGAGTGACTTCTTTCGGAGTGGGACATCGATAGATGAATAGTTGGGGAGCTCCCAGCTCTGATCAAACAGATAAAGAAAGACAATTGAAAAATTGTGAGATGATCTTATTTGAGAATCATTCAGAAGAGATAGCAAGAAGGATTAGCTGGCTTTCAGCATGATATCGTTATTATGCAGATCAAGATCAGGATTCATATGCACGAAGAAAGAAAGCAATAATAAATGGCATAATCGTAGAAAAGGCCTTGAAAATAAGAAAAAGAAGTTTAGGATTGAAAGATATGTGGTGTGAGATGAGGAGAGTATCTGAATCTCATAAAGTATGAATAACAGAGGAGAAGGAAAGAGAAACAAGCCAAGCTCGGCCGTGTCCTTAGGTAGTTGGAACAAATTTGAGAAGCAAGAAAGAATGAAGAAGGATTCGCGAGATTCGCGAATGATACGTGGCACGGACTGGAGCCGATCCGATGGATCGCTGATCCCGATCGCGCGTCGGCGTGGGCGCGCGGCGGCCACTCGGCACCGCGCAGTTTTTTTCGATCGCGCGCGTCGGGGCGGGCGCGTGGCGGCCACTTGGCAACGCGCAGGTTGTTTACATGAATAGTCTCGGGAGCGAAAATTATTGCACCGAGGAATTTTTTTGTGCACAACTATTGGAGGCAGGTCCAAAGGAGTGAGAGTGACTCTGAGGACCAACGATGACTCTGAGTCACAACGAAGACAGAAGACTATGTGCAACTCAGGCGCAAAGTGATACTCTTGAGAGCGATAGAACTCTCCACGTCTAAGGTTGAAGCCTCTGACGGTACTCTGCTTCGCGTGTACTCCACTGTATCTTAAATTGAAGGAGAGAAATTAGCATTCATTGGACTGACAATGTATAACATACTCAACAGTGATAACCGCTGATGTATGAAGAGTGCAATGTGTGAAGAGTGTATGTGTGACGAATGTAAGGGTGAGGAGTGTATGAAAGGTGCGTTGAGGTGTGTGTGAGAAGTGTGAGAGAAGGGATGTGAGAAGTGTTTGTGGAGTGTGGGAGGAGTGTGAGAGAAGCGTGAGAGAATTGATGTGTGAAAAATACGTGATAGTGCGTGTGTGTGAAGAGTGCGAAAAGTGTGAGAAGTGAGTGAGGAATGTGTGAAGAGGATGTGAGAGGTAATGTGAGGGTTTGAAATGAGTGTGAGAGGAGTGTGAATTTTAAAGATGACGAAGTGTGTGAAGAATGAAGAAGAGTGATTTGTGCGTGATGAATGTGAGGATTGAAGAAAGGAGCGTGAGGAGGATTGAAGCAAAGAGGATGTTGAGGAGTATTGTGGATGGAGAGTGTTGAAGAGGGTGAATGGGGAGTGTGTGAGAAGTGTGATTGAAAAAAGAAAAAGAAAATGAGAGGAATAGTGTTGAGAGAGAATTAGAAAGAAGTGAGAGAAAGAAGGTTGAAAAAATGAAAAGAGTGAAGCGGTAGCGTGTATAAGTAGTTGTGGATGTGAAAGGAAAAAAAAATAGGGTTAGGGTTAGGGTTAGGGTTAGGGTTAGGGTTAGGGTTAGGGTTAGGGT
>CAZKFT010000093.1:0-3768 GCA_964552205.1 uncultured Gammaproteobacteria bacterium
GCGAATCGTCCAGCGCCTCCTCTACACGGACATCAAACCACGAGTCGATACCGCGATTGAGAAACTGCAAGGAGAATCCATACACCAGCAACACCGGCACCAGCGCGAGAAACACGAAGATGCCGACCAGCCGCGCGGTCAGGCGAGACCCCATGACATGCGCGCGGTATTGCATGATCAACTGGTAAAGGTTGGCCCCGATGACCACGAACAACGCCAGCGCACCTCCGATGTTCAGGAGCAACAACCAGGGATGCAGACGACTGAACTGCTCAGAGTTCTGCGTCGCACTGGAAAGCAGATACAGCGACAGCAGGAGCAGTGCGAGCCCGGCCACCGGCATGAGGATGGTCAGTATCTTCCTCATGACCTGAGCATCCATGCGTACCAATCACTGGCGAGGCGCCAGCGCGGGAAGATGATGGCCACCCAACGAATCGGTGCAGGAAACGCCTCTACGACCAAGCGCACGCGCAAGCGCACTTCGTAGGCGGATCCGTCCTGCAATTCATCGTCAGCGATGACCGGCAAGTCCGAGATGCGCCCGAGCTCAGCGGCTGCGGCGCGGAAAGTCATGTAACTCACCTGTGCGCCGGTATTGAGGTCGCGCAGCAGGAAGCGTTCCGTGAGGGCGTGGTAGAGAAGTTGGTATTGCTGGCTGATTTCGAGTTCGGTCTTGTTCCAGGTCCAGCGCCGATGCCGTATGACTTTGACCGTGACTTCGAAGGTGAGGGGAACGCCGTTCTCCAAGGCCTCCATCGCGGTGTCACCCAACCCATAATCGATGTCGGCATACAAGTAGTGCTGACCGTCAACCAAGTCCGTGAATGCGGTCTTGATGAGAAACCCGGGGAGTTCCTCTTCTGCCACCAGCGGGCCGGACAGCAGACACAGCAACAGCCCCGCCGCGATACGGCGAAGTGGGCTTGGCGCTGCTGTTACCGTGGGAATCATGCAGTCTCCTTGAGGAGACAAGCATAATGGAAGCCATCCATATCGTCCTCACCCGGCAGCACCTGTCTGCCGCCCTCGGTGGGATGCCCCCACTCCGCGATGATGGGCGTGGTCGGCCATCCGGCAGTAATCGCATCGTTCTCCGCTTTCAACACGGAACAGGTGGCGTAAACCAGTCGCCCGCCCGGCGACAGCAGGGGCCAGAGTGCCGCGACCATGGCCGCTTGCCGTTGGGCCAACGCCTTGATGTCAGACGGGCGGCGCAGCAGACGGATGTCGGGGTGACGGCGAATCACACCCGTGGCGGAGCATGGCGCATCGAGCAGAATGCGGTCGAACGGTGTGCCGTCCCACCATGACGACGGATCCGCCGCGTCGCCGACCAACAACACCGCGTCCAGGCGCAATCGTTGCAGGTTCTCTTCGATGCGGTGCATGCGTGCAGCATCAATATCCAAGGCGACCAAAGTCGCGAGGTCGGGCGTGCGTTCCAGCAGATGGCAGGCCTTACCACCGGGTGCGGCACACGCATCCAGCACCCGCATCCCTGCTTGAGCATCCACCACATCCGCAGCGAGCTGCGCTGCACCATCCTGCACTGACACCATGCCCTCGGAGAATCCGGGCAGACGCGAGACCGACATGGCCTGCTCAAGTATCACGCCATCGGTCGCATGCACCGCAGCGCGCGAAGCGATTCCGGCCTGCGCGAGTTGTGCCATGTATTCATCCCGGCTGCTGAGGCGTCGGTTCACCCGCAGGGTCATCGGTGCCTGGCTGTTGTTCGCTTTCACGATGTCCGGCCATGCATCCGGCCAATCCGTCTGCAGCGCTTCGAGCAGCCACCGCGGGTGTGCAGTGGCAACCACCGAGTCCGATGACAGCGCCTCCAGTTGTGCGCGGTTGCGTTGTGCGTTGCGCAGTACCGCGTTGCACAATCCCCGCAACTTGGCCGGTGCGGCCGCCACTGTTTCGCTGACCGCAGCGTGCGCGGGAATCCGCGTGAACCCGATCTGGTAAAGCCCGACCGCAAGTAGTGCGACGACATACGCGTCCGTGGGCCTGCGCGGGACAAGGTGTGCAATCCATGCGTTGATGCGCGGGAACCAACGCACGGTCCCATAGGTAAGCTCTTGCACGAGACCACGGGTGCGGTCATCCAGGCCTGCGAGTTGCGCAGGCATGACATCGCTCAGGGAGGTGCCGGAAAGAACAGCTGCTACGAGTTCAGCTGCTCGGCGGCGCTCAAGCAAGGGTCAACCCGTTCAGCGCACGCTGGCTCGCAAGTTCAGATGCGCGGATGGGGCGACCGCCGGGCCGCTGTACAGAACTCAGACGCAATGCACCCTCACCGGCTGCGACCAGAATGCCCTCGGAACCAGCCTCCAGCACGGTGCCCGGCGGTGCATCATGCGCTGCCGATTCTGCACTGGCCTCCCAGACCCGCAGGACTTCTCCGTCCATGCGGGTTTGTGCAACCGGCCATGGATTGAATGCGCGAACCTGCCATGCGAGCGCTTGCGCAGGCCGACGCCAATCCAGCCATGCTTCGTCCTTGTCCAGCTTGCGCGCCCAGGTGACGCCTTCTTCGGCTTGTGGTGTGGGTGTGAACCCCGGCACCTGAAGTTGATTCAGCACCGCCATCAAGGCCCGCGCGCCCAGCGTGGCAAGGCGGTCGTGGAGCGTGCCTGCGGTATCGGACGGAACAATCGGGGTGCGTTCTATGGCATAGACCGGACCGGAATCCAGTCCCGCTTCCATCTGCATGATGGAGACACCGGTTTCCGCATCCCCAGCCAGCAAAGCGCGCTGGATCGGGGCTGCGCCTCGCCAACGCGGCAGGATGGAGGCATGCACATTGAGGCATCCGAGTGTCGGCAGGTCCAACACGCTGCGGGTGAGAATCTGACCGTAGGCCACGACAATCAGCAGATCCGGCTTGAGGGCGGCCAGTTCAGCGATGGCCGATGGGTCTTTGAGAGATTCCGGCTGGAGCACCGGCAATCCATGCATCTCTGCGACGATTTTCACCGCGCTGGGCTGGAGTTTGCGGCCTCGTCCGGCTGGGCGGTCCGGCTGGGTGACGACCGCGACTGGCCGGATTCCCGCAGCGACCAAGGCCTCTAGGCTGGTCGCCGCGAACTCCGGGGTGCCTGCGAAAATGACACGCCACTCGGCGGGCCGTGTGCCCACCATGCCGGGATTCCTAGATGACCGGGGCGCCGCGACGGCGCGCCGGGGGAGGTGTGGCGTCGTCGGTACCCAGACGCTGGGCCTTCTCCAAGCGCTTGCGGATACGGGTGCGCTTGAGCTCGGACAGGTAATCCACGAACAGTTTCCCGTTCAGATGGTCGATTTCATGCTGGATGCAGATGGCAAACAGGTCCGTGGCTTCAAGCTCGAAAGGCTTGCCATCGCGGTCCAAGGCTTTCACACGAATATGCCCAAGTCTTTGAACGGGCTCATAAAAACCAGGAACAGACAAGCATCCCTCCTGAACCTCGGCACTTCCATCCCCGGACAGAATCTCCGGATTGATGAACACGATGGGTGCGTTGCCCTCATCGGAGATGTCGATCACGATGACGCGCTCCTCGACACCGACCTGAATCGCGGCCAAGCCGATCCCGTTGCTCGAATACATGGTTTCGAGCATATCGTCGGCCAGTTTCCTGACTCGGTCGTCCACGACTTCCACCGGCCGGGCCTTGTTCCGGAGGCGGGGGTCTGGGTAATGGAGGATGTTCAGAACACTCATAATTAAGGATATTGTGCAACAACCCTGAAAATACTGCTAAAGTTGGATTATACCAA
>CAZKFT010000094.1:0-3703 GCA_964552205.1 uncultured Gammaproteobacteria bacterium
CATTTGGAGCCCATACCAAAGGATTTTTATTCCTTCGAAACAAACACGCCGTTTACGCAGTGCATCGATTGCCATTGCGATTTGATGAATGGTGAGCCTTATCTGATAGAGAAAGCATTCAAGAATCATTTGGAATATCAAGTGAAAGACACGGTATTCGACTATGCTCTGTGTATGAAATGTGCCGAGAAGCTGCGCGATGAAATGTCAAAAGAATCGTTGGCGGCTGTGACCAAGTTCTTTGCCGAACATCTGGATTTTCAAAAGCAGCTTTCACGTCTGGGGCAATCGGCAGAAGAAACAATCAGTGCGTGTATGATATCCGGGAAATCGGTTAATGAATGCGCCGAATTTCAAATCTATGCCTATTGCATCTATGACCGTCTTTCGTCTGAAATGCCCCCTTATATGATCTGCGGCGAGGTGATGGATCAGATTATTCCCTTGCTTTCGGAGAAAACCACCGAAGGGCTGAATGGTTTCTTCAATAAACACTTTTCACCCGACCCATCGCTGATGGAGCCCATGGGACCGAAATTTGTGTTTGTTTAGCCCGGATTTGTCATTGGCGTTTCGTCATGAAGGGTTAAAGCACAAGAAAATCAGGCACTTAGGTGAGGTGGCATCCCGTACGTACGGGATGGTGACGAGCCAATGAAATGGTGAGTGCATGATTTTGAAGTGATTTAATCATGCAATAGAAAGGCTAATGACAATTCTGGGCTTATTTCAAAAACCGCTGCTTCTACGACCAGAAGCATCCCTATCTCTCCTGTAAATCCGAAAGCCAATAGAAGGCAGAGTGAAGAGGTCTCTTGTTTCTCCATATCCCGTTGTACTGTATGAGTACGGACCTGTGGCATCAATTTCCGGGCAGATGGCCAGTTTCCTTGTGTAAAACGTGTAACCTAGTCTGTAGGCTCCTGTTATGATGACTCTGTCATATGAAAATTCATCTCGAAAATAAATTAATTCAGTATGCTGTAGACTTAGGCCAATGCCAATATAAAATCGACGGGCATCTCCAAAAAAATACCTTTGATAAAGTACTGCAAATGATTCGGTGGAAAACTTGCCGTCAGAATTACGATTTGAGAAAAACTGTGCGTGCACACTTATATCATATTTTTCATGCACAAGAAAGTCTGCGCCTATCATCAAAGAAGGCCCGTAGTATACAAAGGCTGCATCTCCGGCAAAAAGTAGGGCAGTGTACGGTCGTATGGGTGTTTGTGCTTCTGTCTTATTATGCCCAATGTAGAAAAGTATGAGAAGAATGTACAAAACAAAATGCCCACGGTTGGTGTGGGCATTTGGTCTGTAATCTATTGACTTAAACAAGTTCATGTAAAATCTGTCAGTTTTCAATCAGCGTGGCATTGTTATAATCATCTTCCGTGAAAACATATCGCAAGGCTGTCTTGTGATCGGCGTATTCCACACGCTGATAGGTTGCGCCGCTGAACAAGTCTGGAACGACATCTATAAGCGAGAATGAATTGCTTATAAGGCGAGTCTGATTAAAAATGATAATTAAGGAATCTCCACCATATATTTCTTCATCATTCGGTCTGAAGCCTCTCCCTCGGGATGTATCAAATTCATCAGACACCCACTGTTCCTGACTTTGAATTTCAATAATTTTTTGTAATTCTGTCTCTCCACGATTAAATGAATGAATCACAATTCCGTGATTTGTGGAATTGATGAGTTCATAACGAGCATATTCTCTTTTATTGACACAGCCAGTTAAGAATGTTATCACTGTAAAAATAAGGACTAATTGCTTATTCATGCTTAGTACCAGTTTAGAAATAACTCATCCAAATTGCCAGCCGTGGAATTGACATATTTTGACTTCAAACTTTCCTTCCATTGATTCCAAGATCTCGATCCTTTCAGTGCCCGTTCTATTTGAACAATCGTATATCCTGACACGCGATCAATTGGGTACCGCGAACTTTTTCTTTCTACCCTTTGGTTATAGTCATCCATAAGATCGATGACAATTGAAGTATAAATTAAGTCCTCAGGGTCACTATGCCAGGGACTTATGAATTGATACTGACTAGCATCGTCGTAATTAAAACTACCATTCCCAAATTTTGATTTGTATCGCTCCTGAGCAAACATAAATTCTACGCCTGTTGCCCAACTCTCTATAACTGCGGCCTTTGCAGGATCCTTTACATCCCCTGATGGTATATACCAGGCATCATGAACTATATCCATGAAGGCATTTCTATCCATATCCCAATGAGCAAGATGCGCCAATTCATGAGCTGTAACCGCATACACTCTGTCAGAGGTTAGTTGCCACTCTCTAATGTATGCACTAGGAAATATTCCTAATAATCGTGCATAGTGTGCCGCATGACTATCTTTTTCAGCATTCCGTTCGGGATCAGTGTCAGCTTTGATTTTTATCTGAGGTTTCAGAAAACCATTTTTTGGCGGACTGGCAAGACCAAACCTGTTTCCATAGTAGTAATCCCTAGCCGCTTGAAAGATTAAAGCATAGTACTGTTGTTTGCTATTGACAATTTTCGCATTTACAATAGCACCATTCACTAGGGGTGGATTCTCATTCCCAAATTTCGGATTCCAACTTCCCTCTTTCTTTGGGCCATTGTAGCTCGCTTGTCCAAAAGTGCCTGACCGGACGCTAAACTGGTATTTCTCCCACCGAATGCTATAATTAGCAGGATTCTTAAAATTATGATTTATATAATAGGCGCCCTGCTGATTTGTTTTGCCAGTTCGGGTGGTGAACCACCTTCTGGCTCGAATCTCAACATCATGAACAGGCACAAATTGCTGCACCACATCATCCCAAACTTGAACAACTCCTTGAGGATACCAATTGGTAGCAGACATTCTGCCGTTCTCCACGCCGTTTGGAATGTCATCTAGGTTATCTGTTATTTTGAAAGCCTCATAAACAAGGGCATCTATGAGCGCTTGGGTCATTCCGCTTGTTCGGTAGGCTGCCAAAAAGGCGCCATCATCAGGGATAAATAACTCATCTTCTACAAGAGTGCGTAATTGACGAGTCGGTGTTAATGGAACTTCTATTTGCGGATCTTCAATCAGTGTATAATCAATTTCTGTAGGCAAGTCATAATCTACCGTAATTGAGGCATACTGATAGGTTGGTTGATCTAGAGGTAAGGTGGGGTCATGATAAAATTCCCCTCCTTCTTCAATTTCCACGTCAAGAGGATGGTCATACCATGCAATAGTACTGTCTTGTTGCTTCATGTAGTCAAGCTCCACATCTGTCTTTGGTTCAAACTTGACATAAAGATGAGTTGGTTCAATTTCAATACTTTCAAAAGCAGTACGTGCATTCGCATTGGATGCTTTAATATTTTCCAGTGCCTTTTTCATGTTTTTGACTGAATACGGATTCTCTAGTTTTCTGCCCAATTTGGTCATGCCATCTAAATCTCTCCCCATTGGGTTGATGTCATCATGCCTACAAGCAAAAGGCATCAATAAAAGTACGGCAATAAATGCTATTGCCTTTAAGCTTTTTGTCATTTTTAAAAAGTTTTTGGTTAATGATTTTTTAATGGATGCGTGAAATTTCTTCCGTTTTTTGAAAACTTCTTCGCAAACGTTTGCAAGATTAGAGAGGGGGGGGGGTATTTTCCAAGAAAATAGTAGAATAATTCTAAAAATTACCCAGAAGTGGGTAGTG
>CAZKFT010000095.1:0-3692 GCA_964552205.1 uncultured Gammaproteobacteria bacterium
GTGTGGCCGCCAACCCGAAACTGACGTAATTCATCCGGAGTGAACGTGCGTTTTCTTGCTGTTCCGTCTTGTTCCGAAGATCGTCTCTGACGCGTCTTCTTCGGCTCCGAATCCGTCTTCTTCAAACTGGCGCCTGAGGGTGTGTGCGTGGCCGCTGGGGCTGCGGTCCGTGCCCCGTTGGAGGAGCGGCCATGGCGCAGGCGGGGCAGCGTAAGTGCTTGTGTTGCAAGCTCCTTTTTGATCCCGACCATCGCAACCGCGAGCGCCAGCGGTATTGCTCGAAACCTGATTGCCGTCTGGCCAGCAAGAGCGCCAGCCAGGCCGCCTGGCTGGCCCAACCCCACAACCACGACTACTTCCAGGGTGCGGTGCATGTTGCGCGGGTACAGGCCTGGCGGGCCGCGCATCCGGGCTATGGGCGGGCAAGGCGACGCTGGCCGGCGGCGTTACAAGATTCCTTGCCCGCGCAAGTGCCTGATTCGATTGAAGAATGTCCCGTTCGTGGTGAGACCGCAGCAGCACCGGCTGGGCCTGCGTTACAAGATCTCTTGAGTGCCCCGTCCCCTGTGCTGGTGGGGCTGATCGCGCATTTGTTCGAGGTGACGTTACAAGAGGACATTGCGGCCACCGCCCGGCGCCTCGTACAACTCGGGCACGATTTGATCCAGCGGAGCGGCGATGAAGATAACCAAACAGGTGCTGCGACCCGAGCGGCTGCGCCAGGTGCCCGAGCAGTTCAGCTGGGTTGACCAGGCGTTGGTGCGCTGCGGTTTCATCGACCGCTGCGACGCGCGTGCCGCCGCGCTGTACCTGTTCCTGGTGACGGTGGCCGATGCGCAGGGCCTGAGCTACTACGGGGCCAGCACGCTGAGCGCCCGGCTACACCTGAGCATGCAAGAGCTGGGCGCGGCGCGTGCGCAACTGATCGCGCTCGATCTCATCGCCTACGAGACACCGCTGTACCAGGTGTTGTCCCTGACCAAGGGCGCCTCGCGCAGAGCGCCACGCTCGGGCGCGCAGGCCCCGGCATCGCTGCGCAGCGCGGACGCCGCTACGGTGAGCCTGGCGCAACTGATCGAACAAGCGGAGCAGCGCCGTGCTGGACTATGAAACCTACTGCCAGATCCATGACCACCTGGGCCGCCAGAAGCTCACCGTGGCGCAGACCGCGCGAGCGCTGGCCTTGAGTGCGCGTACGGTGGCCAAATGGGCTGGCGTGCAGCAGTTCCGCCCTCGCGCGGGGGTGGCGCGCGTGAGCAAGCTCGATGCCTTCAAAGGCCAGATCGTGCGCTGGCTCGATGCCCACCCCTACAGCGCTCAGCAAATCTTCCAGCGCTTGCGCGAGGCCGGCTACCGAGGCGGGCGCACCATCGTCAGCGATTATGTGCAGCGCATCCGACCGCGCCGAGCGCCGGCGTTTCTCAAGCTCGACTTCGCTGCAGGGGAAGCTGCCCAAGTTGACTGGGGCGAATACGGCACCATTGCGGTGGGCTCCACGCGCCGGCGCCTGAGCTTCTTCCTGATGGTGCTGTGCTACAGCCGGCGCATGTACCTGGAGTTCACCGTCTCGCAGACTTCCGAGTTCTTCCTGGCCTGCCACGAGAACGCGTTTGCCGCCTTTGGCGGGGTCCCAAAAAAGGTGATGGTCGACAACCTGCGCTCGGCGGTGCTGCAGCGCCTGGCCGGTGTCGCGCCGGTGTTCAACCCGAAATATCTGGACTTCTCGCGCCACTGGGGCTTCGAGATAGCGCCGTGCAACGTACGCGCCGGCAACGAGAAGGGGCGGGTCGAGAATGGAGTTGGCTACGTCAAAAAGAATCTGTTGGCCGGTCTGGAGCTGGCCGACTTCGCCGCGCTGCAGCCACAGGCCACGCTGTGGGTGGACACGGTGGCCAACGTGCGCATGCACGAGGCAACCCACCAGCGCCCGATCGATCGGTTCGAGGATGAACGCGCACACCTGGGGCGGCTCAACCCGGCCCCATTTGACCTGGCGCGCGTGTGCCTGGTGCGTGCCAGCGCGCAGTTTCGCGTGGCGCTCGATTCCAACCACTACTCG
Organism: uncultured Gammaproteobacteria bacterium; assembly: GCA_964552205.1. Classification (GTDB taxonomy): domain Bacteria; phylum Pseudomonadota; class Gammaproteobacteria; order Natronospirales; family JAIVGZ01; genus JAIVGZ01. Next base: position 2,060 of record CAZKFT010000095.1, read on the forward strand.
GTGCCCGCGCGTTATGCCGGCCAGCGCCTGATTCTGAAGGCCCATGCCGATCGGGTGTGCATCTACGAGCGCGAGCAGCTCGTGGCCCGCCATCCCCGCAGCATGGATCGGCACCAGGACATCGAGGACCCTGAACATGCCCATCAACTCGTGGTGCAGCGCAAGAGCGCCCGCGAGCAGCGCCTGCTGGTGCAGTTTGGGGCGCTGTCGCCCCGGGCCCAGGCGTACCGCGAGGGTCTGGAGGCCAAGCGCGTAAACGCCCGGGTACACCTTCGCAAGATACTCGCCCTGGCCGAGATACACGGCAAGGAGGCGGTGGCGCGCGCCATGGACGACGGGTTGGAACTGCAGGCCTTCAGCGCGGAGTACATCGCCAACATCCTGGCCGCGCGCCGGCGCCTCGGTCCTGAGCCAGCCGCCTTGCAGCTTACGCGCCGGCTCGATCTGCTGGAGCTGGAGTTGCCCGAACCCGATCTGTCCGTCTACGACCGTGACGAAGGAGCCCCATGATGCGAACACGCCGCGCCTCAGCCAGCCGCGATGCCGATGCACTGCGCTCGAACATGACCGCGCTCAGGCTGCCGTTCATGCTGGAGCACCATCAGGCGTTCGCCCAGACGGCCGCCGACAAGCAGTGGTCACATCTGGACTATCTGACCGAGCTCGTTAGTGGCGAGGCTGGCGCACGCGATGACCGCCGGGTGCAGCGGTGCATCCAGCTGGCACGTTTCCCGGTGCTCAAGACGCTCGACACGTTCGACTGGAACTGGCCCACCAAGATCAACCGACTGCTGATCCAGAACCTGTTTCACCTGGACTTCGTGGCCAACCACGGCAATGTCGTGTTCATCTCCACCACCGGGCTGGGCAAGAGCCATCTGATGACCGCGCTCGGTCATGCGGCCTGCCAGCGTGGCCACTCGGTGCTGTTCACCGGCGCCATCGAGATTATCAACACGCTGGCCGCCGCGCACGCCACAGGCAGCATCAAACGCGCGTTGCACCACTACGTCAAACCCGACGTCCTGTGCCTGGACGAATTGGGCTACCTCCCCATTGACAAGTTCGGCGCGGACTGCCTGTTCCAGATCATCAGCCACCGCTACGAGCGTGGCGCCACCCTGATCACCACCAATCGCGTCTACAAGCAATGGGCCGGCATCTTCAACAACGACGCCGTACTCACCTCGGCCCTGCTGGACCGCCTGCTACACCACGCCGAGACCGTGCGCATCGAGGGCAAGAGCTACCGATCCAAGGATCAGGTCGAGGTCTGACGCAACCTCGCACTACACGCCGTCATCTCCGTCGCGCCGGATACGCGGCCGTCAAAAACTGTCGGCAGTTTCAAACCGGCAAAATTAGTACACGTTCGCGCCGGCGGCCACACTTCCCTCCAGGTGGCGGTCGCCACACCTTCCGCGGCGGCATCGCGGACAACTGCAAGGTCGGGTTATCTCTCCACTGAGCGGTGATGCCTAACCCCTCGCTCAAGCTGACCCGCTACGGCATGCGCTGTAAGCCCGGCCTGAGCCACGCGTACCATCGTCTCACCATCCGCCCCGAAACGCCGTCAGACGCAGACGCCATCGACCAGGTCACGTGCGGCATAGGGTGGGGGCGTTAACATGTA
>CAZKFT010000096.1:0-3680 GCA_964552205.1 uncultured Gammaproteobacteria bacterium
TCACCGTTGCTTACCACACCATGCCCTATCGCGAAGGGCCGCAATATGACGCGGTGCCGAGGGCGCTCATTGTCGAATGCGAACCCGTCCGCCGCGCCGATTTCGATGACACCACCCGGCAGCTCCATCTTTCCAGATCGGGAGGTGGCGGTATGGCGTTCGACGAAAGCAGTGTCATAAGCAGGTTCCAGCGGGCTACAGGAAAGCGCGTGTTTGATGTCGGTGAGGATCAATTCCTGGTGCTGCTGCTCGTGGTTCAGTCCCAACTCAATCAGGTCCGCTGTTTGTGTATCCACACCGCCAGCAAGCAACTGTTCCATGGCCTCGTCCACATGGGCGCGATAGGCGAAGATGTCATCAAGGCTTGGTCGGGAGACGAGTCCCCGGGCGGGGCGCTCGTGCATGCGCCCGACGGTGTGGTAATAGGAGTTGAAGATAAAATCGAGTTGTTCGGAGTAGGTGCGGTAGCCTGGAAGGTGAGGAACCAGGACGAAAGTCTCGAAAAACCAGCTGGTATGCCCCAAGTGCCACTTGGTCGGGCTTGCGTCCGGCATGGACTGCACCTGACAGTCCTCCGCGGTCAGGGGTGCGGCGCGTGCACTGGTTTCGGCGCGCACAGCCACGAACCGGTCATACAGCGGCAGGGATTGAGCTTGGGTCTCGAGCATCTGGATTCAGGGTAGACAGGCCGGGGCCGCCCCGCAACCTTGACGGGGCGAGCCCCGCCCGGTTTAATACGCGCTCTTTCCAGCAAGCCCAGGTAGCTCAGTTGGTAGAGCAGGGGATTGAAAATCCCCGTGTCGGCGGTTCGATTCCGTCCCTGGGCACCACCTTCCAGTTTTTCAGTTACTTACAAACGCGGGGTCGCGGTCATGGGCGCGGGTGTGCACAAGCACGTTGCCGTAGGTCAGCTGGCGCAGCGGCCCGAACGGCGACCAGCTGATGTCGGTGGCGAGTGCGGTCTCGCTGCCATCGGGGTTGATGAGTGTGACCGCGTTGATGCGCCCTACCGCATCCCGACTGTAGGAGACCTCACGGCCGTCGGCGTGCATCAGCGAGGCGAGTTGGCCGTCCAAGTCATAGCCCATCAACCATGGCAGGGTGGTGCCGCGCACGGTGTTGATGCGCTCGGTGACGATTTACTCCGAAGTATTTGCGTTGTCATGGATAAAAAGTGCGATTCCTGCAACGCCAAGCAAAACTCCAACATAGGTAAGTATTCTGGCTAGGATCGTGATCTCAAAATAGCCAAGCACCATACCCAAGACTGCCAACCCGAGACCCGGAAGAAAAATCATGAGACCGCGATCCGAGCTGGTGAAATCAATTTTCATCAGAGACACTGATTGTCCGTTAAACAGTCGACGGTAGTTTCACAGACGTGAATACCTGCTGCAACCCCGCCCCCAGCGCCGCCGAATCCACGTACACCTCCCAGCCCACCAGACGATACTGACACGGAACCTCCGACAACCTTTGAAATACCACCATAGAGAAACAGCCCAATCGATCGCCCACTGCGAGGGAATGTTGTGGCTGATATACCCAAGCCGCCGGAACCACCCAGAGCTCCGAACACGCCGGGGCCAACCTGCCAGCATCTAGCAGTGTAGATGCACATAGAACCGTCGGTACCGACCACGATTCCGGACTCCGCTCCAAAACCAGCCAAAATAAAATGGTACATGCCGCCAGCACCACCGGAGGCTGTTCCCCGAATAAACCGGCGAGCCCAAGGCGGAATCATTGCTGCAGGATGGAGCCCCATGTGGTCAACAGACCGAATAGGGTTTTCGCCTGCATACTTGAACATGTTCATTCCACCAAGAAGTCCTATCGGATCACTCTGCGTATAGCGCCCGAGGTGTGGCGCGTACTCGCGGTGCCAGTTCTGGTGTAAGCCCGTCTCACGGTCGTGGTACTGGCCCGGGAACCTCAAGTTGACCTCGACGGTGTTGACGGTCACTGTGACCTCGCCGAACGGGGTGTAGTCGGCCTGCCAGCTGACCTGTCCTGTCTGGTCAGTCGCGACCCTGGGCGTGTGCAGATGGTCGGTGTGCAGGTAGTGGATGCCGGTCTGATCGATGACCGCCAGGGGCAGGTTCTCCAGCCAGACATACAGCCGTAGCGGGTTGCGCTGTTCGTCGTACTCACCAACTAGCTGCCCCTGCTCGTCATACACGAACAGCACCCAGCCGAGCTGTACCGGCTCCTGGGCATTGCTTGCTGCGGTGGGCGGGCCTTGGTTGCCGCGCCCGCGGGTCTGGCCCTGGTTCCTGAAACCCCCGATCTTCCTCGCGATACAGGCGGTGTCGCGCTGATCCACCACCCCATCCTGGTTGCAGTCCATGGCGAGCGTGGTGGGGGCATCGCCCCGGAGCGCCTGTTGCAGCAGCGCGAGGTCTTGCTCGGTCACCTGGCCGTCGCCGGTGATGTCGCCTGCTACCCCCATGCGGGGTTTGAACACGCGCAGGTTCAGAGCGTTGTAGCCGTAACGGTGGCCGTCGGCCTCGGCCATGCGGTTCCTCGCGTCATAGAAAGGCTACACCTTGGTCGTCGACAGCATCGCGTAGACATTCCAAGCGACAATTGCGAACGCCAGAGTCAGGTGTGCCGCGCCAAAAATCATAGCCCGGTCTGGATATCCATGATTCGCCAACGTGAGAAATAGAAGAAACCCAGCAGTGAGCACCTGAAGAATTAGCACTGCCGAGAAAGGAATATGGAGCTGTCGAATTAGAGCAACGACAGCAACGATTAGCAGGAATAAGAATGTGGCCGCAAGATAGTCCGGCCGCCAACTCCATCCTGCAGTCTGAATAATTGCTTTTGTAAACGTGATTCCGAACCAGATGCTCAGGGCGATCACGAATCCGTGAAAAATCAACGCGATATATTTCATGCTTAATCTCCGTCATTCGGAAAAAATGGGTAGTAGTTGCCCCCAAAGCACAGTCGGCTGACTCCGCACTGCCTGAAACAATTGTTATGGTACTCGGTGATGCAGGTTTTCCGTGTGCAACCACGGGGTTCGTCTCGCAAGCAAGCTCCGCTAGGTCCAACCGAGCACTCAGCAGTCGCGCGAGCTTGGCGGTCGCTATCAACAAGGCAATTTCTTATACAGTTAATCTCGGACACCGATGTCCGGCAAATCATTAACAAACCGGTAACAAACGGATTCTTGTCACGGCAGACACTTGCGGCGAATTCATGGTAAGTACAACCTTGATTCTGACTAACAGTATCGTAGTAAATACATGGGCTGTAATCAGCTACATTATCCACCCCGGTACCCAGAGGCTCGCGGCCATCATAATCGTAAAATCTTGTAGGACTCGCGTTCGCGTAACTGTAACGATTTAGCCCACCCCTCAACCCTATCGGATCACTCTGCGTATAGCGCCCGAGGTGTGGCGCATACTCGCGGTGCCAGTTCTGGTGCAGGCCGGTCTCACGGTCATGGTACTGGCCCGGAAACCTCAAGTTGACCTCGACGGTGTTGACGGTCACTGTGACCTCGCCGAACGGGGTGTAGTCGGCCTGCCAGCTGACCTGTCCTGTCTGGTCAGTCGCGACCCTGGGCGTGTGCAGATGGTCGGTGTGCAGGTAGTGGATGCCGGTCTGATCGATGACCGCCAGGGGCAGGTTCTCCAGCCAGACATACAGCCGTAGCGGGTTGC
>CAZKFT010000097.1:0-3521 GCA_964552205.1 uncultured Gammaproteobacteria bacterium
CGCTGTTTCGCAGGGCAGCGACAATGACCGCAGAGTGGATCATGAGGGAGATGCAACACCCGGATGGCGGTTACTTCGCCAGTGTGGATGCGGATTCCGAGGGGCACGAGGGACGTTTCTATGTCTGGGATGCCGGGGTCGTCCAGGATACGCTGACACCCGAGGAGTGGTCCGTGTTCGCGCCAGCGTTCGGGCTCGGCGGTCCACCGAACTTCGAGGATGCCTGGCACCTGCATTGCGGGAACGACGCCGACCTCACCGATTCGCGAATCCACACCGCTTCCCAGAAGCTGCGCACAATGCGTGAACGACGCATCCGCCCCGGCTTGGACGACAAGATTCTCGTCGCGTGGAACGGGCTTGCCATCCGCGGGATGGCGATTGCAGGACGCGCCTATGGAGAACCTACATGGGTCGAGTCTGCTTTTTCAGCAGCCCGGTTCATCCACCGCGAGCACTGGCGCGAAGGGCGTTTGTGCACGAGCTGGCGCAACGGAGAAGTCCTCAGCATGGCCTTCCTGGATGACTACGCCTTCTTACTGGATGGACTTGTGACATTGCTGGAATGCGACCCGGACCACGTACTGCTCGAGTTCGCAGGAGCGTTGGCCCAGCAATTGGTCTCACGCTTCGGTGATCCGGCGGGCGGCTTTTTCTTCACCGCCGACGACCATGAGCGGCTCATACAACGCCCGAAGTCCTTTACCGACGATGCGACACCAAACGGAAACGGGGTGGCGGCGCATGCATTGCTGCGCTTGGACATGCTGACCGGGGAGGACCGCTACCAGGAGACGGTGGACCGGACCCTGTCCGCGGCGGCATCTCAATTCGGTGAGTGGCCGCACGCCCATGCCGCATGTCTGCTCGCCATGTTGGAGCGATGGGATCCGCGACCACCCATGTGTCCTGCACCGCAATGAACCACCGGCGTAGAATCTAGGCATGAAGACCCAAGCCATACCACGACTCATCGCTTTCATTGCGCTCATGGCGCTGCTTTGGGCCACATTGTGGATTTTGCGGCCGACCCCACCCGAGCCCGTCGAGAGCCGTATCAACAGCGAACGCATGTTCGCAGACCTTTCATGGCTTGCCGCGCCAGAACGTGAAGGCCGCATGGCCGGTTCTGCAGGCGGCCTTGCAGCGCGCGCGTGGATTGTCGAGCGGATGGCGGAGATAGGTCTGGAACCTGTCGGGACGGAAGGCTGGTTGCATCCTTTCACGTTCCAGAACCGCCAGGGCGAAACCATTGAGGGCGCCGCAAACATTTTGGGGCTGTTACGCGGCAGTCTTGCACGCGGTCCTGTCATCGTGATCACCGCGCACTACGACCACTTGGGTGTCCGCGATGGTGAGACCTATCACGGCGCGGATGACAACGCCTCGGGCGTCGCTGCGATGCTTGAGCTCGCTCGCTACTTTCAAGCCAACCAACCACATTACTCACTGCTGTTCATCGCATTCGACGCCGAGGAGCACGGCAAGCTCGGCGCATTCAGGTTGTTCGAGGATCAGGTGATAACCGACTGGCCAGTCGCCTTCAACCTGAACATGGACATGGTGAGCCGCGATCTCAACAACCAGCTGTTCGCTGTCGGCACTACCCACCATCCCGAGTTGCTGAATCCCCTGCTCGACCAGCTTGATTCCAGAACCAACATCGAGGTGGTGCGCGACAAGGACGCTGAGTGGACCACCGCATCCGACCACGCCGCCTTTCATGCTGCCGACATACCTTTCATCTACTTCGGCGTAGATGACCACCCTGATTATCACAAACCGACCGACACTTCGGACAAGGTGGACCGCGAGTTTTATCACCGCGCTGTCGAGACCGTCCTCGACTTCCTGCTACTGCTCGATGCCAGCCGTACCTTCTAGGTTGCAGTGGATCTTGCTGGGAGGCGCTTTCCTCCTGCAAGGATGTGCCGCCACAGTGAACTGCCCGGAAGTGGAAGTAGCTGCGCGCACCGCCATTCTGCTGGACCACGGTGACCATGCAAGCCTGGTCGTCGAACGAGCCGATGGCGTGATGGTGCGCTACTCCTACGGTGACCGCCGCTGGTATGCGGAAGACGACATCGGTTTGGCCAGCGGTTTCTCGGCGCTGTTTCTACGGAGCGATGCCGTCATCAGCCGCCGGGAAATGGTTTCGGGCAACGACCTCGACAGCGTGCGCAGAGCCGTTCGCTTTCGTGTGGACCAGGGCCACGTCTTCGCAGTGGACGCGACCAAAATTGACGCCCTGATCATGCATCTGGAGGGAATCTTCAACAGCAATCCCGCCGATGTCTTCTATAGCGAGACCTGGCAACTCACATTTGCCCCGCACCCAGCACCCTATTCCGTCACCAACAACTCCAATCACATGGTCGCCGCCTGGCTTTCCGAGTTAGGCTGCACCACCCGTGGTAACCCGCTCACTTCCAACTGGACAATCCAGCACATTGGTCTAGACTGATTCCCAACGTACCCTTCAGTAGGCAGGAGGCCACGGATGGGCGAGCGGGGCGTCATAGCAGTTGTCGGTGCTACAGGGATACAGGGAGGCAGCCTGGTAAAGGCGATCCTTGCGGACCCGAATTGCCACTTTTCCATCCGCGCGATTACGCGCAAACCTCAGTCGGACAAAGCGCGGGCGCTGGCAGCCTTGGGTATTGATGTGGTCAAAGCCGACTTGGATGACCGAGATAGCATGATTCGGGCATTTTCGGGAGCCGACTACGCGTTCTGCATGACGAACTACTGGGAGCACATGTCGCCTGAGCGGGAGTACCGACAGGCCGGAAACATGGCTGACGCGGCGAAGGCCAATGGCTTGCACCACGTCATCTGGTCCACGCTGGAAGATACCCGCGAAGTCGTCCCGCTCAAAGATGCTCGCATGCCTACCCTGCAGCAGCGCTACAAGGTGCCACATTTCGACGCCAAAGGTGAGGCCAACCGACTGTTCGAGGATCGCGGCGTGCCGACCACTTTTCTCAACACCTCGTTTTACTGGGAAAACCTGATCCACTTCGGGATGGCACCGAAGTCACGACCCGACGGTGTCCATGCGTTCACCCTCCCGCTCGGCCGTAGCCGCTTGCCAGGTATCGCTGCAGATGACATCGGGCAGTGTGCCTACGGCATCTTCAGGGGTGGCTCCCGGTACATCGGCCTGACTGTCGGAGTCGCTGGCGAGCACCTGACCTGCGAAGAAATGGCAGAGGCCATGAGCGAGGCGCTTGGCGTAACAGTGAAGTATGAGGAAATCACGCCCGAGGAATACCGCGGTTTCGGGTTCCCGGGTGCGGATGACCTCGGGAACATGTTCCAGTTCATGCGCGATTTCACCGACCGGGTCTGCGGCATCCGCGACACCGACCACTCGCGCTTGCTGTACCCCGGACTACAGTCGTTCAGGGATTGGCTGAACGGCCATGGCAGTCGCATTCCGCTAGAATAAAGTGTGATTTCCCTCAAGCCCGTCATGCTGGAAGGCCATTGGGTCCGGCTGGAGCCGATGGCTCAGTCCC
>CAZKFT010000098.1:0-3477 GCA_964552205.1 uncultured Gammaproteobacteria bacterium
ATTCTTGTTTCCGGCGGACGCTTCGAGATTGTCCCGAGGACCGCCCACGCGGAGTGATTCAATGAAGATTGTCAGCACGAATGTCTATGTCGGGCCGAACCTGTATGCGCATTTCCCGGTCATCAGATACGTGCTCGACTTGGGTCCGCTCGAAGAGTGGCCTTCCGTTCGTCTCGGCGATGCCTTCATAGACCAGCTACTGGAATTGCTTCCCGGTCTTCACGAGCACGGTTGTTCCTACCGCGAACCCGGCGGTTTTGTCCGGCGCCTTCGTGAGGGCGAGGGCACCTGGTTGGGGCATGTCGCGGAACATGTCGCACTCGAACTCCAGAACGTGGCCGGCTCGCATGTGACCTTTGGTCGCACCCGTTCCATTGACGGCCAGCCCGGCCACTACACCATGGTGTTTCAGTACGAGGACGAGGAAGTCGGTCGTCAAGCCGGGGAGCTTGCGCTTGCGCTCTTGCATAGCTTGTTGCCGGATGCGCTGAAACCCGACAACGCCCCGGGACCGGATTGGGATTTTGCAGATGAGCGCGACGCCTTCATCCGCTATGCGCAGCGGCGCGCTTTCGGGCCGAGTACCGCATCGCTGGTGCGGGCAGCGGAGGAGCGAGGGGTTCCGTGGATTCGCCTGAACAGGCAATCGCTGGTGCAGTTCGGACATGGCAAGTACCAGCGCCGAATACAGGCAACCACCACCGGCAACACCAGCAACATCGCCGTCGAACTCGCTTCCGACAAGGAAGAGACCAACCATATCCTGCGTGATCTGGGCTTGCCGGTTCCTGCGCAGCGCTTGGCACAGTCCGCGCGCGAAGCGGTCCGCGCCGCGCACAGGATCGGATATCCGGTGGTGTTGAAACCGCTCGCGGGCAACCACGGTCGCGGCGTATCCATCAATCTCAAGACACCGGAAGAGGTCGAAGCGGCATTCGAGAAGGCGAGCGAGCACGGCCGCAATGTGGTCATCGAGAGTTACATCGAGGGCTTCGACCACCGCTTGCTGGTGGTGAACGGCGAGCTGGTTGCGGCCGCCAAACGCGTCCCGGGCCATGTGGTCGGGGACGGCAAACACACCATCGAGCAACTCGTGGAGATGGTCAACCAGGATCCACGGCGTGGTGTCGGGCACGAGAAGGTGCTCACGCGTATCGAGTTTGACCACCAGGCCGACCGTTTGCTCGCAAAGCTAGGTTACGATCGCAACACCGTGCCGCCCGAGGGCGAGACGGTGTTCCTGCGCTCGACGGCGAATCTTTCCACCGGTGGTACGGCCATTGATGTCACCGATGTCATCCACCCGGATAACCGCGAGATGGCGATTCGCGCCATCAAGGCAATCGGTCTGGACATCGGCGGTGTTGACTTCCTGACGTCGGATATCACGCTCTCTTATCGCGAGACCGGTGGCGGTATCTGCGAGGTCAATGCGGGCCCCGGCTTCCGTATGCATGTCGCGCCCAGCGAAGGCACGCCGCGCGATGTTGCGGGGCCGGTGCTGGACATGTTGTTCCCGGAGGGCGCACCGAGCACGATTCCCATTGCGGCGGTGACGGGCACCAACGGCAAGACCACCACCTCGCGCATGCTGGCGCACATCCTGAAAATGAACGGGTTCACCGTGGGGCTCACTTCCACGGACGGTGTGTACATTGATGGTCAGTTGAGTGTGCCCGGTGACATGACCGGACCGGTGTCGGCACGCATCATCCTGCGCGACCCCTCGGTGGATGCTGCCGTGATGGAGACCGCGCGCGGTGGCATGCTGCGTAGCGGGCTGGGTTACCAGAGCTGCAATGTTGCCTGCTGTCTTAATGTGTCTGCGGACCACCTTGGTCTGGGCGGCATCGACACCCTGGAGCAACTCGCTGAGGTCAAACGCATCCCCATCGAGATTGCCACCGATGCCGTGGTGCTGAATGCCGACGACAAACTCTGCCTGCAGATGGCCGACTACACCGAGGCCAAGCGCGTGTGTTATGTCACCACCAACCCGACCCATCCGTTGGTGAAGCAGCATATTCGTGCCGGTGGTCAGGCCTTCGTGCTGGAGGAGGGTATGAACGGCCACATGATCACCATCTATGACCACGGCAAGCACATGCCGCTGCTGTGGACGCATCTCATCCCGGCCACCATTGAAGGCAGGGCGATGCACAATGTGCAGAACGCGATGTTCGCAGCCGCACTTGCCTACAACATGGACCAGAGTCTCGAGGACATCCGCCAAGGTCTGCGCACATTCGACGCGACCTTCTTCCAGACGCCGGGCCGCATGAACATCTACACCGAGCACCCGTTCCGCGTCATCATGGACTACGCACACAATCCCGCTGCTGTGAAGGCGATGTGTGGACTGGTCGACCGTTTCGAGGTGGAGGGCAAGCGTATCGTGGTGTTGTCTGCCCCAGGTGATCGGCGCGATGAGGACATCCATGAAATTGCCGACATTGCCGCTGGGCACTTCGATCACTTCATCTGTCGTTGCGACGATCGTCGCCGTGGGCGGGGACACGACGAGGTCGCGCAGATGCTGAAGGCACGCCTATTGGAGCGCGGCGTGCCGGAGTCGGCAATCGAGGTGATACCGGATGAACCGGAGGCCGTGGATGCGGCGCTCAAGATGGCGCAGTCAGGCGACCTGTTGCTCATACTCGCCGACGGGGTGAAGCGCACCTGGAAGCAGATCATCTACTTCAACTCCGGTGACAAAACCAAGGTCGAAACACGCAGTCACATCGTCATCGAAGACAGTAGCGAAGCTGAGACCTTCAAGCTGGACGATAACCTGGAGATCATCAGTGACGATCGCGGCGTACGCATCGCTCGGGAGGCGGGCGACTGAGCGATGGAATTCATCGACTGCCGTCGCCTGACTGGTCCCAATCTTCTGTGGGACAGACCATCGGTCATTCTGGATGTCGCCTGCACGCCTGAAGAAGGGGAGGCGCTGCAACCGCTTTGGGAAACCGCGGTTCGTTGGATGTGTGCCCAACTGGGATGGGCCAAACCCACCTTCTGTTCGCGACGCATGGAGGGGGGCTTGTCGCTCGCTTTCGATGCACCCATCGACGCGCTATACGCCGGTATTGCCGTCGCTGAGTGGGCTTGGGCGGAGTGCGGCAACGAGGACCCGGATTTCAACGAGTCCGCCTCACTGATTCTTGCCCGGGCCAAGGACGAGGCCAATCCCGCCATGCTGGAGATGCAGACCGCAGCTGCGCACTGCGGTGCCCCGTTTCTCTGGGACGACGACGCGGTGTCTGTCGGCTTTGGCCCAACGGCCCTCACCTGGTCGCCGAGGGAGATTCCCGCACCCTGGACTGTTGATTGGCATCGGCGCAGCACCATTCCCATCGCCTTGGTCACGGGGACCAATGGTAAAACCACCACCGCGCGCATGGCGGCCAACATCCTCAAGAAGGCCAAGCGAACTGTCGGCCTGAGTTCTACCGAAGGCGTGATGGTGAACGA
>CAZKFT010000099.1:0-3428 GCA_964552205.1 uncultured Gammaproteobacteria bacterium
TGTTACCGGCGGCATCGTAGCTGTAGGCGGTGCCGTCCACCCCGGTGAGCCGGTTACTGTCCTGGGCGTAGGCGTAGTCGGTGGCGAGTGCGGTCTCGCTGCCGTCGAACAATCGGGTGCTTATGGGATACATGACCTTGCTAGCAAATTCGGAACGCATACTATGTTCAGGTCAAAGTTACTGGCAGTTTAAACTCAGCGTCTCCGCAACCTGTTCCAGACGCTGGTAGGTGTTGTGCAATATTGTTACATGTTGTTCTGCGGTCACGGTCTCGCTGCTTTGGGGTGGCTTAGCTGATGCCAACGTGAAATGTCGTAGGGCGATAGTGAGTAGCTCATTTCCTCTCACCCAGTATCTCAAATGCTGATGAACTCGTCGCTCGGGGAGAGTGGTGCCGTCAAAAAACATGACCCATCCAATCTCTCCCGTAGAACATTCTTGCCACCCGCGTTCCAGCAGTAATTGTGTCTGGCTAGGTCCGATAGCCAAGTTAGGGTAAGACAGTACGACTTCGTAGCTTATCTGCAGGAGGAGCGCCTCTTTGTCCTCGACGATCTGTAAATTTTGGTTATCGTCAACTATCAGGAAGTCGAGGTTAGGCAGCTGATTCTGCTCAGCATCACCGTGACACCCAGAAGTGGCAAGTACAATCAATGTTACGAGAAGCAATTTCATTTGTTATCTCCATCGCAACTGCAGCCAGTCTCCGGACCGGGCCTCGAATAGCAGAGACACGAGTTGCCAGCTTCGACGTCGCCAGCACTAGGGCCACGGACCGTAGGATCAAAGAACAACTGACCGGAAGTCGTTGGCAATGACTCTAGAATGCCACTCCACGCAGATGGATATCGACAATCCATACATAGCCAGTAACAGAAACACAGACGAAGTACACGAGGCAGCTGTGGGCGGAAACCCATGTATTTCCAGGACCCCTTGCACTCCGGTGTTAAGCCAGTTGAATCAAACCAACGCGTTGGGTTCGCGTTGGCGTACCTATATAGGTTTGTGCCGCCAATGACACCTATCGGATCACTCTGCGTATAGCGCCCGAGGTGGGGCGCGTACTCGCGATGCCAGTTCTGGTGTAAGCCCGTCTCACGGTCGTGGTACTGGCCCGGGAACCGGAGGTTCATCTCGATCTGGCTGACGGTCTCTGTGACTTCACCGAACGGGGTGAAGTGGGCCTGCCAGGTCGTGGTGCCACCCTCATCGGTCGCCGCTCTCGGTGTGTGCAGATGGTCGGTGTGCAGATAGTGGATGCCGCTTGAGTCAAGCATCGCGATGGGCATGTGCTCCAGCCAGACATACAGCCGTAGCGGGTTGCGCTGTTCGTCGTACTCACCAACTAGCTGCCCCTGCTCGTCATACACGAACAGCACCCAGCCAAGCTGTACCGGCTCCTGAGCTTGGCTGTCTGCGGCGGGTGGACCCTGGTTGCCGCGCCCACGGGTCTGGCCCTGGTTGCGATGTGCCCCGATCTTGCGCGCGATACAGGCGGTGTCGCGTTGGTCCACCACGCCGTCCTGGTTGCAGTCCATCGCCATCGTGGTGGGCACATCGCCCCTGAGCGCCTGTTGCAGCAGCCCGAGGTCTTGCTCGGTCACCTGACCGTCGCCGGTGATGTCGCCTGCTACCCCCATGCGGGGTTTGAAGACGCGGAGGTTGAGTGCGTTGTAGCCGTAACGGTGGCCGTCGGCCTCGGCCATGCGGTTCCTGGCGTCATAGCTGAACTGGCGTTCACCGTCGGTGAGGGTGTTACCAGCGGCATCGTAGGTGTAGGCGGTACCACCCACACTGGCAAGCCGGTTGCTGTCCTGGGCGTAGGCGTAGTCGGTGACGGAGACATCGGTGGTCAGCCGGGTGCGGTTGCCGAGGGCATCATAGTCGAACGCCCTAAGGCCGTAGCCACCCTGGGCTTGGGTCAGACGGTGCAGCGGGTCGTAGGCGAACAGCTGGCTCAGGGCAGGACTCAAGCCATCGGTCAGCGCGGTGAGGTTGTCGGTCGTATCCCAGCCGAGCAGGAGGGATTGCACACCGGGGGTGGTGATTGCGGTCACACGGCCAGAACGGTCATGGGCGCGCGTGTGCACGAGTCCGTTGCCGTAGGTCAGTTCGCGCAGCGGCCCGAACGGCGACCAGCGGATGTCACTCGCAAGCACGGTCTCGCTGCCATCGGGGTTGATGAGTGTGACCGCGTTGATGCGCCCTGCCGCATCCCGACTGTAGGAGATCTCACGGCCATCGGCGTGCATCAGCGAGCTGAGTTGGCCATCGGCGTCATAGCCCATCAACAATGGCAGGGTGGTGCCGCGTACGGTGTTGATGCGCTCGGTGACGCGGCCATGGGCGTCGTAACGGTACTCGGTGCTGCCGCTGGCATCCGTGATGCGCGCAAGCCGCCCGATACCGAACGGGCCGGTATCCCAGGTGTAGTGGATGTTCTCGACCGGGGCGGACGGATGGCGGATCGCCGTCACGCGGTTCAGCGCATCGTAGTCGTACTCGGTGACGATGCCACGGGCATCGGTCTGGCGGATGCGGTTGCCGAGGGCGTCGCTACTTAGATGTGCCGCGCCCAACGCTCACCTGAACGATTAACGCTATCAACACAGCGGGAGCAATCTTCAGCGTCGTCAGCAAAGATGCTCCAAGTACAATTTCAGGCAAGGTGTCGGTCCAGACTATCGCCCAGAAAAATGAATCGAAAGCAAGAAGCACACCAAGGAATACCAGCTTCCCGATAAAGTACCGATGCGGTATCGGCGCGGCAAGAACGTATGGGGCCACTGCCCAAATTAGTCCTGAAAGTGTGCCTTGTAGCAGGCCGGCCACATTCAGTCCGATACCAGACACGATAAGCACCGTAAACAGAGCTGTCTTCGTATTCATTGGTTCAGTCGTCCAACGCCTGGGTATGTGCTTGGATTAAGCCCGCAAAGCGCGAAGCATCGCAAGTGATACTCATCTATCTCATCGTTGCTTAAGCAATTTTGGGCGTAACAGTCTTGAGATCGCCGATCCCAGATTGCTTGATCCTCCGTGACGAGGCAGTGGCGCACGCAATTGAGATTCGTGGGCGTAGCGCCCGGATCCCTAGTAAATATCGGGTTCCAATGCGCCGTAGCGCAGATTAATGATGCCGTCCGGTAGTAGGAGCATCCTGTATCTCGGTACTGCGGCATGTAGTATCGACATGGGACAAGGTCGTTGCCTGCATTGAATGGAAATCTTGGAAGTAGATTCTGGTCCGTCACGCCGCGCGATACTGGCTCTAGCCCGAGCCTATCGCTTGACAGGACCGGGTTTCCTTCGACATAGATGTAAAGGTTGATGCCTCCGAGCAACCCTATCGGATCGCTCTGCGTATAGCGCCCGAGGTGGGGTGCGTACTCGCGGTGCCAGTTCTGGTGTAAGCCCGTCTCGC
>CAZKFT010000100.1:0-3310 GCA_964552205.1 uncultured Gammaproteobacteria bacterium
TTCGCGGCGCGAAGCGCCGCTCCTACAAGATGCAACCGAGGCAGTGGCCGCGAAGGTCAGTCGTCTGAACCGAGACTCTTGATGTCGATGCCCAATGAACGCAACTTGCGGTACAGGTGTGTGCGCTCCATCCCTACCCTTCCGGCCAACTTGCCGACCTTCCCGTCGCACAGCTGCAACTGCTGCTCAAGGTAAGCCTTCTCGAATGCCTCGCGCGCTTCGCGCAGGGGCAACGCCAGCAAATCCTGCTTGATCAAGGCTTCGCCGTGAGCGATCGCCGATTCCTGACCAATGGCGGTCTCGACCTCTTCCAGCGAGACTTCGTCCGCGCCACCCATGATGAGAAAACGATGCACCAGGTTCTTCAGCTCACGCACGTTTCCAGGCCAGGGGTAATTCCGCAAGCGGTTCTGCGCCGCCATGCTGAAGCGGCGGTACGGTAGTCGCTCGAGATCCACCAAGGCATCCGTGTAGTACTTGACGAGCTCCGGCACATCTTCGGCGTACTCGCGCAGCGGTGGCACGTACAAGGTGATGACGGCCAACTGCGAGTACAGGTCGCGGCGGAAGCTGCCGCGTTCGATGGACGATTGCAGGTCCGGTCTGGCGGACGTGACGAGACGGAGGTTGAGTGGTGTTGGCCGACCATTTTCCAGCGGTGTCCAACTGCCCTGCTCAAGAACACCGACGAGGACACGCTGGACCTCGGGAACCATGTCATCCGCTTCGTCCAGGAAAAGCACACCACCCAGCGCCTGCGCGAACAAACCCGGTTGTGAGGCGGTCCCGAACAAAGTCTGTTCGCAGTTCGCTTCGGTAAGGCTGCCCGCTGCACAATCCACGAAGGGCTTGTCGGCACGGGACGAGAGCGAGTGCAGGTAACGTGCAAAGGCCTCGCGTCCTGTTCCTGCCTCGCCGACAATCAGCACCGGTGTCTCGTACTGCGCTACGCGTTTCACCTGTTCGCGCAATTCGCGGATGGCCGCGGATCGTCCGACCGGTTCCAGCATTGGCGGAAGTCGCCACTGGCCGCCCTTCTGCTGCCGATCACTGTTGGCCAGCGCCCATTCGACCGTCTTCAACAGCTTGGCGAGGGAAAGCGGTTTCTCCACGAAGTTCGCGGCGCCCATGCGGGTGGCCTCGACGGCGGTTTCCACCGTGCCGTGGCCGGACATCATCACGACCGGGCACTTCAGCGGGCCTTCGGAGGTCCACTCCTTGAGCAAGGTGATGCCATCGGTGTCGGGCATCCAGATGTCCAGCAGGACCAAGTCGAAGTCCGCCGACTTTCGCGCTTTGCGGGCCTCGTTGGCATTCGCTGCGACGACCACGTCGTAGCCCTCGTCGGCAAGGATGTCCTGGACCAGATCGCGGATGTCCGCTTCGTCATCAACAACCAAAACGCGTCCGACACTCATGCGCCACCTCTCATATTGCCCCGTGCATCTGCTGGCAGGATCGCCAATGGCGCCGTCGTGTTGACGGGTAGCAGGATGGTCACCCGCGCGCCTCCCGATGCTTCGTTGCTGGCATCCAGTTTGCCACCATGTTCCTCAACCAGCTTGCGAACGATGGCCAGACCCAACCCGGTTCCCTTCGTCTTGTTGGTGACATACGGCTCGAACACTCGACCCAGAATCTCTTCGTCAAATCCCGCGCCATTGTCCACCACGTCCAACTGTACAGCGGGCGCGGCACCCTCGGGAACATTCCGCGTGGAAACCGTGACGGTGGCATTGTCCCTCCCGGCCACCGCCTCAAATCCGTTCTTCAGCAGGTTGTGCAACAACTGGCGCAGACGAACCGAATCCGCCTCGATGCGCGGCAAGTCCTTTTCCAGGTTGAGCTTGAGCGTTACGCCGGTCTCCCGGCTTCGGTACATGTCCGTGACCTCTGTGATGAGGGCATTGAGGTTCAGGTTGGCCAACTGCAATTCCGGTGAGCGCGCGTAGTCAGAGAAGGCGTTGACCATCTCCTTCAATGCTTCCACCTGCTGCACGATAGTCCGTGTGCAACGCTCAAGAACTTCACCCTGCTTCTCATCCATCTGACCGAGATAGCGGTGGCGCACGCGCTCCGCTGCCAACTGGATTGGGGTGAGCGGGTTTTTGATCTCGTGGGCAAGGCGGCGTGCCACTTCGCCCCAAGCAGCTTCGCGCTGTGCTTGCAGCAACACGGTCAAGTCGTCGAAAACCAGCACGCGTCCGCCAGGCAGGCCGCCCTCGCCTGGCAGCGTCGCGCAACTGCACATCAGTACCCTTCGGCGCGAATCACCCTGCAGCGTGATTTCGTCCCGCCAGTTGTCGTCACCAACCTCGAAGCGCGCGTAGACCGCCGCCATGAATTGCTCCAGCAGTGGTTGCTTGCGCACGACCTTCTGCAGATTCTTGCCTACATACCGCGACAGGTCCGCCTCAAGAATGAGGCCTGCGGCCGCGTTTGCTGTGCGCAGGGTGAGGTCATCGTCGAAGGCGATCACACCGGATGACAGGCGTGACAGCACGGCCTCCAAGTGGGCGCGCTCACGCTCCACCTCCTGTTGGCTGACACGGGCCTGTTCACTGGCGCGTGACAGTCGGCGCGTCATCTCATTGAAGGACAGAACGAGGAATCCCATCTCGTCACGCGCGGGCATCGGCAGGAGAGTCTTGTAATCGCCCTTGGCGACCGCACGCGTACCCGCTGCCAAATCCTGAATTGGCGCAACCAGCTTGCGAGCCGCATAGAACGCGGCCCAAACGGCAGCCAACAGACTCAGGAACAGGATCAGGGAGAGCGTCAGGGTGAAGCTGTATTTGAGCGGCTCGCGCATTTGCAACAGCTGGCGATACCGCGAGTAGGCGGTTTCCACATTCGTGGCCAGTCCGCTCACGCGCTCGGGAACCTCGAACAAGCCTTGCAACAAACGCGGCTCCGGCTCGCCCGCAAGTCGCGCCAGCGGAATGATGACGCGCACATGGATACCCTCGGCGCCGATGGGGTCCAGGCCCACATATGGTTGTCCCTGCCGTAGCTGCACCAGCAACTCTTCCGGTGGTTGGTCGGGCAACACCGACGCGCCGATCATGGAACTGGAAGCAATGATTCGGTTCTGCCCGAACACGGACAGCTCGCTGGCGCCGGTCTCGATGCGGACTTGGTGCAACCGCAAGGGCATGAGCAGGTTGTCAACACTGCGCAAGTCCTGCGCCGCACGTTCCATGCGCCCGCGTGCCTCATTCACTCGCAGGTCCAGCGCGGTCCGGCTCAACCGCAGCGAATCGTCCAGCGCCTCCTCTACACGGACATCAAACCACGAGTCGATACCGCG
>CAZKFT010000101.1:0-3188 GCA_964552205.1 uncultured Gammaproteobacteria bacterium
AACCGCAAGGTCACCAAGATGGCACTCACGGATTCTTTGACTGGAGTCGGCAACCGGCGCAACTTCGACGATACCCTTGACCGAGAAGTGGAGCGGGCGGTGCGTTACGGCAAGTCGCTGTCGCTGGTGCTTCTCGATCTTGACCGTTTCAAGTTAGTCAATGACGAGCACGGCCACCAAACGGGGGATAGAGTGCTCGTGGACATTGGCGGACTTCTTGCCGGCGCGGTACGCAAGACCGACTTCGTTGCCCGCTCTGGTGGAGAGGAGTTTGCCATCATCATGCCCGAGCTTCCGGTAGATGAGGCAGCAAAGGCTGCCGAGCGTCTGCGGTTGCTGATTGCCTCCGGCCCGATTGGTGGTTTGGACGGCATCACCGCAAGCTTCGGCGTGACGGGATTGCGCGAGGGTGACGGCCCGGCCGCGCTGTACCGCCGCGCGGACAGTGCGCTTTATGTGGCGAAGGATTCTGGTCGGAATCGCGTCGCCAGCGACTGACCTTAGTCGCGTTTGTACGGGGGCGATCCTCGTAGTTGAGCGCGGTCCAGGTTGGTGAGGACTGTTTCGCCATCAGCTGAGAGCTCTAGCTGATTCCAAGGCACGGTGACCGACTTGGTGAACAAGCCGAGGAACCCGCCATAGTCGATGACCACGGCTTCAATTTGGCCGCTGCGGTCCGTTACCAACCCCGCGACTTTGCCCAGACCTTTGTTGTTCTGGCGATTGACGACTCGAAGCCCGACCATTTCTTCGGCGCGAACCTGCCCGGGGGCCATTGCGCGGGCCACGCCATCCTGGCGGCGTTCGGCGTCCTGCCGTTGTTCGGCGGCCTGTCTGCGTTCCTGTTCTTGGCGTTGCTCCATTTCCTGTCTGCGCTCGGCGTCCTGTTTGCGCTCGGCTTCCTGCCGTTCCTCCATTGCCTGCCTGCGCTCTTCGGCCTGTTGGCGTTGCTGTTCGGTCTGTTGCGGCTGTGCGGAGGCTATGCCGAGCGGGGACAATAGTGCCAAGGCGGCTGTCAGTGCGATTACGCGAAAGCTGGACATGGGAAGCACTCCGTGAAAAATGGAGACCCAGTTTCAGCGTTACCACCACATCTGTCTGTGCGGAATGGAACCTAGCTAGCGAGGCAAACCGGACACGTGCCCGAACCAGATACTGTTGGTCGCGGGTGACGATGACCTCGCGTCTGTCCCGGTGTGATGTAAAATGCGCCATTCACTCGTACATCAGGGACTTCCGTGCTCAAGTTAATCATCAATGCCCATGTGTTCGCGCCCGCGGACCTTGGCGTTCAAAACATTCTCGTTGCCGGAAACCGCATCGCTTGGATGGGCGCGGACCTTGATGCACTGGGCATACTGAAAGGCGTCGAAACTCTCGATCTCGAGGGCGCCCGTCTCATTCCGGGGTTGATTGATGGTCATGCACATTTAACCGGGGGTGGCGGCGAAGCAGGTTTCGGTAGTCGCATCCCGCCAGTGCCAGTGGAGATGTTCTTCCGTGCGGGCGTGACGTCTGCAGTGGGCGTGCTCGGAACAGATGACACCACGCGCGATACGCGCTCGCTGGTTGCGCAGACCTTGTGCATCCGTGACCACGGGCTGAGTGCGTGGTGCCACACCGGGGGCTATCACCTTCCACCGGTGACCTTCACCGGCAGCGTGCGCGACGACATCACTTTCATCGAGCCCATCATTGGTGTGGGTGAGGTCGCGGTCTCCGACCATCGCTCTTCCCAGCCGACACTGCAGGAGTTGTTGCGTGTGGCCAGTGACTGCTATGTCGCGGGCATGTTTACCGGCAAGGCGGGCATCCTGCACTTGCATATGGGCGACGGGCCGCGTGGTCTGGAGATGATTCGCGAGGCACTCGACACTTCCGAGTTGCCCGCACGCGTGTTTAATCCCACACACATCAACCGCAAGCCGGAGCTGTTCGAGGAAGCGCTGGTGCTCGCGCGCCGTGGGTGCACGGTGGATATCACCGCTTACCCGCTCGACAAAGACGACAAGGGCCTGTCCGCAGGCGCCGCTTTGCTGCGCTACCTTGATTCCGGTGCGCCCGCGGACCGCATCACGCTCAGCTCGGACGGCGGTGGTTGTCTGCCGGTGTTCAACGCACAAGGCGAAATGCAGCGCTGGGACGTTGGTAATCCCGGCACCCTGACGGACACGCTGCGTGAATTGCTCAAGGACGGAGTCCCACTGGCGCGCGTGTTGCCAGCTTTCACCTTGAATGTCGCAACGTTGCTACGCCTGCATGACAAGGGCCGAATTGAGACGGGCGCAGCGGCAGACCTCGTCGTTCTTGATGACGAGCACGGCGTACGTGATGTGATGACCAACGGTATCTGGAGGATTCAGTCTTAATGTGCCCGTCCGGCGAGCGCGACAACCAGAAGCGCGGCTACATCATTCCCATTGGTGGTGCTGAGGACAAACTCGGCAACACCGAGATTCTCGACAGGTTCATTGAGGTGTGCGGCGGCAAGGAGTCGCGCATCTCCATCATCCCCACGGCCTCCGAACTGGAGGACACCGGCCGCACCTACGAGAAGCTGTTCCGGAAAATCGGCGTGAAGCACGCCGCAGTGCTGCCCATTGAAACGCGCGAGGACGCCAAGAACGAGGAGTTCATCGAGTACATCAAGAAGTCCGATGGCGTGTTCATGACGGGCGGCAACCAGCTACGACTGTCCACGACACTCGGTGGCACCGCAGTCGCGCAGGCCATTCGCCGGTGCAACGCGGCGGGCTTGCACGTTGCGGGCACCTCAGCCGGTGCGGCCTTCCTTCCCGAACACATGATTGCTGGCGGTAGTGAGGGCAGCACGCCTAGCCCGGACAAGGTCACGCTGGCGCCGGGCCTTGGCCTCACCAACAGCTTCATCATCGACCAGCATTTCCGTCAGCGTGACCGCTTGGGCCGCTTGCTGACCGCGCTCGCCTACAACCCGTTCGCGGTGGGTCTGGGCCTTGATGAGGACACCGCCGCCTTTATCCGGCCTGGCGATGATCTTGAGGTTGTTGGCAGTGGTGGAATAACACTGGTCGACCCCAGTGACCTCAAGTACTCTTCCATGGACAGTGCTCGCGCGGGGGAGCCGGTGAGCCTGATTGGTGTGAAACTGCACATTCTTGTTTCCGGCGGACGCTTCGAGATTGTCCCGAGGACCGCCCACGCGGAGT
>CAZKFT010000102.1:0-3170 GCA_964552205.1 uncultured Gammaproteobacteria bacterium
GCCCCAGGCCACCAGAATTCAAAGCCAACTGTTCTCGGTTGGCTTTTTCGCTTCTGGGCTTTCCCCGCGTGGCGCGGGGTTCGGGGCCGTTCTGCGTGTGCCACGGCGTCCATGGCGTGCCGGAAATTTCCCCGTTTTCACCCCGTTTCGATTCCCTTCTGCTCTCTGTTCTCAAAGAATAGTGGAGAACCGTGTCGATCTGGCACACGCAGAATGCGTTTGAAAACAACGGGTTATGCGTGTGTCGAAAAATGTGGTTTGACGGGGAGATTGGTGCAGGAGATTGCGGGTTGAGCGGGTGACCACGCGATCTCGTTCGGCTCGCAGCGACAGCCGACATCCAGGCGCCTCGGCGCGAATGCCTGCAAAAGGCACGCTGCCATCGACAACAAAGGAAAGCCATGCCGAAGGACGAAGGCCAATCGGAACAAAGCTGGCCTTCCCAGAATTCGATCAATCCATCCAAACAGTCACTCGTACATTGGCGTCGACCTTCTGGGCAGCAGAAACGAGAATTGCTAACCAGTCTACGGCGATCAAGATAAAAATGTTCGTCCGGCGAAAGTCGGGCTACGTTGCATTGATGGCATTCACATCGAACCTGTGGCTGTCAAGGTGATTAACTTGGCACTGTCCAGTTATTTATTTTGCGGGCGTATTGCCGCACCAAGCCAATTGACTATTTTGGTTTCCCATATACGGTCGGCGCGCCCAAGGCCCCCGCTGCGTGACAAAAGTCATGCAGATTGAAGCGAACTGCGATGCAACCGGGCTGCAGCATCCGGCCATCACCTGTTCCGTGACGGAAGTCTCACTAGCTTTGCCCGAAGTAACCTACCATCAATTCGTCCTCGATGGCCTTTAGATTTTTGGATTCTCAAAAATTCTCAACAGGTCAAACGTGGGATGTGTATCAACTTAATTGGAGAAATCCCGATGTTCCACCGTAAAACCAATATTGCAGCCGCTGTGCTGGTAGCTTGCGGCTTTCTAGCCACGTTTGCCGCTTCAGCCCAGACCTCAAACAAATCCGATAACGATGCCACTGTGCTGTCAGCAGCGGGCAAGGCGAATGCGCAGGGGCAGGGAAGCGGATCCGGCGGCGCGACTGGTGGCCAGGGAGGTGGTGGAACCGACACTGCTGGCGGCGGCGGCAGTGGTGGCCCAGGCGGTGGCGGCGGTGCTGGCGGCAGCAGCTCAGGCGGTGGCGGCGGAAGTGGTGGCCCAGGGGGGGGCGGCGGCTCTGGTGGCAGCGGTGCTGGCGGGGGCGGCGGTGGAGGTGGCGCAGGCGGCGGTGGCGGCTCTGGAGGCCGCGGGTAATACCGACTACCTCAGGGTACGAGCCAACGAATCAGAGGAAGAACAGCGCGCCCACTAAAAGCGCGCGCTGCTCATTCTGCGGGGAAAGCCAAAAAGCGCACCGCGCGCCAGCGTTTCGAAACCGTTTCTTCATTCCACGCCACCCCGAGCATCTACGACTCGGGCAAGACCCTGGTGTTCCTGACCAACGACACGACGCTGGGAGCTCAGACCAAGCGGCAGAGTTCGCCATCAGTTCGAGGTCAGACCTACTAACCGGGGCCTCTTCAGAATCTCAGCGGGCTGGCATAACCTGTCATTTCTAGGTAACCCTTGCCCATAGGGCGGCCCCTGGCATCCAGTAGGTCAGAAAGACCTTCCCAGTAAATGGCGCCTGTGGAGGGGCGGCTATCGAGCTCTTGTTCGTAGAAAAGAGGCCGCACCAGGAAACTACCTGCTGGACATTCAAGTTTCCATTCGACAGGGTAACGCGCCTTGGACATCGCACTGGTCCAGAACCGCGAAGGAGTGAACCGCGTCTGTCTTGGGTCGAAGGATTGGGCCTCGCGGCCGGCCGGTCGGAACGACCCTCCGTCCCAGAGGGCGCTTGCGTCGGCACGACGATGCTGAAACGCCATTAACGCCGAGCCGTCGAACAGATTCATGCCCACCCAGTCCCAGCCCACTGTCTCGGGATGAACCATCATGTCGCCCCACTCGTGGTCGAGCCACCCAGTGCCTTCGACCGCAAATTGTTGTCCGGCAACACCAATTCTTCCGGACACCTGTAGTTGGGGGTGGCTGTAGTAGTAGTTTGCGGCCCCATCGGGACCCTTAACCGACAATCCGTCACGCCCCTGCAGTACCATGGGTTGTGCGGGCCGGCACTTCACTTCTATCCTGATTTGCGATCCTCGAATATCGGCCTGGTAGATGCCATCCGGCTCCCGAGTGAACTGCCAGTCTCGGATTCGCAACCGCATGTCGTCCTCCTCTGTCAGCACGATGCCAAAACCGGCCCGCTCGATGCGTTGGTCATAGTGCAGCTTGCGCGAAGACACGTCAGTGATGGCGACATGGGCAAAGACCAGCTGCTTGGCGGCAAAAGCCGACTTCATGTCCTGAGTTCCCGGAACCCGGGCGCGGAAGAAAGTCACCTGGAGCCCAAACTCCCGTGGACCAGCTCTGGCGGCGCAAGTGAGATACCACCATTCGGTGCGCACCCCCGGGTGGGACCCATGGTCGCGGGGAAACTGCAGGGGCGGAGGCGAGTTTGCGGTGGCGGGAAGCCACCAACCCGTCCCAACGAGCGCAGCAATCAATTTTCGTCGAGAAAAGGCTCGCGACAGTCGAACAGGTGCCATTGCTCAGTCCCTCCGCACGAAGTCGATAGCTTGCCTGACTTCAATCGCAAATGTATCTCGGAAGCCGGCGACCGATTTCATCATGTGCTTGCAGGTAAAACCGACAGGAGAAGCCGCCGTCATGATGTTATGTAGGCGGCAACGAAGAGCGTCGCTACGGCAGTTGTTCATCAAGCGGCCGTAGTGCGTTCGCTGCTTTGCGCAGCGGGTGGACAGTCGCACCGCGCATAGCAGCGCAATCTCCATCGTCGGCGTTTTTGCACCGGGGCCATTCGTCGCCTGGCGAAGCTCACGCTGCGGTGCTGGCGGATGAGGGCACATGCAGGAAGCAATCGAGCCGGCTGCCGTGATCGACGCCCATGTGGACAAAGGCGCATTCTGGAGGCGGCCCTCGCACTAGCCGAGCATTTCGGTTGGGGCACTGCTGTTCCATCTGCTCAGCCGCTTGTCCGAGCACACCAGCGTGATGATCACGACCAACCTCGACTTTGCCGAGTGGTCAAGCGT
>CAZKFT010000103.1:0-3089 GCA_964552205.1 uncultured Gammaproteobacteria bacterium
AAGGTCGCCATCATTTCCGGCGCACCCCAGGTCGAGCAAGTAGGAGAGTGACCATGAAGCACCTTCTTGTAGCTGCCGTCGCAGTTCTTGGTGTCGGTGTGGTACCGGTTGCAGATGCGCGCCACTCCAACTCCTGCGGGGGCATTCAGTTCAAGATTGACGCACAGATCAGGACCGCCGGGGAGGACCTGCGGTTTCTGGACGACGGAACGGAACTGGCTCGCATGACAGGCGACCATCGGCTGCTCATCAGGGGCAACGAAGTCCAGCTTGAAGCGACGGAGCGTGAAGCGGTTGCCCGTTACCTCGAATCCCATCGTGCGCTGATGGCAGACGCCAGACAAATAGGCATTGAAGGTGCACGCTTGGGCGCACGAGCAGCGTTTGGCGCGGTCAGGTCCATATTCGCGTCAGACAGCAACCGCGCCCACTTCGAGGATGAGATCGAAGCCCAGGCGGCGGAACTGGAAGCGCGTGCGGAATCGCTGTGCACCCATGTCGCGGGTCTCCGTCGTGAGCACCTGATTCTGTCATCACGGGTACCGGCATTCGCCCAAACCGTCCCACTGAAGGACTGACTCCATGAAGATCATCGACATCGCCACGCGCCGTCGCGTCACTATTCTGATGTTCACGGTGGCGGTGATGCTGTTCGGCTTCGTGTCGCTGTCTCGCTTGCCGGTCAACTTGTTGCCAGACCTGTCCTACCCCACCCTGACCGTGCGGACGATCTACCAGGGGGCGGCACCGTCGGAGATAGAGAACCTTCTGTCTCGTCCGATTGAAGAAGCGGTGGGTGTCATCCGCGGCGTACGGGTGGTTCGTTCTGTCTCCCGTGCCGGACAGTCGGATGTGACCCTGGAATTCGCTTGGGGCACGGACATGGACTATGCCGCCCTGGATGTGCGCGAGAAGCTAGAGGTGCTGCAACTGCCGCTGGAGGCCGACCGCCCTACCCTGCTGCGCTTTGATCCCTCCACCGAACCGGTCATGCGCTTTGCCTTGGCCCGGCGAACGGATATCCCCGAAGACGCCAACCAGTCTGTACTGCCACCGGCGGACGCTGGGCGCATAGAGGACGAACTCAAGCTGCTGCGCCGGCAGGCCGACGAACAGGTGAAAAAGGACCTGGAGTCGGTGCTCGGCGTCGCCGCTGTGAAAGTATCCGGCGGGCTGGAGGATGAGATTCAGGTTCTGGTGGACCAATACCGCCTGTCTCAATTGGGACTGCGCATCGAACAGGTTGCACAGCGCCTGAGAGCTGAGAACGTCAACCTCTCCGGCGGGCGGTTGGAGGAAGGCACACAACAATTCTTGGTGCGAACGGTCAACGAGTTCGAAACCGTACAGCAAATTGCCGATGCCATCATCGCCAATGTGGACGGGCAGCCAATCTACCTGCGTGACATCGCAGAAATCCGGCAGGGTGCGCGAGAACGTGAAGCGATTACCCGCGTGAACGGACAGGAGGCGGTGGAACTCGCCCTCTATCGCGAGGGCGATGGCAACGTCGTACGTGTCGCGGGTGACGTCACCCAGAGATTGCAGCGCCTGCGCGCCAACCTCCCCGGTGATATGCAGCTCGTCAAGACCTACGACCAGTCCGTGTTCATCGAGAACGCCATTCGCGAGGTCATCAGCGCAGCAGTCATCGGTGGACTGTTGGCCGTGTTCATTCTGTACCTGTTCTTGAGAAGCGCGTGGACCACTGCCATCATCGCCGTTTCCATCCCGGTTTCCGTGGTCGCCACATTCGCCATGATGTACGGCGGTGGCCTCACGCTCAACATCATGTCGCTGGGTGGCATTGCCCTCGCTGTCGGACTGTTGGTGGACAATTCCATCGTGGTCCTTGAAAACATCTCCCGAAAGCGCGAGGAAGGGGCCGGTATCCTGGAGGCAGCGCGCAACGGGACCGGCGAGGTCTCCACGGCTGTCATTGCAGCAACCCTGACCACCATCGCAGTGTTCCTGCCCTTGGTGTTCGTCGAGGGAATTGCCGGGCAGCTGTTCCGTGACCAGGCGTTGACGGTCACCTTCGCCCTGATGATTTCACTTGTTGTCGCGCTGACCCTGATCCCCATGTTGGCCTCGCTCGGGTCAGAGGTGCGCGGCAGAGGCCACCGCAAGGTCAGTCATGATGCGGACTACGCAGCGGTGGCCACCAATGAGAGACCCGCCGGTAGAATGCGTCGCGCTCGCATCTTTGTCTTCACCGGTGGCGCCACGGTGATCACTCGAGCTGCGATGGCATCCGGTCGTGGTATCTCGTGGTTTTTCCGCACGGTGCTGTCACCACTGGTCTGGGTGTTCAACCGCTTTTACGACCGGCTCGCGGCCGCTTACCCGGGCGTGCTCCGGTCGGCATTGGACAACCGCTTGCCCACGCTTGGCATCGCACTCCTGTTGTTCGGCCTGAGTCTGGCCTTGATTCCGCGCCTGGGGATGGAACTCATTCCGCAGCTTGCCCAAGGTGAGTTCAACGTTGAGGTGCAACTCACTCCGGGAAGTCCGCTGGAACTCACGGATACCCTGATATCCGGGCTTCAGAATGTCGCAAACGGAATCCCGAGCATTGCCAGGACCTATGCAGTGTCCGGTACCGGCAACCGCCTTGATGCAAACCCGGAAGAAGCCGGGGAGAACACCGGAACCCTGAACGTGGTGTTGCGCGATGGTGTCGGCCCGGAGGCCGAGGCCGCCGCCATGTCCACACTGCGGGAGTATCTGGAGCGCCAACCAGGCGTCAACCACAAGTTCTCCAGACCGGAGTTGTTTTCTTTCGCGACCCCGTTGGAAATCGAGATTTCAGGCTATGACCTCGACCATCTCAAGCGCGTCTCAGATCGCTTGACCGCGTTGATGTCGGAGTCCGAGCGTTTCGCGGACATCAAGACCTCGATGGAGTTCGGGCACCCTGAAGTCCAGATTCGCTTCGACCATGAGCGTGCAGCCCGCCTCGGCCTGCGCGTTGACCAGATTGCCGACACGGTGGTACGTCAGGTCCGCGGCGAAGTTGCGACAAGGTACACCTGGCACGACCGCAAGGTTGATGTGTTGGTGCGGGCGAGTGATGACCAACGCCAGTC
>CAZKFT010000104.1:0-3062 GCA_964552205.1 uncultured Gammaproteobacteria bacterium
CTCGGGCGAGCCGCGCAAAGTCTGGTGTGGGGAATATCGGTGTTTGACCCTGTGACCTATCTCGCCGGACCCGCAGTGTTGTTGTTGGCGGCCATTCTTGCGGCATGGATTCCAGCGCGAAGAGCTTCGCGCATCTCACCCATGGAGGCACTCCACGATGAGTAAGGCTTGGTTCGAGTTCAAGATGGCGCTGCGTTCACTG
Organism: uncultured Gammaproteobacteria bacterium; assembly: GCA_964552205.1. Classification (GTDB taxonomy): domain Bacteria; phylum Pseudomonadota; class Gammaproteobacteria; order Natronospirales; family JAIVGZ01; genus JAIVGZ01. The sequence continues at coordinate 203 of CAZKFT010000104.1, forward strand.
GCCCGCAGCCCTGGCTATGCACTGGTAGCGATGGTGATGTTCGCGCTCGGCATCGGGCTCACCGCCTACATGTTCGGCGCGGTGAAGGGCTATCTACTCGGTTCCTTGCCGTTCCCTGAGTCCGACAGGATTGTGCACGTCTCCGCTGACAGCCGACCGGGCTGGTCGGATATGCCGCCACGCGTGTTCGAGGCGTGGACGCGTGACCAGACCGCCTTCAGTGCGATGGGTGGCTTCACCATCGGTACAGTCAACCTGTCCGGCGACGATCGACCTGAGCGATACAGCGGTGGCATCGTGACCGGTGCCTTGTTCGATGTCCTGGCAGTCGCGCCGACCATGGGACGTACACTCACAGCCAACGATAGTCGCGTCGGCGCGCCGATGGTCGTGGTCATCGGCGATGAGCTGTGGCGCCACCGCTTCAATGAGGACCCCGCCGTGATCGGGCAGCGAATTCGCGTGAATGGGCGCGATGCCGAGGTCGTCGGTGTGATGCCCGCTGGATTCCGCTTCCCCAACGATGAGGTCGTATGGGTTCCACAGCAGCAGGACCTTGCAGATCTCACGATCGATGGCGGCTTCTGGTCAACCGTGGTGGGGCGTTTGCGTGACGGGGTTGAACCTGCCCAGGCAAGGGGGGAGTTGCAGGCGCTGTACTCCGCGATGCTGGCCGATGAGCCCAATACAACGCTGGAGCCGACGCTTCATATGCGTTCTCTATTCGACGCATACATCACGGACGAGCCGCGCATGATTATCCTGACCCTGTTCATCAGCGTGGTCCTGGTGTTGATGATCGCCTGTTCGAATGTCGCGAACCTCACCTTTGCGCGGGTAGCTTCGCGTCGACGTGAATTCGCGGTCCGTTCGTCACTCGGTGCAGGCCGGGCGCGAATTATCGGAACAGTGATTGCGGAAGTGATGTTCGTTGCTGTCGCCGGGGCGGTAATCGGGCTGTACTTGGCGGAATGGGTGGGCGTATTCACCGACGAGCTGCTCGCTTCATCGCAGGAGAGTCCACCCTATTGGGTCGATTCGTCACTGGATTGGCGTACGGCTGCCTTCACGGCTGCCGCTGCGGCGCTGTCTGCACTCGGCGCCGGCTTGATACCCGCTTGGCATGCGACGCGTGGGGATATCACCACGGGATTGCGCGACGGCGGTCATGGTTCCTCAGATTTGCGAAGCGGAAAATTGTCCAGGGCGCTCGTGGTCGTGCAGGTGGTGCTGTGCTGCGTCCTGTTGGTCAGCGCGGGTCTGATGACAAGAAGCGCGCTCAACGCCACGGTAGCACCGGATGGCCTGGGGGAGCGAAACGCCATCACAGGCCGCATCGGACTGTTCGAATCGACGCATCCCGATGCAGCCGCGCGGATGCGGACCTATGAGCGTCTACAAAGTGCACTGGCAGCGCTTCCGGGTGTGCACAGCGCCGCGTTGACGACTTCGCTGCCATTGACCGGTGGCCCGACGCGGCGGTATCGCGACTCCAGCACGGAAGTCGTAACGCTGCAGGATGCGCCGAGTGCGCGCTGGAGCGCAGTGACCCCGGGCTACTTCCACACCTTTGGTGTGGGTGTGGTCCGTGGCCGTGACTTCTCCATAGCGGATGGTCCAGACGCTGCACCCGTTGTGATCGTGAACGCTGCATTTGCTGCTCGCGAGTGGCCCGGGGCAGATCCGGTGGGTCGTCGCATCCAACTGCAACTACCGGATGGGCCTTGGTTGACGGTTGTGGGTGTGGTCCCTGACTTCGCGCAGGGTGCGGATGAGCAGTTCAACGGTGTGCGTCCGGCATTGTTCGTCCCGCTCGCCCAGGACACTGCCCGCTTTGTCAGCTTCGCCGCGGCCGTCAGTGGAGACCCGGGCACTTACGCGAACCCCGTCCGCGAAGCGATGCTGCGTGTGGATGCCGACACACCGATTTACTGGCTGCGGTCGTTTGCGGAGGTGACCGCGCTCACCACCTTCATGAGTCGGTTCTTGGCGTCGCTGTTCAGCGTATTTGCAGCAATCGCGCTCATGTTGGCGGCAGCCGGGCTGTATGCGGTGCTCGCAAGTGCAGTCACGGCGCGTACGCGGGAGATTGGCATCCGACGGGCGTTGGGTGCGGATGACCGAGGGGTTGTCGGCATGATTCTCGGAGATGGCGCCAGGCAGTGCCTGCTCGGAATCGCCATAGGCGCGGTGCTCGCAGTCGGCTTCGCTCAGCTGCTGTCGCGGCTGCTGGTCGGAGTAGGTGCCTTCGACCCGGTCACATTTGTCGCGGTCATTACGATGTTGCTGGCCGTATGCGGACTCGCATCCTGGCTACCGGCCAGGCGGGCGCTACGGATTCAACCGATGGTTGCATTGAGGCAGGACTGATGATCGAACTGAAGAACATAGGTCGTAGCTACGACACCAAAGCAGGTCAAACTTGGGTACTGCGGCAGGTATCGCTGGACATACCCAAGGGCGACTTTGTCAGCATCATGGGGCCCTCGGGTGCGGGCAAGTCCACGCTGCTGAACATCCTCGGGATGTTCGATGGTGCCTTCGAGGGCGAGTACTGGCTTGCGGGCAACCCGATTCACGAGTTGGCCCAGAAAAAGCGGGCAGAGATCGGGCGCAAGCACATCGGCTTCGTGTTCCAGCAATATCACCTGCTGGATGACCTGACGGTGTACGAGAACCTGGAAATCCCGTTGTCCTACCGGGATGTCCCGCGCGGTGAGCGTCAGGCAATTGTCGGCGACATGCTCGATCGCTTTGGCATCGTCGGCAAGAAAGACCTGTATCCGTCCCAGCTCTCCGGTGGCCAGCAGCAGTTGGTGGCAGTGGCGCGTGCCATGGTGGCCAGCCCCGACCTGATTCT
>CAZKFT010000105.1:0-2887 GCA_964552205.1 uncultured Gammaproteobacteria bacterium
ACTCTTAACCGGGTGCGAGCTGCGAGCCCTGGTTAAGAAGGAGCGAAGTTCCGAAGCTGCTTCCAAAATGCGCCTCTTGAATTGTTCAAGTTACCACGGAAGTTCGGGGCGGGGCTTCTTCCGCAATCTGTGCACCTGGAAAGGTAGCACACACTTTATAAAAAGCGACAGGTTGAGCCGGCGACACGCAAGGGAAAGGGACTCTCCGTATCGCTGCACAACGAAAGTGAGCCGCGGGTGGATGAGCGGCCCCCACACAGTGCGTAAATCGGCTTTAACCGGCACCTAAAAACGGCGGTAACCGGCACCCCGTTTCGGACGAATCCGGCACCCTGTTTCGGCCCAAACCGGCACCCCATTTCGGCTAAATCCGGCAGTTTTCCGGGGAGTGTCCGAAACGGGTGACCGGGATGACCGGAATCCCCCTCCGACGGGTGCCGACTCCTCTCACACAAACCACCTTTTCCCACCCCTTCCGACCGAAGGGGCCGGGAGAGGGAATGAGAAGGAGAAAATCCATGCGTCGTATCAAGGAGGCCCTGCACTTGTCTTTGGACAAGGGCCTCAATCAATCCCAAGTGTCATTGGCCCTTCGCTTGGCGCGGTCCACCGTGCAGGACTACCTGCGGCGGGCGGAAGTGGCCGGCCTCACGAGGGAATCCCTCCCCTCCCTGACTGAGCCGGACCTGGAGAAGCTCTTGTTTCCTCCGAGGCCGAGCCTCCCCGCAAGGCCTGAACCGGACGTCGAGAATTTGCACACCGAACTTCGGAAACCTGGAGTAACACTTCAGTTACTCTGGGAGGAATACCGGAAGGACCATTCGGACGGTCTGGGATACACCCAATTCTGCGAACGGTACCGCGCCCATGCCAGCAAGCTCTCTCCCAGCATGCGGCAAGCCCACAAGGGCGGGGAAAAGGCATTCGTGGACTATTCGGGGAAGAAGCCGCGCCTTGTGGATCCCATGACGGGACAGGCGAAGGAATTGGAGATCTTCGTGATGGTTTGGGGCGCCAGCAACTTCATTTACGCGGAAGCGCAGGAAAGCCAGGCGCTCCCGAATTGGCTGGGTGGACACATACGGGCCTTCCAGGCGTTTGGATGCGTACCCCATCACATCGTTCCCGACTGTCTGAAGTCCGCCGTCACCAAGGCACATCTCTACGACCCCGACCACAACGAGACCTATGTGGCGATGTGCCGGCACTACGGCTGTGCGCCGCTCCCGGCGCGGCCCTACCATCCCAAAGACAAGTCCAAGGTGGAAGTCGGGGTGCAGGTGGTCCAGCGCTGGATCCTGGCACGCCTGCGTCATCAGGTATTCCATTCCCTTGATACCTTGAATGCGACCATCACATCACTATGCATGGAGCTCAACGACCGGATGATGCGGCACCTGGGAAAGACACGTGCCGAGCTATTCACCGAAGTGGACCGGCCCCACGCGCTCGCGCTTCCGCCGGAAGCCTTCCGGTACTACACGTTCAAGTCCTGCCGGGTCGGCGTCGATTATTGCATCCAGGTGGAGCGGCACTACTACAGCGTTCCCTATATCCACATCGGCAAGCAGGTGTCGGTGAGGCTCTTCGAGAGAAGCTTGGAGATCTTGTTGGACGGGGAGCGCATCGCCCTGCATGTGCGGAGTCGGAAGCCCTATGCGCACACCATCCTGCCCGAGCACATGCCGGAGAAGCACCGGAAGCACCTGTCCTGGACTCCGGCCCGGCTCCTCTCCTGGGCGCAGAAGGTGGGCCCGAACACCCGGGCTCTCATCGCCGCTATCCTGGAGCGGGGTGCATTCGTTGAGATGGGGTATCGTCCTGCCCTGGGTGTCATGCGCCTTTCGGATGCGCACGGTGCCGAGAAGCTCGAGGCGGCCTGCACCTACGCGCTGCCGCGCCGGCTTCTCCGCGTCGCTCAACTCACGGCGCTCCTCAAGATGGGTGTGCCGGGTGAAGGCGTCGAGGAAGATGCGTCGAGCGTCGCGCATGAGAACCTCCGTGGGATGGGCTATTACGCCGGAGGTGAGGCATGATGGAGCAGACTTTGGAGCGTCTCACCGCTCTACACCTGTCCGCCATGGCCGGAAAACTCAAGGAACTGGCGGCCTCGCCTCGCCATGCCGGTCTACCCTGGAGCGACGCGCTGGCCATGCTGGTGGACGCCGAGTACGATGGCCGCCTCACGAACCGCATCACCTCCCTTTTGAAGAAGGCGAAGCTCAAGTATCCCAGGGCCTGCCTGGAGGATTTGCGCTACGACCCGGCCCGGAATCTGAGGAAGGAAACGATGCGCGACCTTTCCGGTGGGCGCTTCATCAAGGAGGCCCACAATGTCCTGGTCTCCGGCCCCACCGGCACGGGCAAGAGCTACGTGGCCTGCGCGCTTGGCAACCTGGCGTGCAGAAACGGGTATAGGACGGCCTATTATCGCCTCGGTATGTTCCTGGATATGCTGATGGCGGAGCGTGCCATGGGCACCTATGCCAAGGCCCTGGAGAAGCTCCGCAAGGTGAAGCTCCTCATCCTGGACGACATGGGCGCCGACGTGCTCAAGGCCGACCAGCGGAAGATCCTCTTCGACGTCATCGAGGAGCGCTACCTGGAGCAGAGCGTGGTCATCACCAGCCAGGTCCCGGTGGAGAAGTGGCACGAGGTCGTCGGGGAGCCCAGCGCTGCCGAAGGCATCTGCGACAGGCTCTTCCACCACTGCCATAAAATCACGCTGAAGGGGGAGTCGATGCGGAAAAAATAGACGCCAAACCGGCACCCCACTTACCTTTCGGAGCGAGGCGTCGCTGCGCTCCGAGGAGGGGTGCCGTTTAGTCCCGAAACACCCTGCCGGTTTACACCGAAACAGGGTGCCGGTTTAGCCGAAATACGCATT
>CAZKFT010000106.1:0-2784 GCA_964552205.1 uncultured Gammaproteobacteria bacterium
GTATCCGCTTCACCGGGGCGTGTAGCCCGACCTCGTCAGCGCGCTCACGCTGCGCTGCATGACGAAGGCATCGGAGTGGGCACAGCGGGTTGAGGCGTGGCGAGCGAGCGGCAAGAGCGCAGCGGAGTATTGCGAGAAGCGCGACTATCCGGCCAAGAGCTTGCAGTGGTGGGCGAGTCGCTTGCGACGTCGCGAGATTGACGCAAGGTCGTGCGAGGCGAAGGTCGCGCTCGCGCGTGTGGTGCGGTCGCCACAGCAAGCGACGCAAGCCGCTCACGGGGCGAACATCGTGGTGACGCTCGGCGAGGCGCGCGTCGAGGTATTGGCAGGAGCGGACCGTGGCGCGCTGTCGATGGTGTTCGAAGCGCTGCGAGACGCGCAGCTTGCGAGCCGGCGATGATTCCGAGCGGCGTCGAAATCTTCGTTGGGCTTTCTCCGATCGACCTGCGCTGGGGCTTTGACCGTTTGGCAGGGATTGTCGATGAGCATATCGGTCGCACGGCGCGAAGCGGCGCGCTGTTCGTGTTCTTCGGCAAGCGTAAGAGCGCGCTCAAGATCTTGTTCTTCGATGGCAGCGGGCTGTGCCTGTTCTACAAGCGTCTGGACCGCGGCACGTTTCGAGTGCCGACGACGCCGGTCGCCGATGCCACGAGCATTGCGCTGAGCGAGCGCGAGCTCGATGACTTGCTCGACGGCATCGACATCGAGGTCGACCCTGAGCCTCGTCGCGGCCGTCGCACTCGCGTGCACTAAAAGCTGCGTGCCCTGTGCAAAAACCTCTTGGATGAAGCGATCGCGCGTGGCATCTGAGCGTTCGTGTCCGCGCACGAAAAGCCTGTCGATGTCGATGCGATGCCCGCATCCATGGCAGAGCTTCAAGCGCTATTGAATGCCGAACGCGCTGCACGCCAAGCCGAACGCGCTGCGCGTGAAGCCGAGCGAGCGGTGACGGCCGCAGCGCAAGCCGCCTCGGCGCAGCGCATCGCGGACCTCGAGAAGGAGCGCGATAACCTTCGCGCGTCGCACGCACGCCTGCGCGAGGAGCTGGAGCTGTGGAAGCGGCGAATCTTCATCGCGAAGGCCGAGCGCGCCGACAATGCCGCGCAGCTTCAGCTCGAGTTTGCCGACAAAATGCGGCAGCTCGACGAGCTTGCTGGCACGCTCGGCCTCGCGCGCGAAGAAGCGCCCGAGAGTGACGAAACGCCCGCGCGCGACGGCAAGCGCAAAGGCAAGCGCGCGAACAATCGCGGCACGGGCCGTCGCGATTTGCGCTCGCTGCCGCTCGAGGAGGACCGCATCGAGGTCGCGGACCCGCATCTCGAGTGCCTCGTGGCCGAAGGCAAGGTCGTGCGTCACGGCTTCGACGAGAGCGTCAAGCTCGGGCACAAGCGCGGCGGTAAGCGTCGTGTGGTGCTCGCGCGCGTGCGCTACAAGACGGTGGACGCCGACGGCAACGCGGACGTGATCACGACCGCGATGCCGCCGCAGATGCTGCCCGCTGCACTCGCGGCGCCGTCGCTCGTTGCACACGTGGTGATGGAAAACGTCGGCAAGGGCATGCCGCTGTTTCGCATCGAAGACACCTTCGAGCGCGAAGGCATCCACATCGACCGCGGGTCGCTCAGCCGCTGGAAGAAGCTCGTGGGCGACGCGCTCGCGCAGACCGTCGTCAAGGCGATGATGTCGCATGCGCTCAGTACGGCGTTTTGCATCTCGACCGACGCGACGGGCGTGTGCGTGCAGCCGATCGCGAGCCACGAGCGAGGTCGACAGCCCTGCGCCAAAGGCCACTTCCTCGTGATGATCGCCGACCGCGAGCACATCCTCTTCGAATACCTCGACAAGGAAAACGGCAAGACTATCCATCAGCGCTTCCGCGGATTCGACGGCTACGTGCAAGCCGACGCCAAGAGCGTCTTCAACTTGCTCTTCGCCGATGCTGATGAGCTCGCGCGCAAAGCGCCTGACCTCGAGCACGACGGCTGCGAGCGCGTCGAAGTCGGCTGCTGGTACCACTGTCGCAGACGTTTTTGGGAAGCCGCCGTCGCCAAGAGCGCGATCGGACGCGAAGGGCTCGTGCGCATCGGGCGCATCTTCGAGCTGGATGCTTCGTGGAAAGACAAGCCGCCTTCGGAGATCAAACGCTTGCGTGCGCTGCACCTGCGTATGCACGTCGACAGCTTCTTCGAGTGGGTGCAGCAGCAGCGCGTGCTCTTCGATGGACAACGCGGCTACGCGCGCACCGCGCTGCAGTACGCGAGCAATCAGCAGCAAGTACTCAGTCGCTTCTTCGACGACGGCAGGCTCGTGCTCAGCAACAACGGCGCCGAGCGTGCATTGAAGGCCGTCGCCCTCGGCCGAAAGGCATGGCTCTTCTGCGGCAGCGACGACCACGCCAAGAGCACCGCCGCGCTCTACTCGCTGGTCGCTTCCGCGCGACTGCACGGCATCGACCCCGAGGAGTACCTGCGCTGCCTCATTCGCTTGGTGCCGCTGTGGCCGCCCGACCGCATGCTCGAGCTCGCTCCGCTCTTCTGGGCACGCACCGCCGCGCGACTCGATCCCGAGCTGCTCCGCCGCGAGCTCGGCCCGATTCCTATCCCTGCCGAGCCGCTCGACACGAGAGCCGCGCCTGAGCAGCAATCGTCGAGCAGCTGACGTCGCGCTTTCCACAGCCAGAGCGTGGCCGCGGGCCTACGCTGCGGCTACACGGCTCGGTGAAGCGGATACTGCACGGTTGACCGAACGCGGGCCCGACGACATCATCATGAACTGCCGCGACGT
>CAZKFT010000107.1:0-2723 GCA_964552205.1 uncultured Gammaproteobacteria bacterium
CCTGCCTTGTCCATCTGCTGCTGGGACTTTGCGCGGTACTCGTGGATGAGCATGTCGAGATGGGCGAGGCCCGTGGTCACATATTCGGTGACCGTCAGGTGCAGCTGGTCCGGGAGTGCCTGCTCCAGCTGACTGATGCGTAGCGCCTGCTTGTATCGGATCTCACCGGCGTCCGGCTGAATCGTGCCCATGATGAGTTTGATCAGCGTGGACTTGCCCGCGCCGTTCCGCCCAATCAGGCAGATGCGCTCTGCCGGATCGATGGTGAGGTCAGCATGACGCAGGATCGGCTGGTCGCCGAACTCAAGGGTCAAGTCATCGCAGGTCAACAGCGTCATGGGACCGGCGATTATACGGACAAGTTGCCTCGATAGCGGCGGCTACAGGGAACGACCGCACCCGTTCTAAGACCAATGCGGGCATCACCAGAGTCGAGGGTTTCGATGTCCGCTACAAAGTCCAGATTGACGCTGAATGACCGGTGCACCCTGCGGAACCGCTCGGGGTCGAGGCGGTCATGCAGGGCGGTCATCGTCTCCCGCAGCGGGTAAATGCGTTGGCCTACATGCAGATTCACGTAGTTCCCGGACGCCTCAATCCATTCGATGTCGCGGACATTGATTAGGAACTCTTTGCCCAGTTTGCGGACCAGTAGCCGTTCCGGGTGTTCGATGGGCTCCACAGGGTCGCCTTCATCGGGGCGATCGAGGAGGCTGGCCTCGCCCTGGAGGCGTATCAGGATGAAGTTGTACAGATAGATGATGGCCAGAAGCGCCCAATAGGTTCGAAAGTCCTTGATGTACTCATAAACGAACTCGCTCGGCCAGTGGCCGAAATCGTAGGATTCTGCAGTGAACGCGTACGAGAGGTGTCGTAGAGCGACCATCCCGGCCACATGCGCGATGGACACAACGAGTGTGAAGGCCAAGTGCAGAGGGATGTGCTGACTGAGTGTCCGGAGTCGTAACGGATAGCGCCGATTGAATGCCACCAGCACAGGGATAAGTGCTGCCCAACTCAGGACGCTGCTGAACTCCCACACCAACGGTTCCCAAGTGGCCGCACCATACCCCGTACGCCCAATATCACGAATGACCACCCAAGACTGCGCCGTGGCCTGGGACAGCAGGAAGGTGGCCCACAGCAGGACCTCATAGCTGCGCCGATGGTGGAGGTAATGGTCAAGCGTCATCGGGTTTCATCACTGTATCCCGCCATTCGTCCCTAGCTGGCCGCGGGCCGTCACTCTTGGGTTGAGAAGCCACGCCCGGTGGGCAGGATGGCCCCATGACAACTGAAACCAAGCCTGAACGACGGTATGACATAGACGCGCTCCGGGTCATCGTCTTTGCGATCCTCATCCTCTATCACATCGGGATGTTCTATGTAGCTGACTGGGATTGGCACATCAAGAGTGCCTACCAGAGCGAGCCCTTGCAACTGCTCATGCGTCTCACGAATCAGTGGCGGATGCCGCTCTTGTTCCTGATCTCCGGCATCGCATCGAGTTTCCTGCTCAGGAAGATGGCGGCTGGGCCATTCGCCAAAAGCCGGACAGTCCGTCTGCTGGTGCCATTGTTGTTCGGAATGGCCGTGGTGGTTCTGCCGCAGGCCTACTATGAAGCGCGGTTCCGAGGCGCAATCTCTCCGGGGTATCTGGAATTCCTTTGGGACTACTTCACTTTTCGCGCTTGGCCGGAAGGCGCTTTTGCAGGGGCCGAGTACGGCATCACCTGGATGCATCTCTGGTATCTGCCTTACCTATTGTTTTACACACTGGTGTTTATACCGGTTGCTCTCTGGCTACGCGCTGGAGGGAAGGTCATGCATGGGCGTTTGCTCCGCCTGCGGGGTCTCTGGTTGGTGGTGCTGCCGACCTTACCGTTGTTGATCAACGGGCTGACACTGTTCCCCATTTTCGGTGGTGTTAGCCACAACTTCATCACCGATTGGTACGCGCACGCGATGTATTTCACCTTCTTCGCTTACGGCTATCTGCTCGGAAACGACACGGGAATCTGGGATGAGATCAGGAGATTGCGGTGGTGGACGCTGGGTGCTGCGCTGGTCGCCTTCGGGCTGCTAATCGCAGACCAAGGTGGAATGGTCGTGTTGTTCCTGAATCGCTGGTTGTGGATTCTGGCCGTGCTTGGCTGGTCGTATCGCTTGCTGAACCGACCTTTCCGTTGGCTACCGTATGCCACAGAGGCGGTGTATCCGTGGTACATCCTGCACCAGACCCTCATCGTCTGGGCAGGATTTCACCTCTCGCCATTGGCTCTAGGGCCGATCGTTGAACCAGCCCTGCTGATTGCTACCACCGTGCTTGGATGCCTACTGCTGCACGAGTTTGTCATTCGACGCAGCCAACTGCTTCGTCCGCTATTCGGATTGAAGCCACGCTAACCCTTCGACGCAATCCAGTCGTTGACGACGCGCTCGAGGATGTCCAAGGGCATGGCGCCATTGCCGAGCACCACATTGTGGAACTCGCGTATGTCGAAGTCGTCACCAAGGGCAGCAATTGCGCGCTCGCGCAGTTCGAGAATCTTGATCATGCCAATCTTGTAGGCCAGTGCTTGGCCGGGCATGACGAGATAACGCTCGACCTCGGACTCGATTTCCTTCGCGCCCATGCCGGTGTACTGGATCATGTACTCAATGGCCTGTTCGCGTGTCCAACGCTTGGCGTGCATGCCGGTGTCCACCACGAGGCGGCAGGC
>CAZKFT010000108.1:0-2702 GCA_964552205.1 uncultured Gammaproteobacteria bacterium
GTGATTATTCCGGGAAGTCTGACCCACCCATTCCGGGAATGGTTTGACCCACCCCCTGTGCGATGAGATTTGATGCTTTAAAGGTATTATTTTTTGGTTGAGTTGTTGACTGATTTTTTGCGTAATGATTCACCTTTTAAATCGAAGCGGTGCGCGTTAGCGAAAAGCCTGTCCATGATGGCATCGGCCAGGGTTGGTTCTCCGATGTATTCATGCCATTTGGCGATGGGCAACTGGGAGGCAATGATGACGGATTTTTTCGCGTAGCGGTCTTCCAGGATTTGCAACAGGGCGAGCCTGGTGTTTTGATCTAACGGAGCCAGACCAAAATCATCCAACACCAACAGCTTAACCTTTTCCAGTTGATTGAGTAGTTTGATGAACGACCCATCGAGTTTGGCGACCATAATTTTTTCGGTGAAGCGATTGAGGTTAAGGTATAAAGTTTTGTATCCCATCACACAAGCCTGATGGCCCAGAGCACAAGCCAGAAAACTTTTCCCTGCGCCAGTGGCTCCGCTGACCAGAATGTTTTCAGCGCGATCAATGAAAGAACAATCGGCCAGTTGAGCGATCTGGTCTTTGGACAAGTTGCGTTCTTTTCCAAAGGAGAGTTCTTCCAATGAAGCGGTAAAGCGCAGCTTGCTCAATTTGAGGAAGAGCTGTGTTTTGTACTGGGTGCGGTTTTGTTTTTCAGCATCGGTGAGTTGGGCGATGAGCATGTGTCCTTCCGGATGTTGATGAGAAGGCAAATGCAAAATCGATTCATAACATCTTGCCATACCCTCCAGGCGCAAGTCGTGCAGTTGTTGTAAAGTTGCTGTGGTGTTCATAGATAATAATTGGTTTTGGTTTATTGATAAGTTTGAGGCCCTCGTATCTGTTCATGGGGTGGTGTGGCCGGTGTGGGATGCACAGCCTGGTCCAGGTTTCTTTTTAAGATATTGGCGATCATGCCATAGTTCACTTTGGGAGCCGCGAGGGCTCGTTGACAAGCTGCCTCTAACCGCTGACTACCGTATTGCTTGCCCAGGCGAAGAATACCCAGGCAACTGTTGTAGGTTTGTTCGTAGAAGGCTTTCGATACCAGTATTTTTTTGATTACCTCCTGAACGGCCTGCCCCCGGTAAGAGGCTTCACGCAAAAAATATTCATCATCCCATCCCCGTTGTTCTGTAACATGCCGATGATTAGGCGGCATATGTTCCGCTGTGGTGGTATATCCATTCTTTTTATAACTCCGTTTGTGTAGCGCCACCCGCTGAAGATTATCATAAATCTCAACCGTATCGGTGGTATAGATAATCTTTAACCGCTTGCCTATCAGCGTATAAGGAACACTGTACTGGTGGCGGTCTTCTCCCAGAATGACGTGATAGTTGCGCTGAACTTTGCTTTGCGTCACGTTTTTGATCAGGTACGGTGATGAGGGAAGTTCTTTGAGTTTTGGCCTCTCATCGGTTTCAAATAATTGTTGGCGACTGCCCAACTTTACTTTGAAGGGCTTGTGGTTAAACTCTTCCAGTTGTTTTCGGATGGCTGCATTAAGTTCTTCCAGACTATAAAAGACATGATCTCGTAAGGGGGCGTAGATATTCTTATAGGCCAGGTCAACGGCCTTCTCTACGCTGGACTTATCACGAGGCTTGCGAACGCGGGCCGTTAAAATTGTGGTGCCATAATGAGCAGCCATATATTCCATCGCTTCCGTGAAGGCGGGCTCGTAGCGATTGGCCCGCACAACAGCCGTCTTCATGTTGTCGCACTTGATGCTGGGCGGAACTCCTCCCAGATATCGTAAGGCATTGCAGAGCCCTTTGATAAATTCTTCCTGCTTCTGTGAACGAAGCGCTTCCACATACACATAGTTGCTATAGGGCATGGCGCAAACCAAAACCTCGCAAGCTATCCATTCGCCTGTATTGCGGTCTACATAGCCTAACTTGCCCCCTGCAAAATCTACCTGCAACTGTTCGCCTGGCCGGTGAACAAAATGCATTACCGCCTGGTCACGTTTTAGAAACCGTCCCAGATGTTCGCAGAACTGCGAATAACTATAGCCTTCGGGATGATCGCTGCGATACTCTTTCCACAGCAACTGACGAGTTACCCCACGCCTGGCTAGTTCGCTTTTGTAATACTCCAGTTTCGGCTCAATCGATCCGTACCGATCATCGGTGGATCGTCCCGAACGATTCTTCTCAATGGCATCTACCTGCACAATCGCCATGAGCGATTCGTCTTCCAGCTTGAGCAGTTCCTCCATTGATTGGCCGCTCAACGAAATCCTTCTTAAGTACTCGCGGATGCTGTTGCGGCTTATCCCAGACAGCCGCTCGATCTGACGGATACTGTGGCCTTGTTGATGAAATTCAATGATTCGTTTGATTTGATGCATACGTAATGGTTGTGGCATGGCTTAAGGTTTAAAAAACCTTAAAGCAGATGCCTGTTTGCATCAAATCCCAATCGCTAAGGGGTGGGTCAAACCATTCCCGGAATTTTGCCCGTTAGGTGGGTCAAATCAATTCCGGAATTCTTACCCTAGGGTGGGTCAAATGATTCCCGGAATAGGTGGGTCAAACCATTTCCGGAATACCCGGGTCAAACCATTCCCGGAATGGTGGGTCAAACCATTCCGGAATATTCACCTACAATAACCATGTTTTCAAATTAACACCGTATAGCCGCAGGGAATTGTT
>CAZKFT010000109.1:0-2696 GCA_964552205.1 uncultured Gammaproteobacteria bacterium
AAAAGGGGTTAAAAAATTTTTCAACAAACACTTTTCTCCTGACCCATCGCTGATGGAGCCCATGGGGCCGAAGTTTGTGTTTGTTTAGTTTTTCTTCCGTATAACCACCACCTTCTCATCCTGCACCGTGCCAATCAACAACAAGTCGCGGTACGTCACAGCCACACTGCTCGCCGAAACCAATTGGCCATTATCCACAAATACCGCAGAGACATCATCCGTTTTGGGATTCCAGACAATCACTTCTGATGGGGCTGTGTCTTTTTTCAATTTGGCATAGGCGCTGAATCGCAGCAGATTGGGGTGTGCACCGGACCAGAGATTGCCCTGCTCGTCCCATTCCAGATTGTCAATACCCGTGCCCACATCTACTGATTTGTTTAGTACCAAGCCACCGTCGGGCTGCACATCATACACCAGCAACGTAAACTTACGTGGAGAAGCTACAAACACCTGCGAACCATTTGCGCTCGCGTTGATGCCATTGGCGTATGAAATGTCGTCCGCTACTTCACGAAAGGCAGAGCCATCATAATACACCACATTGGCATAAGGCAGCCCAAGGTAATTTTCGGCCATCAAACCAATTCCTTCTGTTTTGCCATGATCATTGGTGAAGTAAAAGCGCGATTCGTCCACCGCCACCACGTCATTGGGACTTAAAATAAGTGGATGTGCATACGTGGTGATATGCGCAAAATGATCGCCGGGGATGAAATCAAACACCTCGATGGTGTGCTTGCTGCGCTGATGATTCACAATCCACATGCGGTAGCGCGCGGAATCGACTTTGAGCACACTGATGCCGTGCGGATGAAATCCTTCACCCAAATCATCATCCAAGCGAATAGGAGTAAGCGCGGGATCATTCAAATCCATCACATAGATGCCGCCGGTAGGGTTTTCACCTCGTTTTTCACCTGCCCGATCATACGCTGATATAAACACCATGCCTGATGCATAAACAATAGTCATGTCCTCTGCACCCGCAAGCGCAATTTCCTTGACAACCTCACCATAGGATTGGTTTTCGATTTTTCGGAAAAATCCGGTGCTGATCATGATACTGAGGAAATACCCCCCGGCCAATAAGACAATGATAAAAAGGGAAAGAAGGATTTTCTTCAGCATGAGGGAAGATACGAAATCTAATCGGGTAGATTAAAATCGTGGAACTATTTCGTCCATTAACCACTCGAATGCCTCCTCTTGATTGTACACTTGGTTAGGATTTAGCAGTCCCTCCATATCGCCAATAAAAGAAGCAGATGTTCTTTTCAATTGCATATTGCGCAGAAATTCCTTTTGTGATGGGGCTTTGCCCACTACAAATTTCATGTACTCATGGTAGCAGAAGCATATTTTATCATAATCCAGTTGGGTATGCCTACCAGCAAAGTAAAGGTCGAACAAGTCTCGGCCTTTATTACGCTGATAAAGGGCTCGAAGCTTTGTTCCGAGTAGTTCATCCAACGCATATGTGGTGATTTCGCATTGACCCGAAAACCATTCACTGTTCACTACAAATGGAAATGCCCGCCATCCGAATACATTAAAGTGTTCCCTGCAGTTAATTTCGATCTTGAGCCTGAGCCTTACGTCGGGTGAATACTCTGAACTAAATCTGTAAACAATGGTATTATTATTCGCCCTTTGCTTAACTGACCATTGTTCTTCGAAGAACGTAATCACTGTATCTATCCGATCGAGAATTGGCTTAATCGCCCCCTCTTTGATTTGCACCAAATCAATATCCTCCGAATATCTGGGTGCCGGGTTCAGATAAAGTTTGTGTAGTGCCGTGCCACCCCGAAAGGCTAGTTGCTCTCGGAGAAATTCATCTGAGAAAAGCGCAACTAATGCTCGAGATATAATCAAGTCTTGCTCCACCTGCTCGTTGCTTGTCCATGGTGCATGATTCTTCCATTTCGCTATATATGGTTTCGGAATCATAAATCACCCTCCACTTCACTATTTACATCTACTTTCCATCTATTATTCACTTTTCCCGCTTTCAAGGTTTGGTCAGGGCTCAGTAACACAGGAAAATACTTCTTTCTGCCGAGGTACTCTTCAATTGGAGTTAAGAGCATTTCATCAGATTTTAATTCTTGAAGAATAAATCCCAATCGTTGAACAGAACTGGCATGTGGGTACCATTGTAGTAAATCTTCAATATCCGCTCGAATTATAGCCTCTGTTAATTCCTCCACAACAGACCATATTCTATTTAACCCACCCATTTTAGACTGGTAATGGATTAAATCTATAGCGGTGAGCGCAGGAGATGAAACATGAAAAATGCCGGCATCCGATTTCCTTTGTTGAATGTTTTTGTTTGGCCAATTACTTGTGGCAGAAATAGTTAAATAATTGTTCCCTTTCTTGATGTCTCTTATATTCGGAATCATGGTCATGATGTAACTCCGCTGAATTTGCTGGTGGCCGGCACCATGAAAAGCGGCTGCCGAAAGAAATGCAACATAATAGGGCTTACCTATGTGCGCAAAGAGCCTTTCTGCATACAATTCCACTGGCAACCTACCGAATGAGCTATATCTTGGGGGAAGAATGAGGTAAAATCCTTGACGCAGGGTGAGCACCTCTCCTTTTTTCGCAAGACGACCCAAGTCATTCCGCAATGCGATATCCGATTTTTTGACGTTCGCTTTTAATTCGTCCCACGAAAAGGCATA
>CAZKFT010000110.1:0-2640 GCA_964552205.1 uncultured Gammaproteobacteria bacterium
TGTGAACACCGGTCGAATCCTGTAGCGCGCACCGGTCGAAAACTGTGGCGCGGTGAAGGCAGGTTAGTCGGGGTCGGGTGTCTGGTCGAGGGGTTCGTTGGCGGGTGCGTGGCGGGGGCGGCGGGCCTTGGCGTCGTTGAGCCGGTAGGACTCGCCTCGGGTTTCGATGATGCGGCATCGGTGCGTGAGGCGGTCGAGTGTGGCGCCGGTGAGGCGTTCGGAGCCGAGGACTTCGGTCCAGGACTCGAACGGCAGGTTGGTGGTGACGATGAGGCTGGTGCGTTCATACGCGGTGGAGATGACGTCGAAGAGCAGCTCGGCGCCGATCTTGGACGCGGGGACGTAGCCGAGCTCGTCGAGCACGAGCAGGTCGAGCTTGGTGAGCTGCGTCTTGAGGCGTTGCAGGGTGCGTTCGTCGCGCGCTTCGATGAGCGCGGTGACGAGCTCGGTGACGCGGTGGAACCGGACCCGGTAGCCCTTCGCGCAGGCCTGCGCGGCGAGCGCGGTGGCGAGGTGGCTCTTGCCGGTGCCGGGGTTGCCCACCAGCAGGATGTTCTCGCGGTTGTCGATGAACTCGCAGCGGGCGAGCTCGGTGACCAGGACCTTGTTGACCGATGGGCGGGCGGTGAAGTCGAACGTGTCGAGGGTCTTGATCGCCGGGAACTTGGCGGCCTTCAAGCGGCGCTGCGCGGCGCGCTTCTCGCGGTCGAGGAGCTCGAGCTCGCAGAGCTGCAGCAGGTAGGCGAGGTGATCGACGTTGTCGGCTGCTGCTCGCCGAGCGACCTTCTCCGCTTCTGCGCCGATGGTGGGGAGTCGTAGCGCTTTGAGGTGGTGGTGCAGCAGCACCAGCGACTTCGTTTCGAGGGCGTTCAAGGGATGCTCCTTTGGTGTCGCGGCGCCAGGTCGCGCCGAGATCGGTGAGAAACCGCCCCACCAGCGGCGCTGTGCGCTCCAGCGAGACCGTCGGGTGGAGGGTGGGTGCGGGCGATCGGCGCGCTTCAGGTGCCGGTCGCGCGCAGCTCGTCGTAGCGGGCGAGGTCGGGGTCCTCGACGGTGACCGACTTGAGGTGCGGGTGCCCATCGAGGCTGAACAGCCCGACGGGGCGCTCCGCGCTGTGGTGCAGGATCAACGCGACCGCGTCCGCGGACGTCGCTCCGATGCGCAGCGCGTCGCTCACCGCGGCGGCGACGTGGCGCATGCTGGCGTGCTCCATGAGGCGCAGCACCTTGATGTACTCGCGTGTGCCACCCGAGCCGAGGTCCGCTTCCAGCCGGCGGCGCAGCAATGCGAAGCATCCGGGGAGCGCCCAGTGCTCCAAGGGGCGGGCGTGATCGAGCGCCCCGGGTTTGCGTTCCAACAATGCCAGGTAGTGACGGGGATCGAAGCTGACCTGCTCCTTGGCCCAACAGCGCGGGTGGGTCGCGACGACCTCGGCGCCCGCCGCGATCCGGACGTCGTCGATGCCACCGAACACGGTGACGTCGTGATACGCCCACGCGGTGGGCACCGAGTAGTCGTTGCGATCGAAGCGCACCAGCGACAACGAGTTCACTGTCGCTTGCACCATCCGCCGGTAGTCGAACGTCTCCGTGGGCAGAGAGAGCATCGCAGCACGGTCGGCCTCGAGGCGCTCGATCTTCGTGCCGACCTTGCCGCGCACCCGACGGAACAGATCCGCGTAGCACGCCGCGGCCAAGAACTCGTTGAGCTCACCGAACGACGCGAACGACGGGACCGGGACCAGCAGGTTGCGGCGGGCGTAGCCGACGTGGCCCTCGACGTGGCCCTTCTCGTTGCCGCGCCCCACGTTGCAGAACCGGTGATCGAACAAGAAGTGCGACTCGAGGCGCAGGAACTCGCGGGTCAGGTCCCGGTCCCGGCCGATGATCTTGCTGACCGCGATCGACGTGTTGTCATACGCGGTGCGCCGTGGCACCCCGCCGAAGAACTCGAACGCCGCGACGTGCCCGGCCTGGAACGTCTCGGTGCACTCGCGGGGGTGCGCGGAGAGGAAGTACGCGTCGGAGAACGGCAACGTCATCACCGCCAACGCCGCCTTGCGCACCTCGCCCGCAATGGACACCGTCGCCTCACCGAAGTCGAACTGCGCTTCCCCCGGCGGCTGCGACAACGGCACATACGCTTCGCGGGAACGCTTCCGGGCGAGCGCCACCGCGTCACGCACCTGGGTGATCCCACCGTCGTAGCCGTGCTCATCACGCAACCGCTCGAAGATCCGCCGACCCGAATGACGCTGCTTCGCCGGCGCCCCCTTGTCGGCCTCCAAGATCTCGTCGATCACACCGAGCAGGCGCCCCAGCTTCGGCTTCGGTCGATCCGCGACCCGGCGATACCCAGGCGGCTCCGTGTTCGCCAGGACCTTCTCCAGCGTCGACCAGCCCAGGCCGTAGTCCCTGACGATCGACCGCTTCGACGCACCCTCCACGAGCACCTTGCGTCTGATCTCTGTCCACTCATCCATGTCGGCACGCACCGCTCTCCCCGTCCTGGCCGACCTGCCGGCCTCCACGCGGAAGCCTTCGAGCAGAATCAGCCACGACCAGGGATGGTCAGGCGCCACCGTTTTCGACCGGTGATCACAAAGTCACAAGTGCCACAGTTTTCGACCGGTGTTTACA
>CAZKFT010000111.1:0-2572 GCA_964552205.1 uncultured Gammaproteobacteria bacterium
GTGAGCGTCCGGTGAACCGCACGGTGGGTCAGTCGTGGCGGTTCTGACGGCGCAGGTCGTCGATGTGCCAGCGGTGTTGCGGGTGGGCGGCCAGCCAGCGGTCGGGAAGCAGGTGGTCCAGGTCGGAGGACGGCGTGCCGGGCATTTGGCGGAACACGTCCCGCAGCCAGGCCCACGGCTCCACCTGGTTCGCTTTGGCGCTGGCCACCAGGCTCAGCAGGATCGCCGCGCGGCGGCCCCCGGCCGCGCTGGCGACGAACATCCAGTTTTTTCTCCCCAGTGCCGGAATCTTCATCGCCCGCTCGGCCACGTTGTTGTCGATCGCCAGGTCGCCGTCGCGCAGATAGACCTGCAGCGCGGCCCACTGGTTGAGCGTGTAGCGGAACGCCTCCCCGATGGGACTCTTCGGCAACACGTGCCGTTGTTCTTCGTCGAGCCAGGCACGGAACTCTTCCTGGATCGGCCGCGCGAACTCCTGTCGCAGCGCGCAGCGGTCTGCCGACGAAGCCGCCTGCGCCCGTTCTTCGATCTGGTACAGCCGCGCGATGACGGCCAGCGCATGATGGGCGCGCCGCGGATCGGTGCTTTTCGCGTTCCACCAGTAGCGCCGCGTGTGGGTCCAGCAGGCGACTTCCGTCACGTTCTGCGAGTGGAAGATGCCGTCGTAGCCGCCGTAGGCATCCGCCTGCAGGTAGCCCGCGAATCCGGCCAGCCACGTCGCCGGGCCGTCGCGGCGGCGGCTCTCGGTGAAGTCGAAGAGCGTGTAGGGATGCGCGGCGTCGCCGATGTAGGCCCAGAACCTTGCCGTTCGCGCCCGGCCGAGCTGCGGGTCCAGCAGCGGCACCGTCGTGTCGTCGGTGTGAATCGCCTTCGACTGCCGCACGAGTTCCCCCATCCGCTCAGACAAGGCCTGCGCGATCTCGGCCGCCCCGGCGATCCAGTCGCACAGCGTGCTGCGGCGGATGACCACGCCGTGCCGCGCGAAAATGTCTTCCTGCCGGTACAGCGGCAGATGGTCGCCGTACTTGGACAGCACGACCTGGGCCAGCAGCCCCGGTCCTGGCAGCCCCTGTTCGATCGGCTGCGGCGGCTTGACGGCGACGGCGACGTGCTCTTCGCAGCGGCGGCAGGCGTACTTCACCCGCACGTGCTCGATGACCGTCAGCGACGCCGGCACATATTCGAGTTGCTCGCTGGTCTCGCTGCCGATCTCCTGCCGCGGGTCGCCGCAGCAGGGACAGCGGCGTTCCGCCTCCGAAAGTTCGTACCGCCGCTGTTCGCGCGGCAGATGCTCGGGGAGCGGCCGGCGGCCGTGGCCTGGACGGCGCTTCCGCGACGAGGGGGACGAGGGGGACGAGTCATCCGGTGAAGCGTCGTCGGCCGGCGACGTGAGTTCTTCCACGAGCTGTTGCAGTTCCTCGGCGTCGAACAGCGACAACTGCCTCGGATCAAACCGTTCCTGCTTCGGCCCGAACAGCCGCCGCAGCAACTGCGCCAGCTGATGCTGCTGCTGTTCGATTGTCCGCTGCTGCTTCGCGACCGTCTCTTCCAGCTGCGAAACGACTTCTCCGTGTTGATCGCACTGGCGCCGAAACGACGAGCGCTCGGCGGTGAAGAACTCCCGCTCGCGCAGCAGCAGCGCCTTCAAGGCGGCGGGGTCGTCGGGGAGAGAGGCTGCGTCCGTGCTCATGCAGATAAAGATGCGCGACGCGGCCGGATTATTTCCGCAAATCGTCGAGATTTTTTCCCGCGCGCTGTCGCGCTTCCAGACCGCGTCACGCGCTGCGGCGATACCGCTTCCGCCGCCGCACGCTCGACAGATCGACGCCGTCCAGCAGCATCGCCAGTTCCGCCGGCGTCACGTCGACGCGACGGCATTGATCGGCCGCCTGCGGAAAGCGAAACGTTCCCGCTTCGAGCCGCTTGGACCAGATCGCCAGGCCGTCGCGGTCCCAGTACAGAATTTTCAGCCGGTCGCCGCGGCGGTTGCGGAACACGAACAGATGCCCCGACAGCGGATCCTCGCCGAGAAACGCTTCGACCAGCGCCTTGAGCCCGTCGAAGCTCTTCCGCATGTCGGCCGGCTGCGTCGCCAGGAAGATCTTCACCGTGGGGGGGAGCGAAATCATGCCGATGCCTCCCGCACTGCGGCCAGCACGTCGATCAGCGTCTCCCGCGACGCCCCGTCGCTCACGCAGATCGTCACCGCTCCCGGCAGTATGATCTCGATGCACGCCGCGGCGGAGCCATCGCCGCGAACATCGACCGTCCCCGGATGCGCCTGCACGCGGACCGGCACGAACGCCGTCCGCCGCCGGCGACCACCGTTCCCGGTCCGCCGGTCCGGTTCCCGCAGCCGCCGACGCCAGTTGTAAAACGAAGGCGTCGAAACGCCTTCCCGCCGGCAAAAGTCCGCCACCGACCCCCCGCTCCGCTCCTGCCGCTCAATCAGATCCCGCCAAAACGCCGCCCGCTCCGACATCGCCCGGTCCTCCAACCGCAGGTGCACGTCCAACCCTCGCGACTGAAGAATCTACCCCGCAAGTCAAGATGCGGTTCACCGGACGCTCAC
>CAZKFT010000112.1:0-2551 GCA_964552205.1 uncultured Gammaproteobacteria bacterium
CCCAATGTTCAGTATTCTTTCCGACCTCGCCCACATCCCACCATCGCTCGTCTACCACACCGCAGCGCGCGTGGGCGAGGTTGGAAAGAACCGAATTGAGCGAAGGCGCGGCGGGATCGCTGATGCCTATGGGACTTGAATCGGTGCGGGCATGGGATGCTGATGCCGCGAACGCGGTCGCGTCGGTCGCGCACGAACGGCAAGGCGTGTCGTAGCGGGAGCCGACGGCCTGTTGTGCGCGGTGACTCGATGCGGCGGCGAGGGTGGCGAGCGATAAGACGACCCGCAAGCAACACCTCCGCATCCACGCCAACGCATGCGCGGCAAGCAGGAGACATCGAACAGAAGCTGGCGGCCCGTCATGAGGTGTCCCGGGCACGAGGTGGTAGCGCGTACGTCCACGTCGTCTGCGGCTGGAAGCTTGCGCCGCGCACGAGCTCTGCTCCACAACGCGGGCAGCGAGGTGTCACGTCGGTGTCGACAGCCTTCGCTTCAGATGGCGGCATGCGCTGCCCCGCCTCCTCGAGCAGCGTCCGGCAGCGTCCGAGCTTTTTGCGCGCCCGATTGGCGAGCAGGCCGTACTGCCGAATGCGCACGAAGCCCTTGGGCAAGTGATGCAAGGCGAAGCGGCGCAAGAACGCCTCCGACGAGAGCGTCATGGTCCGCTGCACACCGCCGCGCGCATAGTCCTTGTAGCGAAAGGTGACACCGCGCTCGTCAAAGCCAACGATGCGGCTGTTGGCGATGGCGACGCGATGGGTGTAGCGCGCAAGATACTTGAGCACGACCTCGGGCCCACCGAACGGCGGCTTGGCGTACACCACAAACGCCTGCTCGTAGCGGGCGCTGATGAAG
This sequence comes from uncultured Gammaproteobacteria bacterium, assembly GCA_964552205.1. Lineage (GTDB taxonomy): Bacteria > Pseudomonadota > Gammaproteobacteria > Natronospirales > JAIVGZ01 > JAIVGZ01. The sequence continues at coordinate 856 of CAZKFT010000112.1, forward strand.
TCGGCGAAGCTCTGGGCATCTTGCAGCGCCTCGAGCTTCTTGGGCAATCGCAGCTTCCCTTCGCGATAGAGCTTGCGCACGCCGTCGAGAAATTTTGCGCGAAAGACCTTGGACAAAACGCGCACGGGCAAGAAGAACTTCTTGCTGCACGCCTTCCACTTGGTGCCTTCGGAGATCAGGCCACCGCCTGGCACGACACAGTGGATGTGCGGGTGATGACGCAAGGTCTGTCCCCATGTGTGCAAGACAGAGAGAAATCCGATTTCGGCGCCGAGCCTCTTCTCATCGGCGGCAACCTGCTTGAGCGTCTCGGCGCTGGCGCGAAACAAGAGTTCGTAGAGCAAACGCTTGTTGGCGAGACACAGCGGTGAGAGCTCTTCGGGCAGCGTGAAGACGACGTGGAAGTAGTGCGTCGGCAAGAGCTCTTTCTCGCGCTCAAGGAGCCACTTGGCGCGCTTTGTTGCCTGGCACTTGGGGCAGTGGCGGTCACGACAGGAGTTGTACGACGGGTGCTCGCAACCACAACCTTTGCAAACGCACACGTGTCCGCCGAGCCGCGCGGTGCGGCACACGGCGAGACGCTCAAGCATGCGCGTGGCGACGGCGCCGAGTCCGAGCTCACGACGGAGCTTGCCTCTCTCGTCGCAGTGAGCGCGAATGACGTCGGCCACTTCGTGCGTGGGCCGCTGCACGAGCGGCCTCGCGTTACGTCTGTTTCGGTGGGGTGAGCAGCTCCTTGCTCAGTGTGTCGGCGAGGCCTACATCGAGCGGGCTCTTGACCGATTTGACCTCGTGTCTGGCGACATGGTTGTAGACCGCGGTCGTTTTCAGTCTTGCGTGTCCGAGCAGCGCCTGCACGGCGCGAATATCGATGCCTTGCTCGATTAGGTGAGTCGCGAAGCAGTGGCGCAAGGTATGCGGCGTGACATGTTTACCGAGGATTTGTGCCGCTGTGACGACCGCTCGTTGCAGCGACCTGGTGCTCATGGGTTTGTCCTGGCTCTTGCTCGGGAAGAGCCAGAACTTCGGCCTTTGCCCGCGATAGTAGGCGCGCAACAACTCGAGCAAGTTGTTCGCGAGCGGCACGACGCGGTCCTTTCTCCCTTTGCCTTGGCGCAGATGGATGAGCATGCGCTTGCTGTCGATATCTTCGATGCGTAACCGACAGACCTCGGAGACGCGCAAACCCGCTGCGTATGCGGTCATCATCGCGATGCGGTACTTGGGCTGCTCGACGGTCTCGAGCAGCTTGAATAGCTCTGCCTGCGAGAGGATGACGGGCAGGGTCTTGGGCCTCTTGGCGTACGGTAGATGCTCTGGCTTCCAGTCCTTGCCGAGGGTGACGCGGTAGAGGAAGCGCAAGGCGCAGACCGACAAGTTGAGCGTGCTGCTGGACACCTTCTTTTGCTGAACGAGATGCAGCTGCCAGCGACGAACATCCTCTGGACTGAGTAGCTCGGGCGACTTGCCGGCGAACTTAGCGAAAGCGGCGACGGCGGCGACGTAGCTCTTGATGGTCTTGGGGGAGCGGTTGCGGATGGTGAGATCTTCGATGAAGCGCTGACGCAGAGCACTCATGCCGGACTCCTTGAAAGGGGTTGCCTTTCAGGGTCCGCGATCTCGCGCCTTACGAACCGTTCACACCGCCCACGAATCGATGATCGGAGCTGCCGCGGAAGCGGCTTCGTTCAATGGG
>CAZKFT010000113.1:0-2539 GCA_964552205.1 uncultured Gammaproteobacteria bacterium
CCCCGGCCCGCCGAGCAGGTGTGCTCGCCCGGGAAATCGTTCGACCAGTCGCTGGTCGGCGCTGATCAGCGGCACGTCCAAGTACTCGGCCAGCACGACAAACTCGCAGTCGTAGGCCGAGCAACCTGAGTCAGCAGCGACGCGCAACACTTCAGCGGAATCCACGGCAAACTCCCGCCCACCCAACAGCCGCTCCGCCGCGGCCTGAATCGCCTGGGCATCAGTGAGGTCGAGGCGCTCATTGCGCAGCTGCGTAGCGAGCACATTGCGCATTTCACTCCGCCACAGCACGGGTGCCGCCCACTCCGGATCTCGGCGGCACAGCGCTTCGGCATCCGCCGTGTGGTCACCGGGGAGAAAGAGGTAGGCGAGCACGTTGGTGTCCGCAACGATCACGGGCGCTCCCGCTCAATCGCGCCGGCAATGTCGTCGAAGCCGAGCTCGGGGCCGACATATTTCTCCCGCAGCCGGCGCGCAGTCTCCAGCTGGGTGTCGATGTCCACCGGCCGAGGCACCAGCGCCTGCTCGAGGCAAGCGATGATCTCGCTGTTCATGCTGCGATGGTGGTGCTTCGCCGCCAGCTTGATGCGCTGGTAGATTGGCTCTGGAATATTTTTGAGGGTAATAGAGGTGCTCATGCGGAATCTCGCTTTGAAACCATTATGGTTGCGAAATGGTATCGCGCGAGCCCAACCAGGGGCAACCCGGGGAATGACGGCGACCTGCTCATCCGGAATGTGAGCTCATGGTTGCCGAGCCCTCCCGGCGAGTTCGGCGCGCTGGCGGGCCAGGTCTTCGTCGACTTGTCTCGCCAGCGCCTGAAATCTCGGGTCCTCGCGGATCGGGTCCCAGGTGATGTCCTGCTCGAGTTCGCGATACCCGCGCCAGCCAAGGCTGACGGCGGTTTCGAGCCGCGCCAGTGCCGCATCATGATTGCCGCGCAGCAGTTCAATCTGGCTAAGGCTGTATTCCAAACCGCTGCCCCAGGCGCGCGGCAGTTCTTCGCGCAAGCGCCGCTCGGCACGCGCGAGCAGGGGCTCAATCTCGGTGTCGGGCTGCGCGCGGGCCTGCAGCAACGCAGCCCTTAGCGGCAAGCGCTCCTCAATATATTCACGGTGGTGCTCGAAGGCCTCGCGCGCGGCGTCCAGATCACCGGTCTGCAGGAAAAACGAAAGCGAACAACTGGCCTGGAATGGTGAATCGGGTTCTAATTCGCGATTTCGCATGATGTGGCTTCGTGCGGCCTCAATCTCACCAGCTCGCAAGGAGAGGCCAGCCAACATGCAGGCGAGGCGCGCTTCGTGCGGTGTGATCTCGCCCCAGGCAACCTGGTACGCCTCGCGAGCACGTCGCAGCGTCCCTAGCTGACCTTCGGTCGCGCCCAGCGCATCGTGCAGGTAGGCGTCGCCCGGTTCGATTCGCACTGCCCGCTCCAGTAGCAGCACCGCATCGGCCAACCGGCCATCGCTGCGACGAATCCACGCTTGCGCCTGCAGCACATCGACCGAATCGGGTTCGACCTCGGCCGCCAGCTGGAATTGTTCCGACGCCGCCTCACCGAGGCCGCGGGCGAGATAGGCTTGGCCGAGCCAGACGTAACCGGTAGCGGATTCGGGCGCCAGGCGAATGGCGCGGCGCGCGGCATCCACCGCGGACTGGTAGTCCGCGTCGGCTTGTTCCGGCTTAACCCCGAGTCCGTACCGCAAAGTCCGCGCCAGCCCTGCCCAGGCATCCGCATAGTCGGGATCTAGCTCCAGCGCGGCACGAAACAGCGCTTCCGCCCTGTCCAGCTGCGCAAGTCTTCCGCCGACATTGCTGAACGACTGGTTCAGCTGCGCGCGACCGAGCAAGTATTGCTCGTAGGCCGCCGCGTTGTCGGTGCCCTGGCGTTGCAACCGCTCTCGCTCACCCTCGGTCAACTGCAATGCGAGTGCCTCGACGATTTGCCCGGCAATTTCGGTCTGCACTGCAAAGATGTCGGCCAGTTCGCGATCGTAACTTTCTGCCCACAGGTGGCCGTCGTCGGCCGCCCGGATTAACTGGCCGGTGATGCGCACTTGGTTACCGACCCGACGCACGCTGCCTTCAAGCACGTAGCTGACGCCCAGCTCTGCGGCGATCTCCGGAAGGCTCTTGTCCGAACCCTTGTAACGCATGATCGAAGTCCGGCTGATGACGCGCAACTCGCCGACGGCCGCCAGCCGAGTCAGGATGTCTTCGGTGATGCCGTCGGCGAAAAACTCCTGTTCCGGGTCGGCGGACATGTTGGTAAACGGCAGCACCGCAATGGATTTGTCGATAACCCGGGATGCATCCGTGACTACAGCTAAAGGTGGTTCCGCGTCGTCCTTGAACCAGAAGCGCTCGGTCACCAGCACGGCGACCACCAGCAGCAGGCCGATGACAATCAGCCGGTCGGTACGATGCCCCGCTTCCGGCCTAACGAGTTCCGGCGTCACCTCCTCTGTGCGTTTCACGCCCTCCGGCGTCAGCTCATAGGCCCATGCCAGAAACAGCGCCAACAGGAAGCCGACCAGAA
>CAZKFT010000114.1:0-2510 GCA_964552205.1 uncultured Gammaproteobacteria bacterium
ATGAATTCCTTGTCGAGTATGTTCAGCCAGTTTTGGTAAAAATTGTATTCCTGAAAAGTAGACCCAATGACCTGACTAGTAAGCGTGCCATCCGTGATGCCCACACCACTGATTTTGGTTTTGAGCATGTTCTCCGTCCGATGTGTGGGTTCACTTCGAAAATACACACGAGATATTGCCTCTGAAATGAAAATGGGCAACACAGGCTTGCCGTCTTCTCCTGCTATCTGTTCAATGCTATCCAGCACGTTCGTGATTTGCTTCACAATCTTGCGCTCACGAAATTGATCCGACAGATTGTCTATATCAAACTCGATCTTGGTATAGCTTTCATATTCAAATGCCTCCAACGATCGCTTGTCGTTTTTGCTTTTATTTTTCACCACCTTGCGCAGGATGTCAAAGGCCGGATTTTCCCCTGCATAAAACACGAACTCACCTAGGGCAGTTACTTCTTCATCCAGTTGAAAATCAATGACTTGGGTTGTGTTTGGGCGCACATATTTTATACGTCTCACAAAGCCCACATAGCGCACTTCTATAGAGTCTACAGGTAGGGATGTTATTGCTCGGTAGTTGCCGTCAAAATCGGTAATGGCACCTTCTTGCGTGCCGGTGAAGATGACATTGGCAAAGGGAATGGGCGTGCCGGTGGCCGCTTCTGTGACCTTGCCCGTTACGATGGTCGGCTGTGCCGCTAGCCAGATCGGAAAAAGAAAGACACAGAGAAAGCTCTTGCGCAAGGTGTATGTGGTTATGACGCGAAGTTATGCGTACGCTTGAACCCAAGAAAATGTTGAATTGTCAGGCAAGCGCCGGATTGCGCAGTTTCAGCTTTTTCTTTAGCTCATCCACGGCATAGCGGAATTTGGCATCCGTATCCAACATGTCGTTTACCGATTGTACTGCGTGAATCACTGTACTGTGATCGCGCCCACCAAAGTGATAGCCGATTGACTTCAAGGAATGATTGGTATAGTCTTTAGAAAAATACATGGCTACTTGGCGGGCAATTACGATTTCTTTCTTGCGCGTTTTCGCCTTTAGGTCATCTTGCTCTACATTGAAGTAATCCGACACGGTCTTTTGAATATAGTCGATTCCTACTTCAGAGTCGATCTCTTTTACAATGTTCTTGAGTATTTTCTTAGCCAGTTCAAGATCGATGGACATGTTGGCCAATGACGCATGGGCAATCATCGACACGATCACACCTTCCAATTCGCGCACATTGGTATCCACTGTGTAGGCAATGTATTCTAATACAGGATCAGGTATCACAACACCATCTTGCTGCAATTTCTTCTTAATAATCGCCATGCGCGTCTCAAAATCAGGCGAGGTGAGGTCTGTAGTGAGTCCCCACTTGAAGCGTGAAACCAATCGCTCTTGCAAACCTTTTAAGTCTTTTGGTGCACAGTCAGACGTCATGATGATCTGCTTTCCGGACTGATGCAGGTGGTTGAAGATGTGGAAGAAAATCTCCTGTGTCTTTTCTTTTTCTTTCAGGAATTGCACGTCATCCAAAATCAGCACATCCACATCGCGGTAGAAGTTGATGAACTCCTGAATGTTGTTGTTTTTCAGTGCTTCGATGAACTGGTTGGTAAATTTTTCAGAAGCCACATAGATGATTCGCTTGCTCGCATGTTGCGCTTTGATCTGGTTGCCGATGGCATGTACAAGGTGTGTTTTTCCTAACCCTACACCACCATAAATCATGAGCGGATTGAAGGATGTAATGCCCGGTTTATTTGCCACTGCATAGCCAGCAGAACGAGCCAATCTATTACAATCTCCTTCTATGAAATTGTCGAATAAGTAGTTGACGTTTAGGTTGCTATGGCTCTGAAGTTCATTGAAAAAATCGCTTGGTTTATTTTTTTCGGAGATACCGTTGCTAGATGGGCTGCCTGCTTTGGTCGACAAGATGTTGTCGTTTGTGCTACGGTCCATTACAACGGAATATTCCAATCGACCATTTTCGCCGATTTCACGCTTGAGGGCGGTCATTATGACAGTGGCATAATTCTCCTCTAGCCACTCATAGAAAAACTGTGACGGTACCTGAATCGTCAACACGTCACCGTTCAAGGCCAATGGCTTTATTGGTTCGAACCATGTAGTAAAACTTTGTGCAGAAATGTGCTCTTTTAGATAATTAAGGCAGTTTTCCCAAGTCTTGGCATGCATTCGAGTGGTGGTTTATTACGTGTTAAAGTCGGTGATTAGACTCCCTTTGAGGGGAGGCGGACAACAAAACTGGGTTAAAAAAATGTTAAAAAAAAGATCATTTTCGCTTGACTTTTTTAAATCCTTTTTTTTCCTAATTGAGTGGCGTTTTTGGTGGAAAATTCTTCAAAAAATCCAAATGAGATTTTTGGGTGAAGTTACAACCTCCGATCTCGTTATCTTTGTTTTGCCATGCAAAAAAAACTAGCATTCGATGAGTTTCCTGCAGCAAGCTACGCTGATTGGGAACAGGCCGCCAAATCGGAACTGAAAGGTGA